>DATKFV010000154.1:0-94063 GCA_035511035.1 Streptosporangiaceae bacterium
GGGGGAGATCAGCCAGCTCTGCGGCGACCCGCCCCGGATCGGCTGCCGCGACTTGCCCTGAGGCCACAGCCACAATCCGGGACGCCTCGGCGAGCATCTGCGCCAGCCGACCGAGCGCAGCCTGCGGGCCGTCAGCCGGCAGAGGCACGGCCGGCAAAGGCTGGCCGCGCTGGGCGTTGTAGTGCCGGATCCGGCACTCGTCACTGCAGAACTGCCGGGTCCGGCCCCGCTCGCCGTGCGTCAGCGTCCTGCCGCACCCCGCCCGCTTGCAGCACGTATCACCCTGGCCTGCGCGAAGGCTCCCGTTCGCGCTCGTCACGGCCGCCGAAGTCATCATGGCCTCCAAGAGTTTCATTTCACTTCATGTCATTTCGTTTCGCTTCACATCAGCTCCGGCGCGTCAGAGCTTGCGCGAACCCGTGCCGGGCCCGTCATCACGGTCAGCGTCGTTACTCGGTGGCGGTGCGGGCGCGGTCGAGGACGCCGGCGGTGGAGCCGACGTACATGTCCAGGGTGATCCGGTAGTTGGAGTGGCCGGCCATCCGGGAGACGTCGGTAACCTCGAGCTTCCAGGTGAACAGGGCGGTGGTGCAGAACACGTGCCGCAGGCTGTGCCACGTCCACTGGCCACCGCCGTCGCCGTCGCGCCACCCGGCGGCCAGGTAGGCGCGCTGCAGGACGTTGCGCTGGAAGTTGGAGGACCGCCAGTGCTTTCCCGTCGGCGAGGGGAAGACCAGCCCGAGCGGGTTGAGCCCGGCCGCCTGCTCAGCGCGGGCCAGGTCGATCCGGGCGGCGAGCCGCTCGGCGAGCGGGTAGCCGGCCGGGGTGAGACGCGGGTAGATCGTCTGGCGGAGCTTGCGGTTCTTCGGCGCCTCCACGTACAGGTGCCCGGCGACGTCGATCACCTTTCGGTCCACCGTGATCACCCTGGCCGCCTGGTCGACCTGCGGTATCGCGAGCGAGGCGAGTTCGCCCCACCTCAACCCGCTGTAGGCCGCGGCGTTAGCCATCAGCTCATCCCGCTCACCATGCCGGCCAGCGGCAAGAGCCCGGCCGAGTTCGGCAACGTCGTTGTCAGCGGGTATCTCAGCGGGGGCGACCCAGAGCGCCGCTTCCCCGGCAACGGTCACCTTGGGGGCGGGCAGCTGGCGGTCCCCGGCCTGCCAGTGCACTTTCGCCAGCCGCGGGTTGGCCAGGTACCCGCCGTCCAGCCCGGCGCTGACCATAGCCGAGATCATCCGCCTGACGCGCGTGCCTTCCCCAGGAGTGGGCGCAGAGTTGACGATCTTCTGCATGTGCCCGGCCTTGATGTCCTGGCAGGTGATCGCCCCGATGACCGGGGCGGCGAACCGCTCGCACAGCCTGGCCTGGGTGTGCGCGTGCTTGCGGGACCACCGCTCATGGACGGGCAGGCGGTCAGGGTCCAGGTAGTGCGCGATCAGGTCCGCGCCAGGCCGCGTCATGTTCGGGGCGTCGGCTGCCAGCCGCTCGGTCACCTTTTCCAGCCTGGCGGCCAGCTTCTCCTCGCTCGCCGCCTCGCACTGCCGCCGCTCGCCGTCTTCGTGCCAGACCGCCCGCCAGCGGCCGCCCTCCCCGCGGGCCGGGTACACCGTGATGCCATGCGCCAGTTCGATAACTCCGCCGCCGCCGCGAGTGGCCGCGCGCCCGGTCCCGGTTGCCAGGAACCGGCTGCGCGCCGGGCTGCCGGCCTTGGCCCGCGTAGCCGGGCGAGCGGCCCTGCCAGGGGCGAGTTGTGGGGATTTTGTGGGGGACTTGAAGATAGCGAACTGGGCTTGGGTCATGCGAATCCCTCTGTTCCTGCGTTTCCGCAGGCAGGAGGGCTGACGCCGACCACCTCAGCGAGCCGGTGAGCGGGATCGAACCGCTGACCTGCCGCTTACAAGGCGGCCGCTCTGCCATCTGAGCTACACCGGCGTGGGACGACGGCCATGGTAGCCGAATCCCCGCCTACGTGCGCATCCCCGCCACTGACCTGGGATTTCGATCAGCGTCTAACGATGACTGATGAGGCTATCCCAGGACCGTCTACGTCACCGGCAAACATCGTGAACCGGACCACCGACGACTACGCCACCATCGCCTACCGCAGCCAAAGCCCCCCGGCGCTCCCAATGCAGCGCAACGCCCGGGGCACTCCGCCCGCAGGCCAGCGATGACCGTCACCCCGAGTCCTGGCGGCCGCCCCGCCACCACAACACAATGGTCTGCGCCGGGTGAGCCAGAGGCGTGTGAGGTTAAAGGCGTCTAGGCAGGGAACATGCCGATGCGATGGCATACTTCCCGCCCGGAGGCGGCGACCAGCCGCAAGGGCCGGGTTACCAGCCGCAAGGACCGGGCTACCAGTGGCAGGCGCCGGGCTACGCGCCGCCCCGGCGGCGGGTGCGGCCAGGCCGCATCTGGTACCTGCTCACGCTGGCGATCTTCGCCGCTGGGGTCGTCTGGCTGGTCTACGGCATAGTGTCGCTCGTAGGCACGATCGACGGCTTGCAGCGGGTGGCGTTGCCCGCCGGCGGCACGGTAAGCCTGGCGCACAGCGGCGGCTACACGATCTACTACGAAGGCCCAGGCGCCCAGAACGGCAGCATCCCGTCCTTTCACGTTAACGTCGCGCCTGCCTCGCCGGGGGCGGCCGTGGCGAGCCTCCGCCAGTACGGGTCCGTGGTGACCTATAACGTCGGCTCGCGACAGGGCCGCGCGGTCTTCTCACTGCGAGTGAGCAGTCCCGGCCGGTTCAAGGTCACGGCTACCGGCACCCCGCCGGCAGGCGCTGACCTGGCCGTCGGCGGGAGCATCGGCAAAGGCATCGTCGGCGCGCTACTCCCGGGAATCCCGCTGATCGTCCTGGGAGTCCTCGCCGCCATCGTCCTGCTGATCATCCGCATCATCGCCACACGCTCGGCTTAGCGCCGTCGATCCGCTTGCATCCGCCGGACCGCCAGGCCGGAGGCTAGCTGCCGAAGGTGAGGGACTGGGCGAAGACGTGGGCGGTGATGCCGTTCGACGAGGCGTTGAGGCCGCCGGTCAGTTGCAGGCCCGCTGGCAGGGATGAGAGCGGAATCTCGATGTTGTCGGCCTTGGCCAACAAGCCGCCTGGCAAGCCGCTGCTGCTCACCAGGTGAAGCTTGATGTCGTGCGGGCCGTCGTTGAGTACCTGCCAGGTCGCCGAGGCGTTCAGGATGCCGCCGGCCAGGTTGAGGCTGCCCTTGAGCTCGTTGTTGCCGACGGCCACGATCTTCAGGCCCTGCGAGCCGCCGCCGAGGAACCCGGCGAGCGGGCCAGCCGCGGACAGGGCGCCGCCGATGGCGCCGAGGCTGATGCTGACCGTGCCGTTGAGCGGGCCGGCGGTACCGCCCTTGAAGTCGGAGTCGAGGCGCACGTTGTCGGCGACGACGTCCAGGTTGGAGACCATGACCGGGCCAGCGGGGAAGTTACCCGACGTGATCGTGATCTTGTCGAAGTGCCGGGTGATGACCTGGGTGAGGAACGGGAAGCCGGCGATCTGCACGCTCGGTTTCTTCGGGAAGCCCTGCTTCTGGATCTGGATCGCCGCCTCGTTCTCGGCGAAGGCCTTGGCCCCGAAATCGAGCGCCACGAGCACGACGAGGATCACGATGACCCAGGTCAGTGCCCGGCGGCCGGTGTGACGCTGCTTTACAGGCGCCTGGTAGCCGCTGTACATGTTCGGCGCCTGATTGCCGTAGTTGCCGTACATGTGCTGTCCTCTCGGGGTTGTCACTGAGCTCCGCCATCAGGGGAGCTTGCTCAAGTCCACTACCTGGACCTGGGCGGATCCGTTGTCAGAGACCAGGAGGTAACGGCCGCCAGGTACGATCGCGAACTCGCGAGGCAACATCCCAGACGGAATATAGCCAAGCAGAGCGGGTTTCCTGGCCAAAGCGGCCGAGACGCTGACCACGGCCAGATTGCCGGTCGCCTGGGTCTTCTCGATGTCGGTGTCGGCCACGACCAGCCTGCTGCCGTTGTTCACCAGCGTCAGCCCGATCGGGGTCTGGCCGACCAGCACCTTGGCGATGAGCGAGTGCTTCGAGTCGGCTGCGGCCGCCGACGCCGAGAACCCGAGCACTGCGTTGCTTCCTCGGGCGGTCACCCAGACCGTCTTGCCGTCAGGAGCGGCGACCACGCGGGCCGGCATGCAGCCGGCGTCGACCTGAGCCAGGACCGAGGCTTCAGGATCGGTCTCCAGCCTGGGCAGGCTGAGCACGTTGAGCAGCCCGTCCTTGCTACCGGACGCGTTGCCCCTGGCGTAGCTGGTGACGTAGAGATACTTGCCGTCGGGTGACATCGCCAGGCCGACCGGGTTCGCGCCCAGGTGCACCGAGCCAACGTAGGTGGCCGATCCGAAGCTGTTCGTCGCCAGCGCCTTGGCGAGGTTGAAGACCGCCAGCACGTTACGTGACTTGAGCGTCACGAAGGCGAACTTGTCGTCAGGGGAAACCTCGACCTCGACCGCTCCGGAGTTGCCAGACACGTGCGGTACAAGCAGGGTGCCGACGTCTATGCTCTCCGCTCCGGCCACCGCGTTGGCCACGCTCAGCACATCGATCCCCGCGCCGGCCGCGACCAGCAAGTACTTACCATTGTGAGTCATGGTCGCGCCTGAGGCGCCCATCGTGTTCGCGATCGTGTAGGTGAACTTCGGCGTCAGGACCAGGCCAGGGCCCCTGGCGAGAACCTGGACCGCCGTGGGGGTCACCGCGAACACGTACTTGCTGTCCTGGGTGACCTGAAGGCCGAATGGGTTGCTCCCGGTCGAGTTGATGGTGTTGAGCTTGTTCGGCACGCTGAGGTTGCGCCCCTTGGCCGCATGGGCGGTGCAGCCAGGCATGCTCAGCGGCGGCAGGTGGCTGGAGTCACCTCCGCTGCCCTTGTGGTGCAGCGCCAGGTAACCACCCCCGCCGGCCAGCACCAGGATCAGCACGATTACAGCGGCGATGGCAAGTGGCGAGAACCGCCGGCGCCCTCGGCCCGAACCGTAGTCGGCCGCGCCGTAGCCACCCCCGCCAGGCTGCCGCGGCTGCCAGTTGGCGGCGGCGAGGTCGGGAGAGGTATTCCCGTCACTGCCGCTGCCCCCGCCGGCGAGCTGGGTCGGCTGGCCGCCGGGAGCACCCGCGTCCGTACCGGGATAGCCACCCCGGCCGCCTGAACCGCCTTGGCCATAGCCACCCTGGCCAGGACCGGGAGCACCGGTCGGTACGCCGGGACGGGTGCTGCCTTCCTGGCCGCCCTGCGCCACGAGCTGGGTCGCCGGATGCGGCCCGCTCGGGATCGAGCCTTCGCCCGAGTCATAGGGCCGGATGCCGAAGGCGTCACGGAGCGCGTCAGCGAAGTCGGTGCAGGTCGGATAGCGATCCGACGGCGCCTTAGCCAGCGCGCGGGCGAAGACGTCATTGACCGCATACGGGACGTCAGGCCGACGGCTAGTGACCGGCGGCGCGGGCTCGGACAGCTGGGCATACATGATCGCCATGGCGTCGTCGCGCTGGAACGGCGGCCTGCCGGTGATCAACTCGAACGCCGCGCACGCCAGCGCGTACTCATCCGCCCGGCCATCGACCGGCTTGCCCTCGATCTGCTCGGGCGAGATGTAGTCAAGCGTGCCCAGGAACGTCCCCGTCCCGGTGAGCCCGGTGGCCTGCAGCGCCGCCTTGCTCAGGCCGAAGTCGGAGAGGTAGATGTGGTCGGGCCTGCCGATCACGGCCCGGGAGTCGAGCAGCATGTTGGCGGGCTTGACGTCCCTGTGCACCAGGCCGCGCGCATGGGCGGCGTCGAGTGCCGAAGCGACCTGGCGGGTGATCTCGACGACCCGGCCCGGCGGCAACGGCCCGAGTTCGCCAGCCATCGACTTGACGTCGCCGCCCCGGACGTAGCGCATCGCGATGAAGAGCACCCCGCCGGCCTCGCCAGCCTCGAACACGGGGATGATGTGCGGGTCGTCAACCGCCGCGGCCGCCCTGGACTCGCGGATGAAGCGCTGCCTGAAGGCCTCGTCGGCGGCCAGCGCCGGGGCGAGGATCTTCAGCGCGACGGTCCGGTCAAGCCGCTCGTCGTGGGCGCGGAACACCACGGCCATGCCGCCCTGGCCGATCTGCTCTTCGAGCAGGTACCCGGCGATACGGGAACCTGGCCCGAAGCCACCGGGCGCAGCGGGGATGTCCTGCGTCACCGTGCCTCCAAGCGGTCACGGACTCGCCAGAGCTTACTGAACCGCCGCATTGCCATTTCCGTATCTTCCGCGAATACCCCAAGAATCTGGACCTGCGAATCACGGTCAACGGGAACGTGGACGCCAGGCGCCTCAGCCAGATCGGCGTTCCAAGTATCCGGTTTGACCTGTCCCGCCGCAACCCACACGCCTGGCTGAGGCGGTCACAGATCAGCTTTCCACACTCACTGACCGCAGTTAACAGCACCGTCGCCACGACCGGCTCGGTAAAATAACCAACATATAATCAGCAAAATTGCCAATCATGCGTAATGTCGAAAATAGTGCTTACTGCCGGTATCGTCGGCCGCCGGGACAGCCAACGGGCCGTCGCGGAGCCGCCGTAGTCGCCTGCTGCCGGAACGTACCCGGCCCGGGGCAGCCGACGATCAATACGTGAGACCACGCCTGCGGAGCGTCACAGAACCCGCCCTGAACCAGCCAGGTTGTCCATTATTACAGTATATAAATCGAAATAATAGGTCAGGACGCACGACAGGCGGGTGCTGCCGCAGCGAACAGCCCTGATTAACACCAAACCGCAGATACATATGCTGGGCAAATCCGTTCTAGAGTTGCTCCATGACGCCTCAGTACGGTAACTCTCCCGCGGGTCCGGCCCTGCTCGTGCGCACCCCGGATGCGGAGCGCTCGCTGTCGGCCGACCGTAGTTACTCCGTCGGCCGTGACCCGAAGTGCGACATCGTGGTGAACGACTCCCGTGTTTCCTGGCGCCATGCGGTCTTGCGCGTTGACGGTACAAACTGGCTCTTCGAGGACGTGGGGTCGACTAACGGCACGTTCCAGGGCAACAGCCGGGTGCAGCGCCTCGCCATCTCCTCCTCGTGCGCGGTGACGCTCGGCCATCCGAACGGCCCGGTCCTGTCCTGCGTCGTGTCGGCGCCGGTTGCCGCGCCCAGGCCCCAGCCGGTCACCCCGGCCAGCCCCCAGCCCACGGCCTACGCCGGGGTGCCAGCCTCGCCGCCGAACCCGGCGGTGCCGCGCGTGCGGGACTTCGGGCCTGGCGGCCAGGGGGCCGGACAAGGCGGCGGACGTGGCGGTCCGCCCGGCGGACTTGGCGGATTCGGCCCGCCCGGCGGCTACGCCGGGGCGCCACCCATCAACCAGCCGCGGTCGATGGTGGAGCGAGCACCGAGCCAGGTGCTGCAGTTGCCGTCGACCGTGCTGAAGATCGGAAGGGGCGCCGATAACCAGGTGGTCGTCGCCGACCTGTCGGTGTCCAGGTACCACGCCGAACTGCGCCGGGATCCGCGCGGGGGCTACGCGATCCACGACCTCGGCAGTCACAACGGCACGTTCGTGAACGGCCAGCGGGTCGGCTCGGCCCCGGTGACCGAGCGGGACATCATCGGCATCGGCCCGGCGACGTTCCGGCTCGTAGGCGACCAACTGCAGGAGTTCCTCGACACCGGCGACATCTCCTACATCGCTCATGACCTCACCGTGACCCTGCCGAGCGGGCGAGTGCTGCTCGACCACGTGACATTCCCGCTCGGCGAGCGCTGCCTGATGGGCGTGATCGGCCCGAGCGGCGCCGGCAAGTCCACCCTGCTCGGCGCGCTGACCGGGATCGCGCCCGCGAACCACGGCTCGGTCCTTTACGACAACCGCGACCTGTACATGCACTACGCGGAGCTCAGGAACAGGATCGGCCTTGTCCCGCAGGAGAACATCCTGCATACCCAGCTCACGGCCCGCCGCGGGCTTGGTTTCGCCGCTGAGCTCCGATTCCCTCGGGACACGAGCAAGGCAGAGCGGGACCACAGGATCGACGAGGTTCTTGCAGAGCTGGCGCTGACCAGGCACGCGGACACCAAGACCGCGGCCATGTCCGGCGGCCAGCAAAAGCGCGTGAACGTCGCGCTCGAGCTGATGACCAAGCCGTCGCTGCTGTTCCTCGACGAGCCGACGTCCGGCCTCGACCCTGGCCTGGACAAGTCGGTCATGGAGCAGATGCAGCAGCTCGCGCACGACGGCCGCACGGTCATCGTGGTCACGCACTCGGTCGCCAACCTGAACTTGTGCGACCGGCTGCTTGTCCTGATACCCGGCGGCAAGATCGCCTTCTTCGGGGCGCCGCAAGACGGGCTCAAGCACTTCAACTTGCCCGGCTGGGCCGAGGTGTTCCAGGCCTTCGAGGCCGAGCCGAACCGGGACTGGCAGGCCGAGTTCCGCAACTCGCCGTACTTCCAGCAGTACATCGTGGCCGGGATGGAAGGCGCCGCCCAGTCGAGCCAGCGCGGCCCGCGCGCCGCCCCTGCGGCCGCACCCAAGACAAGCAACCAGCTCGCGCAGATGTCCACGCTGATCAGGCGCTACATAGCCGTGCTCGCCTCAGACCGCGGCTTCCTCGCCCTGCTCGTCGGCGTCATCGTCGGCCTCGGCGCGATGGTCAGGCTGTTCCCGCTGAAGGGCGGCTTCACTCCGGCGCCTGGGGCCGCCTCTGGCCACTTCAATACCGGCGCTCAATCAGTGCTACTGATCTTGATACTAGGAGCTTGCTTCGCGGGCGCCCTGAACTCCGTGCGGGAGATCGTCAAGGAACGGCCGATCTACTCACGGGAGAGATCCGCCGGCCTGTCGGCAGGGGCGTACCTTGCCTCCAAGCTGATCGTGCTCGGGGTGATCAGCGCGTTCCAGGCCGTGCTGCTCGTGCTCGTCGGGCTGGCCGGGGTCAAGTTCCCGCCGAAGGGAGCGTTCCTGCCGATACCGATCGTCGAGGTCATGCTGTCGGTGGCCCTGGTCGGCATCGCCTCGATGGCGATCGGCTTGCTCGTGTCGTCGGCGGTCAGCACGGCGGAGCGGGCGATGCCGCTGGTCTTCCTGCTTGTCATGGTCCAGGTGGTCACCACGGGCGGGATCTTCCCGATCCACGGCAAGGCGGTGATCGAGCAGATCGCCTGGTTCACCCCGTCGCGCTGGGGTTTCGCCGCGAACGCGGCGACCACCAACCTGAACGTGATCGGCGGCTTCACCGCCGGGAACAACGCTGACCCGGCGTGGAACCACACGGCGAGCGCCTGGCTCACCGACATGGTCGCGATGGCGCTGCTGTTCTTCCTCTACTCGGGCATTACCTGGTGGCGGCTGAACAAGCTCGGGCCGCTCAAGCGCGGCCAGTAAACCGTCGGCCAACGTGAGTCGAGGCGCCCCGGCTTCGCCGGGGCGCCTCGACCTTTGCACTACCTAGGACTACCGGTGGAACCGCCACCTGAGCAGGTCAAACGGCCGCAGGTAGGGCCCGGGGTGGTAGCTGGTGAAGGAGGCCGGAGCCGGCACGATGTTGCTGCCGCTCAGGTAGATGTTGTAGAGCGCACCGAGGCCGGTGGCCGCGGCGTTCATCCTGGCCGGGCGGAGCGAGGCGTCGTTCCAGTGCCCGGTCCGCATCCGGTTCAGCAGCACCTTGGCCGCCGTGATGGTCTCGGCCGGGGTGAAGGCGCAGTGCCCAGCCCTGTGCACGAAAACCTGCCGGAGCAAGAAGGGCCGGCCCGCCCGGCGCACAACGCTCGCGTAGGCCTGCTCGTTCTCAGGAACCACGAGGCCGTCGCCGGTGGTGTGCATGGTCAGCACAGGGATGTTGATCCGGCCGGTGAAGCTGATGTTCCGCGCGAGGTAACGGACGGCCGACGGCTTCGCCGTGATCTGCTGAGCGTGCTGAAGCGTCCGCAGGTCAGCGCCCAAGCTGAGGCCCGCGGCCTTGTACAGCGCCCTGACCTCGGCCCGATCAGCCGACTCGCGTAGCTGCTGAGCGAAGTCGACCCCGGTCGTCCAGGACGGGTTGCCGCCGGCCACCGACTCGAGCTGAGCCCGGAAGTCGAAGATGAACGGGAAGTCCACCTCCGAGTCCCACAGGTACTGGTTCGCCTCCTGGGCGGTGTAGTCATTGGCGGCCGGCTCGGCCGACAGCGGGGTGAACCAGCCCGGCGTGTCGCCGAGAGCGGCGGCGAGGGCCAGCCTCGCCTTACCGTCCGCGGTGGCCTGGGCGCCCGCGAGCGCCGTCTCGGCCGCGGTCAGGTTCGCAGTCGGGTTACCGATGTTGACCACGCTGATCGATGGATCGACGAGCTGCTGGAACGCGAACGCGGCGTCGAGAGCGGTGTTCCAGGTGGCGACGCCGCCTGCCAGCACCCCGCACATCGGGAGCGCGGCGCTGAAGGCGCGCGGGTACCGCTGGATGAGGCCAGCGGTGATGATGCCGCCGAGCGAGTGGCCCCACGCGATCGTGCGCGCGGGCCGGCCGACCAGCCTGGAGAAGGTGCGCAGGGTCGCGAGCTGGTCTGGCAGCGCGTCCGCGATCGCCCAGCCGGTGCTCGCGTAGGACGAGCCGGCCAGCGCATAGCCGTGGTTCAGCAGCCAGCCACCGGTCACCGGGTCGCCCACGTCCTGCGCCGGGTTGGCCGAGCCTGGGACGACGTACCCGTGGCTGTACAGGAACAGGGTCTTGTTCCAGTGGGCCGGCACCTCGATCAGGTAGGTCGCGCCATCGGGGAGCGTGCCGCACTTGACGGCGTCCCCGGTGACGATCGGGCTTGGGCAGGTCGTGGTGGCGGTCGAGGCGTCAGCCGGGCCAACGGCCGCGACAACTCCAGCCAGCAGCAGCCCGGGGGCGAGCACCGCTGTCAGTCTTCGCGCGAGTTTAGGCACTGGTCATCTCCTATAAGTGGTCTAGAACCAGTTCAGTCACCCTCCGAGGACTATAACCAGACCTGTCCAACTATTGGCAGCCCCAGTGCAAGCTTTCCCTCACAACCGCTTGGCCTCGACTATGCGGCGGAGGAAGCGGCGGGTGCGCTCGTCCTTGGGCTCGGTGAACAGCTCAGTGGGCGGGGCGTCCTCGATGATCGTGCCTTCTTCGAGGAAGCAGACCCGGTCGGCGATCTCCCGCGCGAAGCCCATCTCGTGGGTGGCGATCAGCATGGTCATCCCGCCCGCGGCCAGTTCGCCGATCACCTCGAGCACCTCGGCGACGAGTTCGGGGTCGAGCGCGCTCGTCACCTCGTCGAGCAGCATGATCTGCGGCTGCATCGCCAGCGCCCGCACGATCGCGACCCGCTGCTGCTGCCCGCCGGACAGCCGGTCGGGGTAATCGTGCTGCTTGTCGATCAGGCCGAACCGGTCGAGCAAGGCCTGCGCCTCCTGCGCCGCCTGGGCGGCCGGCATCCGCAGCACCTTCATCGGGGCGAGGGTGACGTTGCGCAGCACGTTCATGTGGGGGAACAGGTTGAAGGACTGGAAGACGATGCCGATCTGCCGCCGCACCAGGTTCTGGTCGATGCCGGGGCCGGTGATGTCCTGGCCGAGCAGGAGGATCCGGCCCGAGTCGATCGGCTCGAGCAGGTTGACGCAGCGCAGCAGCGTGGACTTGCCAGACCCTGACGCGCCGATCAGGCAGATCACCTCGTGCGAAGCGACCTGCAGGTCGATGCCCTTGAGCACCTCGTTAGGCCCGAACGACTTGCGCAGCCGCTCGATGCTGATCGCGGTCACGTCACTGCCCCGGCGAGGCGACGGCGCCGGTCCCGCTCGATCAGCCGGTCGGTGAACCTGGCCAGCGGGATCGTCAGGATCAGGAACAAGACCGCCGCGACCGCGAAGCTGGAGTAGTTGAAGGTCGCCGAGGCGTAGATGTCGGCCGCCTGGTTCGCCTCGATCACGCCGAGCACGCCGACCAGCGCGGTGTCCTTCTGCAGGCTGATGAAGTCGTTGAGCAGCGGCGGGATGATGTTCCGCACCGCCTGCGGCAAGATCACGTAGCGCAGCGCCGTACCCTGCGACAGGCCAAGTGACCTGGCCGCCGCGACCTGGCTGCGGTGCACCGAGTTGAGCCCGGCCCGGTACACCTCGGACACGTAGGCCGAGTACGACAGCACCAGCGCCGCGACCCCGTAGACCGCGTCCGGCTGGTGCGAGATCACCGGCAGGTAAAGACCAGGCACGCCGAGGCCAAGGGCGAGCACCACCAGCAGCAGCGGCACGCCGCGGAAGAAGTCCACGTAGATCGTGGCGATGACCCTGATCGGGAACAGGGTCGGGTGGGTCGACTGCCGGATCAGCGCGATCAGCAGGGCGAACGGCAGGATCAGCACCTCGGCGACGACGAACATCCTGATGTTGAGCCAGATCGCCGCGCCGACCGAGTAGTAGCCGTGCCTGGGATCGCCGATGAACGCCTGCCAGGCGTCCTTGGGGTAGAAGAACGCGTGGGCCACGGTCCGCGCGCCCGGCGCGAGCACGAAGACGAGGGCGATGATGGCGATCACGACGACCGTGCTCGCCGTCGAGATGGCGGTTCCGCGCCGGCCACCGCCGGTGAACAGTCGGGGTCCCCGGCCGCTGCTGAAGCTTCCGGCCGAGAAGCTGCCGGCCGACAGGTCGCCGGCCGCCGGGTCGGGAAGACCCTCGCTCAAGCTCGGCTCAGGATCGGGGTCAGGTCAGCGCTCACGAAACAAGGCTCACGGCTTGATCGTCGGGAAGTGCAGGTAGATGCCGAGGTACTTGTGCTGGAGCGAGGACATCGTGCCGTCGCTGGTCAGCGTGGCCAGCGCCTTGTTGACGCAGGTGACCAGCGGGTTGCCCTTGGTGAAGACCAGGCCGTAGTGCTCGCCGACCGAGGGGAACTGCGCGACCAGCACGGCCCCCTTCAGCTGGGCTGTTGCCATGTACTGAGCCGTCGGCGTGTCGGTGACCAGCGCGTCGATCCTGTGGTCCTCGAGCGCCGAGGCCGCCAGCGCGAGGGTGTTGAACACCTTCGGCTGCTGGGTCGGCACGATGTCGGAGTTGATGTAGGTCAGCCCGGTCGTGCCGATCTGGTCGCCGTACAGGTAGGTCTTGAGCTGCGACGCCGAGTGCTTGGTCACGATCGCCGTGCCCTTCATCGCCACGATCGCCTGCTGCACCGGGTAGTAGCTGTTCGAGAACGTGACCGCCTGGGCCCGCTGCGGGGTGTAGGACACCTCGTTGATGTCGAAGTCGAAGGCCTTGGGCCCCGGGCTGTAGACGCTGTTGAACGGCTCGTGCACCCAGGTCACCTGTGACTTGGCGAAGCCAA
This sequence comes from Streptosporangiaceae bacterium, assembly GCA_035511035.1. Taxonomy (GTDB): domain Bacteria; phylum Actinomycetota; class Actinomycetes; order Streptosporangiales; family Streptosporangiaceae; genus Chersky-822. Next base: position 13,314 of record DATKFV010000154.1, read on the forward strand.
GCTGGGCGGCGACCGCGTAGGCGACCGCGCTCTCGTACCCCCGGCCATTCGTCGGGGTGTTGTTCACGAACCACGGCGTGTAGGCAGGCGTGTCGGTGGCGACCGTCAGCACGCCCGGCTTGTACAGCAGCTTGCTGATCCCGGCCTTCGTGCAGCTCGTGGTCGACGTGCCCGGGCTCGCCGAGCCAGTCGATGACGACGATGTGCTGCTGCACGCGCTCAAGGCCCCGGCCACCACGACGGCAGCCGCGGCCGCCACCACGTAACGTCGCATCGGATAACACCCGTCCCACACTTGTCACTCGCAACTCTCGCGAGCGTATCCCTATCGCGCCGCAGGCTACCGCACTACCCCGACGCGAGCAGACCCCGGCCGGGTCATCCCTGCCGGGGTCCGCGCAGCCTCGTTCAGATGCCTGAGTCGTCCTGGTCATTGCCGATGATGTAGATCAGCGTCCCGTCGGTCGGATTCACGTGGACGAGCTTGTGCAGGAACACCGAGATGTCCAGCGGGATCCGCACGCAGCCGTGCGAGGCGGCGTTCAGCGGCACGCCGTCGGGGCTGAACGTCGACGTCGGGTCGGGCATGCCGTGGATCGCGAACGTGGTGCCGATGAAGAACACCGGGTTGTACATGTAGCCGCCGAAGCTGGCGTCAGGGACGGCGCCAGCGATGTACTCCCACGCCCGGTAGGTGCCGTCCGGCGTCACCCAGCCGCAGCCGTCCGGCCTGCAGTAGGCGGCCGAGGAGATATGGCTGATCAGGGCGATCTTCTTGCCGTGGTAGACGACCAGCACGCCGACGTCCTTGTTGACCTCGATCCGCGTCCAGTGCGCGTGCTTAACCAGCACCTTGGGCAGCTTGGGGTGCAGGAGCTGGCGCTGCATGGCCGGGCTCACGGTGTCAGGGTTCGGCGGCTCAGGCTTGCCTGACTGCACTTCCTTGAAGGCCCAGACCGCTTCCATCGTGTCCCAGCCGAATACCCCGTCGGCCTTTCCCGCGTAGTAGTGCAGCGCGTTAAGCCGCTTTTGCAGCGCCTTGACCGCGCTATTGTGCATGCCGAACGTCAGCGTCTCGCTGGTCGGCACGTAGCCGGAAGCCGGCCGCGCGACGACGCCTTTGGCGGCTCCGCTGGCGGCCAGTCCGGCTTTTACGACATTTGCTACGCTACCGGTACTAGCCCCCGCGGTTGGCGCTAGGCTCAGGGCCATCGCTCCCGCCGCCACCACCCCGCTGAGACCAACCAGCCACAGCCGTGCTCCGTGCCCCATCGTCAGCTCCCGTATCGGTACGCGCCCGGCGCGCAGTAGCCAGGTTGCCTGCGCCGCGACGAGCGTTGGTCCAGAACGTCCGCTAGGCAACTATTCCAGTCTCTAGACGACTAAAGCCAGCATCTGGTTGGTGGCGTTACCAAATCTCTAGCTTGCGGGTGCCGGAAACGACTAGTGTGCGACCTCGGCGCAGGGGTATCTATTTGGCTGTTGTTCATCTTTAGGTTCCGCGTCGTTCGGGTTGGCGCGGGGCGAGCGGCGACGCGCTGGCGACCCGGCCGCGAGGTGCCGATGGCATCCCCTTGCCGGGTGCATCGCATCGCTTGACCTTCTGCTGGGCATCGCAGAACCATCGGAGCAAAGCGGATCGGAGGCGCGGTGAGCGCTGTGGTAGTGGCCGACCAGCTGCCGGACGCGGACATCGTGCGCGCCGAGCTGAGCAGGCTAGCCAGCGAGCTTGGGCTAAGGCTCCGGCAGCGCAAGAACGGCCGGGTCGAGCTCGTCGACGCCGACGGCACCGTAGTCCAGCCGTGGCGGGAGAACTACCCGTACGCCACCAGGCTTGGCCGCAAGCCCTACGAGCAGGACAAGCGGATGCTCCAGATCGAGCTGCTCAAGCTGCAGCGGGCCATCAAGGAGGAAGGCGCCAGGGTCCTCGTCATCTTCGAAGGCCGCGACGCGGCCGGAAAGGGCGGCGCGATCCGGCGGATCGCCGAGAACCTGAACCCGCGCGGCGTGCGGGTCGTCGCGCTTGAGAAGCCGGCCGCGCACGAGCAGGGCGACAACTACCTGCGGCGCTACGTCCCGCACCTGCCGGTTCCCGGCCAGATCGCGCTGTTTGACCGGTCCTGGTACAACCGGGCTGGGGTCGAGCACGTGATGGGCTTCTGCAAGCCCGACGAGTACGCCCGCTTCCTCGCCGACGTGCCCTCGTTCGAGAGCGACCTGGCGAGTGACGGCGTCAAGGTCATCAAGCTGTGGTTCTCGATCACCAGGGCCGAGCAGCTGCGGCGCTTCATCGACCGGCACTCCGACCCGGTCAAGGCCTGGAAGCTCAGTCCCATCGATCTCGCGTCGCTCGACAAGTGGGACGACTACACCAGGGCCAAGGAAGCCATGTTCCGCCACACCGACGTGCTGACGGCGCCGTGGACCGTGGTGAAGGGCAACGACAAGAAGCGGGCCAGGCTCGAGGCGATCCGCTGCATCCTGAAGGAGTTCGACTACGCCGGCAAGCGTCCCGAGATCGCCTGTGACCCTGACCCGCTGATCGCCTGGCCCGCGCGCGCCCTTCCTGACCTCGCGCTCGACGACGACGCCGTCGCCGGGAAGGCGCGGCCAGGGCAAATGCGCCAGCGCTGGCTCGCGGCCGCGGGCTAGGAGGGCTCAGTCTAGGCGCCCGCGCTAGTCGAGCTCGGCTGCTCGCAGCTCCGCTATCTGGTAGAGCGCGATGCCGGCGGCGACCGAGGCGTTGAGCGACTCGGCCCCGCTGATCGGGATCCTGGCGATCGCGTCGCAGTGCTGCCGGACCAGCCTGGACAGGCCCTTGCCTTCCGAGCCGACGACGAGCACGAGCGGGCTCGCCGCCAGCGACAGCGTGCCGATCTCCTCGTCCCCGTCGGCGTCGAGGCCGACGACGAACAAGCCCGCCTTGGCGTAGCCCGCCAGCGCGCTCGCGAGGTTGGGCGCCTGGGCTACCGGAACTCGAGCCAGCGCCCCCGCCGACGCCTTCCAGGCCCCGGCGTTCACCCCGGCCGAGCGCCGGGCGGGCACGAGCACGCCGTTGCCGCCGAACGCCGCCACCGACCTGGCCACCGCGCCGAGGTTGCGCGGATCGGTGACGCCGTCAAGCGCCACGATCAGCGGCGGGCGCCCGGTGTCGAGGCTGATCAGGTCGTCGGCGTGGGCGTAGTCGTACGGCCTGACTCGCAGCGCCACGCCCTGGTGCAGCGCGCCGCCGGTCAGCCGGTCAAGCTCAGCCCGTCCGGCCTCGACGACCGGTATGCCGCTGTCGGCCGCCAGCTTGACGGCCTCTCCGATCCGCTCGTCCGCGTCCAGCCTCGGCCCGACGTGCAGCGCGACCGCCGGCACGGCGGCGCGCAGCGCCTCAAGCACGGGATTGCGCCCCGCGACCATTTCGATCGCGCTGCCCGCGCCTTTCCCGCCGCGCCCGCCGCCACCACCGTGGGCAGCCACGCTGGGGTTGCCTGGGACTGTCCGCCTGGGGACGCTACCGTCTTCGCTCCAAGAACTCGCGCGGCGTGATCCCGGCGCCTGGTCTGGCGTCGCTGGCCTGCTCGGGCCGTCACCACGCGGGGCGGCCGCCCTAGCCGCCGCGGCCGCTCGCCGCTGGGCCGGATGGCCTGGACGTTGCTCGGCTGGCGGGGTCGGGCCCTTGCCCTCGAGCTTGCTGCGGCCGTAGCCACCGGTCCCTGGCCTGGGCTTGCCTGACTTGCTGACCGCGCCGCGAGCCGACCGGCTCGGCTTGCCCCCGCCGCGGCCTGCGCCGCCAGTCTTGCCGCTCATCTGGCCAGCTCCCATCGCGTGCCTTCCTTGGTGTCCTCGACCACGATGCCAGCGGCGGTGAGCTGGTCCCTGATGGCGTCCGCCGCGACGAAGTCGCGGCGGACCCTCGCGGCTTGGCGTTGCTCGAGGGCGACACTGACCAGCGCATCGACGACCGAGGTCAGGTCCGAGGTGGCGCTGTCGGCGAACGGAGCCGCGAACGGGTCGAGTCCGAGCACGGCGAGCATCGCGAGCACCGACTCGGCTTGCTTGGCGGCGCCGGCCGCGTCACCGGCCGCCAGGGCCGAGTTGCCTTCCCTGACGGCCTCGTGCACCACGGCCACCGCCTGGGGAACCGCGAAGTCATCGTCCAGCGCCGCGCCGAACGCGGCAGGCAAGCTCGCCGCGGACGGCAACCCGGCTGCCGCCCCCGGCAGCGCGGCGTCGGCCGCCGGGGCCGCGCCCGTGCTGGTGTGCTTGCTGATCCTGGTCAGGAATCCTTCGATTCGCCTGAAGGCCGCGACTGCTTCTCCGAGCGCGTCAGCCGAATAGTCGATGTCGGAACGATAGTGCGCCTGGACCAGGTAGTAACGCAGCTCGACCGGCCTGACCTTGGTCACCATGGCGTCGACGAGCAGCGAGTTGCCCAGCGACTTGCTCATCTTCTCGCCGCCGGTCCGCACCAGGCCGTTGTGCATCCAGTACCTGGCGAAGCCGTCGCCGGCCGAGGCCGACTGGGCGAGCTCGTTCTCGTGGTGCGGGAAGATCAGGTCAAGCCCGCCACCATGGATGTCGAACGTCGGGCCAAGGTACTTGGTGGACATGGCCGAGCACTCCAGGTGCCAGCCGGGGCGGCCCGGACCCCACGGCGTCTCCCAGAAGGGCTCACCTGGCTTGTGGCTCTTCCAGAGGGCGAAGTCACGCGGATCCCGCTTGGCGCTCTCGCCATCGACGTCCTCGGCGGGCCGCATGTGCTCGGGCCGCTGGCCGGAGAGGGCGCCGTACCGGTCGTAAGAGGAGATGTCGAAGAAGACGTTGCCGCCGGCCGCGTAGGCGTGCCCAGAATCGATCAGCCGCCGCATCAGCGTCATCATCTCGGGGACATGCCCAGTGGCTCGCGGCTCGACATCGGGCGGCAGGCAGCCGAGCGTGTCGTAGGCCCTGGTGAACGCGCGCTGGTTGCGCTCGGCGACCGCCCACCAGTGGCTGCCATCGACGGCCGCGACTCGCAGGATCTTGTCGTCGATGTCGGTCACGTTCCGGCAGAAGGTCACCGCCAGGCCGCTAGCCCTGAGCCAGCGGACCACCACGTCGAAGCTCACGCCGGAGCGGATGTGCCCGATGTGCGGCGGCGCCTGGACCGTCGCGCCACACAGGTAGAGGCCGGCCTGTCCCGCGACCAGGGGGACGAACTCGCGCACCGTGCGAGTAGCCGAGTCGTGAATGCGCAACGCCATCCGTCTAGGCTACGGGATCTCACGCGAGCCCCGGTTCGCCGCCGACGATCGCCCCGGCTTCCGCGATCAATGCCGCGCCTGCCGCTCTCGCCCCGACCGGTACCGCGATCACCCCCAGCCGCCCCCGCCAGGCTTCCGAGATCACCCCCACCCGCGACTCCCGCGCCCGCCAGGCCTCCGTGATCACCCCCAGCCGCGACTCCGCGACCCCCGCCGACTTCCGTGATCACCCCCAGCCGCCACTCCCGCCCCGCCAAGCCTCCGTCATCACGCCCAGCCGCCGCTCCGGCCGCCACCAGGCCTCCGTGATCATCCCCCGGAGCGTGATCCCGGAGCTTCGACGGCCGCCCAGCTCTTCCGTGATCATGGAAAATCCATGATCACGGTCGTTCGAGTGGATGTGGCCGCCCCGAGCTTCCGTGATCACCATCTCAGCATGATCACGGAAGGCGGGAGGGACTAGCGGCAGGAACCATCAGCATGATCACGGAAAGGGGCAAGGACTACTAGTGGGTCGGCGGGCTGGGCAGGCCTTCGCGCAAGTGCTTGGACGCGATTGCGGAAAGTCGTGCGGGTGCGACCTCGCGTGAGTGGTGCCCGTGATCCGTCAGGATCCCGCCCTCGCGGCTCGGGCCCAGCTCCAGGCGTATTCGGTGTCCTCGGCAACGCTCGCTTCCCGCGAGATCAGCAACGGCCGGAAAGTGTCGATCATGACGGCCGTCTCGTCCGTGCTCGTGCGCCCGGCCTTCACCCCGGCGATCACGGCTTCGACCGCGCCCGGGGTCGGGCCGTGGGTGAACCCGGACGGATGCAAGGTCACCGAGCCGATGCCGACGCCAGACCCGGCCCGAGCCGAGTAATCACCCGCCACGTAGAACATCAGCTCGTCGGAGTCGACGTTGTGGTGGTTGTAAGGAATCGGCACCGACTGCGGGTCGAAGTCAAATGGTCGCGGGCAAAATGAGCAAATCACGAAGTTTGGCCCAGCAAAAGTCTGGTGAACGGGAGGCGGAGCGTGCGTTCGCTTCACTATGGGCTCGAAGTCAGAGATGTTAAAGGCATACGGGTAAAGGCATCCGTCCCAGCCGACGACGTCGAAGGGGTGATACGCATAGGTCAGCACGGTCAGGCCGCCCCGGTTGCGCACGATGACCGGCACGTCTTCGCCCTCGGCGAGCAAAGGCCCGCGGGCACCGCGCAGGTCACGTTCGCTGTACGGGGCGTGCTCAAGGAACTGCCCGGCGTCGGACAGGTAGCGCTTCGGCGTCCTGATATGCCCGCGCGCCTCGATGACGAGAGCGGTAACAGGCGTGCTCGCGCTGGACCGCTCGGGCAGGGTCCAGCGGTGGATCGTGCCCCTCGGGATGACGACGTAGTCACCGACCGCCGCGTCGATCGCGCCGTAGACGGAATCGAACCGCGCCGCGCCGGACTGGATGTAGACGGTCTCGTCACCGACCGAGTTCCGGTACAGGTCAGAGTCGGCGTCGGCGCTGACGAAAGAGATCGTGACGTCGTCGTTGCCGACCAGTTGCCGTCGGCCGAGCACGAGATCGCCGCCACGCGGGAGCTCTTGCGTGCGGTAGTGCCTTGGGAGCAGCGGATGATTGGACTTGAGATTGGGCGGCCCGCTGGGAGTGGAGAGCGCTTCGCTCTTGACGATCGCCGTGGGGGGATGAACGTGATAGAGCAGCGAGGAATCGGAGGAGAATCCCTCCTCGCCCATCAGTTCCTCGGCATACAGGCCACCATCGGGGCGGTTGAAGCGGATGTGACGCTTTCTGGGAATCTCACCTGTCGCCCGGTAGTACGGCATATCGTCTCCCTTGACGTCATGATCGCTAACCTGGGCGCCAAGCCGCGGGCTCCGGGAGGCTCCGGGGAGCCTTCTCCGCAGGCCAGCACAGCTGGCACCCCTGGTCCGCTCCCTCGGCCTGCCCGCAGCGCGAAGCCGTCCCGGCGCGATGACCCAGCGACGTCTCAGTTCTGCGGCGCCCAGGCGATGCGGCGCGATTCTTGCCTGTCTTCCCGACTATATGACTGCAGACTGAGCAGGAAGGAATGTCGTGGCTAGGAGCAACAACCGCCGCGCGGCCAGCCAGGGCCCGCCGCCCGATGGCCGCAGCGGACCGGTCATCGCCGGCCAGCCGGGTCAGCCCGGTCAGCACCGGCACGCGGAGCCGGCCGCCGACAACGGCAGCGTGCTGCGCGCGCTCGCGCTCGTCGCCGTGGTGGTCGGCCTCGTGGCGCTCACCGCTGCGGCTTGCGTGCTCTCTTATTCGGACGTGCACGCGTTCGCGCTGAGCGCCGGGGTCTCGAAGTCGCTAGCCCGGATCTACCCGGCGATCGCGGACGCGGCGCTCGTGGTCTCAGGCTGCGCCGTGCTGGCGCTGCGCGGGGCCGGGCTGATTAGCAGGATCTACGGATGGCTGTGCTTCGTGGTGTTGCTCGCCGCGCTCGCGGCGACCAGCGTCATGCACGTAGCCGCGATCACGATGCCGTCGAAGGCGGCGGAGATCACCGCGGCCGTCTTCCCCTGGGCGGTCGTGCTGATCGCGTTCGGGTTGTTGCTGGCCCTGCTGCGACACGCCAGGCGCCGGCGGCCCAGCCACCGGGCGAGCGCCCTGGCTGGCACGACGGCGGTCCAATTGGACAGGCCCCCGCCGTCCTGGCCACCGCCCGGGCCCCCGCGCCCCGCTCCTGGCCTGGCCGTTAATCCCGCTCTCGCCTCCGGCCCGGCCGGGGCGAGCGGCGCCGCGGCCGACGGTTCTGGGTCAGCCGCGCCTCATGGACCGGCCGCCGCCGGGGTCGCCGGGCTCGGATTCGCCGCGCCTGGCGCCGTGGCGCTCCCCGGCATGACCGGCGGACGCACACCGACGGCGGGCTCGACCCCCGAGACCTCGACGAACGCTGGCACGGTGCCCGCAACGGCCGCAGCCTCCGGCTCACAGCCCGAGACGCCCGCGGCGGACGGCCCGCTGTCGGAGTCCCTCGCGGCCGCTGGCCAGGGAACGTCGGCGACTGACAGCACGCTCCCCGAAAGCGCGGCGGCGGCGGAACCAGGCGCCACCCCAGAGCCGACGTCGCATCCGTACGGGCCTGGCTCGTACCAGGCGGGGGCGGCCGGTCCAGGTTCCCTTCGCACCGGCTGGCCTGAATTGCCCATCCCGCAGCAGCCGGCTCGTCACACCGGATGGCCTGGCCAGGGCTCCGAAACGATCCCAGGCGAGGGATTGTCAGGAGAGGCCACCCGTGATACCGCGCCCAACCCCATCGCCGCTCCGGCCGGCGGCCCCAGCGGCGCCGGCCCCAGCGGCTTCGGCGGCCCCAGCGGCTTCGGCGGCCCCAGCGGCCCGAGCCCGACCGGCCCGAGCCCGACCGGCCCGTTCCAGCGACCCGAGCCTGCGACCGATGCACCACCGAGACTGGCCGCTCCCCCGGCCGAGATGCAGCTACGCGCCCGAGGTCAGCGCCCGCCATCGACTGGCCCAATCCAGCCGCCCGCTGGCCCGGCCACCTCTCACCCGGCCACCCAGGATCAGGCCACGGCTAGCCAGCAGCAGACGCCAAGCCAGCCGCAGCAGGCCTACCCCTTCGCTCCGCCGCAAGCACCGTCCCCCTTCGCCGTCGCCGAGGAGCAAGACCCGGCTGACCAGCCCCTACCTGCTCCTTATGACGCCGAGGCTCACCCCCCGGTGATGCCGCCATCGGGACTTCCGGCCGACAGCTATCACGGAGACACCGTCCCGCGCGGCGAGATCAACGCCGCCCCCACGCCAGCCGTCACCACCACGGGCGAAACCACCGGCGAGGCCGACTCGGGCAGCGCTAGCTCAGCTCCACCCACCCTGGACCGCCCACGCAGTTCTCCGACTCCGCCCACCGAATAGCCAGCCGACCGATCCTGGCAACCCGACCTCTACAATCGTTTGCAGTAGAAGATCTTGGTATTCTACCTGGTCTATGTTCCGGAAAAATAACAAGATCATGAGTTGAGGATCCGGGAGCACGGCGATGTGAGTCAGGGTGGCGGGCCTGAGTCTGGGTCGCGGGGCTGAGTCTGGGTCGCGGGGCTGAACCAAGGCGGCGGGGCTGAGTCTGGGTCGCGGGGCAGAGTCTGGGTCACGGGGCCGAGCCAAGGCGACGGGGCCGAGCCAGGATCGCGGGGCTGAGTCGCGCGGGGCCCGAGCCAAGGCGACGGGGCCGAGCCAGGATCGCGGGGTCAAGACAGGGAGGCGCGGTTAAGACAGGAAGGCGGGGCGATCATGGCTCGGCGCGATCGGGAGCGGCGAGCACGAGCGCCGTGGCGATGGCGGCGGCGCCTTCACCGCGGCCGGTGAGGCCCAGGCCGTCGGTCGTGGTCGCCGATACGCTGACGGTGGCGCCGGCGAGGGCGGCGGACAGCGCTGCCTCGGCCTCGGCCCGTCGGGGCGCTATCCGAGGTCGGTTGCCGATCACCTGCACGGCCACGTTGCCGATCGTGTAGCCGGCGGTAGCCAGCAGCTCGTGGGTGCGCTTGAGCAGGGCGGTGCTGGGCGCGCGGGTCCATTCGGGCTCGCTTACGCCGAACTGGCTGCCGAGGTCGCCGAGCCCGGCCGCGGACAGCAGCGCCGAGCAGACGGCGTGCGCCGCTACGTCGCCGTCGGAATGGCCCACTAGGCCAGGCTCGTCCGGCCAGTACAACCCGGCGAGATACAGCTCCCTGTCATCGCCGAACTTGTGAACGTCTACCCCGACGCCGATCCGAGGCACCAACTGCGCCAACTAAGCAGGCAACACGGGCGATCAGCTGGCCAGGATCTCGTCGAGGAGGGTCTCGGCCTTGTCCTCGTTGGTCTTCTCGGCCAGCGCCAGCTCACTCACCAGAATCTGCCTGGCCTTCGCTAGCATGCGCTTCTCGCCCGCTGACAGCCCGCGCTCGCGATCGCGGCGCCAGAGATCCCTGACAACCTCGGCAACCTTGTTGACGTCACCGGAGGCGAGCTTCTCCAGGTTGGCCTTGTAGCGGCGAGACCAGTTGGTCGGCTCCTCGGTGTAAGGCGCCCTCAGCACTTCGAAGACCCGCTCCAGGCCTTCCTGGCCTACGACATCCCGTACACCGACAAGCTCCGCGTTGTCCGCTGGAACCCGCACCGTCAGGTCACCCTTGTCGACCTTGAGCACGAGGTACGTCTTATCCTCGCCCTTGATCGAACGGATCTCGATTTCCTCGATCCGAGCAGCCCCATGGTGGGGGTAGACGACGGTGTCGCCGACCTTGAATGTCATGTGGCACGTACCCCTTCCGCTGCAACTAGCGTACCACGGCGGACCGCGAACAATAGCCAGGCTTGAGGTCAAAGATGCAGGTCAAAGCCGCTTTTGGCTACTGTGAATGACAGCACCACTCCACCAGAATGCTGCCCCGAGCCCCGGCCGACCGGGTGAGCGGGGCGAGGTCGGCGCCAGAACCTCGCCGAGAGCCGCTACGTGTGTTACCAGTTTAACGCCTGATCACGACACTCACAGCCACCGATCGGGTACTGGCGGGGACTACGTGGCTGCCAACGCGGACTACACCGTCCCGCACGCTTACGCCGGCGGGCGAGCAGGCTCATACTGAAGACAGGAGCTTGTAGCGAATTGCGGAGACACGCGTGAACCAAGGCGGTGAGCAAGGGCACGACGATTACGGACTGCCGCCGGTCGACATCGAGATCCCCGATGACGCCCGCGAGCTTTACCGTGACGTTCAGGCCTACCATCGTGAGCTGCGGGCGTTGCGCCGGCACCAGCGCAGCGTGCGCTGGCGGGCGCCGTTTCACCGGACCGGGGTCGCGATCCCGCTGCTCGCCGGCTGCCTGATCGTCGCGCTGCTCGCCGTCATGCTGTCCGCGATGCTCACCGCGAACCCGTACATGACCGGCCAGCGGCCCGCAGGTCAGCCGGACGCCGGAAGCAAGTCATCGCCCGCGACGACGACCCCGGCCAAGAAAAGCGCCAGCTCAGCCGGTGCCAGCTCAGCCGGCGCTAGTTCAGCCAGTGCCAGCTCCACGAGCCCCACCACGCCCGCGCTGACGACGCCGGGGGGAACTGGCGCCGCGAGCCGGCCGACGGCCGGCCGCCTGCCAGGCAAGACCATCAGCGTCGCCGGGAAGCCCCTGGACCTGGTCGACCTTCGCAGCACCGCGCTCGCCATCGTGCCGACGAGATGCGACTGCGATAGCGCGGTCAAGCAATTGCTGCTGCAGGCGCAGACGGCCGGCGTCATCGTCTACCTGGTCGGGCCCCCGGGTACGAGCGTCTCGATGCTGAACCGGCTAGCGAACCTGGTGAGCGGGATGAAGGCCCTGAAAGTGGCCACTGACGACCATGACGCGCTCACGGCCGCCTACCAGCCGATGGGGCTCACGGTGCTGCTCGTCGATGCCAGAGGCTCGGTCACTGAGCACACCCAGTTCAGCCAGGGGGTCGACTTGGAGAAGCAGCTCCAGCTGCTCAAGCCAGCTAGCTAGCTCCATGGCCGCGCGCAAGCTGGACCCAACCCACGCGCAAGCTAAATAAGCGGGCCGGCCGCGCGCCCGACACCTGACAGGACTACGCTGCGTCGTGGTTCGCAAGCTGGCTTGGACTCGTCGGCGGCCTGCTGGCCGCAGCCTCGGCGCGGCACCACCCCGACGACGCACAGCCGTTCGAGGAGACGAGGAGACTCCGTGATGCGGAGCAGCCGCGGCGGCAGGTACTCCCGCCGCATCCTGATCGCGGCCGCGGCCGCGCTGATTCCGTTGATCGCTGGCTGCGAGGCCGGCCCGAGCGCGCCCACGCTGCACTGGCACCAGCCGACCAACGGCACCGGCAAGACCATTGGCAACATCACGATCAGCAACGCGTTCGTCCTCGGCGCCCCGATCGGCGCGGTCATCCCGCGCGGCCAGAACGCCGGGCTGTTCCTCGGCCTGGTGAACATCGGTGCCCCCGACCGGCTCATCGGCGCCTCGGCCCCGGGCGTGGCGACCTCCGTGCTGCTTCCCGGCAACCAGGTGGTTCTCCCGCAAGAGCACGCCATCCTGCTGACCGGACCCCGGCCCAGGGTCATCCTTGAGCACCTGCTTCGCCCGCTGACCGGCGGCTCGGTGATCACCATCGTGCTGCGGTTCGCCACCGCGGGCTCGTTCAGGCTGCGCGTCCCTGTGATGCCGAGGGCTCAGTTCTACACGACCCTGTCACCGGCACCATCTCCGACGACGCCATCGCCGAGCAGCTCGGCCAGCCCGAAGGCCAAGTCGTCAGCCTCGCCTTCGCCGAGCGCAAGCTAGCTTGCGCTCGGCCCCGCACCCGGCCCTTTGGCTGATGGGGTTTAGGTTCCTGGCTCGAACTTGTAGCCAAGGCCGCGCACGGTAATGATGTGCATCGGCCGGGCCGGATCGTCCTCGACCTTCGCGCGCAGCCGCTTGATATGGACGTCGAGCGTTTTGGTATCGCCGACGTAGTCGGCGCCCCAGACCCGGTCGATGAGCTGCATCCGGGTCAGCACCCGGCCCGAGTTACGCAGCAGGACCTCAAGCAGCTCGAACTCCTTCAGCGGCAGCTGCACGGCGTTATTGCGCACCATCACGACGTGGCGCTCGACGTCCATCCTGACCGGCCCCGACTCGAGCACGGAGGTGCTCGGCTCCTCGCTATCACCCCGCCGCCTGAGCACTGCCCGCATCCGCGCGACGAGTTCCCGCGAGGAGAACGGCTTCGTGACGTAGTCATCCGCGCCGAGCTCAAGGCCGACTACCTTGTCGATCTCGCTGTCCTTGGCGGTCAGCATGATCACCGGCACGCTCGAGCGCTCGCGCAGCGCCCGGCAGACCTCGCTGCCCGGCAGTCCAGGCAGCATCAGGTCGAGCAGTACCAGGTCGGCGCCGGTACGGTCAAAGGTGTCAAGGGCAGCCGGCCCGGTCGGGCAGACGGCGACCTCGAAGCCTTCCTTGCGGAGCATGTACGACAGCGCGTCGCTGAACGACTCCTCGTCTTCGACAACCAGTACCCGCGTCACTTAGCTGCCTCCTTGGCAGGTCGGTCAGTCGCGGCCGTGGTGGGGCCGCAGCTCATTTCAATGCTCCCGGCTTCGACGGCAACCGCAGGGTGAATGTCGATCCCTTGCCTTCCTTGCTCGATACGGTCACCTTGCCGCCGTGCGCGGCCGTGACGTGCTTGACGATGGCGAGGCCGAGCCCGGTTCCGCCAGTCACCCTCGACCTGGCCGGGTCGACCCGGTAGAAGCGCTCGAAGATCCGCTCAAGGTCACGCTCAGGGATGCCGATCCCCTGGTCGGAAACGCTCAGCTCGACCGTCTCCGCGCTCGCCTGTCGCGTCGACACGACCACGCGGGTCTTCTCCGGGCTGTACGCGACCGCATTGTCGAGCAGGTTGCGCAGCGCGGTGACAAGCAGTTCCTCGTCGCCGCGCACGAACAACCGCCTGACCCCGGCCGACGCGAGCTCGATGCCGCGCGCGGTCGCCTTCATCCGGCAGCGGTCGAGCGCCTCGGCCACGACCGCGTCGAGGTCGACGGGCATGGGATCGGGTATCGGCTCGGCCGCCTGGATCCTGGACAAGGTGATCATGTCCTGCACGAGGTTCGTCAGCCTGGTCGCTTCCTGGCGCATGCGCCCGGCGAACCGCCTGACCGCCTCGGGGTCATCGGCCGCGTCTTCCACGGTCTCGGCGAGCAGGGCCAGCGCCCCGACCGGGGTCTTCAGCTCATGGCTGGTATTGGCGACGAAGTCTCTTCGCACCTCTTCGACTCGCCGCCGCTCGGTCTGGTCCTCGACTAGCAAGAGGACGAGCCCGCCACCGCCGACCCCTGGCCCGAGCGGCGCTACCCGAACGGCGAAGCTGGTCGTCCGGTTAGGCAGGCCACCGGTCGAGATGTCGATCTCGCCCTCGCGGATCTCGCCGTCCCTGCGGACCTGGCGGGCCAGCGCCAGCAGTTCGCCAACGACCAGGCACTCACCTTCGACCAGCCCGAACGAGCGGGCGGCCTCGCTCGCCTGCAGGACCCGGTCGTGGCTGTCGATGACAACGGCAGACGATGAGAGCACCGCGAGAACGGCGGCGAGCCCCGCAGGCAGTCGCACCGGAGGCAAGCCATCCGGCATCGTCGCCTTGCCCACCGACGGGGATGCGGTCATTGACGCGGGAGCGGCGCCGTTGGTACGTGCCAGTCCCTGCGCGTTCATCCGTCCGCCTCGGCTGCCCAAGCAGCCCGCACGGTCAGTCTGACCGCAATCACCCCCACATCCACGCTTTGATGGTATGCGGAAGGCCGCCGCGAGCGCATCTGGCCAGCGTCCTGACCAGCCGCAATTTGCGGAGAGTTCATACGTCCTACTGCCGGGGTTCACATCGCCGGTAGCAGCAGGACGCTCCGCGTATGGCCGCTGACCAGGAAAGATCCGCTAGCGCGTCACTTGCCCTGATTCCGCACCGCCTCAACCGCCGCGGCCGCCGCGGCCGGGTCAAGGTAACTGCCGCCAGGCTCGGCCGGTGCGAACTTGTCGTCAAGCTCGTAGCGCAACGGTATGCCAGTCGGGATGTTGAGCTCAACGATGTCGGCATCGCTGATCCGGTCCAGGTGCTTGACCAGCGCCCGCAGCGAGTTGCCGTGCGCGACCACGAGCACCGTGTTGCCCCCCGCGAGGTCGGGCAGGATGACGTCGTCCCAGTAGGGCAGCATCCGCAGCACCACATCGCGCAGGCACTCGGTCCTTGGCAGCAGGTCACCGGTGAGCAGCGCGTAACGCGGGTCGTTCGCCTGGGACAGCGGGTCATCGTCAGGCAGCGGCGGCGGCGGCACGTCGTAGGACCGGCGCCATGCCATGAACTGCTCGTCGCCGAACTGCTCACGGATCTGCGCCTTGTCCTTGCCCTGCAGCGCGCCGTAGTGGCGCTCGTTCAGCCGCCAGGACCGCCGCACCGGCAGCCAGGCCAGGCGGGCCGAGTCCAGCGCGATGTTAGCCGTCTGGATTGCCCTGGTCAGCACCGAGGTGTGCACGATGTCGGGTCGCAGCCCGCTGTCAGCCAGCAGTTCCCCGGCCCGCTGCGCCTCGGCTCGGCCCTGCTCAGACAGGCCGACGTCAACCCAGCCAGTGAACAGTCCTTCGGAGTTCCAGACGCTCTCGCCGTGACGGAGCAGCACAAGCGTACCCATGCCCCAGAGCGTATCGGGCGGGCGCGCGGCCGTACCTGCAGGCCGAAATAGTCCGCGCGGGGAACATGCCGGGAAACTTATGGGTTCTTCCGTCTCGGAGGTGTTTGCCAGTGCCGCGTCGCTATCCGAGGCGGGTCGCGACCATCAGCGTCCATACCTCGCCACTTGAGCAGCCAGGCACCGGTGATGCCGGTGGCCTCAACGTCTATGTCGTGGAAGTTGCCAAGCGGCTGGCCGCGCGCGGGGTCGAAGTGGACATCTTCACCAGGGCCGTCTCCCGCGATCAGCCACCGGTGGTCGAGCTAGCACCAGGCGTGCTGGTCAAGCACATCGTCGCCGGACCGTTCGAGGATCTCGACAAGGCCGCCTTGCCGGGTCAGCTGTGTGATTTCACGTTCGAGGTACTGCGCGAGGAAGCGGCGCACGCGCCGGGCCGGTACGACCTGCTGCACGGCCACTACTGGCTGTCCGGCCAGGTCGCGGCCGTGGCCAAGCACCGCTGGGGGGTACCGCTCGTCCAGTCGATGCACACCCTCGGCAAGGTCAAGAACGAGGCGCTCGCGCGCGGCGACGCGGCCGAGCCTGACATCAGGATCAAGGGCGAGGCCGAGGTCATCGCCACCGCCGACCGTATCGTCGCCAACACGGCCACCGAGGCGAGCGAGCTGATCAGGCTCTATGACGCCGATCCGCACCGGGTCGCCACCGTCAGCCCCGGGGTCGACCTGACCACCTTCAAGCCGGGGTCGCAGCGGCAGGCCCGCTGGCGGCTCGGCCTGCCCCAGAACGCGGTCGTCTTGATGTTCGCCGGCCGGGTGCAGCCGCTCAAGGCCCCCGACGTCCTGCTCAGGGCGGCCGCCCGGCTCGTCAGCGACCACAAGCGGCTCGGTGACCGGCTCGTGGTCGCCTTCGTCGGCGGGCCGAGCGGCACCGGCAGGAACGATCCCGACGGGCTGACCGAGCTCGCGGCGACCCTTGGCATCTCGCCGAACGTCAGGCTCGAGCCGCCTTGCCCGCACCTGGACCTCGCCGACTGGTACCGCGCCGCCACGCTCGTCGTGGTGCCGTCCTACTCCGAATCGTTCGGCCTGGTCGCGGTCGAGGCCCAGGCCTGCGGCACGCCCGTGGTCGCGGCCGCCGCTGGCGGCCTGCGCACCGCGGTGCGCGATGGCACCTCGGGCGTGCTGATCGAGGGGCACGACCCCGCCGACTACGCCGCCGCCATCTGGCAGCTGGTCACCGACTCGGGCAAGCTCGCCCGGCTGTCCAAGGGCGCCCGCCAGCACGCCAGCGGCTTCGGCTGGTCAGTGACCGTGGACCAGCTACTCGGCGTGTACGGTGCTGCCATGAGCGAGGTAGCGGCCTCGGTGGACGCGTGAGCCGCGGCGACGGCGGGATCGGGGACGAGCTCGGGGAGATACTGGCCGGCCTCGGCGTCGAATGCGAGTCACCTCAGCCGGGCGCGTACCTGGTCAAGCTGGAAGGCCAGCACAAGCTCGCCACCATGGCCTGGCTGATCGCCCAGGCCCACAGCCTGCATGTGGAGGCGTTCTTCTGCCGCAAGCCGGACGAGAATCACGCCGAGTTCTACCGGTACCTGCTCGAGCGCGGCGCCGCCATGTTCGGGGTGCACTTCGCGCTCGACCCGGTCGGCGACGTCTACCTCGTCGGCCGGCTGCCGCTCAGCTCGGTCACGGCGGAGGAGATCGACCGGTTGCTCGGTTGCGTGCTCAGCTACAGCGACGACAACTTCGACCAGGCGCTCATGCTCGGCTTCGCCTCGTCCATCCGCCGCGAGTACGCCTGGCGGGTCAAGCGCGGCGAGAGCCTGGCCAACCTGCAGGCGTTCGCCCGGCTGACCGACGGCCTCGGCTAGGCGAGTCCCGCCCGTGGCCAGCTTCCCCGTGGTTAGGTTCACTGTCTTCGGCACCACGGCGGTGCTGCTCGTCACCGATCCAGCCGCGGCCGGCCGGGCGCGATCCATCGCCGATGCCGAGCTGGCCGCGGTGGACCTGGCTTGCAGCCGGTTCAGGCCAGACTCAGAGATCTCTTTCTTGAACAAAAATGCCGGACGACTCACGCCCGTCAGCGAGCTGTTCGCCGAGCTGATCGCCGAGGCGTTGCGCGCGGCCGAGCTAACCGACGGTGACGTCGATCCGACGGTCGGTCAGGCGCTGGTCGCCGCTGGCTACGATCGCGACTTCGGCGAGATCGCAGAAGCCGCGGCGGGCGGGACGACCGCGGCGGGCAGGGCGACCGGGGCGGGCAGGGCGACCGGGGCGGGCAGGATGGCTGCGGCGCACGGGACGGCGGGGGCGGGCGGTGCGCGGCCGGCGGCTGGCGCCGTCCCCGGCTGGCGCAACGTGCTGCTCGACCGGGCCAGCGGCCAGGTCCAGCTCCCTCGCGGCGCTCAGCTTGACCTCGGCTCGACCGCCAAGGCCTGGGCCGCCGATCGCTGCGCCGGCCTGATCGCCGACCAGCTCAGCTGCGGTGTCCTGGTCAGCCTCGGCGGCGACATCGCCGTGGCCGGACCACCCCCTGACGACGGCTGGCACGTCAAGGCGACCGACGACCACGCCGGCCCCGGCGACGCCCCCGGCCAGGCCATCACGATCCGCGACGGCGGCCTGGCCACGTCGAGCACCACGATCAGGACCTGGGAGGCCGGCGGCAAGCGGATGCACCACATCATCGACCCGAGAACCGGCTCACCAGTCGCCTCACCCTGGCGCACGGTCAGCGTCGCCGCCGCGACCTGCCTCGACGCCAACATCGCCAGCACCGCCGCGATCATCAAAGGCGAGCCAGCCGTCGCCTGGCTAACCGACCTAGCCCTCCCCGCCCGCCTAGTAACCCAAAGCGGCGCCATCACCACCACCCCAGGCTGGCCACCCCCGGCTGGCACCGCAACGTAGTCCCGGAGCTGTCGTTGTGACGACAACAGCGGGACTACGTTGCGGTTGGCCGGAACGGCCAGGAGCTACGTTGCGGTTGGCCGGAACGGCCGGGGGCCGGCTGGGATCGGCCGGGATTCCGTGATCATGAGCGCGCGCTGACCACGGACGACTCGAGGGGTGCTCGGGGGCGGCCACGAATCCGTGATCACGGGCGCGCCCTGACCACGGACGACTCGAGGGGTGCTCGGGGGCGGCTGGGATTCCGTGATCACGAGCTGGTTCTTGATCAGGGACGATCAGCGCGCGATTGACCAGGCAGATCACCGTGATCACCACGTTTTCATGATCACGGAAGAGTGGGGGGCGTGGTTCGGGCTGGCGGCGGGCGAGAGCCTTGTTGCTGCGCCAGAGAGCGTTCTTCAATATTGAGATCTTGGTCCGCAAACGATTGCGGGGAGCAGACGGGTTCGGCGGCAACCTTGAGGGCTGATCGGACGACGTGAAGAGACGCCTGGCGGCTGACCGGGCAGCTCTGGCGGGCTCAGCAAAGCTGACATGTCTGACACGTCGAGTCTGCGATGATGCTGGACGACTCTGATTCGCGCCGGTTCGGGCGCTTCGGCGGGCAGCGGGAAGGACGGAGATGACTAGCAGGCGGGCGTCGCGACGGGGCGGACTGGCACTCGCGATCGCGGCCGCGGCCGGGCTTCTGACCTCTGGGTGGCACGCCGCGGTCTCGGCGCCCGCAGCCCAGGCCGCGCCGGCCCACGCCGCGTCGGCCAGAGCCGGGGCCGTCCAGGCCGACGCTCCGGCGGGAGTTTGCTCCAAGACGGCGAACGGCACGGTGACGAACTGCCCGCGCCCGGTGTCGCGCTCGATGCTGCCCGCCCTGGCCACGGACAACGCGCCGATGGCCGCGCTTCCGTCCAACCTGGCCGCGTTCGTGGACACGAGAACCTGGACCAGCGGGGGCGGCAACACCTTCCCTGGCGCCGACGTGCCCTTCGGCATGGTGCAGTGGTCACCGGACACCGCCCCCGACCGCACCGACGGCGGCGGTTACACCTACGGGGACAAGAAGCTCACTGGCTACAGCCTGACCCACATCTCTGGCCCTGGCTGCCGGGCGGCCGGAGATATCCCGATCCTGCCGATGACCGGAGCGCTGCCGGCCGGTAACCCGAGCGCGGTCACGACCTCGTTCACCAACGCCGGCGAGGTCGCCCAGGCTGGCTACTACTCGGCCCGCAGCAACATGCCGAGCACGATCACCTCGAGCTTCTCGGCCACGCAGCACGCCGCGATCGGCCAGTTCACGTTCCCTAAGACGACGGCGGCCGACTTCCTGATCAAGCTGCGGGACAGCGAGGAGGGCGACTTCGCCACCAACGTCTGGACGGTCAACGACCATCAGATCGCCGGCCAGGTGACCAGCGGCGGGTTCTGCAACGAGAGCAGCAAGGTCGGCCCCCAGAAGTACACCATCTACTTCGACATCGACTTCAGCGAGCCGTTCAAGCAGGCCAAGATCATTACCGAGCCCGGCCAGGCCGACCCGAACGCCGTGTTCCTGACCTTCAACACCAAGACGAACCCGACGGTCGATGCCGCGGTCGGCATCTCCTACGTCAAATGGCAGAACGCGCAGCTGAACTGGGAGACCGAGATCCCTGCCTTTGACCTGTCCTCGGTGAAGGCGGCGGCGCAGGCGAGCTGGAACTCGCTGCTCAGCGAGATCCTGGTCGGCGGCGGCAGCGTCAAGGAGACCCAGGAGTTCTACAGCCTGCTCTACAAGGACTTCCTGCAGCCGAACATCATCAGCGACGTCAACGGGCAGTACTTCGGCTCGGACTGGAAGGTGCACACGCTCGCGCCGGAGCAGGGCAATCAGTACGGCATGTTCTCTGGCTGGGACATCTATCATTCGCTCGCGCAACTGCAGGCCATGCTCGACCCGACCGCAGCGGATGATATGGCGCAGTCGCTGGTGAACTTCTACAGCGAGAACAAGATCCTGCCCCAGTGGGGCTACCTGAACTTGGACAACTATGCCCAGGTCGGCGACCCCGCCGACGCGATCATCGCTGACTACTACGCCTTCGGCGCCACCGGCTTCGACACCTCGGCCGCGCTCACCGACATGCTGACGCAGGCGGACACGGTCAACCACGTCCGACCCGGCGAGGGCCTGGAGAAGCAGTACGGGTTCTTCCCCCAGAACGGCAAGTACCCGTGCTGCAACATGAAGGACTACGTCTCGTCCCTGCTGGAGTACGACACCGCCGACTCCGCGCTGTCGCAGTACGCGTCCGCGCTCGACGACACCTCCGACGCTGCCGCGCTGCAGAAGCGGGCCAATAACTGGAAGAACTTCTTCGACAAGAACACCAAGCTCTTCACCCCGCGCTATGGCACCGGCAAGTTCCTCGCCGGGGTGACGCCGACGACCTCGACCAGGTACCTGGAAGGCGACGCCTACGAGTACCTGTGGGACGTGCCGAACAACTACGCCGGGCTGTTCGGCAAGCTCGGCGGAAACGCCAAGGTCGGCCCCGAACTCCGGGCCTACCTTTCCCAGCCAAACGGCCACGGCATGCACCCGTTCCTCGCGGACGAGTTCGACCTCGGCGAGCAGTTCGCGCCCGACTACGCCGGCTACCCGTCCGAGACGCAGTACGTGGTGAACAACCTGCGGCGCAACCTGTACCTGCCAGGACCGGACGGCCTGCCCAACAACGATGACCTGGGCGCGGAGAGCTCACAGTTCATCTGGGAGATGCTCGGCTTCTACCCGGAGAATCCTGGCAGCGGCAACCTGGTGCTCGCCAGCCCCGGCTTCTCCAAGATCGTCATCAACCTGCCGCTCGACGCTACCTCGATCACGATCAAAGCGCCGGGCGCGTCCGCCAGCAAGTTCTACGTCGACTCGCTGACCATCAACGGCACCCCGGCCAGCAAGCTGTACGTGCCGTTCAGCGACCTGTCATCGGGTGCGACGCTGGACTTCACGCTCGGCTCGCAGCCAGCACCATGGGGCAATGCCGCCAACGACGCGCCGCCTTCCTATCCCTCCTAATCGCCGTGGCCCTACCATCTACTTCTCATGCTGACCTGACGGGCTGGAGGCTGACACATGGGTCCACTGGAAGGCGTTCGGGTCATCGAGATCGCCAGCCTGGCGCCGGCGCCGTTCGGCTGCATGGTCCTGTCCGATCTCGGGGCGCAGGTGATCAGGGTCGAGCGGCCCGCGAGCTGCGCGCCTGGCCTGCCTGACCCGGTCGACCCGCTCACCCGCGGCCGCACCAGCGTCGGGCTCAACCTGAAGGATCCGGCCGGCATCGAGTTGCTGCTGCTGCTGATCGAGTCCGCTGACGTGCTGGTCGAGGGCTTCAGGCCTGGCGTCACCGAACGGCTCGGGTTCGGCCCCGACGTCTGCGCGACCCGCAACCCGAGGCTGGTCTACGCCCGGATGACCGGCTGGGGCCAGGAAGGGCCGCTGGCGCCCACCGCCGGCCACGACATCGACTACATCGGCATCTCGGGCGCGCTGTACCCGATCGGGCGGGCCGGCGAGCGGCCCGTACCGCCATTGAACCTGGTGGGCGACTTCGGCGGCGGCGGGATGCTGCTGGCGATCGGCATCCTGGCCGCCCTGGTCGAGCGCGAGCGCTCTGGCCTCGGCCAGGTCGTCGACGCGGCGATGGTGGACGGCTCGGCCCTGCTGACCTCGTTCATCTACGGGCTGCGGGCCCGTGGCGGCTGGCGGGACGAGCGCGGCGTGAACCTGCTTGATGGCGGGGCGCCGTTCTACGACACCTACGAGACCGCCGACGGCAAGTACGTCGCCGTGGGGGCGCTTGAACCGCAGTTCTACGCGGCGCTGCTGGCTGGCCTCGGCCTGGACGGCGCCGAGCTGCCCGCTCAGCTGGACGCCAGCGGGTGGCCGGTGCTGCGAGCCAGGTTCGCCGAGGTGTTCGCGCGGCGCAGCAGGGACGAGTGGGCGTCGGTGTTCGCAGAGACCGATGCCTGCGTCGCCCCCGTGCTATCGCCAGCCGAGGCCGCCGCGCATCCGCACAACGTGGCCAGGGGCGCCTTCACCGAGATCGGCGGGGTCAGCCAGCCCGCGCCCGCCCCGAGGTTCGGCCGCAGCGAGGTGCCGGTACCCGCTCCGCCCCGGCGGCCAGGCGCCGACACCGACGCGGTGCTAGGCCAGCTGGGCCTTGGCGCCGAGCAGGTCTCCGACTTGCGCGCGAGCGGAGTCGTCGCCTGAGTTCGGCTGGTCGCGGCCAGAGCAGCCAAGGCGGCCAAGGCGGCCAGAGCGGTGAGATCCTGCGGCTCGCGGTGCCCGCGCTCGGCGCCCTCATCGCCGAGCCGCTGTTCCTGCTGGCCGACTCGGCGATCGTCGGCCGGCTTGGCACCACCCCGCTCGGCGGACTCGGGGTCGCCGCGCAGGCGCTGACGACGCTCGTCAACATCTCGATCTTCCTCGCCTACGGCACGACCGCCGCGGTCGCCCGCCAGCTCGGCGCCGGCGACCGGCAGGCGGCGATCCGCCAGGGCATCGACGGAATCTGGCTAGCCGGGGCGATCGGCGTCGCGGTGCTCGCGATCGGGCTGCCCCTAGCCACGCCGATCATCAGCGCCTTCGGCGCCAGTCAAGGCGTCACCAGCCAGGCGGTGATCTACCTGCGAATCAGCCTGCTGGGCGCGCCAGGGATGCTGGCCGTGCTGGCCGGCACCGGGATACTGCGCGGCCTGCAGGACACCGCGACGCCGCTGATCGTCGCGGTCGTGGCGAACGTGGCCAACGTGGCGCTGAACGCGACCTTCGTGCTCGGCCTGCACTGGGGCATCGCCGGATCGGCCTGGGGCACGGTGATCGCGCAGAACGGCTCGGCGATCGCGTACCTGACCATGGTGGCGCTCGCGGCCAGGCGGGCCGGCGTCAGCTTCGGTCCTGACCTGGCCGGCCTGCGGACGGCGGCTCGCGCCGGCGGGGCGCTGGTGATCAGGACGGTGGCCCTGCAGGCCGTGCTCGTCGCCGGCACCGCGATCGCGGCCCGGCAGGGCGACGCCGCGATCGCGGCCTACCAGGTCTCCTACCGGGTCTACAACCTGCTCGTGCTGGCGCTCGACGCCATCGCGATCGCCGCCCAGGCGATCACGGGCAAGTACCTGGGAGCGGGCGACATCGCCGGGGCGCGGGCCGCGACCAGGCTGATGATCCGCTGGGGGGCAGGCTGCGGAGTCCTGTTCGGGCTGCTGCTGCTCGCCGTCACCCCGGTGCTGCCGGCGCTGTTCGACGCGACCCCGCCGGTCGGTCACCTGATCATCGAGGTGCTGATCGTGGCCGCAGCCGTGCAGCCCATCGGCGGGGTCGTCTTCGTGCTCGACGGAGTGCTGATCGGCGCGGGCGACCAGGACTACCTGGCGCTGGCTGGCCTGGCGGCGACCGTGGTGTTCGGCATCGCGGCGGCGATCGTCGTGCTGGACGGCGGCGGGCTTGTCGGCTTGTGGCTGGCCATCGCGGCCTGGCTGGTGGCCAGGCTGGTGACGCTGACCTGGCGAGCGCGCGGGCGCGCCTGGCTAGTCACCGGCGCGGTCAGGGCCTAGCCCGGGCGGCTCGGCGCCCGGCCAGTAGATTGGCGGCCATGACCAAGGCGAGCGCGTCCGACCGGATCAGCCTGCTCGGCCTGCGCGCCTTCGGGCGGCACGGGGTGCTGCCGAGCGAACGCGAGAACGGGCAGGAGTTCGTGATCGACGCCGTGCTCTGGCTTGACCTCGGCCCGGCCGCCGCGACCGATGACCTCTCGCTGACCGCCGACTACTCGGTCCTCGCTCACCGGCTCACCGAGCTCGTGGCCGGCGAGCCGGTGGCACTGATCGAGACGCTGGCGCAGCGGCTCGCCGCGGCCTGCCTGGCCGACGACGCGGTGCGCCAGGCCGAGGTCACGGTGCACAAGCCGAACGCGCCCATCGGCCTGCCGTTCGCCGACGTGACTGTGACGGTCACGCGCGAAAGGCCGTCACCCGGCTAGGGCGCGGGCGCAGCGCCGACCACGGCGTAAGGCCGCGAATCGCCGCGAGTGACGTCAGTTGGCCAGGCGCAAACCTGCCGGTCAGCGCCCTGTCACCTGGCAGACACCTGTCGCGCATAACATCACTGGATGGGCATGGCGAGGGGGTGCCAGCAGTGCGGCACGTCATTCATTCCGCGTCGAGAGCACGCACGGTTCTGCTCGGCCGAGTGCCGCATTGCCTGGAACCGAGAGAACAAGGCTGACCCCGCCGCCGACGTGAGCGCCCTGACCTGGTCGATCACGGCGATGCGGGACGCGACCGAGCGGATCGGCCACGCTCGGGCCTTCGACCAGGCGCGGGCCTTCGCCGTGGTCAGCGAGGCGGTCTGGTGGGTCACGATCGTCGACGCGACGCTGGTGCGCTACCACCCCGACAGCTACGACCAGGTGCTGAGCGAGCAGCCAGCCGGCGAGCGCCCGCTGATCGAGGACACGCTGGGCGGCCTGCGTTTCGTCAGGAACCAGATGAGCCCTGGGGCGGATCAGTTTGGCTTCATCAGGCCCGCCGCCGATCAGCCGCATCAGGGCGACGGGCGCGTCGCCGCCTGGACCTGGAACCAGCTGACCGAGCCTTCCTGCGAGTCGCTGTCACCCGACGGCAAGCAGTGGGAACTCGGCCGGTACCGGGCCTACCAGACGCGACTGGCCGGTCACCCGGTCGGCGAGACGTTCGGCCGGGCCAGCGCCTTCCTCGACCTCGCCGCCGCCCAGGCCGCCAGGCTCGCCGAGAACCTCTCCAGGTGAGCTCAGCGCAACGCTCGCCGCGCTGGATCAGTGGGCGACCGCGAGCTCGACGACCCGCACGATCACCAGGACGAACGCCAGGCCCAGGTAAGCCCACATGGCGAGCATGCCGACCCGCCTGCCCGCGGACATCTGAACAGGGGCGAGCATGGCGAGCGGCGGCATCCGCCAGTTGTTCTTGGCGGCCGCGTCGAGCACAGGGACCGCGGCGGCCGCGCCAATCCCGTCCCTGCCGCCGCCTTGGCGGCGCCGCCAGCCCCGCACGGCCAGGGTCACGCCAGCCAGCGCCCCGGCGCCGAGCGCGCCGGCCCCGATGGCGATGACCTCCGCCGAGGAGACCGAGCCGAACAGCACGGACACCATCAAGATCGCCGAAAGCACGACCAGCACGCCGACCACGATCACGCCGAGCACGTTGGTGAGCTTGCCGTTGACCCAGGGGCCGAGGACGTGGGCGTCGTTGCAGAGCAGCAGCAAGAACACCGTCGCGCTTGGCAGCAGCACGCCCGCGAGCACCTGGACGCCCTCGGTTAGCAGGCCGAGCGGGGAGCCGGGAATCAGGACGACGGCGGCGGCGAGCGCGATCAGCGCGGCGTACATCGCGTAGAAGCCCTTGGCCTGCTTGACCCCGCGGTGCAGCGAGTGCTTCAGGCCGAGCACGTCGCCGATCGCGTAGGCAGTGGACAGCGACACCGCGAACGCGCCGATCATCGAGGCGTCGAGCAGCGCGACCGCGAAGATCGCGCCGGCGGCGTGGCCGGCGTAGGCAGCGAGGCCGGCCGCGAGCCCGGCCGAGTCGGTGAACGGCACGTGCCTGGCCCCGGCGAAGGCGGCCGCCGTGGCGCCCATCAGCGCGCCGCCGCCGATCACGACCACGATGATGCCGATCCACAGGTCGGCCTTCTCGTACCGCATGAACCGAGGCGTGATCCGCTTGTCGATGATGTAGGACTGCTGGAAGAACAGCTGCCACGGCGCGACCGTGGTGCCCACGATGCCGATGATCAGCAGCATCACGGTCGCCAGCTGCCCGGACCCGCCGGGGATGGACGGGATCACGAATCCGCGCGCCATCTGGCCCGCCGCCGGGTGCGAGAGCACGTAGACCGGTATCAGCAGCAGCGAGCCGACGCAGAAGATCATCGCCATCCGCTCGAACCGCCTGAAGCTGCCGGTCGAGGCGGCCAGCACGATGACAAGGCCGGCCAGGATCACCGCGATGATCTTCGGCACGCCGAGGTACTGGGCGGCTAGCGCGATCCCGATGAATTCGGTGATGATCGTGAGCGCGTTGAGCAGGAACAGGTCGATGACGCTGAACGCGCCCCAGAACCGGCCGAACCGCTCCAGGATCAGCTTGGCGTGACCGACGCCGGTCACGGCGCCGAGCCGCAGCACCATCTCCTGGTTCACGTACAGCACGGGAACCAGCAGCAAGAACGTCCAGAGCAGCTTGGTGCCGTAGGTCTGGCCGGCCTGGCCGTAAGTGGAGAATGCGCCCGCGTCGTTGTCGCCGCACATCACGATCAGGCCAGGCCCGACGATCGCGAGCAGCGTCTTCAGCTTGGCCGAGACCGACCGGCGGGCGGCGGTGTCGTCCAGTGAAATCGAGCCGAAGGCACCCTTGATGTCGCCGACGTGGGCGGAGTCGAGGGCGGCGCCACGGGCGGGGGTGATCAGGCTCGGGCTGGTCGTGGCCATGACGAAAGACCCCTTTCACCCGCGACAATGCGGGATCCGGGGGGCACGCGATGGGCGCTGGCTGGCCTGCAGGCTAGAAGGCTCTGATGATGCCTGACTGCTCGCTTACCTGCCGGAGGTCGGGTCGGTGCGCACGCGCGTGCCCGGAACGGGCTGATGCAACGGCGGGATGGGGCCGGTTCCGGCCCGGTCTATCGTGTTCCACGACTCGCCTCCTCTCAGCCAGGCGCCTGGTCAGCCAGGCGGCACTGTGTTACCAGCCAACACTGTGTTCTAGCCAGCAACGAGTTACAAGCCAGCCCACTGGCACCTGCTCGGGAGGGCGCACCCCAGGCAACCTAGGGCGCAGGCACCTCTCTCGTTAGAGCTTTGGCACTCCACGGCGTAGCGCTCGGTGCCCATCGGAGCCTCGCTGGTCACCCAGCGACTCCGGCACCATCCGCCTGCGCAGCCACTTGGCCTCACCCCTTAGGCCGGGGAGAGGTGTCCTGATCCGGAGCGTCTCTCGACGGTTGGGATCAGTGGCCTGTGTCCGTGAAGACGCCTCACCGAACGAGGTGTCCCTTGTCAACCACTGTTGAGCATGCCTGATGCCGCGGATAAAAGTCAATTCAGCGGCCTCGGCCTTACCGCTGCTCAGCTGCCGAGTTGCACCGCCTTAACGACCAGCAGCAATACCGAGACGACCAGGTATCCGCGAAGCAAAAGCACGGCGAGTTTTGTTCCCGGCGACCACACCACCGGCTTGAGCAGCGCCAGCGGAGGCATGCGCCAATTCATCCGCTCGGACATCGTCATGCCGGAGAAGGTGAGCCGAGCGGGCGCCGACGCACCGGTCCTGGCGTGCCGGCGTTGCGCCAGCCTGAGCCAGCCGTAAGCGATCGCGGCTCCCGCCACCAGCACGGCCGAGATCGACTCAGCGACCGTCGCTGAACTGAGCCGGTTAAACAACGTCGTGACCACGAGGGTTCCTGACAGCATCAGCAGCACCCCGATGATCACGCTGGCGACGACGTTCAGCCAGCGCGGGTTGGCCCAGGGGCCGAGCACCTCGGGATCGTTGCAGAGCAGCAGCAAGAACACGCTCGCGCTCGGCAGCAACACCCCGGCCAGCGCCTGCACCGCGGTCGTGAGCAGGCCGAGCGGCGCGCCCGGGATGAGCACGATCCCGGCCGCGAGCACCACGATCGCCGTGTAGCTGGCGTAGAAGGCCTTCGCGTCCTTGAACTTCCTGTGCAGCGAGTGCTTGATGTTGAACACGTCGCCGAAGGCGTAGCTCGTGGACAAGGTGACCGCGGCGGCGCCGATGATGCTCGCGTCAAGCAAGGCGAGCGCGAACGCGGCGCCGAGCAGGCTGCTCTTGTGACCGAAGGCGCGGGCCACCCCGAGCGCATCGGTGAAGTGACCGATCAGGTGGGTGCCGCGCACGGCGTAGACGGTGGCCACGAGGATCACGGCGGCCCCGCCGACCACGACGAGCGAGCCGAGGCCGGTGTCGGCCCGCTCGTAGCGGATGAACCTCGGCGTGATCCGCTTGTCGATGACGTTCGACTGCTGGAAGAACAGCTGCCAGGGCGCCACCGTGGTGCCGACGATCGCGATGATCAGCAGCACCGAGCCCGAGCTGACCCCGCCGGCGACGCCGGGTACCACGAAGTCGCGGGCGATGGCCCCGACGTGCGGATGCACGAAGAGGATCAGCGGGAAGAACAGCACGAAGCTGGCGCCGATGAAGCCGAACATCGCCCGCTCCCAGCGCCTGAAGCTGCCGCTCGCCGTGATCGCGACCAGCAGCGCGGCCGCGACCGGCACCGAGATGTACGGCGATATCCCGAAGTAGCTCATCGCCAGCGAGACGCCGATGAACTCGGTCACGATCGTGAGGAAGTTCAGCAGGAACAAGTCGCCGACGCTGAACCAGCCCCAGAACTTGCCGAACCGCTCGTTGATCAGCCGGGCGTGGCCCACGCCGGTCACGGCGCCAAGCCTGACCACCATCTCCTGATTCACGATAAGAACAGGAATGAGCAGCAAAAGGACCCACAGCAGGCTGTAGCCGTAGTTCTGACCGGCTTGGGCGTACGTGGCGACGCCGCCAGCGTCGTTGTCTCCTACCATCACGATCAGGCCGGGCCCGACAATGGCCGCGAACGTGATCAGGCGGCGCCGCCAGCCCGACCGGTGCTCCTCCCCGGCCCTGATCCGGCCGAACGCGCCCTCGATATCGCCTAGATGAGCCTCGTCGAGCACGGCACTGTTAGCCCGGAGGGACGACCCCGCAGTGCTGCCCCGGCGGGACGACCCCCCGGAACCCCCCGCAGTGCTGGCCCGGGGCGACCCCTCGGACTGGGCTGGCTTTGGCTGGGCTGGGCTTGGCTTGGCTGGCCCGGGCTGGGCTGGTGAGATCGCTGGGCCGGGGCTGGCCGTCGCTGGCGGCGGTTCCGCCGGCTGGTTTTCCTTGGCTGATGATGGTGGGTTAACTGGCGAGCGGCCACGGGCGGCCGGGTTCGCGGGCAGCGCCGACCGGCCCGCGGCGGGCGGTGGCGGCTCGGGCCGCCGACCCTGGCCATCGGGCTCGGGCGGCTCGGTCATGTCTTCTTGCCCCGGCGCGAGTCCGGGGGCTCGGCGGCCTCCCGGCGCCGCCAGTCATCGGGCAGCGTGGCCTCGAGCACGTCGTCGACCGTGATCAGGCCGATCATGATCCGGTTCTCGTCCACGACCGGGATGGTGATCAGGTTGTAGTCGCTCATCAGCACGGCCACGTCGACCACGTCGGTGTCGGCACCGATCCGCACCGGGTCGTCATCGCAGACCTGGGCGAGCGTCGCGGCCTGGTCCGACTGCAGCAGCGTCACGAGCCGCACGACCCCGCACAGCCGACCGTCATCGTCGAGCGCGTGCACGGTCGTCAGCGCCTCAGGCTGCAGGCTCCGCGAGCTTGCGATCGCGTCCAGAGCCTCGCTCACGGCCGCGGTCGCCGCCACGGCCAGGAAGTCCATGCCCATCAGCCCGCCGGCGCTGGTGGGGTTGAAGCCCATGAGCGTCAGCACCTTGGTCCGCTGGCCGACCGGGAGCAGGTCGAGCACCGGCTGGCGGCGCCGCTGGGGTAGCTCGGAGATGGCATCGGCGGCGTCGTCGGCCCGCATCCGGGCCAGCACCTGGGCGATCTCCGCGTCCGTCCTGGCGCCGAGCAGCCTGGTCGCGAGGTCCTCGTCGAGTTCCTCGAACACGTCGGCCTCAAGCTCGGGGTCAGCGTGCACCTGGCCGAGGATCTCGGTCTCCTCGGCCTTGGACGCCTCCTCCAGCAGGTCGGCGATCTGGGCCGGCTTCAGCCGCCGGATCCGGCCGAACGGACCGCGCAGCAGGGCACTGCTCGCGTGGCCAATCAGCGGCTCGAAGTTGGCCCAGTCATCGAACTGGTGCACCTGCGGCTCACCCGGCGAGATGACGCGCAGCAGGCCCTTCGCCCGCCGGTGCGTGTCCACCCCGGCCAGCACCCAGTCGTTGGCCTGGCCGCGCAGCTCGAGGTCCGCCGCCTTGATCAGGTGCGCCGTCGGCACGTCGATCAGCCGGTGGCCGAGCACGTCGGCGCGCAGCAGCACCTCGCCGTCCCGCCGCTCGAACCGGCGTAGGTCGAGCTTGGCGCTGCTCAGCTTGAGCACCTCCCCGTCGAAGCCGGTGGCCTGCTCGAATGGCACGAACACCTCCCGGCCGCCGACCGAGGCGACGAGACCGGTGACCGTCGGCGATTCGGCGCCGCGCAACCGCACGATGACGTCGGCCAGCTTGCCTATCGTCTCGCCCTTGCGGTCAGTGATCGGGCGGCCGACCAGGTCAGACAAGTGCAGCACGCGCTCGCTACTGGCCTCAGGCGTGGCCCGCGCCGGCGTCGTGGTCATGTCAGCCTGGTCAGGTCGAGTGTGGACATGTCGGGGCAGCCTTTCTGCTCTACCGCTGCCGTTCTTGTACCCAGCACAGCATGTGATCGTCAGCCCATCACAGCTGACCCGGCCACTGTGGCATGCGGGTAGCAATTGCAGCGCTGGGAACACTGTTACCTAGCTGACATCTCTGCTCCCGATACTTGGGCTCGACCTGCCCGGACACCTGCCCGGGTGCGCGCTTGGCCGGGGCACGATGGTATGAAGGCCACGTTCGGGGCGCCGGTTTCGCGTCCAGAATGCGAGATTGAGCGGAGGAGTCGCAAACGTGGCGGCTGGCAAAGAGGTTGGGCTACCAGGTAGCCAGGACTACGTAGCCGAAAGCCTTGGCTACGCGATCAAGCGTCGCCTGCTCGGCCCTCCGCTGGTCAACGAGCAGCTCGGCGAGGAACGGCTGTCCAAGCCGCTGGCGCTCGGCGTGCTCGCGCCCGACGGCATCTCATCCTCGGCCTACGGCACCGAGGAGATCCTGATCGAGCTGCTCAAGGCCGGCCTCGGCGTCACCGCCTTCGCGCTGATCCTGCCGCTGACCGGCGTAGTGCTGTTCGTGATGGCGCTGGTGGTGCTGTCCTACCGCGAGGTCGTGACCGTCTACACCAGGGCCGGCGGCTCCTACGTGGTCGCGAGGGAGAACTTCGGGCCCAGGGTCGCCCAGATCGCGGCCGTCGCACTGCTGATCGACTACGTGGTCACAGTCGCGGTCCAGGTGGCGGCGGGGACGGCAGCGGTGGCATCGGTCTGGACCGCGCTGAACAACCCGAACCTGCTGAAGATCATCTCGATCGTCATCGTCGTGATCATGCTCTACGGCAACCTGCGCGGCATCCGCGAGGCCGGGCGCTCGTTCGCCATCCCGACCTACCTGTTCGCCGGGGTGATGATCATCGTGATCGTCGTCGGCGTTGTCAAGGAATTGTTCTTCACCCTGCCCCCGGTACATCTCGCGCACGGCGCCAACGTCTACGGCGATCACGCCGCGTTCAATCACAACGCCCTGATCAGCTTCGGCCTGGTGTTCGTGCTGCTGCGCGCGTTCGCCAACGGTGGTTCCTCGCTGACCGGGATCGAGGCGGTGTCCAACGCCGTCAGCGCGTTCCGGCCGCCCGAGGGCATCAACGCCCGCAGGGTGCTGGTCACTGAGGGCGTCATCCTGGGCACGCTGGTGGCCGGGATCTCCTGGCTGGCGCACGTCACCCACGCGACCCCGTACAAGTCCGGGGTGCCGACGGTCATCTCGCAGGAAGCCAGGGCCGTCTTCGGCCACTCGGCGTTCGGGACCGTCATGTTCATCGTGGTGCAGGCTACGACCGCGCTGATCCTGTACACCGGCGGCAACACCAGCTTCAACGGGTTCCCTTTCCTCGCCAGCTTCGTGGCCGAGGACGCGTTCCTGCCCAGGTGGCTGACCAAGCGCGGGCACCGGCTGGTTTTCTCCAACGGGATCATCGTGCTCGCCGTGCTGTCGTGCGCGCTGCTGGCAGTGGCCGGGGCGAACGTCAACGCGCTGGTGCCGTTCTACGCGCTCGGCGTGTTCACGGCGTTCACGATGGCCGGCTTCGGCATGGCCAAGTATCACCACACGCACAAGGAACGGGGCTGGCGCCACAAGCTGGTGATCAACTTCTCGGCCGGGGTGACCTCGCTGATCGTGGTGGTGATCTTCGCGATCGTGAAGTTCAGCGAGGGCGCCTGGCTGGTGCTTGTCGTCTTCGCGATCGGCGTGCCGGCGCTGATCCGGCTGAACCGGCAGTACCGGGTCGAAGCCGAGGTGCTCGAGAACATCAGCCATGACGGCACCCGGCCGATCAAGCCGACGGCGCCGACGTACTCACGGCGCACGGTCTTCGTGTTCGTTGACGACTTCGACCTGGCCACGCTGGCCGCCCTGCGCTATGCCCGCAGCTTGCGGCCCACCAGCATGCGGGCGGTGCACTTCGTGCTTGACAGCACCCAGGCGGCCAAGCTGCGGGCGGACTGGCTGCGCGCCAATACTGGCGTCGTGCTCGACCTCGTCGATTGCCCGGACCGGCGCCTGGCCAAGGCGGCGGCGGAGATGGTGCTGGCCGAGGCCCAGTTGCCCGGGGTGGGCGTGACGGCCGTGCTGCCACGGCGCAGCTACACGCCGATGCTCGGCCGACTGCTGCACGACCGGACCGCTGACAAGATCGCGAGCGTGGTGAGCCAGATCCCGCACGCGGCCGCGACGATCGTGCCCTTCGACGTCAAGAGCCGGGTTGAGGTGCTGCTGGCGCGCCAGCGCGAGCGGGCCGAGGCCCAGGGCGCGGAGGTCCAGCCGCCCGCGCAGGCGCCGGACGGCGAGGGGACCGCTCCCGCCCCTGCCCCCGAACCCGGGCCTGGGCCTGCGCCCGAGACCGGGTGGCCGGCCGAGCCGAAGAGGGAGCGCAGGGAGCGCGCGGCCGGGCCGAAGCCGGGCGACCCGTTGTCGCCTGACCTGATCCCGGCGGTGCTGCCCGAGCAGGACGGGTCCGACTACAACCGGCCCGCTCCCTCCCCTGCGGCGACGCCGATCGGGCAGCTGCCCAAGCGCGGCCGGGCGACCGTCGAAGGCCGGGTGCACGCGGTCGAGATCAGGCCGGTCGAGCGCAACACCGTGCTGGCCTGCGAGATCGTCGACTCGACCGGCGAGCTCACCGCGATGTTCTACGGACGGTCTTACATCCCAGGCCTTGACCCAGGGGTCAAGGTCAGGCTGACTGGCCAGGTGGGCGCGCGCGGCCGGGCGATCGTGATGGTCAACCCGGCCTACGAGCTGCTCTCGCCGGGGAAGGGGGACGGGCACACGCCATGACCGAGCCTGGCCGGGCTGGCGGTGACGGGAACGGGAACGGGAACGGGGGCTGCGGGCAGCCCCAGGCCGCCCCGAGGTCGGCTGGGCGGTTGCGGGAATGGGCCAGTCACAGCCTGCGGCCGCCGAGGGGCGACCGGCGGGAGGCACCAGCGCCGCGCGCGGCCCACGGTCACGGCCACGACCACGACCACGGCTCCGCGCTCACCCAGACCGGCCGGTACCGCAAGTCGCTGGCCATCGTGCTAGCGATCACGCTCACGGTCGCGCTCGCCGAAGCGGTCGGGGCGTGGGTCAGCGGCGCGCTCGTGCTGTTCGCTGACGCCGCGCACATGGCGGCCGACGCGGCCGGCGTCGGGCTGTCGCTGCTGGCCGCCGTCTTCGCGAGCCGGCCGCCGACCTTGCAGCGGACCTTCGGGTACGCCAGGGCGGAGATCCTGGCCGCGATGATCAACGCGGTCCTCTTGTTCGGGATGTCGATCTTCGTCATTTCCGAGGCCATCACCAGGCTGATCACGCCCACCCCGGTCAGGTCGTCCCTGCTGGTCGCCTTCGGCCTCGTCGCGCTCGCGGCGAACGTCACCAGCCTGCTCGTGCTGCGGCGCGGCCAGGCCCACAGCCTCAACATCAAGGGCGCGTTCCTCGAGGTGGCATCCGACGCCGTCGGCGCCGCCGCCGTCATCGTGACCGGGCTGATCATCGGCGCGACCGGATTCACCAGGGCGGACCCGATCGCGGCGCTGCTGGTGGGCACGCTCATCCTGCCCCGCACCTGGCGGCTGCTCGCCGACGCGATCAACGTGCTGCTCGAGGCCAGTCCGCGCGGCATCGACCTGGCCGAGGTGCGGCAGCACCTGACCTGCCTGGACGGCGTCACCGACGTGCACGACCTGCACGCCTGGACGATCACCTCGGGGCTGCCGGTGATCTCCGCGCACGTGGTCGTCGAACCTGACGTGCTCGCCGACGGCACCAGCGCCGTGATGCTCGACGTGCTCCAGGATTGCCTGCGCGGACACTTCGACGTCGAGCACTCAACGTTCCAGTTCGAGCTAGCCGGCCATGCTGATCATGAGCAGCCGATGCATCAGTAGGGGCGGCTCTGGCCCGGTTGCTTACTCGCGAGTGGCCCACCCGCTACACCCCCCACCCCACCACCCACAGCGCACGGGGCTGGTCCCGAAGGCTACTGGCGAGTAGCATCAAATCCACGCGTTCTAGGGAGCTGCCATGAGCACCTACGACAAATACGTCAGCGAAGTTGAGCAGGCCACCTGGGACGTGCCGATGACCGGGTTCACCCGGTTCAACTGGGACTACGACAGTGGTCGCAGTCGGCTGCTCGACTTGTACCAGCGCGGCAAGGACAAGCAGTGGGACGCGACCAAGCGGATCGAGTGGGACATCCCGGTCGACCCGACGAACGTCATGGACCAGGACGAGTCGCTCAGCCCGATCTACGGCTCCCGGCAGTATGAGCTGCTCAACCAGGCCCAGCGGGACGAGCTTGGCCAGCACCTGTCGTCCTGGCTGTTCAGCCAGTTCCTGCACGGCGAGCAGGGCGCGCTGACCGTGGCCGCCCGCATCGTGGAGACGGTGCCTGACATCGACTCCAAGTTCTACGCGGCGACCCAGGTCATGGACGAGGCCAGGCACGTCGAGCTGTACCAGAGGTTCATCAAGGACAAGATCGGCATCTACTACCCGGTCAACGACGACCTGGCCAAGCTGCTCGGCCAGGCGCTGGCCGACGGCCGCTGGGACTACCCCTACCTGGGCATGCAGGTGCTGATCGAGGGCCTGGCCCTGGCCGCGTTCGGCGTCCATCGCGACCTGTCGAGGAACCCGCTGGTCACGCAGTTGCTCGCGTACGTCATGCAGGACGAGGCCAGGCACGTCGCGTTCGGCCGGCTGGCGCTGCGCGAGTACTACGCGGGGCTCACGCAAGCCGAGCGGTCAGAACGCGAGGAGTTCCTGATCGAGGGCTGCTACCTGATGAACGACCGGTTCCGGGGCCGCGAGGTATGGGAGCGGCTCGGCTTTGACGTGGCCGAGTGCCTGGAGTTCACCGAGCACTCCCCGGTGCAGCAGGCGTTCAGGTCGTTGCTGTTCACCAGGATCGTGCCCTGCGTGCGGGACATCGGGCTGTGGGGACCGAAGGTCAGGCACGCGTTCGCCGACCTGGGCGTGCTGAGCGCGGCCGACGCCGACCTCGAGACCCTGATGAAGGCCGACGAGGACCTGGCCGAGCAGATAGACCGGCAGAAGTACGCGGCGGAACTCGCCGCCCGCCAGGGCGAGGTCGACGCCGCTATCGCCGCGGGGGGATCCGGGGGGTCGCCCACCCGGGCTAGCACCGCGGGCACGCCCGCCTGACCTGCGCGGGGCCCTCGCACAGTTACCGCATTCGCGTCCTGCTCGGTACCCTGAGGCGTCGCGGCGCGTGCGCGCTGACGGGCCGGGCAGGGAGGCGGGCGGGTGAACGAGCTCAAGGTCACGTTCGCTGGCCGCACGTATGACTTCGCGCCTGGCCAGACCGTCAGGATCGGCCGGAGCCCCGACAACACCCTCGTCATTCCAGACCCGCTCGTCTCGCGCGAGCACGCCCAGATCCGCTGGCAGACCGACGGCTGGGTGCTCGACGACCTCGGCAAGGGCCGTACCTTCGTCGGCGGCCAGCCGGTGCGCTCGCTGTCGGTCCGCCGTCGCCTCGACGTCCACCTGGTCACGCCGCTCGGCCCCGAGTTGCTGATCGAGTCCGCGACCGGCGCGGGCCCGACCGTGGCCGGCGCGGGCCCGACCGTGGTCGGCGCGTCGCCGGTCGCCACCACGTCGATACTGCATGTCGGGGCGGACGAGTCTGGGGACGGCGAGTCAGGTGACGGGCCGGGCGCCCCGGCGGGCTCAGGGGAGCCCGAGGCGCCTGCGGGGCCGCAGGAGCCGACCAGGCACGCTAGCTCGATCCACCGCGCGGGCCTTTGGCGGGGCGAGATCTCTGGCACGCATTCGAGCCCGGCCTATGACCACCTCCCTATCCACGCGCGGGAGACGCCGGGGGGCGACTTCGCGATCGCGGTCCACATCCTGCTGCCGGTCCGTAGCTGGCTCAAGGATCCAGGCTGGAAGCAGGGCTCCCGGCTGCTCGTGATCGCCTACGGCCTGCTCCCCTCGCTGTTCGTGGTGCTGTTCTCCGACACCACCAACGTCAACGTGCCCGGCTGGGCGTACAGCCTCGCGATCGCGCCGCTGTGGGCGGTCGCGTTCTGGCTGCTGATCAGGCCGGGCCGGATCACGAGGCTGATCGCCTGGCTCGCGATCGCCATCGTGGCCGCCGTGATGCTGCTGCTGCCGACGCTGACCCTGCCGTGGGAGGACGCGCTTGACACCGCCAACCCGCACCAGGTGCTGCCGTGGATCTACGGTGTCGGCCTCGCCGAGGAGGTCACGAAGGCGCTGCCGATCCTCGTGGCGGCGCTGCTGCTGCGCTGGGTCTGGAAGGTCACGCTCGACGTGCGGGTCTGGATGTTCCTCGGCACGATCGCTGGCCTCGCGTTCGGGGTCCGCGAGTCGGTGCTCTACACCTCCAGCTACCTCATGCAAGGTGACCACCGGGGGGGCCTTGAGATCCCGCTCATCCTGAGCTTCGCCCAGCGGGTGTTCGTCGACGGCTTCCAGCACGCGGTCTGGACCGGCATCGCGGCGTTCTTCATCGGCATGGGCGTCAACTACCGCCGGCGCAGGATCCCGCTAATCCTGTTCGGCATCACCCTGCCGGCCGTGCTGCATGGGCTTAATGACTGGAGCACGCAGCTGGCCTCCCACTGGCTTTGGCTCGTCATGGAGGCGATCTCCTTGCTGCTGTTCATCGGCTATACGATGTCCGCCGCTACGATCGAGCGCCAGGTCAGGGATACTCCGCTGTTCCGGGGCGAGTCGATGATCATGGACAGGGTCAGGCTGGACACCGACGCCGACCGGCCCGTGTCCTGACGGTCTACGATCAGCGGGTGACCGATTCGCCGATGCCCGCCTTTCCTGACCGATTTACCTGGGGAGTCGCCACCGCCGCCTACCAGATCGAAGGCGCCGTGGCCGAAGACGGCCGGGGACCATCGATCTGGGACGCGTTCTGCCAGCGACCCGGCGCGATCAGGGATGGCCACACCGGGGACGTGGCTACCGACCATTACCATCGCTGGCCGGAGGATGTCGCGCTGATGGCCGCCCTCGGCCTGGACGCGTACCGGTTCTCGGTCGCCTGGCCCAGGGTCCAGCCGACCGGCAGCGGCCAGGCCAACGCCGCCGGCCTGGACTTCTACGACCAGCTCACCGACGCGCTGCTCGCGGCCGGCATCAAGCCGGTACCCACGCTGTACCACTGGGACATGCCGCAGCCGCTCGAAGACGCTGGCGGCTGGCTGGCTCGCGATACAGCGCACCGGTTCGCCGACTACGCGGCGATCACCGCCGACCGCCTGGGCGACCGCATCGGCACCTGGATCACCTTGAACGAGCCCTTCATCGTGACCGCGTTCGGCTACGCGCTCGGCATGCACGCCCCCGGCCGGGCCCTGATGCTCGACGCCCTGCCCACCGCCCACTACCAGTTGCTCGGCCACGGCCTGGCGACCGCCGCGCTGCGCGCGGCCGGCGTATCGGAAGTGATGATCACCAACAACTACTCGCCCGCCTGGGCGGCCAGCTCGAGCACAGTCGACGTGGCCGCCGCGGCCGCCTACGACGTCTTGCAGAACCGGCTGTTCACCGACCCCGTGCTGCTCGGCCGCTACCCCGACCTCGGTGCCTTCGGCATCGGCCCAGAAGGCATGGCCTGCGTCGCCGACGGCGACCTCGCGGTGATCTCGGCGCCGATCGACGCCCTCGGCGTGAATTACTACATGCCGACCAGGCTGTCGGCCCTGCCTGACTCGCCGCTGCCATTCCAGCTGCAGCCCATCGCCGGCTACCCGGTCACCGCCTTCGGCTGGCCGGTCGTCCCGGCCGGCCTGCGCGACCTGCTCAGCCTGCTCGGCGAGCGCTACGGCCAGGCGCTGCCACCGGTCTACATCACCGAGAACGGCTGCTCGCAGCATGACAGGCCCGATGCCAGCGGCGCCATCGCCGACCAGGGCCGGATCGATTACCTGGACGGGCACCTGCGCGCGGTGCACGACGCGATCTGCGCTGGCATCGACGTGCGGGGTTACTTCCACTGGACGCTGACCGACAACTTCGAGTGGAGCGAGGGCTATCACCAGCGCTTCGGCCTGGTCTACCTGGACCTAGCCACTCAGGACCGCGCCCCGAAGGCATCATTCACCTGGTACAAGAACCTCATCGCGGCCCATCACGCCTAGCTCAGCCGCCTGGCCGCGCACTGTTTCGGCGGGCAATCGCCGGACCAGAGCATCAGGCGATTTATGCTGGACTGGTCCGCCATACTTGCGCGCATGCCCGTGGAGTTCAGCTCAGCCATGCCTGATCCAGACGACTTTGACGCCCAGCTTCGCAACCTGACTTCCGGGCAGGCCGAGCCGGCTAAGTTCACCGAACTGTCCGCGGCCGAGCGCGCCCGGCGCGCCCTCGGCCCCCCGCCGCCCCCGACCAAGCTCAACTGGCGCAAGGCCAGAAAGGCGAGGCAGCTTCGCCGCCCGCCGAACGAGCAGGGCGGGCGCAGCCCTGGCAGCGCCAAGGGCCGACCGCAGGGATCACCGCCCTCGGCCAAGCGCAAGCCGAGCCCGTCAAGTAATCGACGGGGCAAGGTACTCGCCGTCGTGCGCACCGTGGGCATCCTCATCGCATTTGCCGCGCTTCTGTACGGACTTCACCTGCTTGGCTTCGGACCGCAATAGTTCTGATGCAATGGGTGGATGCAGGGACTCGATCAGCAACTGGCATTCATCGCGGAGATCGGAAGGCTCAAGGGCGTTCTGCGGCAGACCGTACTCGCCGACCTAGGCCGACGAGAGAACTCGGCTGAGCACTCCTGGCACCTCGCGATGATGGCGATCGCGCTGGCCGAGCACGCCCCGGCCGGCACCGATCTCAACCGGGTAATCGGCATGGTGCTGATCCACGACATCGTGGAGATCGATGCCGGGGATCTGTACGCCTACGCCGAGCGCAGCGAACAGGACAAGCAGGAGATCGCCGAGCGAGTCGCGGCCGAGCGCATCTTCGCGATCCTCCCTGGCCTGCAGGCCAGGACGATCCGGCAGCTGTGGGAAGAGTTCACCGAGCGGCGGAGCCCAGAGGCGCGGTTTGCCAGGGCCATTGACCGGCTGCAGCCGATGCTCGAGAACATGGCGGTGGGCGGCGGCACCTGGCAGACCCACGGCGTCACCGCTGACCAGGTGCTCGACAAGGTCAGGCTGATCGAAGAAGGCTCGCCGACCTTGGGTAGCTACGCCAGGAACCTGGTCGCCCGCGCGGTCGCGAGCGGGATACTAGCCCCGGCGGCCGGGCCCGGGCCTGGGCCTGATGCCGACCGCAGGCCGTAGGCCGCGGTGCTGGCCTGGGGGGACGACCCTCCGGAGCCCCCCGCTGTGCTGGCCTGGGGGGACGACCCCTCGGAGCCCCCGCGGGACGGCGCCGGTCAGGGGAAGAAGATCAGCTTGACCGCCGAGACGAGGCCGATCGTGACGATGATGATCCGCAGGGCGAGCGGGGGCAGGCGCCGGCCGACCCTGGCCCCGACGACGCCTCCGGCCGCTGAGCCAACCGCGATAAGGGCGACCGCCAGCCAGGCGACATGCGCGAATATGACGAAGATGACCGCGGCGGTCGCGTTCACGATCGTCACGAGCACGTTCTTGCCCGCGTTGATCCGTTGCAGGTTATCGCTGATGAATACGCCGAGCAGGCCGACGAGGATGACGCCTTGGGCCGCGCCGAAGTAGCCGCCGTACACGCCGGTCAGGAAGACCCCGGCCAGCAGGATCGGGCTAGAGTCGCTCCGCCTCGTGCCGTCAGCTTCGGTGCCGTCAGCCTCGGTGCCGACCGGGTCGGCTCGGTCCTTGTTCCGCTTGGCGACCCAGCCGGAGAGTTGGGGCTGTAGTACGACCAGCAGGCAGCCAGCGAGGATCAAGATGGGGACCACGAACTTGAACACACCCGCGGGCAAGGCGAGCAACGCGACCGCACCCGTGAGCGACCCAGCGAAGGATGCCACCGCGAGCGGTGTCAGCCGGCGCCGCTGGCCGGCGAGCTCGCGGCGGTAGCCAATCGACGCGGTGATATTGCCGGGGATGACCCCGATGTTGTTGGAGACGTTCGCGACGACCGGAGGGAAACCGAAGGCTAGCAGCGTCGGAAAGGTGATGAGCGAGCCGGAGCCAACGACCGCGTTGATGGTGCCGGCCGCGACGGCGGCCGCGAGGATCGCCACCGCGGCGAGGACAGTCACGCCGTCACTACGTTCGCCTGTTTTCCGGGCACATGAGCAGATACTAGGACAACAGCTCAGAGCCCGGCCCGGCCGAGGCCTTCGTCAGCGCGCGACGACCGCGCGGGCCATCCACCGGCCGCCGTGGCGTTCCACGATCAGCGGCAACCCGAAGCACCTGGACAGGTTCCGGTCGGTGAGCACATCGGCGATCTGGCCTGCCGCCAGCACGGTGCCGCCCCGCATGAGCATCGCGTGGGTCACTCCCTGCGGCACCTCTTCGACATGATGCGTCACCATCACGAGCACGGGCGACCTGGGGTCGCGCACCAGCGCGGCCATCCGCAGCATCAGGTCCTCGCGCCCGCCGAGGTCAAGGCCGGCGGCGGGCTCGTCAAGCAGCAGCAACTCAGGATCGGCCATGAGCGCCCTGGCGATCTGCACTCGCTTGCGTTCGCCCTCGGAAAGGGTGCCGAACTTCCGCCTGATCAGGTGAGCGCAGCCGACGGCGTCGATCAATTCGACCGCCCGGCTGACGTCGAAGGAGTCGAACTCCTCGCTGTCACGCCCGATAGTGCCGTAACCCGCGGTCATCACGAGGTCGATGACCTTCTCCCGGCGAGGCACCTGCTCGGCCACCGCCGTGCTGGCGAGGCCGACCCGGCTCCGCAATTCGGTCAGGTCCGCGGTGCTATCCCGGGGGGGCGACCCCCCGGAGCCCCCCGCGGCGCTGTCCCGGGGGGACGACCCCCCGGAGCCCCCCGCGGTGCTGGCCTGGCGGGACGACCCCGCGGTCGCGAGCCGTTCTCCGAGCACCTCGGCGCTGCCTTGGGTCGGCAGCAACAGCCCGCCAGCCAGCTGAAGCAGCGTGGTCTTGCCGGCGCCGTTCGGGCCGATGATCACCCAGGTCTCATCGTCGTGCACGGTCCAGCTGACATTCCGCAGCAGCATTGACTGATCGCGGTAGACCCCCACCTCACGCAGCCGGATCACTTGCGCGGACATCAGCCTCCTTACACGCGCGGAACAGATGAGAGCCTACGCAACCCGGCTCGCGATGCTACAGGTCGTCCTGCGGCGTCCATGACGCGACGAGGTCACCAGTGCCGTCACTCAGTTCCGCCCATGAGGTGGTCACGCCGATCACCGCGATCGCCGCGGTGGGAAAGTCGATCGGGGTAGCGGTCAAGGCCTCAGTGACGTCAGCGGCGGCCGGGTTGTGGCCAACGTACATCAGAGTCGCCACCTGTTCACTGGTCTGCCCGAACGTGGCTAGCAAGTCGCTGGCATCGGCCTCGTACAGGCCCTCGTCGATGACTACCTCAGGCTGGCCGGGCAACTCGGCGCTGACATACTGCCAAGTCTGCCTGGCCCGCCTTGCCTTCGAGCACAGCACCAGGTCAGGAAGCAAGCCGCGACCCGCAAGCCACGCACCAGCCGATTCGGCGTTCTTGCGCCCCCTTGGCCGCAATGCCCGCTCGAAGTCGGGACCGCCAGGAAGCTCGCCCGCCTTAGCGTGCCGCATGATGATGAGCTGCCGCTCAGGTGCCATGCCAACCATCGTCACGCACAGGCGTGGCCGAGCAAAGGCCGACGCGCGGTAAGCCGCGGGACCGTGGTACCGCGGAATGCCGACATGCCGGGACGATCAGAGCGGGACGGCTCAAGCCGTCGCAGTCTTGGTCGGCTCCTCATCCTGCGATGACGCCGCGGCGGGGGCCGGGTCGCCATCGGACTCGCTCGCGTCGCCCGGCTCGTCCGGCTCCGACGGCGCGATGCCGGTGGCGCGGCGCTTGGCGATCACGACCGAGGCGACCACGATCGCCATGGCGCCGATGGCCACGCCCGCGCGGAGCCCTGTGTTGCCCGCGTACTTGACCACGCTGGTGGCGATCAGTAGCGAGACGAGGTTCATGACCTTGATCAGCGGGTTGATCGCCGGGCCTGCGGTGTCCTTGAACGGGTCACCGACGGTGTCGCCGATCACCGTGGCCGCATGGGCCTCGGACCCCTTGCCGCCATGGACTCCGTCCTCGACCAGCTTCTTGGCGTTGTCCCAGGCCCCGCCCGAGTTAGCGAGGAAGACGGCCATGAGGACGCCGGCCGCGATCGCGCCGGCCAGGAACGCGCCCAGTGGGACATAGCCGAAGCCGAAGCCGACCGCGATCGGCGTCAGCACGGCGAGCAGGCCGGGGGTCGCCAGCTCGCGGAGCGAGTCCGCGGTGCAGATGTCGACGACCCGGCCGTACTCGGGCTTCTCGGTGAAGTCCATGATCCCCGGATGCAGCCTGAACTGCTCGCGCACCTCGAAGACCACCCGCCCGGCGGCCCGGCCGACCGCCTGGATCGCCAGGCCGGAGAAGTAGAAGACGACGGCCGCGCCGACGATCAGGCCGACCAGGGCGTTGGGCTTGTCGATGGACAGGCTGAACGTCCCGGCCGCGGAGCCGAGCGCCTGCGTGACGGTCGTGCGGAAGGCGCCGAACAGCGCCGTCGCCGCCAGCACGGCGGTGGCGATGGCGATGCCCTTGGTGATCGCCTTGGTGGTGTTGCCGACCGCGTCGAGCTTGGTCAGCACCTGCGCCGCCTCGCCCTCGACGTCGCCGCTCATCTCGGCGATGCCCTGGGCGTTGTCAGAGACCGGGCCGAAGGTGTCCATCGACACGATGACGCCGACCGTGGTCAGCAGCCCGGTGCCGGCCAGCGCGACCGCGAACAGCGCGATCGTCGCGTTCCCGGTGCCGAGCAGGAACGCGCCGTAGACGGCGCCGCCGATGAGCAGCGCGGAGTAGACGGCTGACTCGAGGCCCACGGCGATGCCGGACAAGATCACCGTCGCCGGGCCGGTGCGGGCCGAGTCGGCGATCTCCCGCACCGGGCGCCGGGTGGTCTCGGTGAAGTAGCCGGTCAGGATCTGGATCGCGCTGGCCAGCACCAGGCCGATCAGGACCGCCCCGATCGCGAGGAACCTCGGATCACCGGAGTGATGCAGGATGCTCGCGGTCG
Organism: Streptosporangiaceae bacterium; assembly: GCA_035511035.1. Classification (GTDB taxonomy): domain Bacteria; phylum Actinomycetota; class Actinomycetes; order Streptosporangiales; family Streptosporangiaceae; genus Chersky-822. The sequence continues at coordinate 57,287 of DATKFV010000154.1, forward strand.
TGACGCCCTTGAGCGCGCTGAACTTCGACGGCAGGTACACGAACGACGCGATCACCACGAGCACGAGCGAGAAGATCGCGGACAGGAAGAAGCCCCGGTTGATCGCGGTCATGCCGCTGCGGTCGCCCTTCCTCGGGTTGACGAAGAAGATCCCGGCCATCGCGGTCAGCACGCCGATCGCAGGGACGATGAGCGGGAAGACCAGGCCCTGGGAGCCGAACGCGGCCTTGCCCAGGATCAGCGCGGCGACCAGCGTGACCGAATAGGACTCGAACAGGTCAGCGGCCATTCCCGCGCAGTCGCCGACGTTGTCGCCGACGTTGTCGGCGATCGTCGCGGCATTGCGCGGGTCGTCCTCAGGGATCCCCTTCTCCACCTTCCCGACCAGGTCAGCGCCCACGTCCGCGGCCTTGGTGAAGATGCCGCCGCCGACCCTCATGAACATCGCGAGCAGGGCGGCGCCGAACCCGAAGCCCTCGAGCACGCTGGAGGCGTTCGCCTTGTAGATCAGCACGACGATGGCGGCGCCGAGCAGGCCAAGGCCGACCGTGAACATGCCAGCCACGCCACCGGTCTTGAACGCGATCCTGGTCGCGTCCCGCTCGCCGGTCTCACGAGCGGCGGCGGCGACCCTGACGTTCCCGCGCACCGCCAGCGACATCCCCGTGAAGCCGACGGTGGCCGAGAACAACGCGCCGACCAGGAAGAAGATCGACCGGCCCCAGCGCACCCCCTCGCCATCGGCCGGCAGCACCAGCAGCACGAAGAAGATCACCACCACGAAGACGCTCAGCGTCCTGAACTGTCTGCGCAGGTACGCGGCCGCGCCCTCCTGCACCGCGAGCGCGATCTCCTGCATCTTGGCCGTGCCCTGACTCGCCGCCAGGACCTGCCTGACCAGCCACCCGGCCATGGCAAGGGCCAGCACCGCGATCACCGCCACCACCGCGACCCACGTCACGTTGGAGCCAGACACGGTGGCAGTCACAGTGGCCGCTCCATCCGCGAGAACGGAACTGAGCCTCGTCATCTATCCTCCGGCTTACGCAATTATCGAAATTTTCCTGCTCGGTTACGCAGGTGGCGTAGATCTTGCACATCGTGCCACATCGCACCACGTCGCGAGTGCTCACGCAGTGGCGGGAGTCTACGCATTCTCGACTCGGCGCACTCAAGCGGGGCCAGATCTCGGGACCCTCGCGACCTGTTCGTGACGAAACGGTGACCCGGCCGTGCGCTGCGCGCTGACCACGGACTTAGCCGACCACAGGGCCGACGTGGCCGGGCCGTCCCTGCTCTAGTGGCCTGTGGCTGACCCCCGCCATCGGTTCATGCCGGCGAGCCCGCCGCCAGCGAGCCTGCGACCGGCCAGCTCATCTTCACGCTGGTACCGGTCGGCGTCTCGGTGATCTGCACGTCGTCGGCAAGACCCGCGATCACGGCCAGCGAGAACCCGGCCGGCCCGAGCGCGGCATCGCTCCCCGGCGAGCTCACGGCCGAGCCTGGCGCCGTTCCCGCGTTGATGACCTCGATCTCGAACCGGCCATCGGAACCGGTCAGGGCGATCCTGATCGGCTCGGCCGGGCAGTACAGGCGGTGGGTCTCGACGGCCCGTGAGCAGGCCTCGCCGACGGCCAGCCGGACCTCGTCGAGCAGCGACTCAGGAACCCCGCTGCGCCTGGCTACCGCCGTCGCTACCAGCCTGGCCGTGCGCACGTGCGCCGGCAGCGGAGTGAAGGTGACCTCTACTGTTGCCATGTCAGTGTCGCCATGTAAGTGTCGCCACTCCGAGCTGTCGCAGGTCAGAGCACACCGCGCGGCCTGCGAACGGCCCGGCGGCTACTTCTCCGACTTCCTGTTGGCGATGGCCTCGTCCACGGTGTCGTGGATTCCGAAGACCTTCGTGAGGCCGGTGATCCTGAAGATCTTCAATATCCGCTCTTGAGTGCACACGAGGTCGAGTGAGCCGTCGTGCGCCCTAACCCGCTTCAGCCCGCCAACCAGCACGCCGAGGCCGGTGGAGTCGAGGAACTCCACCTTTTCCATGTTGACCACAATCTGGTAGTTGCCGTTGTTGACCAGATCGATCAAGAGCTCCCGCAGCCGGGGAGCGGTGTACACATCGATCTCGCCTTCTACGTCGACGATCTCGATTCCGTCCTTGTTGTAGTGATCTAGCTTCAGATCCACAGATTCCTCCAGCGCCATGCATCCATTATCCCAGCGGTCCGCCGAGCAGATCTCGTCCGGCGCGCCGGGCGTGATGCTCCGTCGCGCATTCAACCATGCCCAGACTCATGTCTATACCAGATCAGGGTTCGTGGTACCCGGCCTGCCGGTGACAAACTTCATAGACGATGGTTGATCTGGATCTGTTCACCGCCGACGGGCCAGCGAGTGTCGCTGACCACGATCGCGCTCCCGGAGTACGCCGGCTGCTTGAGCACGGCGCGGCCTCAGGGCGGCTCACGCACGTCGAACGCCTTCCGCCGCGCGGAGGCCGGCGGGTGGCCTGGCCTGGCTGGCTACCCCAGGAACTGGTCGCCGCCTTCGCCGAGGCCGGGATACCTGGCCCGTGGGAGCATCAGGCGGCAGCGGCCGACTTCGCCCACGCCGGGCGCAGCGTGATCATGGCCACAGGGACCGCGTCAGGCAAGTCCGTTGGTTACCTCGCACCGGCCCTGACCGCGATCGAAGCCGGCGCCACCGCCTTGTACCTGTCGCCGACAAGGGCACTGGCCACGGACCAGCTCGCGCTCGTGCAGGCGCTCGGCGCCAGCCTGCCTGGCGGGCCCCGGTCGCACCTGCGGCCAGCCGTCGTGGACTCAGACACCCCGTTCGCTGACCGGACCAGGGCCCGCAAGCACGCGACCTACCTGCTGACCACCCCGGACATGCTGCATTTCGGCCTGCTGCCAGCGCACCAGCGCTGGAGCGGGTTCTTCCGCAGGCTGCGCTTCGTCATCGTGGACGAGTGCCACGGCTACCGGGGCGTGTTCGGCTCGCACGTGGCCCAGGTCCTGCGCCGGCTGCGCCGGGTCGCCGCCTATCACCAGGGCGGCTCGGCGGACCTGGTCTTCATGCTCGCCTCGGCCACGATCAGTGAGCCGGCCCGGTGCGCCGAGTTGCTGACCGGCCTGCGAACCGAGGCGATCACCAGCGACGCGGCTCCGCGCGGGCCGATGACGTTCGGCCTGTGGGAGCCGCCCCTGACCCAGGCCCGCGGCGAGGCGGGCGTGCCGCTGCGCCGCACCGCGATCGCCGAGACCGCCGACCTGCTCGCTGACCTGGTACGTGACGGCACCCCCGCGCTCGCGTTCATCAGGTCACGGCGCGGGGTCGAGGCGGCCGCGGCGGCCGCGCGGACCCGGCTGGTAGCCGAAGGCGCCAGCGACCTGGCGCCGAAGGTAGCGGCCTATCGCTCGGGCTACCTGCCCGCCGAGCGCCGGGAACTCGAGCAAGCGCTGCGGGCGGGAACGATCACGGCGCTGGCCGCGACCTCCGCGCTCGAGCTTGGCATCAACATCACTGGCCTGGACGCTGTGCTCATCGCCGGCTGGCCAGGGACAAGGGCCGCGCTGTGGCAACAGGCAGGCCGAGCCGGCCGGACCGGCCGCGATTGCGTCGCGATCCTGATCGCCCGCAGTGACCCGCTCGACACCTATCTCGTCCACCACCCGGAGGCCCTGCTGCACCGTCCGGTCGAGGCCACGGTCCTTGACCCCGCGAACCCGTACGTGCTTGAGCCTCATCTGATGGCGGCAGCCGCCGAGCTTCCGCTGACCACGAGCGACGTCGACCTGTTCGGTCCGGCCGCGCCCAGCGTGATCGCCGGCCTGGTGAGCCGGGGCGCGCTGCGGGACCGCGAGGGACGCCTGCACCTGAGCGGACTGCGGCGTCCGGCCCTCACCGGGTTGCGAGGCACGGGGGGATCCCCGATCAGGATCGTGGAATCACCGACCGGGCGGCTGATTGGCACGGTCGACGAGCCGTCGGCCCACCTGTTCGCCCACGCCGGGGCTACGTACATCCACCAGGGCGAGGTCTACCTGGTCAGCAAGCTTGACCTCGATGACTGCGTCGCGCTCGTGCGGCCAGGCGATCCCGGCTACGTGACATCGGCTCGCGAACTGACCGACATCTCGATCGCGGCCGAACACCGGGCCATTACCTGGGGGGCCGCGGCCGTCCATTTCGGCGAGGTGCTCGTGACGCGCCAGGTCGCGTCCTTCATCAGGCGCAAGCCAGAGACCGGCCAGCCGATCGGCGAGTTCCCGCTCGACCTGCCGTGCCGCACCCTGCGAACCAGGGCGGTCTGGTTCACCATCTCCGCGGCGCAGCGAGCCGGCCTGGCGGTCGCGGGGGCCCACCTGGCCGGGGCCGCTCATGCGGCCGAGCACGCCGCCATCGGCCTGCTGCCACTCGTGGCGGCCTGTGACCGGTGGGATGTCGGCGGGGTCTCCACCGACCTGCACCCGCAGACCGGCTGCCTGACGATCTTCGTCTATGACGGGCATGACGGCGGGGCCGGCTTCGCTGAGCGCGGGTTCACGACCGCTGAGCACTGGCTGAGATCGACAAGGACCGCCATCGCTGACTGCGAGTGCACGGCGGGATGCCCGAGCTGCATCCAGTCGCCGAAGTGCGGCAATGGCAACGAGCCGCTGTCCAAGACGGGGGCGCTCGCCCTGCTCGACGCGATCCTGGATCAGGCCGCCGACGCGGGAACCGATGAGGGAAAAGGGGCGACCCCCGCCGGGGGGGAGAGCGGGGGTCGCCGTACGGCCCGGCTCCGGGGGGACAGAGCGGTTCCGTAACTCAGGAAATCCTACGTGCAGTGGGTCAAAGTTACCAGTCGGTCATGCGATGAGGGATTGGATTTCAAGAAGGCCCTCTATGCTCGGCAGCCATGGACACTGCTGCCGATGCCCCAACGGGAGCCACGGCTGCCTTCTTTGACCTGGATAAGACCCTAATCTCGCGATCAAGCACCCTCGCCTTTGTGCCGTCGTTCTACCGGCACGGTCTGATCAACGGCGTGCAGGCGTGCCGGGGCGCGGTCGCCCAACTGGTTTTCAGGCTGGGCGGCGCGAACCACAAGCAGATGGAGCGAATCAAAGAGCAGGTCGCCAACTTGTGCCGCGGCTGGCCGGTCGAGCGCGTGACCGAGATAGTGACGGCGCATCTCGCCGAGACGATCGGCCCGTTCATCTACGCCGAGGCGCGGCGCCTGCTCGACGCCCACCTGGCCGCGGGCCGCGACGTGATCATCGTCTCGACCTCGGGCCAGGAGATGGTGGACCCGATCGGGGCAATGCTCGGCGCCTCAGAGACGATCGCCACCAGGATGCGGCGCGCTGACGGGCACTATACGGGCGAGCTTGAGTTCTACGCCTACGGCGAAGCCAAGGCGACGCGGATCAGGGAGCTGTCCGCCGAGCGCGGCTACCAGCTAGCTGACTGCTTCGCCTACAGCGACTCGGTGACCGACCTGCCGATGCTCGAGGCCGTCGGCCATCCGCACGCGGTCAACCCGGACCGGCGCCTGCGCCGGATCGCCGTCGCCCGCGGCTGGCCGGTGCTGGCCTTCGAGCTGAGCGAGCCGAAGTCCGCTGACCTCGCCGCCCCCGGATCCGCCAGCACGGTGTTGTCGCACGTCGCGACATGTGAACAGCCGGATCAATAAAGATCACGAATCCATCACGCCAGCCTCTTCCCAAGGCGATCGATCCGTCGTAGAAAAGAAGCACGGACCACCTGGTCCAGACACGGCAGCCGGGCACCCACGCGCGACCAGCCGCGGGAGGCGGCCGAGGCAGGAGCGTCAAGCAGAACGAGGCGCCCTGCCCGGCAGTGAAGGTGCACGCTTGGTAACCCGACCTGACGTGACTCAGCGGCGGCGTCCTGACCAGGACGTCGCCGCTTCATCGTGCGACCAGCCCGTGCGAGATGGGTGATGGGTGGGGGGTGTAGCGGGAGGGCTTCAGTGTTGGTGGCGCGAGGTTGGTGGCGCCAACTCCGGGACCGCGTTAGCCTGGTCCGCACCAAAAACGGTCGGCTACCCGCATTTCGCGGTGGCAAAGCACGTTTTCAGGCCCCAATACCGGGCCCGAGCGCAGCCCTGGCGATCGCGGCTGGCTATTCCCTCGCGGTCCGGTAACAGGAGGCAATCGAATGACAGCTAAGCGCATGCGCCAGACTGGGCTGTAGCCGCGTAGAAGTAACCGCGTACAACCAACACAGTAGGGAAGGGAGGAGTACATGGCCGGTCCTGCGGCGCATGGCCAAACGGATGCGGCACAGGCATCACTTGGCGATCTTGTCGCACTCGCTGTAAGCGACATAACACAGCTCGTGAAGTTCGAAGTGGATCTCGCGAAGCTTGAGCTGAAGGCCGATGCTCGCCGGCTTGGAATCGGCGGCGTGCTGCTTGGCATGGCCGCGTTCGTCGGTTGCCTGGTGCTGATGCTGCTGTGCTTCGCGTTCGCCTACGGCCTGATCGCGCTCGGAATCTGGGCCTGGGCCTCCTTCTTGATTGTCGCTGGCACCTGCGTACTGCTCGCCGGGCTGGCGGTGCTGATTGGCTTGCTCATGTTCCGTAGGTTCACCGGGTTGCGCCAGACGCGCAGTACGGTCTCAGGCGACCTAGCACTGATCCGGCGGGATGACGCCGCATCCGCGACCGGGTCGGTACAGGTCAAGTAGCCATGGCCCGGCAAAGCGAGTCGTCGGTCTACCTCGATGGCCCGTGGTCACACCGCTCGGTGAGCGCCAACGGCACCAGGTTCCACATCGCGGAGAGCGGCGACGGGCCGCTAGTGCTGCTGCTGCACGGCTTCCCCGAGTTCTGGTGGACGTGGCGAAGGCAGCTGAGCACGCTAGCCTCGGCGGGATTCCGAGCTGTCGCCGTCGATCTGCGCGGCTTCGGCGGCAGCGACAAGCCGCCTCGCGGCTACGACCTGATCACGGCCGCCTCCGATGCGGCCGGGCTGATCAGGTCGCTTGGCGAGGCCAATGCCGTCGTGGTCGGCCACGACTGGGGCGGGATGATCGCCTGGTCCATGGCCGCCTATTTCCCCAAGGTGGTACGCAGGCTCGCGGTCGTATCGGCGCCGCACCCGCTCAGGCTCCGCTCCTCGGTCGTCTTCGACCCGTTCGGGCAGGGCAAGAGCAGCGGCTACGCGTTCGGCTTCCAGTTGCCCGTGCTCCCTGAACGGCAACTGCTCAGGCATCACGCCGAGCGAGTCGGCGAGATCCTCGCCTCCTGGTCGGGTCCGGGCTGGCCTGATCCTGACACCGAGGAGACATACCGCGCCGCCATGTGCCTTCCCTCCGTGGCGCACTCAGCACTCGAGTACCACCGCTGGCTGCTGCGGTCCCGGGTCCGCCCCGACGGCGTGCGCTATGGCAGGGCCATGCGCAGTCCGGTCCAGGCGCCGACCCTGCAGATCCATGGCTCGCTTGACAGCTGCATCAGGCCGAAGACCGCCCGCGGCTCCGGTGGCTTCGTCGACGCGCCCTACCGCTGGAGATTGCTGGATGGTGCGGGGCACTTCCCGCACGAGGAACTCCCCGAGCGGTTCGACCTCGAGCTCAGCTCCTGGCTGGCCGATCCTGAACCTGAGCGGTGACGCCGCCCGCCGCTGAGCAGCGCCCGCCTCGCGATCGTGACCCGATGGGGCGGCCGAGGAACGCCAGGCCAAGAGACGGGCTCGGGCGGCCGCTGCACCGCGAGGCGCACGGTGAGCCGACGACGCCGGACGACCTTCGGCTGGCGCCCGGCGAGGCGCTGGCAGTCGCACAGCGGCTGATCGACGAGGGCAGGCCATTCCACGCTCACGAGGTACTCGAACTAGCGTGGAAGACCGCGCCGCCAGCCGAGCGCGGCCTTTGGAAGGGACTCGCCCAGATCGCAGTCGGACTGACTCACGCCCGACGCGGTAACGGGCCGGGGGCGACCTCGCTGCTGAACCGCGGAGCCGCCGCCGTAGCCGGCTACGAGGGACCATCGCCTGCCGGCCTGGATCCGCGCCTGGTCGCAGGCCAGGCCAGCGCGCTGGCGGCGAGGATCAGCGGGTCCGGGCTCGGCCTGATCGGCGACGATGAGCTGAGGATCGCGCTCATCGCCAGCGCTTAGCCAGGCGAGCCGCTATGGCTCCCGCGCCGGGCCGTCACTGGCAGGCCTGGGTGGACACGGCGGCCGAGCGCTTGCGACCGGCGACGATGTCGCCCCTGATCTCGCTGCTGGTAAGGGCGTAGCCGGTGTCCGGCACGGAGACGGCCGCGGCGAATACCATGCCGTAGACCTGACCGCCAGGGGAGATCAGCGGGCCACCGGAGTTGCCAGGCTCGACGACCGCCTTGATCGGGTAAATATCGCGGACTACCCGGGTCCGGTCGTAGATGTCAGGCCCGTTGGCGAGTTCCGAGCGGCCCACCGTCGCCGGGACCGCGGTGAACGGCGCGTCGCGGGGATAGCCGGCCACGACCGCCTTCGCGCCAAACGGCGCCGGGCCCGCCAGCGGCAGCGCGGGCAGGCTGAGACCGGGAACATAGAGCACGGCGATATCGCGCTGCGGGTCGAACAGCACCACCCGAGCCGGGTACTGCGCGCCAAGCCTGGTGTAGACCTCGGGGCCATTGGTGACGCCGGCGACGACGTGCGCGTCGGTGACGACCCGGTCGGGTCCGATGACGAAGCCAGACCCTTCGATCTGGCGGGAACACGATGGCGCCACGCCCTCGACCTTGACCACGCTGTTCCTGTCCCGCCGCAAGCCAGGCGACGCCAGCACCGCCGGATCGGGCTTGGGCACGTCCAGCGCGGTCTCCGCCCCGAGTTCGCCGAACACCTGCACGTAGGGCTTGGTGCTGAGCAGCCGCTGCAAGGCTGAGAACTCCGGCTGGGCGCCCTGCGGGATCAGCCGGCCCACGCCACGCAGCAGGATCGAGTTGTTGACTTGATAGGCGATGGCAGGAAACGGCGGCGCGTAGGCGACCAGCGTTCCGATCAGCCAGGCCAGCAGCAGGATCGCCACGACGTTGACGACCGCGCCGCCGATCGAGTCGATGACGGTCGATGGTCGCCGCCTGACCTTGGACCGCAGCACCGCCCCGAGGGCGGAGGTGATCAACATGCCGACAACGGCCGCTGCGAACACCATGACGATGGCCAGCACGGCCTGCAGGCTCTGGTCCTTGCTTAGCGCCAGCGCCAGGCCGGGCGCGAAATAGATCCCAAAGACCGCACCACCAGCGAAGCCGGCGAAGCTCATCACCCCGATGATGAAGCCCTGCCGGTATCCGGCCACGGCGAAGGCAGCGGCCAGCACGATCAGGACCAAGTCAAGCAAGTCACCGGGCACAGCAGTTAAAGGTATCCCTCCGGGCAGGCACCGCGAACGACACCATCAGCTCTAGCGGCCGCGACGTCAGCTCGCCCTGATCGGAAGGTCGATGCCGGTGAGCTGCTCACCAGGGCCCAACTCGATGACCTGGCGATCCTCCCATGGACGCTCCCAGCCGCCCAGCTTGAGCAGGACGCTGATCAGGTAGGCCGTGAAGCCCCAGATCAGCATCGGACCTGAGCGGAAGGCCTGGCCTGCTCCCCCGTTCGGATACCTGATCATGAGCCGGCGGGCCGGATCGGCGAGTTCGGCGACCGGCACCCGCGCCACCGAGGCGATCTCAGCCGGGTCACCGGGAGCGACTGGCACGGGCGCGCGCCACCAAGCCAGCACCGGTGACACCTGGAAGCCAGTCCGCGAGATGTACAAGTCAGGCAGCACGCCCAGTACGTCAACCCCGGAAGGGTCAACCCCGGTCTCCTCGGCGGCCTCGCGGAGCGCGGCCCCGACCGGCCCGTCATCGCCTGGGTCGATGACGCCGCCAGGGAAGGCCGGCTGCCCCGCATGACGCCGCAGCGATTGGCTTCGCTGCACTAGCAGCAGGTCAGGATCGCTCACCTGGTCCGCACCGGGCCCGAAGAGCACCAGGATCGCCGACCTGCGGCCACCGCCAGGGGGCGGCCTGAGTTCGGCCGGCACCGCCATCGTGGCCGCCGCTGACGCGAGGTCGCGCATCCAGCCAGGCACGGCGCCGTCGGCACGCGCCTCGGTCATGAGAACGGACCAGGCTTCACCAGGCGGGCGGCGATGTCGGGATCGGTGGGCCCCTCGCCGTATGAAGGACAGAGCGCAGCCAGCCCGCAGGCGCCGCAGGCAGGCTTGCGGGCGTGGCAGACGCGACGGCCGTGCCAGATGATCCGGTTCGAAAGCGCCGTCCACTCCGAGCGCTGGATGAGCGCTCCGACCTCCTGCTCGACCTTCTCAGGATCGTCAGAGGTGGTCCAGCCGAACCGCCTGGACAGTCGGCCGAAATGCGTGTCGACGGTGATGCCGGGGACGCCGAAGGCGTTGCCGAGGACCACGTTGGCGGTCTTCCTGCCGACGCCAGGCAAGCTCACGAGATCCTTCAGGCGACCAGGAACCTCGCCGCCGAAGCGATCGCACAAGGCCTGGCCGAGCCCGAGGATGCTGGTCGTCTTGGCGCGGAAGAATCCGGTCGAGACGATGATCTGCTCGACCTCCTCGCGGTTGGCGGCCGCGTAGTCAGCCGCGGTGCGGTACTTCGCGAAGAGCACGGGCGTGACCAGGTTGACCCGCTTGTCGGTGCACTGAGCGGACAGGATCGTCGCGACTAGCAGCTCAAGCGGCGAGCTGAAGTTGAGCTCGCAATGCGCGTCGGGATAGAGCTCGGCGAGCACCCGGTTCATCCGGCGGGCCCGCCGGACCAGGGCCGTATGGGAGACATCCTGCGCAGGAGCGGACCGCACGGTAACCACGAGCAAAGCCTATGGGGTGCTAGCCCCAGCTCGCGGCGGGACGATCGGGCCGATACCAGGTTGCGCAAATTGGCGTCTGGGCGCGCGCGTCGCACCCTCGCGTACATGTCCGCGCGGCTACTGGTTTCCTATGACATCGTTAACTACGACTGCCACGTTAGGTAAAGCCTCTGACATTTTGCCGGGATTTCACCGCGCGGCCCCGAGGACGCCCCTGTGGGCGATAGGCTGCGACGGCACAGTTCCGATGGTCCGGTAGGCTCGGGCGGGATGGCCCTGCGGGCTTCCACAGCCGGGTTTGGGCGCCCGCGCCTAGGGCACCGCCGCTATCGGTGATCTAGAGCGAACGCAGGTTACCTGTTCTCGCCGAAACTATAGTGATAAGGGCGCTGCGGCCCTCCGCGCACAAGTCAGTCAGGATCGGGACGACCGTACATGCGAATGCCACAGCCAGCGAGCGGACCCGCCGCGTCTGGCGCGGCGGCTTCTGATGCCGCCGCCGATGACGTCGCCGCGAGTGATGGCGCATCAGCGTCAGCCGGCACTCAGCCCATCGACTCGCCGACCAGCCCGGGCTCGGTGAGCCAGAACGGCGCGGCCAGCCACAACGGCGCAGCAAGTCAGAACGGCGCGGGAAGCCCGGTGCCAGTGACCACTCAGCCCGGCAGCGGCAAGTCCGGCGGTCGCTGGAGCGCTGGCGCGGTGCTCGGGGTCATAGTGGCGACCCTGCGACGGCACTGGATCGCCTCGATCCTGGTCGCCGGCGGCATCGTCATGCGGGTGATCACGCAGCTGGCCTATCACCCGGCGATCGTCTACATCGACACGCTGAAGTACCTCTACGGCGCCTGGCCAGGCTCCGACCCGATCGCATACAAGATCCCGCTGAAGATGATCCTCAAGCTCGGCGGCGATCTCGGGACCGTCGAGGCCGTGCAGCACCTGCTCGGTCTCGCGATGGCGGTGACGCTCTACGCGGTGATCGTCCGCCGCGGCGGGCCGCGCTGGCTCGGCGCCATCGCCATGGTGCCGGTGCTTTTCGACGGCTACCAGCTCCAGGCCGAAGCCATGATCATGCCGGACGTCTGGTTCGAGGCCCTGATCGTCGCGGGCCTCGCGGTCCTGCTCTGGAACAAGCGGCCGACCGTGCAGACGCTGATCTTCGGTGCGTTCCTGCTCGGCGGGTCGACCGGCGTCAGGCAGGTCGGCGAGATCATGATCGTGCCCGCCTTGGTCCTGGTGATTGCGCTGGGCGGCGGGCTGGCCAAGATGCTGGTCAACGCGACCGCGGTCATCATCGCCTTCGTGCTGGCGATCGTGCTCTACATGGGCGCGTCCTACGCGCTGACCAAGAACTTCTTCATCTCGTACTCGTCGAGCAGCCTGACGTACGGGCGGATGGCCGCGGTCGTCGACTGCGCCACGATCAAGCTCCAGGCCCCAGAGAAGCTACTCTGCCCCACGAAGTGGGAGCAGGCCCAGGGCCCTGACTGGCTTGAGCACTCGGTCAAGGGCCCGCTGCGTGAGTTGGACTCCAAGCTGCCGGCGAATCTGGTGGCCGACCGCGCCAAGATCCTTTCCCACTTCAACCACGCGGTCGAGCGGCAGCAGCCGTTCCGGGTTGCCGTGGCGGTGCTGAAGGACTCGGTCAAGCTCTTCGCCGTGACCAGGAAGACCAGCCCGGGCGACACCCCGATCTGGCGGTGGCAGTTCCACGGCTACTTCCCGACGTACGGCAAGTACATCTTCACCAAGTACGACCCGACGTTGCACAGGGAAGCCATCTACATCACGCTGCCGCACAAGCACGCCCAGCCGCTCGCTAGCTCTTACGGTGGCGCGCCGACGGTCAACGTGCCGCTGGCCAGGTTCCTGCGCTCCTACCAGCTCAACGGGGGTTACACGCCGGGACCGCTGCTCGCGCTGTTCACGCTGTTTGGCCTGATCGGATCGGTGCTACTGCTGTTTAGGCGCCGGCTGTCGGAGACCGGCCGTGACCTGTCGGTGGCCTGCCTGACGTTCTTCACCGGCGCGGTCGCCGTGCTTGGCATGTCCGACGTGTTCGAGTTCAGCTGGCGTTACCAGCTTCCCGCCCTAGTCACCCTCCCCGCGGCCGGCGCGCTCGGTGTCGCGGTGATCCTGGCCGCGATCCGCCGGCGCCGCGAGCCTGTGGCGGCGCAGCCGGCATCGGAACGAGCACCGGAGCTGGCCGCACCGGCCCAGTGAGCCGCCTGCTTCGACTGGCCCGCGAGAACTGGCTGGCCGGCGCCTTGTTCGGTGTCGGCTTCGCCCTCCGCCTAGTCGCGCAGCTGAGCTATCGCCCGGCCCTGTTCTACATCGACACGGTCAGGTACCTGTACAACTCGGGTGGCAACGACCCGGTCGGTTACCGGCTCCCGCTCAAGCTGCTGCTCATCGTCGGCAACTTCGACCTGGTCGCGGCCGTCCAGCACCTGCTCGGCCTCGCCATGGCCCTGGCCATCTACCTGGTCCTCGTCCGCCGAGGTACGGCCCGCTGGCTGGGCGCCCTTGCCGTGGTACCGGTGCTCCTGGACGCCTACCAGGTCCAGATGGAGCAGATGATCCTGCCCGACGTCTGGTTCGAGGCCCTCATCGTGGCCGGTATCACCGTCCTGCTGCTTCGTCCTGGCTCGCCGCCCCGGCTACGCGAGGTCATCGGAGCCGGGCTGATCTTCGGGATCTCGGCGACCCTGCGGCAGGTCGGCGAGATCCTCATCCTCCCGGCCCTGTTTTACCTGGTCGTGACCTGCCGCGGCTGGCGGGTCACGACCAGCAGGCTGGCGGTGCTGACGGCCGCCTTCGCGCTGCCGATCCTCGCCTACATGACCGGCTCGAAGATCCTCGTCGGTCACTTCTATCTCTCCCACTCGGGCGTGACGACGACCTACGGCCGGATGGCGTACGCAGCCGATTGCGCGACGCTCAGGCTGCCCCCGGTGGAGCGGGGCCTGTGCCCGACGCCGACCCAGCGCGCGCTCGGGCCCGATTGGCTTGAGCACGGCCTGAAGTCGCCGATCCGGCGGTACTACACCGGACCGCTCAGCAGCAGGGCGTCGCAGCTCGTGGCCGACTTCAACAGCGCCGTGCTGCACCAGCAACCTGGCCAGGTCCTGGCCAGCTACGCCAGCGACCTGCCCAAGCTCTTCGCCCCGAGCAAGCTGACCAGCCCAGGGGATCCCCCGTTGTCGCGATGGCAGTTCCAGCTCAGCTACCCGTACCTGTCACCGCACGCCACCTCGGCGCAGGTACAGGCGGCGATCGCGAGCTATGGCGGCGGCAAGCCGACGGTCTGGCGGCCTGGCGCGGTCTTCCTGCGCCGCTATCAACTCGGTGGCGGCTACACGCCAGGGCCAGTGCTGGCCTTCTGCGTGCTGGCTGGCCTGGCTGGGTCCTGGCTCGCCTGCGCCACCCGTCTGCGCCGGGCCGGGCGTGAGCAAGACCAGCCGCCCAGCTGGCAACAGCTTGCCCTCTGCTGCCTGCTCTTTCTCGGCGCCGGGACGGCCGTGCTGCTGATGTCGGATGTCTTCGAGTTCACCTGGCGGTACCAGCTGCCCGCCCTCATCACGCTACCGCCGGCCGGCGCCGCCGCGATCGCGGCGTTCCTGCGGTTGCGTCCAGCAGGCCGGCCAGCGTCAGCGACTGAGCTAGCGCAGCCCAGCGAACAGGTCGGTCTCAGGGACTGAGGCCGGGGTCTTGTTCACGGTCCTGATGAACGTCTCCTGGCCGAAGACCGCCTCCCCCACCTCGGGCGGCAGCTTGCTGAACCAGGAGTCGGCGATCTGGCTGGCGTGCGTGAGCAGCGCCGTCCGCTTGCGGTCGAGCACCGGCCTGATGTCGACGGTCGTGGTGATCCTGGCCTCGGACTCGCGCATGGCCTGGGCCTCCTCCTCGGTGATCTCCCAGTCCGGCACTGGCGCGCCCGCGGCCCGCAACGCGTCGGCGACCTTCTGCCAGTCGCTGCGCCGCATCGCCGCCATGTAGAACTTCGCCGGGATGCCGGTCGCCGCCACGGCGCCGATCGCGGCCCTCGCCGCGTGCACGTGGTCGGGGTGCTGGTAAGCGCCGTCGGGGTCATAGCTGATCACGACCGCCGGCCGGTACTTCTCGATGAGCCCGCTCACCCGGCCGATCACCACCTCAAGCGGCACGTTGCAGAACGCCTCTGGGTTGTGCCGGTACTCCCACTCCGGCATGCCCGAGTCGTGATAGCCGAGCAGTTCAAGCTCGGTCACGCCGAGGTGCTTGCAGGACTCGCGCAGTTCGGCCAGCCTCGTCTGCGCCACGTCACCGGCGTCATGGCCGTCCTCACCAGGCTTGACGCCGTCCTGGCCGTCGCCGAACTCACCATTGGTACAGGTGACCACGATGGTCCTGATGCCCTCGTCCGAGTACTTCGCGAGCACCCCGCCGGTGCTCGACGCTTCGTCGTCCGGGTGAGCGTGCACTGCCATCAGGGTCAGGGGCGTAGTCGCCGAAGGCTGAGTCATAGTAGGCAATCTACCGGCTGACCTGGCCTCTTCGTGCCCGCACCGAAGCGACCACCGTGGCTGAGGGGCTTAATCAGCGTCTGCGTTATTTGCGGGGCCATCATGGTCATCCTGCTCAGAGTGGCGCTCGATTATCCGGCCAGGGGTCCAACGGCTCCCGAGCGTGCCCTGAGCCGATAGCCGTCCGAACGTGCCGCCGCCCGGGCCGCGCAGGATATAGGCGAACCAGACGGCTATGACCGCGCCGATCATTGGGCCCGCCAGGTAGGCCCACCATGATGTCCAGTCGCCGAGCACTAGCGCCGGTCCCAGCGACCTGACCGGGTTCATCGACGCCCCGCTGACGCGGGCCCCGATGACGCCGGCGAGCGCGATGTAGCTGCCGACCGCGATGGCGGCCAGCGCGCCGATCTGCTGCGCCCCTGACGCGGTGCCCAGTATGACGCTGACCAGACCGGTGGTGAGCACGGCCTCCCAGGCCATCGCGACCAGCGCGGAGATCCCGTGTCCCGGCAGCGTCAGGCCGGCGGTCCCCTGCTTGCCGATGAGGCCAACGAGCACCAGCGTGGCGAGGACCGCGCCCGCGAACTGGGCGATGACGTACATCGGCACCCGGCGGGCAGGGAAGTCGCCCCTGAACATGAACGCGATGGTCACGGCCGGGTTGAGATGGGCACCGGATACGGTACCCATGAACAGGATGATGGCCAGCACCATCAGTCCTGGAGCGACGACCAGCGCTCCGGCTGAGATGCCATGCCCACCCAGCCTGGCGCTGACCATCGGCCCGCCCGCCGCGACGAAGACGAGCAGGAAGGTACCGAACAGCTCGGCGAACAGCCGCCGCCACTCGAAGGAGTCGTCGGTAAAGTCGAACTGACTGGCCAGGGCGTTGGGCTGGCCAAGGGAGCGCAGGCCGGCCTCGCGCTGCGCGAGCCGGGCGGGCGCGACCGGGGGCGGATCCTCGCCAGGCACCTGGCCGCTCATCGACACCATTCCTGCTCAGGCCATCCGGTCCAGAATGCTGCTAACCAGGGCCATTGACGTATGCGGATGAAGGAACGCGAACCTGGCCACGGTCTGACCTTCCCAGGCCGAAGGCGGCATGAACGCGACTTGATCGTCGAGAAGGTCGCTGGCCCAGCTGGCGTAGTCAGCAGCCGCCCAGCCCAGCCGCCGAAAGAGCACGACCGACAGGTCCGGCGCCCTGATCAGCTCAAGGTAGTCCCGGCTGGCGACCTCATCAGCGCACTGCCGGGCTAGCGTCAGCGCCGATTCGATCGCGGTCGCGTAGGCGCTGGTCCCGTGCACGCTCAGCGAGAACCACAAAGGAAGCCCTCGGGCTCGTCGCGTCAGTTGGTACGCGTAGTCGGCTGGGTTCCATTCGCCTGGCCGGTCGTGGATCACATCGAGATAGGAGGCGTCCTGGCTGTGCACCGGACGGGCCAGCGCTGGATCGCGGTAGATGAGGGCGGCGCAATCGTAGGGGGCGAACAGCCACTTGTGCGGGTCGATGATGAAGGAGTCGGCCCGTTCCAGGCCGGCGTACTTGCCTCGCAGGCTGGGCGCGAAGATGCCGGCACCGCCGTAGGCGCCGTCGACATGAAGCCAGGCGCCGAGGCCGGCCGCCACGTCGGCCAGGCCCTCGATGTCGTCGATGATCCCGGCGTTGGTGGTGCCGGCCGTCGCCACCACGACCGCCAGCGATGCGGGGTCGCCGTCAGCCTCGATCGCCGCCGCCGCCGCTGGGCCGGTCAGCCGGTGCTCCGGGGTGGCCACGACGAGCGCGTCCATCTCGAGCAACCGCAGCGTGTTGGTGATCGACGAGTGCGAGTCCGCGCTGACCAGCGCCCGCCACCGCCGCGTGGCATTTCCGGCCGCGGTCTTCTTGGCCTGCTCGCGGGCGACGGCGAGCGCGGATAGGTTCGCGGCCGAGCCACCGGAGACGAAGCATCCGCCTGCCTGCGCGGGCAAGCCCGCCTGATCGGCGATCAGCCTGAGCACCGTGTTCTCCGCCTGGATCGCGCCTGCCGCCTCAAGCCACGAGATGCCCTGGATCGAGGCGCACGAGACCAGCATGTCGAATAGCAGCGCGGCCTTGGTGGGGGCGGCCGGGATGAAGCCGAGGAACCTCGGGCTGTCGGCCGAGATCACGGCGGGCGCGATCGACTCGGCGTAGACGCTGAGTACCTGCTCGGGGTCATGCCCGGTCTCGCCGAGCAAGCCTGCCAGCGCCGCCTGCAGTTCGGCGGGATCACGAGAGCCCCCGTCGAGCGGGACAGGATCGAGCCTTAGCCGCTCCTCCGCGTATCCGAGTACGGCCCTGATCATGCGGTCCGTGATGGGATCTACCCCGTGCATGGGACGGAACCTAGATCCTCGCTCGGCCTGCTGGCAACCTGCGGCCTTAGCCAGGCCGCACAGGGACACTTCTGTCCGCCAGTCAGGACTGGGTACCCCTCACGATGGCCATGCGGCACCTACCTGACCTCAACCGCTGAGATCACCACATTGCTGAGGTAGGAGCCAGTGGCGTAGTCGAAGGTGCCGCCGCACGTGATCACCCGGAGTTCGGCGTCCGGCACCGGCCCGTACACGACGGAGGCGGGGAACCGTGCCTTGGCGTAGAGGTGGCGAGCGGTCACCTCGAAGACGGCCACGGTGTGATCGGCCCTGATGACGTAGATGTACTGGCCGCGCCTGAGCTGGTCGAGGCGGTAGAAGACGCCTGGACCGAGGTAAGAGTCGATGTGCCCGGCGATGATGGCTGAGCCGACCTCACCGGGCCGCGGGCTGCCGGTGTACCAGCCAGCGACCGCGGTGCTCGACGGCACCTGGAGCGTGTCCTGGGCGGTCAGCCCGAGCCTGATCAGGGTGGTGCTCACCCCGATCGCTGGGATGAGCAGCCATTCCGGCCTGGCGACGACATGTCCAGGCCTGGCCGGCACGGCGGAGATCCGGTTGGCCCGCCCAGGCGCCTGCGCCGCCACGCCCGCGTGTCCAGGCTGATGGTCGATGCGGCTGGTCTGGCTGGCCAGGCGATCACGGGCCGCGCGGTCGACCAGCGTCCAGCCGCCGACGCCGAGCGCGGTCGCGATCAAGCCACAGGCGAGGATGGCAACGCCGCCCGATCGCGCGAGCCTGCGCCTGCTGCGGGCACGCCGATGGCGCGGCGCAGGCCCCGAAGGTGCCTGCGGCCGCGCCAGGCCGGCGATGCCGATTGGCTCGATTGGCCCGATTGGCTCGGTCACGTCACCGCTGGGGGCCTGCGGCTCCTCAGCGAGTGCACGCCACGTGACCTGGTCGCCCACCGCACCCCACCGCCGAAGAGCAGCACGCCGCCGATCGTCAGCAGCAGCCAGGGCAGGTGGGAGGGAGCCGGCCGCGGAGCGGTGCCACCGAAGCCGGTCGCCGGGGCGCCGGCCGGGATCACCTTGCTGCCCGCCGCGTCGACCAGGTCATCGATGGTGAGGTGTCCTGGGTCGTCAAGGAGCACGATCGTGTGGATGGTACCCGCGGCCAGGTCGATCGTGGCCGTGGCGTGCTCGGTCTCGCCGACCGCCTTGACCGCCCACGTCCCCGCCGGGACCACGGCGTAGGACGTGACGGTCCCGAACCGCATGTTCTTGACCAGCACCTTCTTGCCGGCGGTCACCGTGACCTTGTGCTCGGTGAGCGAGGCCTGGATGATGCGCACCAGCGATTTCCCTGCTGGCGTCGTCAGTCGGTCCCTCAGGATCTGAAGGCGCAGGCCGTTCGCCGGGCCCATGCCGGCGACCGTGTACGCGTCGCCGGCGTGGATGTTGACGGTCGTGGACAGCACTGGCGGCGACGACGCCGCGGCGCCGGCACCGCGCATGGCCACGGTGTACTCGCCGGCGGGAACGGTCTCGTAGCCCGAGATCGTGCCGTAAGCGACGTGGTGCAGCACGATCATCGCGTTCGGGTCGTGGAATGAGTACAGGTAGACGTCCACGGGCGGAGTGTTCGGCGATAGGTGCGCGAGCCTGAGCCAGCCCGTGCCGGTGGACGCGGACGCCGCCGGCGTGGCGTAGGCGAGCGCGCCGATGATGACGGTCGCAGGGACCAGCAACAGGGCGAGCCGCCCTAGTCCCTTAAGCCTTCTCTTGATCTTCATGACCCCCACTTACTGTGCACCGTTAAGCAGCCCAAGGGGACTTGGCCTGGCGAATCGAACCCGGACAACCGTGTGGCCAGCTATCCGCGCTGTGCTGACGCTGGCCGCTTCATAAGGCGCCCGCTGGCCGTTGAAGAAACCGACCAGCCAGTGCCGGTAACTGGTGGGCGACAGCCCGCTCGCTGGGTCGCTGGCCGCGAACTCGACGCCGCTGAACGGCACGCCAGCCGACGCACGAGGTGCCTGGTCATAGAACCCCAGGATCTGGACCGGGTGCTGGCCAGCCAGCACCGGAAGCATGGCGAGAAGCCTGGGATCAACCAGGCCGGCGATCAGGTCGGGCTGGGCTGACGGCGAGACGCCGAGCTTGTCGTTATGCAGCAGCACGGCGCCGAGGTGCTGCCTCGCGGCCAGGTCGGTGTTGAAGGCCGACTGGTAGGCGGCGGCGCCGTCGGCGGCCACCACCCGGACCTGGATCAGGGACTTCCCTGCGCCGAAGGAGGCGATCACCAGCGGCGCGTACTCGCCGGCCAGGCGGCTGCCGAACTGGCTGCGCAGGGCCGGAGTACCGATCACCACATCGGCCCCGAGCGGATCCGGCGCGTTGGGGCTGATCACCAGCAGGTCGGAGGCTGGCAAGCCGGCATCGTACAACTGGTCACACATGACGTCGTCGCAGGCGATGATCGCGTTGCTGCTGATCTGCCTGACGATCCAGTTCGCCGCTCGCGACCTGATGATCGCCGCGTTCGACAGGCCAACGATCGCCTTCGCGCCCGAGATCGGACCGCCGCTGCCGCGCGCGCCCTTGTGCTGGGTTCCTGAACTGGCGGACTGGACGCGGCCCGCTGACGGGCCGCGCGGGACAAGCGCGATCGCTGTCCCGACCGCTGTGAGCACCACTACGAGGACCACCGCGGCCCAGGTCAGCTGCCTGCGCACGCGGCCGTCGGCGGCGCTCGCCGCTCGCGCGGCGGGAACCCGCAGGCGCCCGCCCCGCTCCGGCGGGCCCGCCTGCCCGTCGGGTCCCGGCTCGCTTGGGCGGTCGCCGCCCGGATCGGGGAAGTCGGCCGCTGTCCCTTGGCCGCCAGCTGGTGCCCCCCTTTGACCAGCTGACTTCCTAGTGACAGCGACGCCCGCCAGCTCCCCGCCGACCGCCTGGCTCGTCGCCCGCACTGGCTCAGCCAGCGTGTCCGTCTGGTTCAGGACCGGCCTGAACAGGTACCTCACGTTGTCAGGAAGCTGCGGCTCGACGGCAGCAGGCTGCGTCAGTTGCAGCTCGCTCGCGCCAGTACCGCCGACCTGACCAGGACTGCTCGGCGTCGTCTCGAAGGCCGGCCCAGGCTCGCCTTTATCCGGGGCCGGCTGACCCTGCCTGGGCTTCGGCTGGCGGCGCGGCAAAGGTGGTGACGAGGGCGGCGGCGGCTCACCTGCCGCCACGGGTGGCGGAACCACCGAGCCGCTGATGCTCCCAGGCTCGCGACGAGTCCATGCCGGAGTCGTCCGAGGGGTCGTTCCCTCAGGCCGACACCGTTCCTCGCCCATGGTGGGACTTCTCCGCTGGGGTCTAGGCGTCCAGAGGCTAGCGTCTGTACAGACCAGCACAACAAGACACAATTGTCTAGTCAGAATTGGTTATCAACACTAGTGAACTATCAGATTGCTCACCGACTATAGCGTAACGTGTCACTCTGTAGTCAAGAAGTTACAAAAATCGCCGTCATTGATTCAGCGGATATCATCACGGTCCCGATCGCGAGCACGTCCAGGCCAGGTAGCGTGCTCGGGGCGGCGCGGCATGTGGCATCGTGCTTGGTTATGACCGAACCGGGCCTGCGGCGCTGGCTGGACACCGTGTTCATCGAGGACCAGGTGCTAGAACTGCGCCCGGACTATTCGGCGCTGGTCATCGTGGCCAGCGGGCTGCGCCCAGGCCCCAGCGACGAGGCCACCGATGCGCTGCTGACCGACGCCGAGCTGGCAGCCAAGGCGGCCCTTTCCGAGGCCGGGCTCGCCGACTTGCCTCAGATCGCGGCCTGGCGGGACGCCTACCAGGCGTTCGGGGCGAAGCCAAAGCGGACCAGGCCGAGCGTGGAGGCATTGCTGCGCCGGGTGGACACCGGGCTGCCGAGAATCGACCGGCTGACCGACCTGTACAACGCGGTGTCGGTCAAGCACCTGCTGCCGGTCGGCGGCGAGGACGTCAGGGGATACGCAGGTCCGGCCCGGCTGGCTCGCGCCCGCGGTGACGAGCCGTTCGACACGGTCAAGGACGGGCAGCCGGTCACCGAGCGTCCCGAGCCTGGCGAGGTGATCTGGCGGGACGACGCGGGCGTGACCTGCCGGTGCTGGAACTGGCGGCAGTGCGTGCGGACCAGGATCACCTACGCGACGGTCGACGCCGTATTCATACTCGATGGCCTCGGTGCCCTAGGGGCCGACGGGCTCGCGGCGGCTGGCGAGGAATTGGCTGGACACCTCGCGCGGCTCCATCCCGGAGCCCAGCTGAGCCAGCGGCTGCTGAGCATAGCCCGCTGATCGCGGACTTCGTCCTGCACTGATACGCACCGGTCCGGTCGGCTCTGGGCCGGATCGCGGTAGCGCGCTTCAAATATACGTCAGCCGACCGATGTCTCCCGCTGCAAGTTTCACCAGTATTTGTAGTGCAAATACAGACAGTTCCAGCAGCAAAAGTTGGACCGCATCTCCCACTGACTGGCCGCGCAGGCTGACTTGCGCTCCCTCAGACGGGCCCTGACAAGCCCGGCAAGGAATTCAGATGGATACGATGGCGCCGATCCGCCCGGCCCTGCAGCGCCCGCGCCGCATCTCGCTACCCGCGGGACCAATCGCGGCCGCCGAAGCCCGTAGCCAGGTCGCAGCGTATGTCTACGCCTGGGATGTGCCCGTCGACCCGTCCGTGGCGATCCTGCTCACCAGCGAACTGGTGACCAACGCGATCAGGTACGAGCTCGGTCAGACGGTCACCTTGGTCCTCACCTGCCCATGGGGGCAACTGCGGGTCGAGGTACACGACACCTCTCCGTCCATGCCGGTGCCGGTCGACGCGCCGACCGATGCCGAGGCTGGCCGCGGCCTGATGCTGGTGACCAGCCTGTCGAACGACTGGGGCTGGTACCGCACCTCGGCTGGCAAGGCGGTGTACTTCACGCTCGAGTTCCAGGCCGACCTCGACGGCCGCGCCCACTAGCGTGAGCGCTGCCGTGTCAGATGAGCTCCTGCCGCCAGTGTTCTACCCCGCGCGATTCTGCCGGGCCAGGTGCCACCACCGCGGTGTCATTTGGACGAGATGGTGCGCAGCGCCGCCTCTCGCGCGATGTCGATACGCGAGTTGACGTCAAGCTTCTTGAGTATGTGCGAGACGTGGGTCGCGACGGTCCGCGGTGACAGGAACAGCTTCGCGGCGATCTCGGGATTGGACAGTCCCGTCTCGACGAGCGCGGCGATCTTGGTCTCGGTTGGCGTGAGACTGTCCCAGCCGCTGCGCGTGTGCCGGTGCTTGGAGTGCGGGCCGCGGCGAATGCCGTGGGCACGGAACCTCGTCTGCAGCCCGGCCACGTCAGCGAGCGCACCCAGCGAGGAATACATCTCGACCGCCCTGGTGAACGCGGCCCTGGCCTGGCCCCGGTCATCGGCGAGGACGAACTGGCCGGCGGCGGCTTCGAGCGCCCTGGCCGCGAGCAGCGGACGGCTCGCCACCCGGTAGCGCTCGGCCGCTTCAAGCAGCCGGGCGGCGTCATGGTCGAGCAAGCCGCGGCAGTACAGCGCGCTGGCTTGCCGGTGCGGCACCTCCGAGTCGGCGGCCAGCGCGTAGGCGTGGCCGGCCAGCGCCTGGGCCGCGGGAAGCTCTCTGGCCATCATCGCCAGCCTGACCGCGTCAGCCAGCAGGTCCTCGATCTCGTCGAGTTCCTCGGGGTCATCGGCGAAGTCGGCGGTCAGCACCGCGAACGCCTCGTCGATCGCGCCCGCTTGCTCCCTTTCCAGGCTGCGGGCCAGCGCCAGCGGCCCGACGACCCTGTTCCCGACCTGCTCGGCGTGCGGTACGGCCGCGGCCAGGTGATGGTGGGCCTGCTCGATCTCACCACGGTGGAAGCAGATCACGGCGGCGATGCCGAGATCGCAGCACGCGGCCGCCGCCTCCTTCAGGTCGTCTTGCAGGCTTTCTACCTCGGTCAGCGCGTCATCCCAGCGACCGGTGTCAAAGAGCAGCTGGCCGAGCGCGCTGTGCGCCTGCGCCAGCCGCACTGCCGTGCCGACCCGGTCGGCCAGGGCCCTGGCCTGGCGGGCGGCGGTCAGCGCCTCGTCATAGCGGTCCAGGTTCCCGAGCGTGATGGCCTTGTTGATCTGCAGGAGCACGCGCAGATCGGTCAGCGAAGGGTCAGCCCTGGTGACGGTCAGGGCGCGGTCGAACAGAGGCAGCGACTCGATCATCTGGCCCTGCACCGCGGTGACGATGGTCAGCACGTGCAACGCCCAGCCCATCGCCCAGTTGTCACCGGTCTCTGAGGCGGCGGCGAGCGCCGTGGCGGCGACCCGGCCCGCCTTTTCTACCTCACCGAGGTTGCTGTGCATGCGCGCGGCCAGCACCAGCAACCGGGCGCGGTGACGCGCCGAGATCCCCGGAGTGGACAGCGCCCGGTCGAGCGTGGCGAGGGACTCGGCCGAGCGGCCAACCCGCATCCGGCACTGGGCCAAGGTCCAGTGCAGGTCCACCAGGATGTCAGGATCGCTTACGTGCTCAAGCGCGTTGTTGGCCACTTCCTCGGCCTCAGGCCGGTCACCAAGGCGGTAGAGGGCATCGGCGAGCCTGGCGACCAGGCTGTCGTGCTCAGGCGTCCCGATCATGCTGCTCGCCACGGCCTGCCTGAGCAGTTCAGCCGCGACCTGCGGAGCCTGGCCGACCAGCTGATCAGCGGAACGGGTGAGCCAGCTCAGTATCCACTCGTCCATCGGTTCCTGCGGACCAGTCAAGCCGCTCGACGCCCACAGCAGCTGCCGGGCGACCCGGTCCGTCGGCGCGCCCGCGTCAGCGAGCGCGCGTCCGGCCTCCTTGTGCCAGGCGGCACGGACGGGGACAGGGATCTCGTCGTAGAGAGCGGCGCGGATCAGCGGGTGCCTGAACTCAAGGCGGTTGCCTGCCTCGGCGAGCACTCCGGCCGCTCGCGCGTCATCGACCGCCTGAACGAGTTCTGGTATCCCGCGGCGGAGCACGATCGCCAGGTCAGGGACCGCGAAGTCAACACCGAGCAGGGCGGCCGCCCTGAGGACTTCGCGGACCGACAGCGAGACGAAGCCGAGCCGGTCAGCGATCGCGGCCGAGAGCGAGCCAGGCACCTCGCTAGCCTTCAGCTCCGCCGCGCCCGCGTCGGTGACGGTGACGCTCGAGCTTCTCGCCAGGGCAGCGACCAGCTCGGTGAGATAGAGCGGGTTACCGGCTGCGCCGTGCGCTAGCTCGAGCAGATTGTCATCTGGCCTGCCGCCGGCCAGGGCGGCAACCAGGTCAGTGACCGAGTCCTGAGACAGAGCGCCGAGCTGAAGCCGCGAGCTATCGCCGACGGCCCGCCGGAGCGCCAGCAAGTCATCCCGCTGCGGCACCGGCCGCATCATTCCGATCAGCAGCAGCGGCATCTGCCGTACGGAACGGACCAGCCTCCCGAACAGAGCGACGCTGGCCTGGTCGGCCCACTGCAGGTCGTCGATGACCAGGATGGTCGGCATGATCGCGACCTGCTCGGCGATCAGCGCGAGCAGCTGCTCAGACAGCGCGGCCGAGACGTCGGCACCCCGATCGGCGGTGACCTCGCCGCGGAGCAGCCGGACGATCGTGCTCCTGCGCTCGTTCGTCGAAGGCTCGCGCAGCCTCAGGCCCTCGATCAGGGGCAACAGTGGTAAAGCCTGGCCAAGCTCGTCGCCAGCACCCCAGAAGACCTGGCGGTCCAATGTCGTCGCGCCGGGCGGTGCCGTCTCCGCCAGCGCCGTCCCACCGGGAGCTGCCGTTGGCGACATCGTGCTGGTCACGTCGGCATTCGTGAGGCTGGTAGCGATCAGCGCCGCGCGGACCAGGGTGGATTTGCCGATGCCGGGCTCGCCCTCGATCAGGATCGAGCCGCCGCGCCCTGCTGCGACCTCCGTCATGAGCTTGGTGAGGGTAACTAGCTCACTGTCGCGGCCGATGAGCGCACCGGCCAAGGTCACGGCGGGCACGGAGCGAACTTTACTACTAGAACATTAAGGAAACAAGTGCCATTTTCGGTGTAAGTTAGCCATCCTAATGGTTCGGTGTCAGTAGCAATGGCGCACTCCAGTCCCGTGCACGGCTTGATGAAAGTTTCATCGGCCCTTTCACGGCACCGCCCGCCTAACATTCTACCGCACGAATACGTGACGATTTCCGGAAAGAAGTCAGCGCCATTTGAATGGCAGTTTTCATTTCCCGAAAATCTAGATTTTGCCGCTTGCTGGTGCATAAAAATAGCTGAAGCCGGGAAACACTTGGGCATGACCTAATTGCTCCTCCGAGGGGGGCGTGACCAGGCCACCTGGCCGCTGACCTCGGGAAACGCCTTGGAGGAACCATGCGCATCGGGCGAGCAATCATTATTCCCGCAATCCTAGCGCTCGGTGTGGCCGGATCGACCCTGGCAGGCTCGGCAATAGTCGCAGCCGCCGGGAGCGCGCCCAGTGTCCACGCGCTCACTAGTCACGCGCAAGCGGACAACTCACCGAACCTTTACTACCACAGCTAAGCTTACTGCGTGTGACTAACCGGCAGGCGCGGTTCGCTATCGCCGTCTTCATGACGGCGATAGCCCGCGTCCCTCTGTCGTTCTCCCCGGATGGCGATCTAAGCACTCGGTGACGGCTGAGCAGCGAGGCGCTCCTGACCGATGGAACCTCGCCTTGTGACGTGCTGCCAACTGGCCGAGCGCCCCCGGCGGCCTTCGCTGGGCCCGGCTGGAGCCAGGCTCACTGGAACCGGACTCGCCGGGTCCAGGCACAACCGGACTTGGCCCGCTGAGACCTGGCCCCACTAGGTCTCGGCGTACTTGGCATGGGCCCACTAGCATGGGCCCATCAGTGCTGGCTTGCTCGGGCCTGGCTTACTCGGGTCGGGCCAACCGAAGCACACCAGATCGCAGTAGCCGAAACCGCGCGCGGCGCGGGTCGGCTGCCGTCAACTCGCTTGCGCTCTATCGCGGGGTGGGGTGCAATGAAATTCTCATTTTTCTATATACCATCTGGGTAGCACATTTGGCGGATGTTGATCATGTGACTTGACTCGACCGTCGTGCTCGTCCCGCTCACGCGGGCACCGAGGAAGGAGGACGCCGATGACCACCCCAGGTAGCCCTACCGTCCGGCGCCGCAGGCTAGCCGCCGAACTGCGGTCGATCAGGGAGAGCAAGGGCAAGAGCGGGGATGTGGTGGCGGCGGCACTGAAGTGGTCGCCGTCCAAGATCAGCCGGTATGAACTGGCGCGAACGGGCCTGAAGCTGCGCGAAGTCGAGAAGCTGCTCGACTATTACGAGATCTCTGGCTCTCGGCGCGAAAGTCTTCTCGAATTGGCCAAGGATGCATCACAAAAAGGATGGTGGGAAGAATTCACTGATTTTCTTTCTGCCGATTACCAGCAGTTCATCGGGCTTGAGCACGAAGCGACATCTATAGCCGTATGGCACGTTGAGGTGGTCCCAGGTCTTTTACAAACCGAAGCCTACGCTCGACACATAATAAGCAGCTACAACCAAGTTGAGCCGATTGCGCCAGGTATGATCGAGCGTCTGGTTAGGGTGCGCATGCAACGACAGCAGGTCCTCGATCGCGAGCCGGAGCTGGCCCTGTCGGTGGTACTCGACGAGTCCGTCCTGAGGCGGCGCATCGGGGCCAACCGGGTGATGTATGAGCAGCTACAGCGCTTGGCCAGGGAGGCAGACCGGCCCAACGTGACCCTGCGGATCCTCGGGCTCGACTCCAAGCACACCGTCATCGGCGAGTCGTTCGTCATATTCGGTTTCGGGCCTGATAATGATGCCATCCTGCAGGACGTTGTAAGTGCTGAACATTTGAAGAACGACTTCGCGGTGGAAGGCGAGAGAGAGACGTACCTGCATAGGATCGCGTTCCAAATGCTCGCCAATGCCTCCCTCGACCCGGTATCGTCTAGAGAGCTCATACTGGAAACGGCCGAGACATATTGGGCGGATGCCCAGTGAGTCCGCTACGTAGCTGCTAGAGTACCTCCGCAGTCTGAAGTTTTAGGCCATTATCCCCAATACATTCAGCGAGGTATGGACGTGAGCGAACTTAGGCCCGACGGCCGCTCCGGTAGGCCGGATCTAGATTCCCACTGGATCAAGAGCTCTCTGAGTTTCGCCAACAGTAACTGCGTCGAGGTGGCCAGCCTGTCGGGTGGCCAGATCGGCGTTCGGGACAGCAAGGACTCTGATGGCCCAGTGCTCCGGTTCACACCGGGCGAATGGGACGCTTTTATCGGAGGCGTACAAAACGGAGAATTCGACCATTTTGTACGCTTATGGTCGTTAGGAGCCGGGCGTGACCACGTCCTGCTCCGGTTAGACGTCGTCGCGACGTCTGGCGAAGGTCCCTTGCCGCCGGTGAGGGACCTTCGCCATTTGCATGGGATTCAAGGAACTCAAGCTGACGCGCCGGCGTGCCGGGTGCAGCGCCAACGGCACGGCGGAACGGTCACCTGACCTCTATTTCTCGTCCTCGGACTGGTCGATGGCTGCTACGACGTACGGGGTGAGAGCGCCGGCCAGTACCGGCACCGGCATGGACTGCAGCCAGACCCGGCCAGGCCCGGAGAGCTCAGCTAGGAGCAGGCCGTCGTGGCCGAATAGCATGTTGGCGATCCCCTTCATCCTCGTGATCGAGAACTTGACCGTCCCGGCGAACATGCCGATGTGACCAGGGTGAGCCAGCATGACCTCGCCCTTTGGCAGGTCGAACACCATGATCTCACCGCCGACCTCAACCCAGGCCGTGCCTTCGCCTTCAAGCTTCTGCAGGACGAAGCCCTCGCCGCCGAAAAACCCGCCCGTGATGCTGTGCTGCAGGCCGGCGCTTGGCCTGATCCCGTGTGTCCCCGCCAGCCAGCCGTGCTTGTGCACCATGTAGTGCTCGCCGTGGGCGATGTCGACCGGGACGATCTGGCCAGGGAGCTTGGCGGCGAAGGTGACCTGGCCTGGGCCCTCGTACTTGGTGACGAAGAGGCCACCACCGCCCACCATCCGCTTGATGCCGCGTATCAGGCCGCCTCCGCCGGCCCGCGTGGTCTGCGACATGTGAACGCCCTTGCTCATCCAGACGAGGTCGCCGTGCGGAGTGTTCACCGACTCCCCGCGTTCGAGCACGACTTGCAGGACAGGCATGGTCGTTCCCTTTACTTCTGATTGCATAATCTGGTTCCTTTGAAGAATGGCTCGGAAATAGAAGATGTAAATGCCCTTTTAGCGGCAATACGGTAGGGCTCGACCATGATAGACCGAGTCGGAACGGGCAGCGACCCGGCTGGCCGTCGCCGCCGGGGGCCAGGGCCATCTCCGACCGTGTGGCCGCGATCGGGGGCGCCGATCCCCAGGGCGAAGAAGACCATCGATAGGCGCGGGGTCTGTTAGCACAGGCCAGGTTCTGCGTAGATTTACCATGGCAGCTCACCTTGGACGATCAAGAAGGCGGTCGGGATGCTACGGATCATGGGCGTCCCGGCACTGGCCGCCGCGATCACTGCCGGTGCGGTGATGGTCGCTGGCACGGGTGACGCGAGCGCCCGCCCGGTAAGCGTCCCGGCCAGCCACGCACAGTGCTTCGGGGTGACCGCCTGGTCGTTCGACTCGGGCGGGCCAGCACAGCCAAGGACGATCAGCAGCTGCGTCCCGGCGGGCACTACCACGGTGCCGGCCGTCCGGCTAGCCGCAGGCTCCGCCGCGGTACGGCGAGTGGAGCGTGCGGCGCGCGCTCGTTGACTCGTCCTGGATCACCTGCAGCAAGGCCAAGTTCTGCGCTCAAGACCCTGTCTATGACTTCGCGATCCTAGTTCTCAGTCCAAAGAACGGCATTGGGGTAGGAACGGCGGTCGGAGCGGCCGACGGCTGGGAGGTGGCCGCGCCCGACACAATTCCTGGATCGTGGATCTTCGGGTACCCGTCCACTCATCCCAGGCTGTTGCTCAGCCGGACGACGGCCAGGACCGTCATGGAGGGCGGCACGGCCTACCGCGTGGCCACGACGCCCGACTTCACCGCCGGGACCAGCGGCGGGCCCTGGTTCTCGTCTACGACCCGACCGCCGGCACCGGCGTCATCTATCGTGACGTCGGCGGATTCGAGGAGGGCGGGGACCACCCCACACCCTCCTACTCGGCCTTCTGGAAACTGAGTTTCGCCGCCGTGGTCGCGGCCGCCGTCAGGTACGAAGGGTGACCGAGGACCGGCTCGACCCGGCCGGTCTGAAAGCCCTGCGGGCCTGGATGGACGGCTTCTGGCAGGAAGCCCTCGATAACTACGCCGAGGCCGCCCGCAAGGACGCTGCCTCAGGCCGCCGCGAACATCATGGTAATGAGGAAGGGACTACCCGATGAGCGAGCAACTGAACGACACTACGCCCATACGCATTCAGGAACGCCCGTAGATCTGACCTAGCCGTCACGTAGGGTAACGGCATGCGCTCACGGCCTGGTCAACCGTTGCTGGTCGAGACTATCCGGCCATGGGCCGTCAGACTGGTTGCCTGCTGTGCACTCCTGGTCGTCGTGCTCGGCGTGCTGTTCGCGCATCAGTCACATGCGGATTGGCTTGACCACGCGATCGACTCTTGGGTAGTTCACTGGCTTAACGGTCATCACGATCTGCTGCTCTGGCTCGCGACCCCGGCTACCTTCATCCCGGCTGGCGGGGTGAGCTTGATCATGGTCGTGGCCTGCCTGCTGACCGGCCGCCTCAACGGCGCGGTGCTCGCTGCGGCCGCCGTACCGACAACGGCAGCGCTGAACGACGCGGTGATCAAGCCACTGGTGCATCGCACCATCTATGGCAATCCCGCCTATCCCAGCGGGCACGTCGCGTCAATCCTCGCCGTGACGGCGATGCTCGCTGTGCTGCTCGTCCTGCCGCCTCAGCTACCAGTCGCGCGGCCGGTGGGCTTGCTGGTCCTGATAGTGGCGGGCGTGCTTGCCTGCGGAGTCGCTATCGCTGTTATTGGCCTGCAGTGGCACTACTTCACCGACACCGTGGGCGGCGCCGCTGTCGGAACAGGGACAGTCTGCGCGCTGGCTCTCATCCTCGACCTGCCAGCGGTCAGTCGCCGACTCGAGCCTGCCAGCGGCTCGCTACTTTCGCGTGCGCGGCCGAGCGCTCAGCCGTCGGACGCTCACGCTGTCGTGCGGCCGGGCCGCCCAAAGGTCAGGTGCGGATGAGGAGGACCCGGCCTTCTGACGGTATGTAGAACACGACCCCGCCCGACGGCAGGGCGACGATGCCTTGCGGGCTGAGGAACTTCATGCTTGTGCCTGGCCGGTTGCCTGGAACAATGGCGTACCCGCCGCCGCCGATCGTGTACAGGTGACCGGCAGTCATCTGGCGTCCGTAGAACATCCCTGTCGTGGTGGCGACGACCTGCAACAGCTTGCGGATGCCAGAGACGGTCATGATCACGTTGCCGGCCTGATCGACGGTCACGCCTTCGACGTGGCCGATGGCGCTGCGCGTGGCGAGCTGGCCGGTGCCATGTAGGTGGCCGCCGCCGGCGATCGTGTAGGTGTCGCCGACGGTCATCTGCTGACCGTAGAACCGCCCGGTACTGGCCGCCACGACCTGCACCTCGTTGCCGAAATACGCGGCGATGAGTATGTTGCCTGCCCGATCGATCGCGAGGCCGGAAGGAGTGTCCGAGTCCGCGATCTTGTAGAGATCTCCCGCAGTCATTGGCTGGCCATAGTAGGTGCCCGACCTGGACGGCAGGACCCAGACTCCGTCACTGAACCCGTTGCTGATCAGCACATTGCCTTCGCTGTCGACCTTGACGTCCATCGGGGTGAGCGACGCGGCGGTGGCCTTCATGCCGTCGACGGGTTCAGCCGAACCGCCGCCGGCGATCGTGTAGATCCTGGCGGTGCGCATGCGCAGCGCGTAGAAAATGCCGACACGGGCGGCGATGACCCTGATCTTGCCGACGTGGTCGGCGAATAGCACGTTCCCGACGCTGTCGGTACCCACCCCAGCGGGGTAGCCGAGTTCGGCCCGTGTCGCCAGGCCGCCGTTGCCCGAGTCGCCGCTCATGCCATCCCCGGCGATCGTGTAGATGTCCCCGGCGCGCATCCGCTGGCCGAAGAACGTCCCTGAGTGCGCCGGAATCATGCGGACCTGGTTAGCGGGGGCATCGGCCAGGTACACGTTGGAGGCAGGGTCTGACGCCAGGCCGAAGAAGTTGAACGGCGGTTCGGAGAACGACGGCGTGCCCAGGCCAAGCTCGGCCCTCGTGGCCGGGCCGCTGTCGCCGGAGTCCATCAGGGTGCTGCCGGTACCGGCCACAGTGTAGATGTCCAGCGCTTTCATGGTGCGGCCGTAGAACCGGCCCGACCGGGCGGCGACGACCCTTATCCGGCTGTTGCCAGAGTCGGCCAGCACCCAGTTACCGTCGGCGTCCACCGTCACCGAGGTGACATTGTCGAATTTGGCGGCGGACAACGGGCCGCCGTCGCCGGCGAACCCGCGCGCCGCCTTGGTGAACTTGTATAGGTGACCGGCCCGCATCCGGCGGCCGTAGAACGTCCCTGTGCTTGTGGCCAGCACATCTAGCTGCTGGCGTTCAAAGGACTGCGAGTTAACCAGCACGAAGTTGCCGTACCGGTCGACCGCGGCCGGGCCCGAGACCCCCTGGTAGAGCAGGTAGCTGTGGCCGGCCCGCATCCGTCGCCCGTCGAACGTGCCTGACCTCGCGGCGATCACCGTCAGCGCGCCGTTGTCCTCGATCACCGGGTTGCCGGCCGCGTCCGCGAGCACGCTGCCCGCCGGGGCGGCGATCCGCGCGATCGTATATACCCTTCCCGCTGTCATCCGCCGCCCGTAGAACTGCCCCGAACTGACCGCGTATACCTGGATGCTTGGGTTGCTCCCCTGATCCGCAGGCTCGGCCAGCACCAGGTTTCCCGCGTAGTCCACGGCCACGCTGGAACCGGAGACGGGGAGCGGGTACAGGTGACCGGCCCGCATCCGCCGCCCGTACCACACCCCTGACCGAGCCGGGACCACTAGATCCTGCGATTCGTCCGTCAAGATCACATTGCCGTGCCGGTCCACCGTCACCCAGCCAGGGCTTCCAGGCTCCGCCTCGACCGCCGGGCCGCCGACTCCTAACAGGCCGCCAAGACCAATCCCGGCCACATTCCGCATCCACCCGGTTCGCACGTTGAGGTCCCGCACCATGTTCTGCTCAGGGTCGGTGAACACCACGTGCCCGCCGAACGCCGCCACCCCTGACGGCGCCCCCAACGCCACCGCGGTCCCTGCCGCCGGGCCGCCCGCGCCACCCGCGAACACCGTGACCGTCCCCGCCCCGGCGCCACCGCCAGCCTCCGCCGGCCTTATCACCCCAGCCACCGCCGGGCCGATACCGCCTGCCACGACCCCAGCCGATAGCACGACCGCGCATCCAGCGGCGGCGACCAGGTGAAGCCCGGCCGACCTGCCCCCGCTCCGACCTCTGACCAGCCCGAAGCCGACCATCGCCAACCTCCCGACCTGGGCGGCTCGGCCCAGGTGCCCGTATTTATACAAATAGGACGCCTGGCCAGCCGGTCGAGTTGACATGAAAGCTATCCGTATGGCTTCGATCGCGCCTGCAGCGGCCATGCCTGTCTTTCACGAGCACTGCCCGTGCTGCGGAGAACTGTGCTGCGGAGAACCTAGTGCTCTTGGGCGGCCTGGATGATGACAGCGGCGACGACGGCCGGCTGGGAGACGAAGACGGCGTGGTTGGCAGGGGTCTCGGTGACCGTCGCCTTGGCCCGCTCGGACATGGCGCGCTGGGCGGGCGGCGGGATCATCAGGTCGTTGGTGGTGAGCAGGTACCAGGACGGCTTGGTCCGCCAGGCCGGCTCCGAGATCACCCCGGTCAGCGCGTCGACGCCAAACCCGACCTGGGAATCAGCCATGAACGCGGCCAGCTTCTCTGGCACGTCGGCGGCGAAGGCGGCCGCGAACTTGTCGCGGTCCAGGAATAGGAGCCCGTCCTGGGGCGGCAGGATGGGCGGGGCCGGCGCGTCGGCCGGTGCCTCGGCGATCAGCGTGCTGAGCGACTCGCCCTTGTCGGGCGCGTACGCCGCGATGTAGGCGAG
This sequence comes from Streptosporangiaceae bacterium, assembly GCA_035511035.1. Lineage (GTDB taxonomy): Bacteria > Actinomycetota > Actinomycetes > Streptosporangiales > Streptosporangiaceae > Chersky-822. The sequence goes on from DATKFV010000154.1 coordinate 91,150, forward strand.
CGCGGTGACGTTGGGGTGATTGCCAGCCTCGGTGATGACGGCGCCGCCGTAGGAGTGCCCGACCAGCACGGCGGGGCCGTCGAGGCCGTCGAGGATCTGGCGGGTGGCGGCGACGTCGCCGGCCAGCGACAAGGTGGGGTTCTGCACGACCGCTACCCGGTAGCCGTCAGCGGCGAGGTGGTCGTAGACGCCCTGCCAGCCCGATCCGTCTACGAAGGCACCGTGCACGAGCACGATGTTCCTGATTGCCAATGCTTGCTCCTGACCTAGAGGACGGGCCTTCACGCCCGTCCCTGAATTCTTAAGTCAAGTGCCATGGAAGCGGCCAGACCAGGCAGAGCAGCACGCAGAAGCGATACGCAGAAGCAATCCAGCTCCTCGCCGCAGCGTCCCTCATTCACGACTGCAGAGTCCGATAAGGGCGAGGCACTGCTCGTAGGAGTCGATGTCGCCGACGGTCTTGAACGTCTCCGCCGCTCGGGACGCCGCCGCGGCCGCCTCGGCGAGTCGCCCGAGCGCGAACTGCGCTCGCGCGATGTACTGGTGCGATGCGGCGATCTGCGCTGTCGCGCCGCTCCGGGTGGCCAAGTCCAGCGCCTGCGTCGCGTACCGGAGTGTGGCCTGCGGGTCGCTGGGCGGCACCCATCCCGCCCAGGCCAGGTAGTTCAGCTGGGCCGCCTGCTGCGCCAGATCACCGAGAGCAGCGGCCGCCTCGGCGCCAAGGCTGAACACCTCGTGCCAGTGCGGGGCATGGGGCCACCGGTCACCGAGCCAGTGCGCAGACTCCGCGCAATCCAGGACTAGGGAGTGCTGCCCGCTGTCCGCCGCGGACCGCAGCGCGCCCAGCCAGTTGTCCACGTTCACGCGCAGCCACAGCTCGGCATCCTCCGTGGAGGACACGACGGCGAGATCTGGGTCAGGCCGAGCGGGACGACCGAAGCCGGGCTCGAACCACCGCCCGGCCATCGTGGCCATCCGGAGCAGCCACGACGTCACCCTCTCAGTCAGTGCCTCACGCTCGGCCAGGGACTCGTCCTGAAGCCGCTCACGGGCAAAGAAGCGGACCAGGTCGTGGAACCGGTACCGGCCCGCGCCGCTGTCCTGCAGCAGGCCCAGGTCAACGAGCTCGTCCAGAGAGCTCCAGGCGTCCCCGGCCGACATCCCGCCCGCGACGGCCGCGAGGGTGGCGTCGAAGTCCGGGCCAGGTACCACGGCCAGCCGCCGGAACACCCGCCGGGCGGGATCTGCGAGCTGCTCGTACGACGTCCCGAACGCGCTGGCGACCTTCAGGTCGCCGGCCGTGAACTGACCCAGGCGGCGCTCCTCGTCCGCCAGCCGGGCAGCAAGTTCGGCGGCATCCCATCCGGGACGGCTGACCAGCCGGTTCCCGATGATCCGCAGCGCCAGGGGCAGGCCCTCGCACAACTCGGCGAGCCGGGTAAGCGCCGATTCCTCGTCGGAGGCGGCACGTTCACCGAGGATCCCGGTCAGCAGCTCCCTGGCCTCCGGCAAGGCCAGGGATCCAAGAGCGAGCCGGCGTACGCCCTCCAGGCCAGCCAGGAGCCGCTTGGAGGTGATCAGCGTCCGGCTCGCGCTCTCACCAGGCAGCAGCGGGCGCACCTGCTCTTCCGACCCGGCATTGTCCAGAACGATCAGGGCACGCCTGTCCCGCAGCAGCGACCGGTACAAGGAAGCGCGCCCTGGAGGTCACCAGGGACCTGCTCATCGGCGGCACCGAGCGCGCGAAGCAGCAGCCGCAGCGCGTCACCGGCAGCCATGGGCCGTGGGGACATGCCAAGCAGGTCGAGGAAGAACACCCCACCAGGAAAGCTCGGCCGCAGCGCGTGGGCGGCCCGGACGGCGAGGGTGGTTTTCCCCATGCCCCCCGAGCTTGTGATGAGGCCAACCACGCCGGCACCCTGCGAACTCTCGGCATACGCGAGCTCGCCGATCCAGGCCAGCTCCGCGGCACGGCCGGTGAAGTCCTCGACCAGCCGTGGCAGCTCGCACACACCAGCCGGGCGTGTCCAGTGATCCCGCAGCCGACCGTCACGCGCCAGCTCGATGAACTGCTTGCGAGCATCCCCATCCAGGACAAGCGCATCCGCCAAAGCGGCTACGGTCCGGTGCTGAGGCCCCTTGCTCCGTCCGCGCTCCATGTCCGACAAAGTCCGGGCGCTAACCCCCGACACCTGAGCGAGCTGCTCGAGCGTCAGGCGCGCCGCACGACGGTGCCGGCGCAGCACCTCCCCGAAACCCTGATTTCCAGTAATGCAACACACCCCTCCCGGCGGGCGGACACTCCACCCGCCACAACCGGGCCGCGAGCCTGACCCGACCACCCTAAATCACATTTTCTCAGGTTTCGGCGTGGCGCACAGCGACCATTGGAGAGCACCCTGCTCGCGCCGGGCGCGGCGGCTGGTAATTCCGATTCCAGGGGCTCCCGCCGACCCCAAGCGGCCAGGGAAGGCGAGCGAGGGAGGCACCAAAACCAAGCCTGACCTGCCGGAACTCCGGCAACCTAATGGGCCGCCGGCACGTCACCGCCCGCGTGAAGATGGGGTCAGGCGGGCTGCCACGCAATTGCGCCAGCATCGCATCCAGGTCGCGGACACGGAAGTTGAGCATCGTCTGCTGGGCGCGGGACCCGAAGTAGTCGGTCTCGGATTCGAACGTCGCGAACACCGTCGGTCCGGCTCCCTGACGCCAGAGGCCGTTCTCATCGGCCATCATGCCAGAACGCCGATCCGGGCGTCCGTTCCTGTACCGAGGTCGCGGTTATAGCCGCCGATGCCCGATAGGGTGGCGTTGTGGTGGGCCACTATGAGGACTTCTTCGTCGCAAGCGCAGGCGCCTCCGCTGCCATCTTGGGTTGATGGTCGTCGCCGTATCGGTCGTCAACGCGGATGAC
>DATKFV010000155.1:0-2503 GCA_035511035.1 Streptosporangiaceae bacterium
TCCGCGAACGTCTCCTTGATGATCTGGCTGAGGTCTTTCTCGTTGCCCTCGCTCACCCAGCGCGGGAACGAGGTCTTGAAGACCGTGACCCCTGACTCAGCCGCCAGGCTGGCGGTCGGCTCGCCGACGCCACGGCCGGCCAGGGCGCGGGCCAGCGCCGCGGTCAGCGCCGCGAGCTTGAGCAACTCTCGTTCCTGCAGGTCAGGGCTTGAGTTGATGATGGCCTGGCGCTGCCGGGCGTACGACTGCCGGTCCGCGAAGAAGTCGCGGGCAGTCGCCTCGAACGCGCTGGCGATCGCGTCGAACGGTGCCGTGCCGACGGGGGCTCCGGTCACCAGCCCGACGACGTGCTCCTCGAGCTCGTGGCCGCCGCCGAACAGCACCTCGCGCTTGTCGGTGAAGTACCTGAAGAAGGTGCGCTCGGTGACACCGGCCCTGGCGGCGATCTCGGCGACCGTGGTCTGCTCGTAGCCGTCCTCGACGAACAGCTCGAGCGCCGCCTTCTCCAGGCGTCCCAGTGCCCCCGGCTCCCATCTGCTCATACTTGAGATGGTACGCGATGACACCTTCTGACATCGCAGCGCTAGGGTGACGCCGGGCCCGGTTCTAGCCGAAGTGCCGGAAACCCCAGTTGAGTACTTGCCGGGCGGCGACGATCGCGGAGACGGGATTGCTGGTCGGGCCAGCGTGCAAGACAACCCCGATCAGCGTCCGGCCGTCGCGCTTCGCCTCGAACAGCAGGCAGTTGCCGGCCGCCGGGGTGTTCCCGGTCTTGATCCCCAGGGCGCCCTCATAGTTGCCGATCAGGCCGTTGGTGGTGTACCAGAGGTAGCCGTGGTGCCGAGCCGTCTGGGGCACGAAGTAGCGGTCCTGCCTGACGATCTGCCGGAAGAGCTGGTAGCGCATGGCCTGCTCGCCGAGCCTGATCAGGTCAGCCGGGGTCGAGTAGGTCGAGTGCCCGGTCGGGATGGGCAGCCCGTCGAAGCTGGTGAAGTGCGTCGACGTCAGGCCGAGCGCCTTCGCGGTCGTGTTCATCTTCGTGATGAAGGCGCTCCGGCCAGGCCCGTAGGCCGTGGCCAGCAAGTAAGCGGCGTCGCAGCCAGACGGCAGCAGCATCGCCTCAAGGAGCTGGCGGGCGGTCAGCACGTCACCCGCGACGAGCCCGGCGCTGCTGCCGTCATGCTTGCTGACGTAGCGGATGGCCGCCCTGCTCACCCGGATGCCGCGGTTCAGGTGCCCTTCCTCCAGGACGACCAGCGCTGTCATCACCTTCGTGATGCTTCCCATCGGGCGCCGCGTGTCCAGGTTCTTGGCCCACCACTGGTAGCCGGTACCCACCGTGACCAGGTCAGCCCCGCTGACGTGGACCGGCGGCCTGACCGGCTGTCCCCCGGGCGCTTCCCTGGCCGGCATCGCGGCCGTCGCGATCATCAATGGGGTCAACCCGGCGATCAAAGCATTCCCGATTTGCATGCCGGAATTCAATCACAGCAAAGTTCCGATATCTCACAAATCCATTGACGCGCGTTAAGTCAATTATGAAAGCGCAATCCGATAGCGGGGCATTTCCGTCGAGGCACGCTTATTTCACCACGGTGAGGGTCTTGGCGCCTGAGTTACCCCCGGTGAAGTCGGCGTTGCCGCCGTAGCTCGCCACCAGGTGGTAAGTGCCCGCCTTCAGCTTCTTCGCCGTCAGCCTGCAACTGCCCTTGCCCGACTTCAGCGTGATCACGCAGACCGTGCTACTGCCGGACTTGACCTTGACGGTGCCGCCAGGCGCGCCGCTGTACCGGGGCGTGACCTGGACGCTCAAGTGCTCGCTGCCCTCGTGCCCGTAGGTGACCTTGGCCGCCGACAGCGTGAGGCTGGCCTTCGACGTCGCCTTGGCCACGGTGAGGGTCTTCGCCGCCGAGGACGACGGGCCGAAGTCCGAGTTCCCCTCGTAGACGGCGGTCACGGTCGGCTTGCCAGCACCGAGCTTCGTCGCCGGAACCGCGCACGAGCCCGCGGCCGATGCCAGCGTGATCGTGCAGACGGTCGCCGACCCATGCTTGACCGTCACCGTCCCGGTCGGGCTCCCGCTGGTGTGCGGGCTGACCCGCACGGAGACACGCTCGGTCTGCTCGTCACCGTAGGTAACCGTCGCGGCGGACAGCGTGAGCGCGGTCGTCGTCTGCTGCAACGTCGACCTGGTGATCACGAAGCCGCCGTCGGGGTCGCTCCCGCTGGCGGCGCAGTAACTGGCGGACACGCAGGACACCGAGGAGACCTGCGCGTTCGGCGGGGTGACCGCGGTGCCCCGCACCTGCTGGGCTGGCTGCCAGGTGCCGTCGGTCTCGTCGTCAACGAAGGCCGCATGATTGAAGTCGGCCTCGCCGCTGACCGAGGAGTAGTACCCGCCGACCGTGCAGTTGCCGGCCGAACCGCACGACAGCGATGTGACCTCGGCGTAGTCACCAAGGTTGAGGGACGCGATGCCCGGCATCTCCTCGGCGTCGGACCA
>DATKFV010000156.1:0-25972 GCA_035511035.1 Streptosporangiaceae bacterium
GAGGGGAGCTCCGGACTGTCGAGGGGCTGCCTGATCCCGGCCCATCGAAATATCCCGAAAATGGATAGTCCGAAATCGGGTCTTGATGGGTTCCCGTCGTCCCGCGGAAAGGATCCCGGGGACTTGTCGTCGGCAAGATCAAGATCTTGTTATTATCACGGACTATGGACCGGTGCAAATGACAAGATCTTGCCTTCCGTGCGGAGAATGTTCAAGATCACGCGTTGCAATCGATTGTCTGAGCGAGCCCGTGGTGCGAAACTGAGGTGACGACCGCAAGCGCCGGGCACGGTCTTCAGCCGCCGGGGTGGGCGCGCGCATACCGCATCGGTGGCCCGTAGCTGTCGTACCTTCCAAGGAAGCCACAGCAACCGTGTCCCGTTGCTGCTATTGGGGTGACAACGGTGGCCTGTTGCTGTCGTGGAGGCGCCCTACCAGCAGCAGCAGCAGCAGTGGGCCACGGTTGCTGCTGGGCTGGGGGCCGAGTAGGTGCGGCATCAGAGCGAAGGGTCGCGTCAGGGCGCTGTGACCGGTGGTGACTTGCCGCGGCGCGGAGCGCCGTTCGCCCGCGTCGGGCGCCTGGGCGCACTCCCGAGAGCAGCGGGGGCACCTTGATGTCGCTCACGCGACACCTATGTCCCCCTGCTGTCGGCGCGCGTGCGGTCAGCCCCCGTGTGGTCGGCCCCCGTGCGGTCGGCCCCCGTGTGGTCGGCCCCCGTGTGGTCGGCCCGCGTGCGGCCCCCCGCCCGCGGCCGGCCAGCTCGGCGACCGAGCCCTCGACCGCAAAGCGGGATCCTCCTTGGATCCCCTTTGGGAGGGTGTGATCAGCGGCGGTGATGGTCCCAATGGTGATGGTGCCCACCGTGATGGTGGTGCGACCGGGCGTGGTGGAACAGCCTCGCCGCTACGAACGCGGTCAGCACGAAGATCCCGAGCATGACCGCCATCGCGATCGCGATGACCTTGACCGCTACTGCAGCCGCCCCGCCGCCCGTGACTAGCAACGTGATCACCAGCGCCACGAGCAGCAGCGGCAGCACCCGCGGCGCCCGCCGCCGCTGCCAGTAGACCGGCCCGTACGAAGCCCCCATCGGCCGGGCCGGCGGCCCGCCGGCCGTACCGACCGCCATCCCGCCGGCCATCGCGGGCAACCGCCCCGGCTCAGGCAAGTCAGCCAGCACCCGCCGCAGCTCACCAAAGGTCCTCGCGCCGAGCGTGGTCGTGATCCGCTCGTCGAACTCGTCGTGGGTCAGCCGGCCCTCGGCGTAATGGTCACGCAACCGCTCCATCACCTGGTCCCGGTCGGTGTCTCCGGCCCTGATCCGGTCGTCCGTGCTCACGTTCGCCCCCTACTCGCCTTCCTGATCGCCGGGCTGGCCGGCGGTCACGTCATCGGCCGCGTCCTCGTCGTCCGTATCGTCGTCGCTGAGGTCGCCAGCCAGGATCTGGTAGAGCTCACGCCTGGTCCGCTCGAGCAGTCGCTCCGCGGCCAGCACCTGCGCCGGAGTGCCCGAGTGCGCGACCTGGACGATTCCGCCGCCCAGTCGCGCCGCCTCGGCGAATAGGCCAGGCACGTCCCAGGCCGCTTCTTGCTGAGCCTTCTGCTCCCAGGCCGCTCGCGCCATGTCGGGGTGCTGCTCCAGGTAGTCAAGGCCAGCCTGAGTCAGCCGGAAGGTGCGGCGGCCGCCGGACTCCTCGGCTTCGATCAAGCCCTCGTCGGCGAGCTGGGATAGTGCTGGGTAGACCGCACCGGGACTCGGCCGCCAGGCGCCGCCGCTGCGCTCCTGGATGTCGGACATGATCTGGTACCCGTTGCGCGGGCCTTCCTTGAGCAGCGCGAGGATCGCCGCCCGCACATCCCCGCGGCCGGCCTTCGAGCTGCGCTGGGCGCCCGCCGCCGGGCCCGGCCACCAGCCGCCCCAGGCCCCCGCCCCGGCGCCGCCGCCCCAGTGACTGTGCCCGAAGCCGCGCTCCCAGTGCCCGCCCCGGCTGCCCAGCTTGCTCCCGAGCAGCTCGTTGACGAACCCGAGCACCTCGGACACGCCACCATCGCAGTCCCACGCTGTCCACGTCGGCGTCTGCATCCCGACCACCCCGGTCCAAGTACTCGATACGATCACGATATATCGATAGCCTACGACGCGGTCAGGGACATGACAAGATATGACGCAAATTTGGCCCGGCGTAATCCGATCACGCCGTTGGCGCGTCGCACTGCATGGTAGGCAGCCATCATCGCTGCCCCGTGGTGGAGGTTCGTCGTGCGATACGCATCAAAACTGCTCGCGGTCACTGCCCTGATCGCTCCGCTGGCCTCGTCACCATCCGCCGTCGCGGCCACGTTCGCGGTCGGCCCGGCCACTGTGGTCAGGCCGGCGCAGACTGGCCGCGCCGCCGAGATCCACTGCCGGCCAAGGTCCCCGATCGTCTACGCCGGCGCGACCGGCCGGATCGACGGGCAGCAGACCCTCACCCCGATCAGCACGGTGACCGGCAAGGCCGGTCACCGTATCAAGGCCGGACCGAGCCGAGGCCCGATCGCGATCACGCCCAACGGGGCGACCGCCTACGTCGCCAACCGGTACAGCGATACCGTCACCCCGATCGCCGTCTGCGCCGCCAAGGAACTCAAGCCCATCAAGGTCGGCGAAGGCCCGGACGCGATCGTGATCACGCCGAACGGCGCCACCGCCTACGTCGCCAGCTACGACTCAGGGACGGTCACGCCGATCAACCTGGCCGACGACGTCGCGCTCAAGCCGATCAAGGTGGGCCCGTTCCCCTGGGCGATGGCGATCACCCCGAACGGCTTGACCCTCTATGTCGCCAGCCGGACCGCCGCGACGATCACGCCGGTCAACACCTCGACCGACCGGCCTGGTGCGCCGATCAAGGTCGGGCCCGGTCCCGACGTGATCGTGATCAGCCCGAACGGCAAGTCGGCGTACGTCGCTGACAGCTTCGGCGCCACGGTGACCGTGTTCGACACCGTGACCAACGTCGTGACCAGGTCGATCAAGGTGGACGCCGGCCCGAACGCGATCGCCGTCACCCCCGACGGCGCTGTCGCCTACGTGACCAGCCGTGACCTCAGCACGGTCACGCCGATTGACACCGCCACCGGCCGCACCGGTCGGCCGATCAAGGTCGGCCCGGACCCGAGGTTCGTCCTCATCACCTCGGGCGGCGCCATGGCCTTCGTATCCAGCCACCTCACGGCCAGCTACGTCACCCCCATCGACCTGCATACGAACGCGGCCCTGCCGCGCATCCACATCCGCGGCTCGGCCGAGCACTTCGTGCTGGCCCCCGACGGCCACACCGCCTATCTGGTGAGCCTGCACCCAGGCACCGTAACCCCGATCAACACCGCGACCGCGGAGGTCGGCCGTCGCATCAGCGTCCATGGAGCCCCCGCCTACATCGCCATCACCCCGTAGCGCCACCCGATCGTCTCACGGGCAACGCGGCCCTATGAGAATCACGAAGGGCCGTGGGTGGTCAGGTGCTGGATGGGGCGATTTGATAGGTACAACCAGCCTGGTGACAGATGGCTCGCGGGTGGAGCCGGAAGCGAGGTCAGCGTGAGTCGTTCGGTCGGATCGATCGTGGCAGGAGTTCCTGAGTCCGATGGCCCTGGCGGTACGGTCGCCTCGATCAACCCGGCCAGGGCGAGCGAGGTCGTGGCCGAGGTGCAGTTGGGGGACGCGGCCACGTTCGTGGCGGCGGCGCGGGCGGCCAGGGCGGCTCAGCCGGCCTGGGCCGATGTGCCCGCCCCCGTGCGCGGGCGGGCGATCGCTCATATTGGCAGGCTGGTCGAGGCTAATGCCGAGCCGCTGGCGCGGCTGGTCACCCGTGAGGTCGGCAAGCCCTACGCTGAGGCGCTCGGCGAGGTCAGGGAGATCGTGGACACCTGCGACTTCTTCCTGGGCGAGGGGCGCAGGCTGTACGGGCAGACGGTTCCGAGCGAGATGCCCGACAAGCAGTTGCTGACCTTCCGCAACCCGGTCGGGGTCGTCAGCGTGATCACGGCGGGCAACTTCCCGGTCGCGGTGCCTTCCTGGTACCTGATCCCGGCCCTGCTGTGCGGCAACACGGTGCTCTGGAAGCCCGCCGAGTACTCGGCCGCCTGCGGAGCCGCGCTGTACGAGCTGATCGTCAGGGGCGGCGGCCTGCCCGATGGCGTGCTCAACCTGGTGCTCACTGACGGCGACAACACTTACGCCGGGCTTGAGCAGGCTCTCGCGGCCGGGCTCGTGGACAAGGTCGGCTTCACCGGGTCGAGCGCGGTCGGCGCCAGGATCGGCGAATTGACCGGCCGCCACCTGCAGTCGGCCTGCCTGGAGCTCGGTGGCAAGAACCCCATGGTCGTGACCCCGAGCGCGGAGCTTGACCTCGCGGTCGAAGGCGCGTTGTTCGCCGGGTTCGGCACCGCGGGCCAGCGCTGCACCTCGCTCGGCACCGTGCTCGTGCAGGAGAGCGTGCACGACGAGTTCATCGCCAGGCTCGACAAGGCGACCAGGGACATGGCGATCGGCGACCCGTTCGGCGACGTCATCTACGGCCCGATGCTCGACGACCGGTTCGCCGCGCGCTTCGAGGAGTTCCTCGGCTGGATCCAGCCGCACCACCGGGTGCTCGGCTCCACGGGCACTGGCCGCATCACCGCCGCCAACCCGCGAGCGGGGTTCACTGGTGATCCCGAGGCCGGGCTTTACTATCACCCGGTCATCGTCGACGGCCTGCAGCCCGACGACGCGATCTTCACCACCGAGACCTTCGGGCCCGTCATCGGCGTCACCACGTACCGCGACCTGCCGGAAGCGATCAGGCTCGCCAACCGCCCCGGCTACGGACTGTCGTCGGCTATCTACACAACGACGCCGGCCGAGGTCTTCGCGTTCCGCCGCGGCGTCTCCGCCGGCATGGTCAGCGTCAACAACTCCACCTCAGGGGCGGAGGCGCACCTGCCATTCGGCGGCAACGGGAAGTCGGGCAACGGCTCGCGGCAGTCGGGCATCTGGGTGCTTGACCAGTTCACCCGCTGGCAGTCCCTGAACTGGGACTATTCCGGACATCTGCAGAAGGCCCAGATGGATGTCGCTGAGCTAGTGCCGGACGAGTCGTACCGGCTGGACGACTAGGACGCCCTGCCTCGGGAGGACGCTCCCGTCACAATATGAACGTCATATGAACCTAGCAGGCATTTGATCCGTTGCGATTAGCGATCACCGTCGCTATGGTCCCGAAAGAACACCCCTATAGCAGCGGGAACCACCCTTAACGGGAGATGCAGGTAGGAGGCACGTTATGAAAGCTGCCCGATGCTGGGCCCTAGCCGGGTCCATTGGGCTAGCGGTTTCGTTTACAGCGGCCGTCGCCGCACCAGCGATGGCCAAGCCGACGCCGGACCGGTCCGCGCTCCGCGGGTCGCTGACGCCAGCCGTCGAACGTTCACACCCCGTAGGCGAGGTGGCTAAAGGCGCGTCCATCAGCTTCGACCTGTCGCTGACGCTCCGCAACGCCTCAGGGGCGCAGAAGTTCGTCCGCGAGGTCTCGAGCCCTGGCTCGAAGCTCTTCCACCACTACCTGACTGACGCTCAGTGGCTCAGCCGGTTCGGGCCGACGGGCGCCACGCTCGCGAGCGCCAAGGCCTGGCTGCGGCACGAGGGCTTCACTGTGGGATCGGTGCCGAAGACGCACCTGTACGTGACCGCGAGCGGCACGGCCGCCCAAGTAGAGCGCGCCTTCGGCGTCTCGCTCGGCTACTACAAGGTCAACGGCCACACGGTCCGGCTGGCCAACGGCACCCTGAGCATCCCGTCCGCGCTGGCCGGCACCGTATCCGGTGTCGTCGGCGTGAATGAGTACCTGGCCACCAATGACCTCGCGCAGACCCTGCGAGGCAAGCCAGCGGCCAAGCCCGACCAGGAGCCAGGACCGCCGGGCGCATTCGTCAACCCGCAGCCGTGTGGTGGCTCGTGGGGCGCTAAGACCGACACGACCGACAGCTCGTCGCTGTACTCCCCGTACACCGGCAACGCCTACGACATCTGCGGTTACCTGCCGCGTCAGATGCGCAGCGCGTACGGCCTGACCAAGACCATCGCCAGCGGCGACAACGGCTCTGAGGTGGGCGTCGCGATCGTGGACGCCTACGACTCCCCGACCCTGTTCTCTGACACGCACAAGTACTTCCAGAAGAACGACTCCAGCCACCCGCTTTCCTCCGCACAGTTCTTCAACGACGAGCCGGCCACGATCGACGACCAGGCCGAGTGCGGCGCCAGCGGCTGGTTCCCTGAGCAGGCACTCGACGTCGAGTCGGTCCACACGATGGCGCCGGGCGCGGCCATCTTGTTCGTCGGAGCGCAGGACTGCACCGACAACGGGCTGCTCGCCGCCCTGCAGACCGCCATCACCAGCGGCGCCTCGGTCGTGAGCGACTCGTGGGGCGACACCCTCGGTGACCTGTTCACCGACGCTGCCACCAAGGCCGCCTTCGATGACACCTTCATGGTCGCCGACTCCACCGGCGTCAGCGTGCTGTTCTCCTCCGGTGACGATGGCGACAACTTCGCCATCTCCGGTCTGACCGCTCCTGACTACCCGCCGTCCAGCCCGTTCATCACTGCCGTGGGCGGTACCACCCTCGAGGTCAACAACGGCGGTCACCAGATCGCGCAGTACGGCTGGTCCACGGCCAAGCAGGAGCTCTGCGCGGGCGTCTCGACGACGAACTGCGGCTCAGCGACCTCGCCAAGCGGCGCTCTCGCCTGGCAGGCAGGCGGTGGCGGCGGTTCCAGCTACACCTACAGCGAGCCCTACTACCAGGCACCGGTTGTGCCCGCGTCGCTCGCGCTGAAGAACGCGCCGCTGTTCGGTGACTCTCCGGTTCGGGTCGTGCCTGACATCTCGATGGACGCGGACGCGCAAAGTGGTCTGCTGATCGGCCTGACCCAGGCCTTCCCGAACGGTAACCACTACGGGCAGTTCAAGGAGGGCGGCACCAGCCTGGCGTCGCCGCTGCTCGCCGGGGTCATCGCCGATGCCGATCAGGCCGCGGGCGGAACCCTCGGCTTCCTCAACCCGATCCTGTACACCGCCTACACCAAGACGCCAGGAGCATTCGACGACATCCTGGCACCGACGAACGCTGACGCCGCATCGGTGATCCGCGTTGACTACGCCAACGAGGTCGATGCGACCGACGGCTACGACGTCAGCTTGCGGGCCATCAACTACGCAGGTCCTGAGACCTACTGCGACGGCAGCGGTAACTGCGCGACCCGCGACGTGACACTGACTACGGGCCCGGGCTATGACGGCCTGACCGGACTCGGGTCGATCTCGCCCTCGTTCATCGCGACGTTGTCCAAGTTCTAGTCGCTAGTCGCGGTACTGATCGCGGAGGCGCCGGGACTTCGTCCCGGCGCCTCCGCCGTGCTCTGGGCCGTGACGCCGGCGGCTACAGTGTGCCAATGGCGGTCAAGCCAGTCACCGGAGTACCAGAGCGGCTGTCCGCAGCCGCTCCGCTGGCGTTCCACCTGCTGGTTAAGCCCACCGGCGCGATCTGCAACCTTGACTGCACTTACTGCTTCTTCCTCTCCAAGGAGCTGCTCTATCCGGGCAGCCGGTTCCGGATGGCCGACGAACTGCTCGACGCCTACCTAGGCCAGCTGATCGGAGCCCACGCCGGCGCGCCCGAGGTCGTCGTGGCCTGGCAAGGCGGTGAGCCGACCCTGATGGGACTGCCGTTCTTCCGGCGCTCGGTCGAGCTTGCCGACCGCTACCGGCAGCCGGGGCAGCGGATCACGCACACGATCCAGACCAACGGCACGCTGGTCGACGACGAATGGGCCGCGTTCTTCGCCGAGCACGGCTTCCTCGTCGGGCTATCGATCGACGGGCCGGCCCAGTTGCACGACACCTACCGGGTGGACAAGGGCGGCAAGGGCAGCTTCGACCGGGTCATGGCCGGGCTCGCGGCGCTGCGAAGGCATGGTGTCGAACCGAACGCGCTCACCACGGTGCACGCCGCGAACCAGGGCGCGGGCCGCGAGATCTACCAGTTCCTTCGGGACGATTGCGGTGCTCGCTACCTGCAGTTCATCCCGATCGTTGAGCGGTCGACCCCGCAACTGCTCGACGTGGCCAATGCTGGCTGGGGCCCGCGGGCGAAGGACCGGCCGCTCTACGTCCAGGACGGCGCCATGGTCACGGAACGCTCGGTCAGCCCCGATGGCTACGGCCGCTTCCTCATCGACGTCTTCGAGGACTGGGTGCGGCGCGACATCGGCGAGGTCTACGTGCAGATGTTCGACGTCGCGCTGGCGAACTGGTACGGCGAGCCGCCTGGCCTGTGCGTGCACTCCAAGACCTGCGGGCTCGCGCTCGCGATGGAGCACACGGGCGATGTCTACTCCTGTGACCACTACGTAGAGCCGGGATACCTGCTCGGCAATATCAGCACCGACCGGCTGGTCGACCTAGTCGTCTCGCCGAAGCAGCAGCAGTTCGGCCGCGCCAAGTATGACTCGCTGCCGGGTTATTGCCGCCAGTGCGAGGTCAGGTTCGCCTGTCACGGCGGGTGCCCGAAGGACAGGTTCACGGTCACCCCGGACGGTGAGCCTGGCCTGCACTATCTCTGCCCGAGCTACAAGGCGTTCTTTGGCCATATCCGCCCCGCGATGACGGCCATGTGCGACCTGCTCAAGGCCGACCGCGCGCCGTCCGAACTAGTGCAGAGGTACACCGCCGCCGATGCCAGGCGGGGCCGGAACGACCCGTGTCCGTGCGGCGGCAGCCGCAAGTGGAAGTACTGCCACCAGCGCCAGCCCGAGCGCCATGACGAGGTCGGGAGAACCAGCGAGCGGGCATCAGCCCAGGTGAACGAGGGCCGCTGAACGACGATCTCCTGGCCCGCCGTAAGGGCGAACCAGCGCAGATGGCCTCCGGCATATCGGACTGGCGGTTAGGATTCGACTAAGTTCGGGGATCGGTGTGGCCGCCGCGCGCGTCTTCCGGCGTCCGCTTTGCCGAAGGGCCGGCTAGTCCGCGATCAGTTCAGTTGTCCCGTAGCGGGTTTTGGGCAAGCGGCGGAAGGGCTAACTCATGCGTCAACGCCGAGGGCGGCGCGACCGCGCGCCTCAGGAAGCAAGCGAGCCTAATCCTGCTCAGCCGGGCGAGTCACCCGAGCCCATCACCACCCCGCAGCCCGCCTACGACCCGCGGCCGGACTCCTATCCTGCTACTTCAAGCTACTCCGCACCCGCAAGCAACGCCGGCCCGACCGGCTATCCTGCGCAGGCAAATTCCCCCGAGCCTTCCAGCCATCCCGAGCCGCCGAGCTATCAGGGCCCGTCGAGCTATCAGGGCCCGTCGAGCCACGTCGAGCCGCCGAGCTATCAGGGGCCGCCGAGCGATCCGCGGCCGTCTAGCGGGCCGAGTCAGCCAGGCTACGGTCTTCAGCCGCCGGTACGGCGCCCAGATCCCCTTGACCCGTCGTATCCGCTTGACCCGTCGTATTCGCTCGGACCAGGTTCGGCGAGCGATCGCTACGATCGGCCGAGGCTGGACTACGGTCTGCAGGCGTCCGATGGACTGTCAGTGCCCCGTGATACGAATGGCGTGGATTCGGCCGGGTCACCGCCAGGAGGCGAGACGGCACCGGGCTCCTTCGACGTCTGGCAGTCATTTGAGCGACGGCGCCAGCCGGGGTCCGTTGACCAGACATCGGCTCTCAGCGAGCCTCCCGGCCAGCCTGGCCGCAGCTACGAGCCTGGCTATCACCAGCCGTCGGGGCTGGACCGACCGGGCGGCTCCGGCCAACGCCCCGGCCTGCGGGCTGACCTCGGCCAGCAGCCTGAACCTGGCTCGCAGCCAGGTCAGCAGTCAGGTCAAGGGCCTTTTCTAGGTCAGGGCGAGCTACCCGGTTACGGGGGTCAGCCTGGCTACGGCGGCCAGCCTGGCGCTGCCGGTCAGGTTGGCAATAGCGGTCAGGCTGGCAATAGCGGTCAGCCTGGCTACGGCGAGCGGCCCGGCTACGGGGGTCAGGCTGGCTACGGCGAGCAGCCTGGTCATGGCGAGCAGCCTCGGTACCGCCCACCGCCGCTGGGGTCTGGCCAGCGGTACCCGGAGCGGCACGAATCCCAGCCTGGAGCGGGCGGGATTTACGGGGACGGAAGCTATCAGCCTGCGCCGCCGGTGCCGCTGTCGCCCGAAGCCCAGCTGCCCGATGGCGGGCCGCCCGGCTCGCGCTCGGTGTATCCCTCGCAGCAGTACGACTTCGAGGAGTTCTACCGCCCCCGTCAGCCCGACCAGGGTCAGCCACCGCCGGGTCAGCCACAGCCCGGTCAGCCACAGCCCGGTCAGCCACAGCCCGGTCAGCCACTACCCGGTCAGCCACAGCCGGGTCAATCTGGACTGAGCCGGATAGGTCTCGCCCCCACTACCGCAGGTCCGACAACTGGGAGCCCGATCACAGCTAGCCCCACCATGGCGACGCCCGTCATTGCCGGCTCGACTCAGGCGGGAATGCCCGGGGCCGGAATGGCCGGGGCCGGGGTACCGCCTCAGGGACCGCAGCCTGGCGAGCTGGGCAGGCCCCGCAACAAGCGCCGTCGCCGGCGGATCATCGCCGCCGTGGTGACGGTGCTCATCTTGGTACTCGCCGCCGCCGGAGCGGGCGGCGGCTACCTTCTGCTCCGCACCCACGGCACCCCGCAGCAGACGGCGGCCAGCTACCTGGCGGCTTGGCGGCGGGGCGACTACACCGCCATGGCGCGGCTGAGCGTGGGAGTGCCCGCCTCCGGGCTGGTCCAGCCGATCGCCAAGGCGGAGGGCGAACTCGGGGTCAAGCACATGAGCTTGCAGCTTGGCTCGGTCGCGGTCACCGGTCACACGGCGGTCGCTCAGTTCACCGTGACCGACGACCTCGCCAGCGGCCACGTCTGGACCTACAAGGACAAGCTGCCGCTGCTGGTCAGGAACCGGCACTGGTGGGTGGACTGGAGCTCATCGACAATTTACCCGGGCCTGAAGGCGGACGAGCGGTTCTCGCTCACCGCGGCCTGGCCGCCCCGCGCCCCTATTCTCGGCGCGGACGGCACCGTGCTCAGCTCCCCGGCCACGATCGCGCAATCGGGGTCGATCGCGCTGCTTACCGGCTACATCGGCGTCGCGACCGCCGCCCAGGCGAAGGCGCTCGGGCCGCCTTACCGCAAGGGTGACCAGATCGGGGAAAGCGGGCTCGAGCAGGCCTATCAGACTCAGCTGGCTGGGCGTCCCTCGCTCGCCATCAGCATCATCGGGCCGGGGCGCCACGTCGACGCCGACGTGATGCGGTTCCCGGCCGTGATGGGCGCCCCGGTCAAGACCACCATCAACATGAGCGTGCAGCTGGCTGCCTCGGCGGCGGTGTCGTCGGCGAAGACGAGCAAGCCGATCGACATGGTCGTGGTCCAGCCATCGACCGGGCACGTGCTCGCCGTCGTGGAGCGGCCTGGCGGCTTCGACCGGGCCCTGGACGGGATCTTCCCGCCCGGCTCCACCTTCAAGATCATCACTGCGTCCGCGCTGGTCAAGAGCGGCCTCACGGCCACGAGCTCGGTGCCTTGCCCGAGTCAGGTGACGATCGACGGCCGGACATTCCATAACAACGACAACGAGCACTACGGCACGATCAGCCTGCTGAAGGCGTTCGCCGTGTCCTGCGACTCCACGTTCGCCCAGCTCGCCACCGACCGGCTGTCCGGCAAGTCGCTCGCCGCGATGGCGCGGACCTTCGGCTTCAACGCCACGCCCGAGCTGGGCGTCCCGGTCACGCTCGGCCACTTCACGACCCCGGGCGACCCGGTCGATCTCGCCGCCGATGCCTTCGGCCAGGGCACCGACCTGGCTAACCCGCTGAGCCAGGCGACGGTGGCCGCCGCGATCGACAACGGCACCTGGCGGCCCCCGGTGCTGGTGATCAGCCCGAAGGTACACCAGAAGTCCAAGCCGCACCCGATCAGCCCCGTGATCCTCGACGCGCTCAGGCCGATGATGCGGGCCGTGGTCACGGAAGGCACCGCCGACGGCGTCGGCTTCCCGCCAGACGTCTACGGGAAGACCGGCACGGCCCAGTACGGGACCGGCGCGCACCCGCCGTCGCACGGCTGGTTCATCGGCTACCAGGGCGACATCGCGTTCGCGGTGATCGTCGAGGGCGGAGGCTACGGCGCGGACAGCGCCGGACCGGTCGCCAACGCGTTCCTCCGCAACCTGGGCTAGCCGCCACCAGGCCGGTCAGTACGAGCCAGTCAGGACAAGCTTGGTTGGCGGCTAGCCGAGCCAACGCCGGTACTTGGGCCGGTCGGTGGCGGCCCAGGTACGGAGGGCCTTGGCTGCCGCTTGCGCGCCGGCGTCGACGTCGCGCTGATAGAGCAGGCCGTAGCTGAACGCGTTCTCGCCCGCCAGCGTCGCGTCGACGCTGAGCTCGCGCTCGACCCGGCGCGCGATGACGGCGTCCTGGTGATCGCCTAGCTGGGACTGGACCTTCCGCAGCCGAGCCGCGAGACGGCCAGCGGGCTTGCCCATGGCCGGGCTGACGGCCTCGGCCGCGTAGCGGGCCCGCTTGGCCGCCTTGCGGGCCTCGTGCAGCGCGACATTGCGGCGCTGGCCGGCCGGAGTGCGCTCGGCCCGCCTTATCCGCTTCCTGGTCCGGCGATAGGCCCGGCGCACCGCTGGCACTAGGACGTCCCTGGCCGGCCGCGCCGCCGCCGGGGTCAGGACGGGCTCGGCGACGAGCGCGTCGAGCCCGTCAAGCAGCGCGAAGTAGCGGTGCGAGTCGAGCGCGGCCCTCATGGCCTCGCGGGCGTCCGCGGCGACCGGCGCGAAGTGGCCGCGCACCCGCGCCTGCACGGGGCCGATCACTTGCTCGGCGGGGGTGTCGTCAAGGGCAGCCTCGAGGTGCCCGGCCAGCACCTCGGCATCGCGGGCCGCCCCGAGCACCGCCCCGAGCCACTTCAGGTCGGCCGCCACCCGCCCCGTGCCGGCCGCCCAGATGATCGGGCCGAAGCTCTGCACCGTGCTGCGAAGCTGCCTGGTCTCGATCCGCATCTGGTGGACGGCGTCGGGCTCGCTCGCTCGGGCCGCCGGATCAAGCGCCTTCACGGCCTCCGCGTGCTGGCTCAGGTAGCCGATGATCACCTCGGCCGCCGGCGACGCGGGCGACAGGCCGGCCCGGTTCTGGCCAGGGCGGGCGGCTGGCTCGATTCCGATCGCGCGCTCGAACTTGGCCGAGCTGGCCGAGTGCCGCAGGCCGCTGTGCCGCAGCAGCCGGTCGGCCGCCTCAAGCAGGGCGGTGTCGCCGCCAGTCAGCTCGAACTCGACCTCGCGCCATGAGCTAGCCGCCGACCCGCCGTCAGCGCGCCGCGAGCGCACCTCGTCAAGCGCCAGTTCGGCCAGCGAGTCGCCCTGGCCGCCGAGCAGCATGAGCCGCTGTCGCGTGGTCGTGATCACGGCAGCGGGCCTGATCGGCTCGCCTCTGGTGTAGACCTTGACCCGCTCGGCCAGTTCCGCTGGAACCTCGAGGTCATCCGCGCCGAGCGGCAGCCGGATCTCGCGGCGGGTGTGGACGCCCGCCGGCATCTTCAGGTGCCAGCCGGCGTCGTGCCCGCCGGTCCGACGGCGCAGCGTGATGCCGGCCCGGATCAGCCGGAAGTCGGCGGTGTCAAAGTACCGCGCCTCGAGCAGTTCGGCATTGGCCTGCTCGGTCGCCGCCACCTGTGGCAGTTCCTCGAAGCGCGGCAGCACGGCATCGTCAGGCGCGTCGTACTTGATCTCGGTCTCGGTGGTGCTCGTCGCCATGTCAGGAGTGCTACCCGCGTCAACCAGTCCCATCCCGTGCCCGCTGCCTGGCCGGCCGGGAAGCCGGCGAACTAGGCTCTGGTCGATCGCAACCTTCGAGCCGTTCACAGCGTGGAAGTAATGTGCCAGCGTCCTCGCAGTGCCCGGTGGCTTCGCCAGAGCCGGTGACCTCACCCGACGCTGCCTTCGAGGAGTTCGTCGCCAGCCGGTCCGCGTCGTTGCTGCGGCTGGCCCTGCTGCTCACTGGCTGGAACCGCGCCGTCGCCGAGGACCTGACCCAGATCGCGCTCGAACGGGTCTATCGGCGCCGGCGGGCGCTGTTCGGCTCGGACACCGCGCAGGGCGCGGTCGAGCCTTACGTCAGGAAGATCCTCGTCAACGCCGCCATCGACTGGCGCCGGGGCCTGCGCCGCCGGCCGGAGGAGCCGCTGGACGAGGCGCTGCGGGCCAACCAGGCCGACGGATCGGCTCGGCTCGATGACCGGATCGCCGAGCAAGACCAGTTGCGGCGCGGACTGGCGTCCTTGCCGCCCAGGCAGCGAGCCGTGCTGGTGCTGAAGTACTGGCAAGACCTCACCGACGCCGAGATCGCGTCGGTACTCAACTGCGGGGTCGGCACGGTCAAGAGCCAGGCCTCCCGCGGCCTCCAGCGACTGCGCGAGTTGACGGGCGCCGGACCGCGATCCTCGCCGCCGGGCGCGAAACCAGCGACCCAGCCGGGAGTGAATCCCACTTTGAAGCCCACCGTAACTCCCGCCGTGAAATCGGCCGCTGCAGGTGACCTCGATGAATGAGCTTGAGACGAGACTGCGCGAGATGCTGTCGGACTCCGTGGCGGGGGCAGAGCCGAGGTTCACGGCCGCCGACGTCCGGCGGCGCTCGCGCCGTCGGACCTGCCGGCTGGGCGCGGTCGGCTCGGTCGTGGCGGTCCTCGTGGTGGCGCTGGCCGTTGTCTTGACCCAGTTTCCGGCGCTGTGGCGGGGGTCAGAGCACCACCTCGCTGGGCCCAGTGCCGTTGGCCGCTTCACCGACCGGCAGTTCGGCTGGAGCATTCGCTTCGGCTCAGTACTGCGCGCCCAGCCCTTCCACCAGCAGGGCCAGATGGCGAGTTCCGACGGCGTCCGCGTCACGAATTTCACCCCTGACCTCAGCGTGCCCAGCCAGGGGATCCCCGCTATGGGCTGGTTGCGTGACTTCCCTGCCGGCGGCGTCGCCGTGCAGATCTGGTACACGCAAGCCGACGTCCTCCCCGCCCCGCCGTTGCACGACAGTTCATTCCCGCTGGCCCGCTCCTCGTTCACCCAGCAGCGGCCGTACGTCGGCGGCAGCGAGCCCAGGCCGCGCTACCTGGGCTTCTCCGGGGACGGCATCGCCTTCAGCGCCGCCGTCTGGACCGGCCCGCAGGCCAGCCAGGCCGTCATCCACGCGGCCTGGGCCGTGGTCGGCTCGCTGCGGTTCCCGCCCCTGCGAACCGGGACGGTCTGGCAGAAGACCTACAACGTGCTCGGCGAAGCCTCGAGCTACCCGGTCGGCTCGGTGACCCCGATCGCCGCCGTTCCCCGTCGGCGCGGCGGTCTCGGCGGCTCGCGCTACTTCCTGGTGCACGCGCCCCGCGCGTTCTACGTGGTGGCCGGTGCCATCGGCCCGGGCGGCGGCCAGCACAACGGCACGCCCAGCTGCGAGCTTCGCTACGACGCCAAGGCGCGCCAGTTCTACTGCCCCGGCACGAGGTTGCGCTGGAACGACCTCGGCGACTTCATCGGCGTGTCATCGGTGAACCCGGAGGAACTTGACGTCGGTCCCAAGATCGCGACCGTGGCCCAAGACGGGCACGTCCTTTACTGCCCCTACTTCGGCAACCTGCTCGCCACCCGCCTTGCCGGAAACCCTTGGTCTTAGCCGGCCCGGCCACCGCAACGTAGTCCCGCGGTTGTCGTTGGAACGACAGCTCCGGGACTACGTTGCTGTTCCGGCCCGGCGGCGGCCCCGCCCGGGCGGCCGGGTGGGCACGAAAACGGCCAGGGAATTGGTGAGCCGCGCAACCGAATGGCTGAGCCAGGTCGTCATATCGGCGAGGTGATCGCGTGGAGGAGGAGTTCTGCCACTTCGTCGCCGCCCGCGGCGCGTCCCTCTGCCGGACCGCGTACCTGCTGACCGGGGACTGGCAGGCGGGCGAGGACCTGGTGCAGGAAGCGCTGGCCAAGACCTACTTGCGCCGGCGCCGGCTGCGCGATCAGAGCGCCCTCGAGCCCTACACCCGCAAGGTGCTGATGACGCTGTTCCTCAGCTCCCGGCGGCGGCAATGGAGCAAGGAGCTGCCGTTCGCCGAGTTGCCCGACCACGCCGGCGCGCCAGCGCCGGCCTCGATCGACGAGTTCGCTGAGCGGGACGGCCTCTGGCAGGCGCTGGCCGAGCTGCCTGCCCAGCAGCGGGCCGTGCTCGTGCTCAGGTACTTCGAGGATCGGAGTGAAGCCGAGATCGCCGCTGCGCTCAACTGCCCGCCGGGCACGGTGAAGTCGCACGCGGCCAGGGGGCTCGACCGGCTGCGCAAGACCGTGGCCGTGACGGAAGGGTGGCCACGATGAAGGACTTCGAGACCGCGCTGCGGGACCTGCTCGTCACGCAGGTCGCCGCCGCCGAGCGGCCGGTCGAACTGCTCGGCGGGGTCCGCCTGCGAGCGCACCAGTTGCGGGCGCGCCGCCGCACGATGGCGCTGGCGACGACGGTCGTCATCGCCGTCGCCTTGGTAGTTATCGCGGTCGTGCCACTCAGCCTCGCGGCGCTTTCCCGCATTGGCGGGGCTGACTCGGGGCCTTCCGCGCCCGCTCCGGCACGGTCGGGCTCGTCGGAGCCTGCCTCGCTCGTCACGCCGCCCGGCTGGTCCCCGGTGACCTACGGTGACCTGCAAGTCTCGGTGCCGAACTCCTGGGCGGTGCGGTACGCGAGCACTGGCTGCAGCGTCCGCGCGGCCGGCACGGTCTACCTTGACGTCACGCTCAAGTCATCGGCGTCGGTCAAGCGGGACTGCCATAAGAGCACGAACGTCGTGGAACTGATTCCCCCTGGGGCCGCCAAGCTGAGCATCCCGCCCACGGCGACCGTCGCCAAGGTCAACGGGATCGCTGTCCTGCGTGAGCCGGATAAAGATGGCCTGCTCAGGTACGTCGCGCTGCCGCTCGGGGTCGAGGTGGCCGCCAGCGGGCCGCAGGCCAGGCAGGTACTGGACACGCTCACTCGCTCGCCGCTGGCAGTCGTGCTCGGGCCGGGGCGAAGAACCCCGGTGCCCGCGAGCTGGCGGTGGCACGCCTTCGGCGGGATCAGGTTCGCCACGCCAGCCGGATGGCCCACCCTGCACCAGAAGGTCTGGGGCTGGTGCGGTAGCGGCGTCCCCGATCAGCTGGTTGAGCTGAACACGGCCAGGCGTGACGCGATCATGAGTTGCCCAGACCTCGCCTACGACGCCAAGCGGCAGGCTGGCCAGCTCGGAATCCAGGTCGGAGCAGGCCCGGCGGCCGGCAAGCTGACCGGTCCTACCGCGATCTCCTGCAGCGATTCCCGGGGCCTGCGAATCTGCGTTCAGCCGCCCTACGGGGATCAGGTGGTCCTGACCGTATCGGTGCGACCGCCTGGGCGCAGCCAGCCGACCATCGTCCTGATCGGGCTGGCCGGGGATGGCAAGCAATCGCGGGCGATCTTCGACTCGATCCAGGCGGCTCGGTCGCGGTAGCGCTAGGTCCAGTGGACCGGGCGGGCTAGCGACGCCGGCAACGATGTGTTCAGGTCGCCGTGGGCGCTAGCCAATTGAGCCTGGGTCAGGAAGAGCGCGGTCCGCAGGTCAGCTCCGGCGAGGCTAGCGCCCCGCAGGTCGGCCCCGGTCAGGTCGGCGAGGGCCAGGTCGGCTCCGGCCAGGTCCGCCCCGACCAGCAACGTGCCGCGCAGGCTCGCCCGGCGCAGGTCCGCTCCCCGCAGTTGCCTGCCGATCAGGTCGGCCCCGGCTAGGTCAGGGCCGAGCGGCCCGGCCCGCGCTCGCGCTTCTTGGCTGGCTTGGCGCAGGAGCGAGTTGACCTCGGCGCGCTCGGCATCGAGGTCGAGTTCGGCCAGCCGTTCGGGCCGGGAGTCAGCCAGGTGCTTTTTTGCGGCAAAAGAAGACTCGAGTTCGGCCCGCAACGAGTCCGCTGGCTGCGTGTCCAGCGCCGCTCGCAGGTACCAGAGCAGTTCGTGCAGCTGGCGCAAGGTCGCGAAGGCGGCGAACATCGGGGCGGCCAGCTCGGGGGAGTCGCGCCAGTCCCGGCCGCCGAACGTGTGCTGGGTGACCTGCTGCCCGGCGCCGAAGCAGTCGTAGCTGGCGCACCCGCTGAACCCGCGCGGCCGCAGCCGGTCGTGGATCGAGCAGCCGAAGTCACCGCGCAGGTGCGGGCAAGGGCGTCCCGCGTCCTTGCTGATCGCGAACTCGGCCGACGCGCTGAACGCCGGCGCGACACAGCACAGCGCGACGCAGCGCGCGCAATCCGCCCGCAACTCTGGCTGGCCGCGTTCATCATTCACCGGGGTACCTCCCGGTGAAGACCTTATTTGCTGCAAAAATGCCGGGGCCGGTCGGTGCGGCCGAGGGGCTCGGTTGTCCCTGGACGCTGGTGACGTACCGTCCCAGTTATGACAAAAAGCGACGCGACCGCGTACTGGACCGCCCGGCTCACCGAACTCGCCGCCGCGGGGCAGGTGCCTGGCGCGGTGCTGGGGATCTGGGCCGACGGACAGCAGACCCTGGCCTGCGCCGGGGTGCTCAGCACGGTAACGGGAGTCCCGGTCACGTCGGACTCGGTGTTCCAGCTCGGCTCGATCACCAAGCCGTGGACGGCGACGATGATCATGCAGCTGGCCGAGGAAGGCAAGCTTTCGCTTGACTCGACCGTTGCCCAGCTGCTGCCGGGGCTCAAGGTCGGAGTCACCGACGTGAGCGAGGTCGTCACGATCAGGCAGTTGCTGACCCACACCAGCGGCATCGACGGAGACATCTTCACCGACACCGGGCGGGGCGACGACTGCATCGAGCGGTACATGGCGTTGCTGGCCGACGCGGGGCTGACTTACCCGCCGGGCGCGGCGTACTCGTACTCGAACAGCGGGTTCGTGCTGCTCGGCCGCATCATCGAGGTGCTCGACGGCCGGGTGTGGGACGAGTCGCTGCGCCAGCGGCTGATCGGGCCGCTCGGGCTGGCCTCGACCGTGACCTTGCCGGAGGAGGCGATCTTGCGCCGGGCGGCGGTAGGCCACCGCGAGCATCCGAGGGAACTCGATCCGGTCTCCTCCTGGATGCTGGCCCGCGCGCTCGGTCCGGCCGGGCTGATCACGGCGAGCGCGGCCGACGTGCTGGCGTTCGCGCGAATGCACCTGGACGGCGGTATTGGCGGTGACGGGGTCCGGGTGCTGAGCGAGGACTCGGCGGCGGCGATGCGGCAGCCGCAAGCAAGGATCCCGACGGCCGGTCACGCGGCGGACTGGGTTGGGCTGCCCTGGCGGCTCCGGCAGTGGGGCGACCGGCAGCTATTCGGGCACGACGGCAGCACTATCGGCCAGACCGCCTACCTCCGGATCGAGCCCGACAGCGGGATCGCCGTCTGCCTGCTCACCAATGCCGCCGACTCGCAGAACCTGTACCGCGCCGTCTTCAGCGAGGTATTCGGCGAGTTGCTCGGGGTCACGCCGCCGGCCGACCCCGAGCCGGTGAGCGGGCCCGCCGGGGCCGACTACTCCCGGCACGCTGGCCGGTACGAGCGGGTGTCGCGGCGGTACGACATCTTCGGCCGGGCGAGCGGCCTGCGGGCGGTCTTCGAGACCACCGGGCAGCTGGCGGCGCTGCGAGAGTCGCAGACGGAGGAGTTGGACCTGTACCCGTCCGACGCAAGCGGCGAGAACTTCGTGTGCCGATCCCACGACGCCGAGCCGTGGACGTCGGTGAGCTTCGGGACGCTGGCGGACGGGACGGCCTACCTGTACTCGGGCGGGCGCGTCACGCGCCGGACCGGGGACGTTACTGGGGTTGCTTGAGGCCGATGAAGAGGTTGGCGGGCTGGCCGGTCGCTGACTGGTGCCCGGTCGCGGGCGTCGGCCAGTCTGCGAGTTCGAAGCCGGCTCGCTTGATCAGGTCGCGCCACAGTTCCCGGCTGAAGGAGCTCAGCTGGTGGGATTCGTGGATGACCCGCGTCGTACCGTCGGCTTCGACGAGCCTGAACTCGTAGTCCGCCTGCACGCAATCGTCACCGAGATCGGGATCCCAGGTGCGCTCGGTGAAGTCGGCGGTGCGCCCAGCGGCGTCAACGCCGCCGCCGCCGCTGCCGAATAGCTCGTGAAAGGTGTCTTGGACGTAGTCAGGGACGAACAGGGCGATGCCGCCCGGCCTCGTGTGCGCCGCGGCGGTGTCGATGACCTGGCGCAAGTCGTCCTGCCCGATGATGTAATCGATCGCGTCGTGCACCAGAACCGCGTCGAACATCCGGTGCAGGCGGATCGTGCGCATATCGCCGTGGATGTGCGGGGAGTCGGGGTTGAGTTGCTTGGACACCGTGAGCATCTGGTTCGAGAGGTCAACTAGGGTCAGGCTGAACTCGTCCCTCAAGTGCACGGCGACGTGACCGCCGCCACTGCCAAGGTCGAGCACTTCGGGCAGGCCGCCCGGCCCGGCGGGTCCTGCAGGCCGCGGCCCGGCGGGTGCTGCAGGCCCCGGCCCGGCCGGTCCAGGGCCGGCGTGGTGGCGCAAGATCGCGGCCAGGTAGGCGGCCTCGGCGGTGTAATCCTTCGGCGGCGAGATGAGCGGCCACCAGTCCGCGAGGTCAGCGTAGATCCGGTAGTCAGTTGCGGGTTGCGCGGCCATAGCGGCCATCCTCGCCTACCTGACTGCGGGCCGCGATGATTGAGGTCAGTTCACCGGGGAAGTTGAGCCAGGACGAACTCATACGTGGAGGTTCCACAATGTCTGGCAAGAAGAGCACCGAGGCCTGGGACCGCACGCTCAAGGCGGCAGAGCAGCTCAAGCCGGTGGCGGATCAGGTACGACCGCTAGCCAAGAGCGCCGGCCAAGCCGCCCGGCGCAACCTGCACAAGACCCGCGCCTGGGCGGCACCGCAGGTTGAGCGGACCGGCCAGGCCCTGCAGGACACGGTTGCCCCGAAGGTAGCGTCGGCGCTCGCGTCGGCGGCTCAGCGGATCGACCCGGCCCAGCCCAAGCACGGCAAGTGGCGGCTCCCGGTCGGCATCGCCGCCGCGATCGCGGCGGCGGCCAGCGCCGCCGCCGCCGTAATCAGAGGCCGCAAGCACTCCGCTACCGCCAAGACCGGTTCAGCCAGTTCAGGCGGTTCGGCCGACTCAGCTAGTTCGGCCGGTTCGGCCGGTTCGGCTGACTCGGCCGGTTCGGCCAACGGCTCCAGTCCTGACCAGGCCATGTCCGACCACGACGGCGAAACCCGCGCCCACTAGCCCCGGCTCCCGCAGGCCGGGTTTCGGCTCGCGGTTTCGGCTCGCGGTTTCGGTTCGCGGGTTTCGGCTCGCGGTTTCGGCTCGCGGTTTCGGCGGGCTAGGTTGCCGCTGGAAGGGTTTCGGCTGGTCGGCGTTGCCCACCCGCGGGCGCTGACGCGAACCAAATCCATCCGATCTCGGACTATCCAAAATCGGATTGCCCGAGATCGGATGGTCCGCTTCTTGCGGAGCTCGACGGCCGCGCACAGCGGGCTCGACAGCGCCACGCCCGCCGCGGAGGCGGCCGAACTCGAGCGGATGGCCGAGCAGATGCGTGCCTATGCGAGGGTCCGATCGCTGGACGAGGCGATTATCGCCATTCCGTCCGAATCGCTGGCTTTGCCGGTATCAAGAAGGGGAGATCTTGAGCGAATGCTCAAGATCTTGTTATTTCCCCGGAGTATGGACCGGTGAAAATAACAAGATCTTGCCTTCTGGGGGGCTAGTTCTAGAAGATCTTGGATGCGAACGATTGCAGGAGTCCAGCCTTATTGAGATGGCTACGCTCAGGCCGTGAGATCTCTCTGGGCTAGCTGGTCTAGCCCTCTTCGACCGGTCGCGTCCCGGCCGCATGGCGCTTGGCCAGGTCGCGGTAGAACTGCGGGTTAGTCTCGACCCAGCCCTTGGCTCCGGCCGTGAGTTCGCCGACGATCTTGGCGGGTACTCCCACGGCCAGCATGTCGTCGGGAATTCGCATGCCAGGCGGCACCGTGCAACCGCCGGCGATGAGGGCGCGCTTGCCGACCACGACCTCGTCTAGCACGGTGGCGCCGTTGCCGACTAGCGCCTCTTCGCCAATGACCGCGCCGTGCACCACGCACAGGTGCCCGATCGTGGCTCCCGGCCCCACCTCAGTCACCGGGTCGGCGCCGCCGTGCACGATCGACCCGTCCTGCACGTTGGCGCCGCGCCGGACGATGATGGGCCCGAGGTCGCCCCGCAACACCGCCCCGTACCAGATCGAGGCCTCGGCCTCGACCAGCACGTCGCCCACCAGCGTCGCCGTCGGCGCGATCCACGCCGACGGGTCGACCCGCGGCGACTTCCCCTCAAACGAGAACAATGGCACCCGCCCATCATGCACCCCCGTCCGCCCCGGCGCCGCACCCGCCAGCCCCACGCAACGTCACACCCCACGCCGTGCCATCGCGGGGCCTGGTCGCACACCCAGAGCCCCCCATGCCGTGCCGTCGTGGGGGTCAGGGCCACCACGTCGTGCCGTTGTGGGGGCTGGCGGTCCCGGTTCGGCCGTCTCCGCGCCGAGTTGCCCCCACGTCGTGCCGTTGTAGGGGCTGGGGGCTGGCCATGGCCGGTCGGCGGCCTTAGCGCACCGGTGTGCGGTGTGGGATTCGGGAGAGGTGCGGGGACAATGGGATGGTGAGCTTTGTTGCCAGGGTTGAACATGTGGGGAGCTTGCTGCGGCCGGGATACCTGAGGGCGGCGCGGGAGAGCCACACCGAGGGGGAGATCACGCCGGGCGAGCTGAAGGCGGCCGAGGACCGGGCGGTGCGCGAGGTCGTGGCGATGCAGGCCGGGGTCGGCTTGCCGGTGATCAATGACGGGGAGATGCGGCGCGAGTCGTTCCAGTCTGAGCTGACGGCGGCTTGTGATGGGTTCAGCGGGGTGGGCATCGACGCCTGGCTCTGGGGGGACTGGCACTCCGACCAGGTCGGCGACGCCTCGATCGAGCGGCCGGCTGACCTCGCGGTCGTGGCGCCGCTGCGCAAGCGACGCAACCTCGCCGCCGAGGAGTTCACCTTCCTGCGCGCCTGCACCGAGCCGAGGACCGCGACCAGGAAGGTCACGCTGCCGAGTCCGAGCCTGTTCGCGAACCTCTGGTCGCCGGAGTTGTCGGCCGGTGCCTACCCGAGCCTGGACGCGTTCCTAGCCGACGTCACCGGGGTGCTGATCGACGAGGTTCGCGAGCTAGTCCGGCTCGGTTGCGAGTACATCCAGCTGGACGCGCCCCACTACCCGCTGCTGATCGACCCGCACTGGCGGGCGTTCTACGAGCAACGCGGCTGGTCGCTGGAGCGGTGGCTGGCGGCGGGCATCGAGCTCGACAACGCGGTGATCGACGCGGGCCGGCCGGCGACGTTCGGGTTCCACCTGTGCCGGGGGAACCAGCTCAGCCGGTGGCTCGTGTCCGGTGGCTACGATCCGATCGCCGGGCCGATCTTCAGCGGCATCAAGGCGGACCGGCTCCTCCTCGAGTACGACGACGAACGGTCAGGCAGCTTCGGGGCGTTGCGGCTGGTACCCGACGACAAGGTCGTGGTGCTCGGCCTGGTCACCACGAAGACGTCCGCGCTTGAGCCGGCCGCGACGCTAGTTGCCAGGCTCAGGCAGGCCAGCGAGCTGATCGACGCCGGCAGGCTCGCGATCAGCCCGCAATGCGGCTTCGCCACCTCCGTGGCCGGCAACGCGATCACGGAGGAAGCCCAGCGAGCCAAGCTGCAGCTCCTGGTACAAACAGCGGCCGAGTTCTTCGGCGGCCAAGGCTAATTCGCTGGCGCGGTCGCCGGCCCTCGTGACATCGTTCTCACAGCACGCCGGTAGCCGACTCGTCGGCCGAGCAGAAGGGAGAGCCGAACGATGAAGGTCATCTCGCGTTCCATGCTGCCCGCCCGCACTGCTCGCCTGAGGAGTCATGCCAGTGCCCAGTTCCGCCTTCAATCACCGCTCCAAGTGGCGCTTTAACGACGACGAAGACACCTTCGACAAGCGCGACCGGCACCGCGCCCGCCTAGCCTCGGAGGACGCGCGCGATGCCGTCGACGGCCTCCCTGACGGCGACCGCTGGTCGACCTGGCCGCAGTCATCGCCGACCGAACGCGGCCCGTTGCCGCACCCCGACTGGCTGGTCACCGACCTCGGCGCGACCGACACCGAGCTAGGGATCCTGAAGACCGGCAAGGAAGCCGACGTCTACCTGCTCCGGCGGGGCGTCCCTGGCACCGACCGGTCCTGCCTGCTCGCCGCCAAGCGGTACCGCTCGGCCCAGCATCGCCAGTTCCACCGCGACGCCGGCTATCTCGAAGGCAGGCGGGTGCGCGAGTCGCGAGTCAACCGGGCCGTGGCCGCCCGGACGGCCGTCGGCCGGGCCATGATCAGCCAGCAGTGGGCGTCCGCCGAGTTCGACGCGCTCTGCCAGCTCTACCAGGCCGGCGTCCCCGTGCCTTACCCGGCCCAGATCGTCGGCACCGAGCTCTTGCTCGAATTCATCGGCGATCCCGACGGCATCGCCGCGCCGAGGCTGGCCGAGACGAGACCAGCCGGCGCCGAGCTGGTGACGCTCTGGAACGACCTGGTCGAGTCGCTGCGAACGCTGTCCAGCCTCGGCCTCGCCCACGGCGACCTGTCCGCCTACAACTTGCTCGTGCACCACGACCGGGTGATCATGATCGACCTGCCGCAGGTCATCGACATCATCGCCCATCCGCGCGGAGCCGAGTTCCTGGCCAGGGACGTCGCCAACGTCACCCACTGGTTCGCGGCCCGTGGCCTCGCCGACGACCTCGCCGGGCTGAGCTGCGGCCCGGCCGACCTGCTTGTCCAGCTACGCTACGACGCTAGGCTCGACTAGCCGACCGGCCCGCCCCAGCCAGCTGGAAGTTCGCGGCGAGTAAAAGCGTTAGGCATCCGGGTGCACCGCTGACGATCATTGTCCCGGTGCCCAACGTGCTATGGAGACTCCCAACGTGAACCCCGCGCCCGCCGAGCAGGCGCAGGCCCGGATGCAGGCTCGCATCGAGGCCCGCCGCCGCGCGGTCCCGCACATCACCTACCCGGCCGAGCTTCCGGTCAGCCAGCGCAAGGACGAGATCGCCCGCGCCATCCGCGACCACCAGGTCGTGATCATCGCGGGCGAGACCGGCTCAGGCAAGACCACCCAGATTCCGAAGATCTGCCTGGAACTCGGCCGGGGCATCAACGGCCAGATCGGCCACACCCAGCCCCGCCGCATCGCCGCCCGCTCCGTCGCCGAGCGCATCGCCGCCGAACTCGGCGTCGAGCTAGGCAGCAGCATCGGCTACAAGGTCAGGTTCACCGACACCTCCAGCGACAACACGCTGGTCAAGATCATGACCGATGGGATCTTGCTGACCGAGCTGGCCCGCGACAAGCGCTTGCTCAGGTACGACACGATCATCATCGACGAGGCGCACGAGCGCAGCCTGAACATCGACTTCATCCTCGGCTACCTGCACCGGCTGCTCCCCAGTCGCCCCGACCTCAAGGTGATCATCACCTCGGCCACCATCGACCCCGAGCGCTTCGCCAGGCACTTCGCCCGGGGTGACCAGCCCGCGCCGATCGTCGAGGTGTCGGGGCGCACGTATCCGGTGGAGGTGCGGTACCGGCCGCTCGCTCCCGAGAGCGGCCCGGACGACGAGCGGCCCGCCGCCGAGGCCGAGCCCCGCGACCAGCTCCAGGCGATCTCCGACGCCGTCGATGAGCTCATCGCCGAGGGCCAGGGCGACATCCTCGTCTTCCTCAGCGGCGAGCGCGAGATCAGGGACACCGCCGACGCCCTGGCCGGGGCCGGCGACCTGGAGGTACTGCCGCTGTACGCCCGGCTGTCGGCGGCTGAGCAGCACCGGGTTTT
>DATKFV010000157.1:0-9617 GCA_035511035.1 Streptosporangiaceae bacterium
GGCTCGAGCAGCCACTCGACGTCGACCTCCTCGCCGCCGACATTGGCCGTGTCCCACGGCTCGCTGACCAGCAACGTGTGCAGCAGCGCCCCGCTCAGCGGCTCCAGATGAGCCCGCAACGTCGCGTCGTCAGGAAGCCCGTCAAGGCGCGCAGCCAGCCGCCCTCTCGTCTGCACGATCCGGTCCATCAGCGCGGCCAGGTCGGCGTCCCGGTCGAACTCGCCCCGCTCGCCCTCCTCGATCCCGCGCGCGATCAGTTCCTTGATCGGCGTGTCTTCACCGGCGTCGTCGGTGGTCACCATCTGACGCCAGGCCCGGCTCTTGTGCCGGTACTGCAGCATCGCCATCACGGCCTCGTGCCGCACGAAGTCCGCGTCCCGCAACGTCGTGCCCCGGCGCGGTGCCGCCAGGCACCGGGCCAGCGAGATAGCCGAGGCCAGCCCGCTGTTCAGGCCGCGGCCAGGCCAGAAGTGGATCGCGTTGGCGGCGTCGCCGAGCAAGAACCCGAACGTGCCCTGCCTCGCGGCCGTCCTGCTGTACAGCTGCGCGGTGAACCGCGGCCGCTGCACCATGTCCAGCTTGAAGCCGGTGACGGCGGTGAGGTTCTGCGGCGGGATGCCGAACAACCGCAGGCCTTCCTCGACTCTGGCCCAGAAAGCCGACTGCTTCAGCAAGGCGGGCAGGAAAAGAGCCTGATGCATTCCGCAAAGAAATTCGTTTCCAGTACTCCGCTCCATCAGGCAAGGCCCCGCCTGGATGCACTCGGTGAAGACTTGCCGGATCGGGTCGATCCCGACCACCTCTTTAGCCTCTGACGCGGTCAGCCGCATATTCAGGAAACCCTCGCCCCGCAACGAGTTCAGCAGGAAGCGGTTCTGAGTCACGGTCAGCAGGACCGCCATCGGGTCGGTCAGTTCCGACTTCACCCGCAGCCCGAGGACCAGGTCCTGCAGGTGAGCGCCATCATGGGCGTACAGGGAGGAGTCGGCGGCGCCGAACCGGCCGATGAAGTGCTCGTAGGTGCGGGACTTGCCGCCCTCGCAGATCGCGAGCACGTGCGCGGTGGCGAGCTCGTCAGCGGCGCCGGCCGCGTCGAACACCGCGGGGACGAGCTCGATGTGGCCCCGCTTCTCGTTCGCGATGGCCAGCAACTGGTCCTCGACGTAGGCGATCCGCACGTTGCGCGGCCCGAGATCCTGGATCGAGTCCGGCCCCTTGGGCCACATCTCGGTGTAGGCAGGCGGCGTGAACAGCCGCTCCTGTACCTGCGGCGGGAGTTTCAGGTACTGCCTGCTCTGGATCGTCACCACCTGCATGCGCCGGATGTTCCCCTGCTCAGGGGTCTTCCAGACGATCTTGCCGGCGTCGGTCGTCCAGCGGCCGTCGTAGACCTTGATCGCCGCCCGGTCTCCCATCAGGTGCTCGACCAGCAACGCGAAGCTCAGGCCGACTGGCCCGCCCCCGGTCACGATGATCTTCAGGGCGACCGGCCTGGCCTGGGCCGGGATATCCGCCGCGCCGATCGTCGCGCCCCGTACCGTGGCCCGCAGGTCGGACGACTCGAAGCGGAACACCTCGTCGCCGATGGTGATCTCGTCGCCAGGCTGCAGCGCCCGGGTGGTCACGGCGGCGCCGTTGACCCAGGTTCCGTTGCTGCTGCCCCGGTCGTAAAGGACGTAAGCCCCGGCCTCGCGCCGCAGTTCGGCGTGGAAGCGGGATGCGCCCGGATCGGTCAGCACGACGTCGTTCTCCGGTCCCCGGCCGAACGTGATCGGCTTGTCGCCGATGGCGAACCGGGTTCCGGTCAGGTTGCCGGCGAGTGCTACGACGGCGGCATTCATCGCATTGGCTCCCCATGCAGCGGCCGAGCGGACGGTCAGTCAGCCGTCACTCGGTCGAGCCAGGTCATCAGCTCGCTGATGACCTGGGCCCGGTTGGTCTCGTTAAGGATCTCGTGCCTTGCGTCAGGATAGGTGCGGACGGTGACATCCGAAAGGCCCGCCGCCTCCAAGCGCTCGGTCAGCGGCGTCAGCAGGGTGAGCCCGCCGTTCACCGGGTCGAGCTCGCCGACCGCGATGTAGACCGGCAGGTCAGCCCGGATGCCCGCGACCTGCCCAGGATCGGCCAGCCGGCGCGCCCCGATGAACATCGCCTTCCCCGACGCCGCGTCGATGCCGAACCCGCAGAACGGGTCAGCCACGTAGGCATCGACCATCTCGGAGTCCCTTGACAGCCAGTCGAAGTCGGTCCTCGCCGGCGCGAACGGGGCATTGAACACCGACAGGTCGAGTGGCTGGTCTAGGTCGAGCGCCGGCTCGAGCAAGTCGATCACGGCCGTGCCGGTCAGCACCGCGGCATCGACGTCGTCGCTGCGGTCGAGCAGGTACTGCTGGACCGCGAACGATCCCATGCTGTGGCCGAGCAGGATCAGCGGCAGCCCGGGGTACTCTTGCACGATCCGGGCCGACAGCAGGCCGATGTCATCGACAAGGCCTGGCCAGCTACCCTCGCCGAGGTCGCCGAGCGCATCAGGATCGGCGGTCGCGCCGTGGCCGCGGTGGTCTTGGGCGTAGACGACGTATCCGGCGTCGGTGAGTGCGTCCGCGACGTGGTCGTATCGCTGGGCGTGCTCGCCCATGCCGTGGGTGATCTGGACGGCCGCCTTCGGCTCGCCGACCGGGTCCCACCGGTAGGCGGCGATCGCAGTCCCGTCGGCCGAGGGGTAGCTGAAGCTGGTTGGTGACATGCGGGCGCCTTCCATTTTGCGGACCCAAAGATCTTGAACTCAGCTTGTGGCGCAGTGACTCCATTGAACGCCTTGTGATCGCCGGGCGGCGACCATAATGATGGCGTACGCGACGGTGATCGGCGCGGTGACCGGGAGGGCATGGCCTCATGACGGACTCGTTCGCGGTCAGGTTCGCGGCCGTGCGAGCCCGGTTCGGGCCGCTGACCTGGGGCCTTGACCCCTCGGGTGACCTCATGGAGTCGTGGGGCCTTGGCGACACCACGGACGGGCTCGAACGGTTCGCTGACCTGATGCTGGCGGCCGTTCCCGGTGTCGTCGGCCTGGTGAAGCCGCAGTCGGCGTTCTACGAGCGGCACGGCTGGCGCGGGATCAGGACGCTGACCAGGCTGATCTCTGAGTTCCGGGCGGCCGGCGTGCTCGTGGTACTCGACGCCAAGCGCGGCGACGTCGGCACCACCAACGCCGCCTACGCGCAGGCCTACCTAGGCCCCGGCGCACCGATGGAAGCCGACGCGCTCACGGTCCACCCTTACCTGGGCCTGCGCGCCATGGACGCTTTCGTGTCCAGAGCCCACGAGTCCGGCTCCGGCCTGCTCGTCGTGACCAGGTCAACGAATCCGGAGGGCCGCGCCATCCAGGCGGCCGCGGTGGAGCCGGGCCTTGACCGGCCGGGCAGCCTCAGCGTGGAGCAGGCGCTGCTGCGCGAGATCGGCCGGCTCAACGCCGGTCTCGCCCCCGGCGAGCTCGGCCCCGTCGGTGCGGTCATCGGCCCCGGCCACCTCGCGCCTGCCCTGGACCTGGCCAGCGCGAACGCGCTCTTCCTCGCCCCCGGCGTCGGCACCCAGGGCGCCACCTGCGCCGACGTCGCCCGGACGTTCGCCGCGTGTCCTGACCGGGTCATGCCGAGTGCGTCAAGGTCGTTGCTGGCCGCCGGCCCCGACCTCGCCGCCCTTCGCGCCGCCGCCGAAGCCATGGTCGCCGACCTAGCCGCCGTGCTGCCGTAGCTCCGCAGGACGATCACGGCCTGCTCCCGGCTCGCCCAAGACCCGCTCGGGCCCGACCGGTCCGGTGCCTACGGGGAGTGTTCTCAGCGTCGTGGGGGACGATCCTCGTTCCGGGGAGCGTTTTTGTCATATAACGGGGGGGTGGGTCTCCCCAACGAGAGAACGCTCCCCGTTGACGCTGAAAAGGCTCCAGTTAGCCCGCGAAAACGCTCCCAGCTACGAGAACCTTCCCCGATGGCCCCTGTCAGCGACCCTTGACGCGCAGATCCTCCAAGATCACTGCGGAAAACGCGGACGGTCGTCAGCCTGCTAGGTGCCGGCCTCAAGGGCTGCCCTGGTCAGGGTGCGCGCGGTCGTGACGGCGCTGGCGATGGCGGCCGCTGGGTCCAGGGCGCACAGGTCGGTGAGCGTGAAGAGCGTCTCGGCGCTGATCACCACGGCCAGGTCGCGCTTGAGTTGCGCGAGTCGCTCGGGGTGCGCGGCCGCGAAGCCTCCTTCGAGCGGCCGCAATGCCTCATCGATCAGCCCGAACCGGCGGCCGGGCCGCAAGCGTGGGCCAGCCTGCGGTGGCCTGGTGATCGCGGTGGCGATCATCGCCCGCACGGCGCCCTGGTAGGCGTGCACCTCGCTCAGCAACTGCCTGGTCGCGAAGCCGACCCGCTCGACCGGGTCCTCGCAGTCGGCCATCGGCGCCATCATCGCCTGCGCGCTGGCGAAGACCCCGGTCAGCGCCTCGCGCAGCAACGAGGCCAGATCGGGGAAATACCGGTAAGCGGTGGCCTCGGAGACCAGCGCCCGCCGGGCGACGTCTGGCATGGTGACCTCGCCGCCCGAGGTAATCGCCTCGCGGGCCGCGGCCACGATCGCCATCCGGGTGCGCTGCTTCTGGTTGGCCCGGCCTGTGCTTGTGGCCATGGTCATCGGGTACCTCCTCGTGGGCGGCTCGACCAGCCCCGAAAGTTTTGTGGATGTGATTAATCATTATGAGAGAAGACTTGCATTATGCAAAATGCTTCTCTACTCTCGTTGTGAGAGCGACTATCACGAACCGAGGAGTCAGACATGAGCAAAGTCTCCGTGGTCGGTCCTGGCACGGGTGAGGTCATCGCCCTGGGGCCGACTCAGCTGCGGATACTTGAAGGCGGCGACGCGACGTCGCACCGGCTCGGCATCGCCGAGATCACGATCCCTCCGCACACCGACGGTCCGCCCCAGCACCGGCACGCCGAGCACGACGAGGGGTTCTACGTCGTGTCGGGCATGGCGCGGTTCACGGTGGGGGAGGCGAGCTACGAGGCGCCGGCCGGGACGTGGGTGACGGTGCCGCCAGGCGCGCCGCACACGTTCGCCAACCCCGGTGACGAGCCGGCCGTCTTGCTGAACACGTTCACCCCTGACCTGTACGTCCACTACTTCCGCGACGTCAGCGACCTGCTCGCCGGCGGGCAGGCACCGACGGCCGAGGCGATCATCAGCGTCATGGCCCGCTACGCCACTGTCCCAGCGACTGACTACGCGGACGAGCCCGAGCCAGCCACGGCGATCGCTGGCCAGCCCGGGCCGGCCAGCGTCTCGCCCGTAACCCGCGCCGTGACCGTCACCGTCGATGGCGTCGGCGCGGTACCGGTCAGCTTCACCGAGCGCGGCTCCGGGCCGGCCTGCCTGCTGCTGCACGGCGGGGCCGGGCCGCTGTCCGTGGCTGCCTTCGCCGATCAGCTGGCCGCCGCCGGGCCCGCGCGGGTGATCACCCCGGTGCATCCAGGATTCCAGGGCACGGACCGGCCCGAGGGGCTCGACACCCCCGCTGGCCTGGCCCAGGTCTACGCGGGCCTGCTGGACGAGCTCGACCTGGCTGACGTGACCGTGATCGGCAACTCGGTCGGCGGCTGGATCGCGGCCGAGCTGGCACTGTCCGGCTCGCCGCGAGTCGGCAGCGTGATCCTCGTCGACGCGGTCGGGATCGACGTGCCAGAGCATCCCGTCGCTGACTTCTTCTCGCTGACCCTCAGCCAGGTCGCCGACTACAGCTATCACGACCCCGACAAGTTCAGGATCGACCCGTCCACGATGAGCCCGCAGCAGCAGGCGGCCATGGCGGGCAACCGCCAGGCCCTCGCCACCTACAGTGCGGCCGGCATGACCGACCCAGGCCTAGAGGCCAGGCTCGGGAAGGTCAGCGTGCCCGTGCTCGTGTTGTGGGGCGACAGCGACCGGATCGTGGACCCGGACTACGGGCGGGCGTTCGCCGCCGCCATTCCAGGGGCGAGGTTCCAGCTGCTGCCGGCCACCGGGCACGTGCCCCAGATCGAGACGCCCGACCAGCTGCTGACCGCGATCACCGGCTTCACGCGCGCGCTGTCCTAGCCGGAAAGCGCGCCTAGTCGATGAGCTCGATCAGGTCGACCCAGCTGAGCGATGGCCGCCAGTCGCCCGGTCCAAGCGCCTGTTCGGTAACCTCCTCGACGGTCGGCCAGACGAGGTCGACCGCCTCGTACCTGGTCGGCGGCGCATCCCGCACCACCTCGACGCTCGCCTCCGAGCCGAACCGCACGTCATGCTCGGCGAAGCCGGCCACGATCTTGAACCTTCGCTCGTGGCCGGCGGTCGCCGGGCTTCTTGCTTCCAGGCGCTCAAGGACCTGATCGGCCGGCAGGCCAGTGCGCTTCTGGTAGTCCTCGGCGCTCTCGCGCAGGCTGGTGAACACGTAGCCGAGGTACTTGTCGAGCGTCTGCACGTATCCGCGCGCGAGCTGCCATGGCCATGAGCCTGCGTCACTCGGTTCCAGGTACAGCGACCCGATGAGCAGCGTCTCGTCACCGTCGGGCCGGATCGGGTCGCGGTTGCCGTCGCCGTCGGTGAACCGCTGCCGCCCAGCGAACTCGAACTGCACCCCGAGCTCGGGCGGGTCCGCTCCGACCTCAAGCCGGATGACCTCGATCGAGGTAACCAATGGGCCGGGCAAGACCTCCCAGCGCTCCATGGCCGGGTGGACCAGGAAGTACCTCGTGTTGTCGGACGGCGCCAGCCCGCGCAGCAGGCTGTCGTCGCCGTTCACGGCCAGCGCCCACGCGGCGACCGCCAGCCGGGCCGTCCGCCTGACGCGATCGAGGCCGAACTGATCGTCGCCCTCCCCGGCCGCGACGATCGCCTCGGCGACGTACGGGCGGATGCGCAGGCTGGCCGCCTCCAGCATGCGGATCGTCTCCGGCTCGTTCATCGGCCCGCCCAGCCCCCGTCCCGCCCAGCCCCGTCCCGCCCGCCAGGTCAGTCAGCCGTCGCCTGGACCAGCCGGGCCCGCTCGGCCTCGCTGAACGGGATCGCGGCCCGGCGCTCCGCGTCCCAGCGCACGCTGACGACCCTGGCCCTGGCCACGACCTCGCCCGAGGTGGCCAGGATCGTTTCCCTGGTCGTGAGGCTGGTGGTGCCGAGCCGCTCGACCTCGATCCGCACCGTCACCCGCCGGTCGGGATGGCGGACCTCGGCTCGCAGGTCCACCTCGATCCTGGCCACCACGTAGATCGGGTCGCTGCCGATGACCTGGGCGAAGAAGGCGTCCCTGCCCTCTTCGAGGTAGGTGAGGAACACGGCGTGATTGACGTGGCCGAGCGCGTCCGTGTCGCGCCACCTGACGTTGACCGGCTGCTCAAAGACCGCGCTCATGGTGCATACCTTGTCAGGCCGAATTGTCAGCCCGGCTCGCGGCCCCTGAGCCCCACCGCGTTGCCGACGTTCGCGGTCCCCGTTACGCCCGTAGTGTCACAATACCGAGATGGAACTAGAGGCGTTTGAGCTGGTGTTCTTGCGGCGTCCGGAGAACCCGGCCGCTCATCCGGACGAGGTGCTTGAGCGCATCCAGGAGGAGCATCTTGCTTACCTGGCCAGCCTGCGCGCGAGCGGCCAGGCGGTCACGAGCGGCCCGGTCATGGACCAGGCGGACGGATCCCTGCGCGGAGTGACCATCTTCCGCACCGGCTCGCTCGATGAGTCCAGGCGACTCGCCGAGGCCGACCCGGCGGTCCAGGCCGGGCGACTCGTCCCTGAGATCATGACCTGGCTCTGCCCGCCGGGCACCATGACCAAGCCGGGGCGCCAGTTCACGGTGCCCTGAGCCGGGAGCCGAACACCAGCCCGCTCACTCTCGGTCACACCCCGGTAACGACCTGGTTATCAGCGCGGTTAAGACTTGGGTGATGAGCAAACAGCCGAACCCTCCTCCGCCGGGCGACCGGCCCGCTGGCACCGCGCCGCCGCCGCCGCCCGGCTGGCGGTTGTGGCTGTGGCCGCTCGCGCTCCTCGCGGTCGTGCTGCTCTACGTCTTCCTGCCTGGCATCCACATCACCACCCCGGTCAATCTCAGCTACTCGCAGTTCATCTCGCAGGCCAACACCCACAAGATCAAGACCGTCACGTTCGGCAACGGCACCAGCGGCTCCAACACGACCGCGACCGGTGACCTCGCCAACGGCAAGTCGTACACGACCGT
The DNA here is from genome assembly GCA_035511035.1 of Streptosporangiaceae bacterium. GTDB lineage: Bacteria > Actinomycetota > Actinomycetes > Streptosporangiales > Streptosporangiaceae > Chersky-822. Next base: position 8,237 of record DATKFV010000157.1, read on the forward strand.
CATCCCCGGCCAGCCGACCGCCGCGCTGAGCGCCCAGCTCACCAAGGACGGCGTGAAGTCGGTAACCGCCCAGGCGCCAAGCTCGGGGCTCGGCACCGACATCTTGTACTGGCTGCTCCTGCTGCTGCCGATCGTCGTCGTGTTCTGGCTGTTGCGGCGGATGGCCAGGGCAGGCGGGGCCGGCGCCGGCGTCGGCGGCGGGCTCCAGGGCGTGCTCGGCGTCGGCAAGAGCCGGGCCAGGGTCTTCGACGCCGAGCGCCCGAGCACCAAGTTCGCCGACGTGGCCGGCTATGACGGCGTGAAGGGGGAGATCGGCGAGGTCGTCGACTTCCTCCGCAATCCGGCGAAGTACCAGCGAGCGGGCGCGATGCCGCCCAGGGGCCTGCTGATGGTCGGACCGCCAGGCACGGGCAAGACGTTGCTGGCCCGCGCCGTCGCCGGCGAGGCGAGCGTCCCGTTCTTCTCGGTCACCGGCTCGAGCTTCGTCGAGTTGTTCGTCGGGGTCGGCGCGGCGCGGGTGCGTGACCTGTTCAGCGAGGCTCGCAAGCGAGCCCCCGCGATCGTCTTCATCGACGAGATCGACGGCATCGGCCAGCGCCGCTCGGGCTCGGGCGCGGCCGTGGCCAACGACGAGCGGGAGCAGACGCTCAACCAGCTGCTGGCGGAGATGGACGGCTTCGACGTCACCGAGGGGATCGTCGTGCTCGGCGCGACGAACCGGCCCGAGGTGCTCGACCCGGCGTTGCTGCGGCCAGGCCGGTTCGACCGGCAGGTCACGATCCCGCTGCCGACGCTGCCCGAGCGGGCCGCGATCCTCGCCGTGCACTGCCGGGGCAAGCGACTCGGCCCCGACGTGGACCTCACCGTGGTCGCGCGGGGCACGCCAGGCTTCTCCGGCGCCGACCTGGCCAACCTGGCGAACGAGGCCGCGATCGTGGCCGTCAGGGACAACCGCGACGTGCTGTCAGCCGCCGACTTCGAGGCGGCCAGGGACCGGATCCTGCTCGGCCGCCGCGAGGGCTCGAACGTGCTGCTGCCGCAGGAGAAACGCGAGGTCGCGATCCACGAGTCAGGGCATGCCCTGGTCGCGGCGCTATCCGAGCACGCCGACCCGGTCGCCAAGGTGACCATCCTCCCGGCCGGGCAGACCCTCGGCGTCACCGAGCAGCTTCCGATCGACGAGCGGCACTTGTACGGCGAGGACTACCTCCAGACGGCGCTGGCGGTGCGGATGGGCGGGCGGGCCGCCGAGCTGGTGCAGGTCGGCCAGGGCAGCACCGGCGCCGCCAACGACCTGGCCAGCGCGACCGACCTGGCCACGAAGATGGTGCGGGAGTACGGCATGTCACCCGACCTCGGCCCGGTGGGCTACCCGGAGGGC
>DATKFV010000158.1:0-17985 GCA_035511035.1 Streptosporangiaceae bacterium
TGGATGGGCCTGGGTCTCGCTGAGCGCCTATAGCAGCGAGCTTTCCGCTACGCAGGTCGGGGAACTGCTGCCCGACTCGGTCGCGTCCTCGGCTAATGCCCACCTGGCGGCGGTCCCGGCCGCACTGGTCGCTGACCTGGCCGAACTTCGGTCAGACGTGATGATCGATACCTATGACGTACCTGCATGCCGCCGGCCAGCGCCAGGGCCGCGAGGACACCCAGATAGCGGGACAACCTCCGCCGTCGCGGCGCTGGCTCGCGGTGGCTGGTCATGTCTGCCCACCCGCCTCGCGAGACGCCGGTCACCAGCTCGCGGTTTACCAGATCAGCTTCGACGAGCACAGCCTCGACGAAGTCCGTCCCGACCCGTTGGCCGGCCGGCGAACCTAACCTCGCGTCTATTACGCGTGGCTCGCTCGGTAGTCCACGGTGTGGCCGAACAGGGAGACGACGAGATGGTATCGATGCGGCGTGGTTGCCTCGGCGCGGTGATGGTCTTCGCGACCTGCGCCGCGCTCGTGGTCGGCGGCGGCGGGGCCGGGGCGGCCACTGCGGCCGGGAGTTCGTCGGGCGGCGGGTGGGCCACCGGGATCGAGGTGCCGGGCATCGGGGCGCTGAACGTGGGCGGCGACACGGGCGTGGGCCAGCTGTCCTGCTCGTCACCGGGTAATTGCACTGTGGGCGGGTTCTATACCGATCGCTCGGGTCACCAGCAGGCGGTGGTGGCGAGTGAGGCCAATGGCCGGTGGGGCCGGGCGGAGGAGGTTCCCGGCACGGCCGCGCTGAACCGGCGCGGTCACGCCCAGGTGGTCTCGGTAGCGTGCGCCGCGAGGGGTGCGTGCGCAGCGGCCGGCTCTTACCTCGACTCCTCTGGCCATCTCCAGCTGTTCGTGGCCAGCGAGCACGACGGCGTCTGGGCCCCGGCCACGGTGATCTCCGTCCCGGCCGCGCTCGGTACGGACACCTCCGCCATCGACTCGCTGTCGTGCCCGTCGGCGGGGAACTGCGCCGCCGGCGGATCCTACGAGTTGGTCAACGTGATGAACGGGATCGTCTCTGAGGAGGCGATGGTCGTGAACGAGAGCGGCGGCGTCTGGGGCCAGGTGCAGGAGGTACCGGGCACCGCGGCACTTAATGCCCCCCATGGTGGCCTGGCCGTCGTCTTGGCGGTATCGTGCGGGGCCGCCGGCTCGTGCGTCGCGGGCGGTGGCTACGATGCCAGCCGGTCGACCGCCCCGGCGTTCCTGGCGGAACAGGCGGACGGGCGCTGGGACGACGCCATTGATGTACCTGGGCTGACCAGCCTCAATACGGACGGCAGCGCCCTGGTCGAATCGGTGTCGTGCGCCTCAGCGGGTAACTGCGCCGCCACCGGGTTCTACCTGACGCCCAAGCTGATCACACAGCTGTTCGTCATCAGCGAGGCCGACGGCGTCTGGGGCAACGCGATCGAGGTACCCGGCCTGGCCGGACTCGACGCGGGCAGGGACGCCGGCCGGAACATCTCGGTGTCCTGCCCCGCCGCCGGCCACTGCGCCCTCGGCAGCGAGTACACCGACCACAAGGGCCATACCCAGCTGCTCGTCGACAGCCAGAGCTAGGCCGTGTCCCATTGACCCGCCGCGGCGTCCGATATTCCTCCCATCAATCCCGGCAAATACGGCAAATCTACTGCCGTTTCCGAAGGAACCGCGTACCAGGTCGGCCATCGCCCGCGACTTGGTACGCTCGCCCCCTCCACGCCTACCCCGAGCGCCACTTCAACCTTCCGTGATCAAGGAACGCCGCGCGACCGCGGCCAGCCAACCTTCCGTGATCAAGGAACGTCCGCCCGGCCGCGGCCAGCCAGCCGTCCGTGATCATGAGCCAGTCCTTGATCCCGGAACCCAGGTGGGCTATAACCCGGCCGAACTACCGTAGTCACGGATTTTCCATGATCACGGAAAGCCGGCGGGGCCGGCGCCGGGGGGCGGACAGGCACGGGGCGCGCGGGCGCGCGGGCGCGCGGGCGGGGCGATGTCGGGCCTGATCGGGATTTGCCGGGATACGATGATCGGCAACTTGCCCGCGTTTGTTTGAGTGGGCTGGCTGTCGTCGCCGGGCTGTCAACGTGAAGAACTTTCCTTCTTCGCGGCGAGTGCCGCTGGCTGCGGCTAGTTGGTCACGGTTCAGCCACAATGACGCGCTGTAGTTGCATGCATTGAACGCGGCAGTGAATCGTGTCGTTCAAAGTTTTAGCATTCGTAGTGCAGCATTCGCAGTGCAGCATTCTTGGGACGACATCTCTAGGGACAGCATCTCTAAGGGCAGGGTTCGCACAGGACGGGGACTCATAGCGCCGTGAGTCAAGGGTTGGATGTCAGCGGTCTGGTGGTCAAGTTCGGCAGCCTGACCGCGCTCGACAACGTGTCGCTGCAGGCGGCGCCGAGCCAGGTCACGGGGATCATCGGGCCGAACGGGGCCGGCAAGACCACGCTGCTCAACGTGGTATGCGGGTTCGTCCGGCCGCAGGCCGGCCAGATCAGCTTCGGCGACCATAGCCTCGACGGGATCCGTCCCGACCAGCTGGCCGGGCTCGGGATCGCGCGGACGCTGCAGGCGGTCGGGCTGTTCCGCGGGCTGACGGTCGCCGAGAACGTGATGACCGGCGCCACCGTCCGGTCCAGGGCCGGGTTTTGGTCGGCCCTGGCCGGCTTGCCGAGGTCGGACCGGGACGAGCGGCGGCTGCGCGAGCTGGCCCTGGCCGCGCTCGACCGGGTCGGCGCCGCCGACCTGGCCGACTCGATGCCGGAGACCCTGCCGCACGGGTCGCGCAAGCGGGTCGCGCTGGCCCGCGCGCTGGTCGCCGAGCCGCGGCTGCTGCTGCTCGACGAGCCCGCGAGCGGGCTGCCCGAGGACGAGCTGCCCGAGCTGGGCGACCTGATCACCGAGATCGCCAGTCAGGCCGGGGTGCTCGTCATCGAGCACCGGATGGACCTGATGATGACGGTCTGCGACCACATCTTCGTGCTCGACTTCGGCGTGCTGATCGCCCAGGGCAGCCCGACCGAGGTCCAGGCGAACCCGCTGGTCACCGAGGCCTACCTCGGGGTGCTGCATGAGTAGCGCGCTGGAGGTGCGCGGCGTCTTCGCCGGCTACGGCGGGGTCCGGGTACTCCGCGACGTCTCCGTCAGCGCCCTGGCCGGCACGATCACCGCCGTCCTCGGCGCCAACGGGGCGGGCAAGACCACCCTGCTCCGCGCGATCGACGGGTCGGTCAAGCCGAGCGACGGCCAGGTGAGGCTGGACGGCACCGACCTCGCCGGGCGCCGCCCCGAGGACATCAGCCGGGCCGGGGTCGCCCACGTCCCCGAGGGCCAGGGCGTGATCACCGAGCTGACCGTGGCCGAGAACCTGCGGCTCGGCCTGCTGCTGCGGCGCCGGGCCGACCGGGCGGCCGCGCTCGCCGACATCTACGAGCGGTTCGGCGTGCTCGCGCAGCGGCGGAACCTGTCAGCGAGCACGTTGTCGGGCGGCGAGCGGCAGATGCTGGTGATCGCGCGGGCGCTGGCCACGAACCCGAAGGTGCTGCTGCTCGACGAGCCCTCGCTCGGCCTCGCGCCGAAGATCGTGCGCGACATCCTGGACCTGATCAAGCAGCTCAAGGACGAGACCGGGCTGACGATCGTGCTCGTCGAGCAGAACGCGCGCAGCGCGCTCGCGATCGCCGACACCGGGGTCGTGCTCAACCTCGGCACCGTCGTCGCCACCGCCCCGGCCGGCCAGCTTGCTGCCGACGAGGCGCTCCGCCGCCACTACCTGGGCTTCTAGGAAGGCAGGGATGGTCGAATTCCTTGAGTTCACCCTGGAGGGACTCAGCGCCGGCATGATCTACGCCGCGATCGCGCTGTCGCTGGTGCTGATCTGGCGCGGTACCGGGGTGCTGAACTACAGCCAGGGCGCGATGGCCATGTTCACCTCGTTCATCGCGCTCGAGGTCGTCTACGCGACCGGCAACTACTGGCTGGCCTTCGCCACCGCCCTGGTCGCAGGGCTGGCCATCGGGGCGGCCCTGGAACGGGTCGTGGTCCGCCAGGTCACCGGCAAGCCGCCGCTCAACGCCGTCATCGTCACGATCGGCCTGCTGATCTTCATCGAGGGCCTGGCCGGGATAATGTTCGGCGCCAACAACAGGTCGTTTCCCCCCGCCTTCTCGATCGAGGGCCTGTCGATCGGCACGGTCGCGCTCGGCATCACCAGGAACGACCTGTTCACCGGCGCCGCCGTGCTGCTGGCGGCGGGCCTGCTGGCCGTCACCTTCCGGTACAGCTCGATCGGGCTGCGGCTGCGGGCGACCGCGTTCAACGCGGCCGTGGCGAGGCTGCTCGGCGTCAGGGTCGGCCGGATGCTGACGCTCGGCTGGGCGCTGGCCGGGCTGCTCGGCGCGCTGGCCGGCATGCTGGTCAGCCCGTCCACGTTCCTCAGCCCGAACAGCATGGACACGATCTTCGTGCTCGGCTTCACCGCCGCGGTGATCGGCGGGCTTGAGAGCCCGGCGGGCGCGGTGGCCGGCGGCCTGATCCTCGGCGTGGTGCTCAGCTACGCGGGCGGCTACCTGGGCAGCGAGGTCGTGAACTTGTTCGGACTCGCGGCCCTGCTGATCGTCCTCATGCTCAGGCCGACCGGCCTGTTCTCCTCGGCGCCGGCGAGGCGGGTATGACCAGCGAACAGATCTCAGTGCCGGCGGCCGGCCGGGCCGTCCCGCTGCTGAACCGGTCAACGCTGCTGCGGCATGTCGCCATCGGGGTCGGCGGCGCGATCCTGCTGCTGCTCCTTTCGATCGCCCTCGGCGCCTATCGCGACTACGAGCTGGCCAACATCGCCGCCTTCGTCGTCGCGGTCGCCGGCCTGACCGTCCTGATCGGCTTGTCCGGCCAGATCTCGATCGGCAACGGCGCGTTCATGGCCGTCGGCGGCTACGCCGCCGCCCTGATCTTCAGCCACCTGCAGTGGCCGCTCGCGATCATCATCGTCCTGGCCACGGGCATCGCCGCGATCGTCGGCGCGATCTTCGGCATCGCCGCCGCCCGGCTGCGCGGTCCTTACCTGGCCGGCGCGACCCTGATGCTGGCGGTCGCGCTGCCGTTCGTCGCGACCAGGTTCGCCAGCGTGCTCGGCGGCGACCAGGGACTCGGCTTCTTCATCACCGCGCCCGGCTTCCTCGGGGTGAACTTCTCGCTGTCCCGCTGGCAGGCCTGGGTCAACTGCGCCGCCGCCCTGGTCGCGCTGGTCTTGCTGGCCAACCTGGTCCGCAGCAAGGTCGGCCGGTCCTGGCGGGCGATCAGGGACGACGAGATCGCCGCCGCCCTGTCCGGCCTCAACGTGGCCAGGCTGCAGATCCTCGCCTTCGTCGTCAGCGCGGCCTGCGCCGGGCTCGGCGGCGTGCTGCTGGCGGTCGTCGGCGGCACCGTGTCGCCGAGCACGTTCACGCTCAGCCTGTCGATCCTGCTGCTCACCGCCGCCGTGCTCGGCGGCCTCGGCAGCCTGGCCGGCGCGATCTGGGGGGCCGCCCTGCTCTACCTGGTGCCGATCTACCTGCAGAACGTGGCCGTCAGCCACAACTTCACCTCCCAGGCGACCAGCGCCTCGATCCCGATCCTGGCCTACGGCGTGGTGCTGATCGTCGTGATGCTCGCGTTCCCTCGCGGCATCCAGGGCGGCATCACCAGGCTGATTGGGCCGCGGGCCCAGGCTGGGGCCGCAACCGCACTGACCTCGTGGCGCCGGCGCTCGCCGGCGGACGACCGCAAGGAGAAGGGAACAACATGATCAGATCGCATCCGGCGAGGCTCGCCGCCGTCGCCGGAATCGCCGCGCTCAGCCTGCTGGCCGCGGCTTGCAGCTCGTCAAGCAGCACCAAGGCGGGCAGCGGCAGCAGTAGCACCAAGCTCACCGCCTCGGCGCCCGGCATCACGGCGACTTCCATCCTGATCGGCAGCCACCAGCCGCTCACCGGCATCGCCGCGCCCGGCTACGACGAGATCGCGCCGTCGTCGAACGCGTACTTCCAGTACGTGAACGCGCACGGCGGCATCTACGGCCGCAAGATCGTCTACAAGTACCTCAACGACGAGTACAACCCGACGATGACCTCGACGGTCGTGCACCAGCTCATCCTGCAGGACGGCGTCTACGCCATCTTCAACGGCCTCGGCACCCCCACCCACCTGGCGGTCGCCCCGTTCATTAACAGCGAGCACGTCCCCGACGTCTTCGTCGCCTCGGGCTGCGAGTGCTGGAACGCGCCGTCTACCCTGCCGGACACCTTCGGCTGGCAACTCGACTACATCCGCGAGGGCAAGATCCTCGGCAAGTACATCGAGGAGCACTTCAAGGGCAAGAAGATCGGCTACTTCTACCAGGACGACGAGTTCGGCATGGACGGCGTCAAGGGCCTCAACTACGAGATCCCCAAGTCCCAGGTCGTGTCCGCGCAGAGCTACGACCCCAGCAACATCAAGATCGGGCCGCAGGTCGCCGCGCTCAAGGCGGCGGGCGCCCAGGTCGTCGTCTCGTTCTCGGTCCCGGCCTTCACCGCGCTGCTCAAGCTGACCATGCTCGGCCTGAAGTTCAGCCCGCAGCTCGTGGTCAGCGACGTCGGGTCTGACCCGATCACGCTGGCTGGCCTGCTCGCCGAGTTCGCCAAGAGCAAGGTCGCCGGGTTCGGCAACTCGCTAACCCAGGGCATCATCACCGACGGCTACCTGCCGTCGACCGACGAGATGTCCAACAGCTGGATCAAGCTGTGGACGAAGATCCACGCGACGTACCTGTCTAAGTACCCGCTCGACGGCAACGTGCTGTACGGCCTCGCGGTCGGCTACACGTTCGTCCAGGCGATGTTCAAGGCCGGGCGCAACCCGACCAGGCAGGACCTCATCAACGCGATCAACGGCGGCCTGCCCCAGGCCGTCGGCGTCGCGCCTTACGCCTACTCAGCCACCGACCACAACGGGTTCACCGGCGCGTACATCGGCATAATCAAGAACGGCGAGCTGGTGCCGACCACGCCGGTGTACGTGACCGACGACACGCCGACCGGCGCGATCACGACGTTCGCCGGGACGCAGCCAACCGCGCCGGCGAAGGGCATACCGTCGCCGTAAGGAGGCAGTAGCCGCACCCGCGGCTTGAAGACACAGCATTAGCAGCAAAATTGGCGGTGGCGCCGGCCCGAAGAGCGGGGCCGGCGCTGCTGTGTCAAGACTGACTCACCGGGCGGGCCGACCAGCGCCGTAGGGTTCTGCCATGGACGGCGAATCGGTCTTTGGCGCGACTGTGGCGGACTACAGCGGGACGATCCCCCGGCTGCTCGAGCGGGCGGTTCGCCGGGATCCGGCCAGGACCTGGATTCGCACCGACGACGTCGAGCTATCGTTCGCCCAAGCCGGCGCGAGGGTCGCCGACGCCGTCAATGAGCTTTCCCTGGCCGGGATCGGGACAGGCGACCTGGTCATGGTCACGGCCAGGACGACACCTGACTACCTGCTGGCCTGGCTCGCGCTCGCGCACCTGGGCGCCGTGACCGTCCCGGTCAACCCGGCCAGTAGCGCGGCCGAGCTGACCGGGTTGATCCGCCAGGTCGAGCCGGTCGCGATCGTGACTGACGCCGAGCTAGGCGCGGCGATCAGCGCCGCGACGCAGGCGGCTCAGGAGGCCGGCGGGCGCCCCGTGCGAGTTACTTTGCGGATCAGTGATCTTTTCAGTGACCAGCCCGGACGGCAGTTGGCTGACCTGCCGCCGTCCAGCGCCGGACCGGGAGACCTGGCGGTGCTGATCCCGACCTCGGGCACGACCGGGCGCTCCAAGCTGGTCGCCCAGACGCACCGGGCGTACGCGATGGCGGGCGAGGGCTTCCCGTTCTGGATGGGACTCGACGCCAGCGACCGGCTGATGACCTCGCTGCCGCTGTTCCACATCAACGCTCCGATCTACTCCGTGCTCGGGTCGCTCGCCTGCGGCGCCGGGCTTGTGCTGCTGCCCAGGTTCTCGGCCAGCGGCTTCATCGATGCCGCCCGGCGGCACGGGGCGACCGAATTCAACGCGATCGGGGCGATGCTGGAGATCTTGATGCGACAGCCGGAGCGGGCGGATGACGCTGACAACCCGTTGCGGCTGTGCTACACCGGGCCCGCGCCCGAGCGGGGCAGGCAGGAGGAGATCGAGCGCAGGTTCGGCCTGCGGATCGTCGTCGGCTACGCGATGTCGGAGTCACCGTACGGGCTCATCTGGGCCCACGGCGCGCGGCCTTTCGGCACGCTCGGCTCGGTCCGCCAGCACCCGTACCTGGGCACCATCAACGAGGCCAAGGTCGTCGACCAGGACGCGCTGACCGGCCTAGGTCCAGGCGAGACCGGTGAGCTGTGGCTGCGCAACCCGGTGCTCACGCCCGGCTATCGCGGCATGCCCGAGGAGACCGCGGCGGTGCTGACCGCCGACGGCTGGCTGCGAACCGGTGACCTGGTCACGATGAACGGCGACGGCACCTACACGTTCGTGGGCCGCCGCAAGGAGGTGCTGCGGCGGCGCGGCGAGAACCTGTCGCCGCTTGAGGTCGAAGAGGTACTCGACAGCCATCCGGCGGTGCTCGAGTCCGCCGTCGTCGGGATCGAGTCCGACCTGTCCGAGGAGGACATCAAGGCGTTCGTGGTCGCGGCCGCTGGCCAGCGGGTCGACTTCGACGAGCTGCGGGCGTACGCGGCGGAGCGGTTGAGCGCGTTCAAGGTGCCGAGGTTCTGGCAGCTCATCGACGAGCTGCCCAGGACGCCGACGGCCAGGCTGGCCAAGCACCGGCTGCCCGAAGGACACCAGCCGGGGGAGCACGACGCGCAGGCGCACCGAGGTGCAGGCGACAGCGGACAGCCCTGACTTGCGGCTGTCGTCGCCTGCACCGCGAGCGCCCGAAGTGAGCGACCTGATCAGGTGCAGCTCTCCACCAGACCGGAGCACGAGGCCGGGTACAGGCCGGTGCAGACCGGCTTGCCGTAGCAGCTCACGTGGCAGTCCTTGTGGAAGTAGGCGTAGCAGTCGCCGTCCTTCTCCCGGGTTGTGCTGCACCACGGGCTGGCCCGGATGCAAGCGGCCGCCGGGGTATGGGGCAGCAATGACTCGACGCGTTCTGAAAGGAAGGTGGTGATTCCGTTCACCGGCAACTCCTGGCCATGAGGGGGCTGACAGGGCTGAGAGTAGTAAGCGGCGCTGCCGTTGCCCTAATGACCCGATACCCGTCGTGCTACCGCTGCGATCGCAGCGGGCGGACCCCGACGCCGAGGACGTGGCTCGCCGGAATGAACCCCCAGTGTCGGGAGTCCTGGCTTTCCGGCCCGTCTCCGAGCACGACGACACAGCCGCGGGGCACGGTCAGCGCGCCGCCCGTGGCCGGGCGAACCGAGTCAGGAACCTGGTCACCGGGGACGGCCGCGACCCGCTTGATGACCCACCGGCCCTGGCCAGCTCCGGTGAGCCAGACCGGGCGGAGCCCAGGCAGGCCAGGCTCGCGGAAAATGACAAGCTGGCCTGGTTGGAGCCGGCCGGCGCCGCAGCGCCTGGCTAGCAGCCGGTCACCGTCGGCGAGCGCGGGCAGCATGCTCGGGCCGTGCACGGTCACGACCGAATACAGCCAGCGGGCCGCGGCGAGCGCTGTCGCCGCGGCCACCGCCGTCACCGCCGTGGCGATGGTCAGGCGCGCGGCCGGGCGGCTCACGGCAGGCCGGGGACCGGGGCGGTCGGCTTGCTGTCGGCGGTGAGCTGGCCGTCGCGCAGTTCGATGACCCGGTCACAGCGCCCGGCGACCACGGGGTCGTGGGTGGCGAGCACCAGCGTGAGCCCACGGTCACGCTGCAGCGCGAACAGCAAGTCAAGCACCTCACGGCCAGTGGCCGAGTCGAGGTTGCCGGTCGGCTCGTCGGCCAGCAGCAGCGGCGGGTCGCCGATCAGGGCCCTGGCGATGGCGACTCGCTGCTGCTGGCCGCCGGACAGCTTGGATGGCAGGTCGTGTTCCCTGCCCGCCAGGCCGACGGCGGCGAGCAGCTCCCGCGCCCGCGCCCGCTTGTCGAAGCCGGTACGGAAGGGCAGCACGGGTGCGGCGACGTTGTCACAGGCGGTGAGTGCCGGCAGCAGGTGGAACCGCTGGAAGACGAATCCGATGTGGCGCCGGAAGTCGGCTCGCTGGCTGTTGCTCAGCTTGCCGAGGTCTGAGCTCCCGACCGTGACGGTGCCGGAGTCGGCCTCGTCCATCGCGCCGGCGAGGTGCAGCAGCGTGGACTTGCCGGATCCGGACGGCCCGGTCACCGCTACGGACTGGCCGGCCGGGATGACGATCGACACCTCGGCCAGCGCGCGAACTGGTAAACCAGCCCCGGTCCGGTAGGTCTTGCTCACCGCGTCGAATCGGATGCCCGTGCCCGGCTCCGCCTGGTCCAGCGCGCCGTCGGCATCGCGCCCGGTCCTGACCGATCCGGGCGGAGTGCTGCCAGTCACCCGTTCTCTCCTTCGTGCGTCGCTTGTCATTCGTCGGCGGCCAGGGTGGCCGCGAGTGGCCGGTCCGTCGTGGCGGCCAGGATCGCGATGGTAGCCGCGAGAGCGGCGATGGCGCCAGCGGCAGCGGCGGCCGCCGCTCCGGCCACCACCGGCCAGGAGAACCCGAAGGTCAAGGCGGCGGCGAGGAGCCCGGCCAGCCCGCCGACGAGAGCGCCGGCCGTGGTCGTGAGCACGGCCTCGGTGACCAGCAGCCGGCCCAGGTGGGCCCGGCGCCAGCCGGCGGCGGCGAGCGCGGCCAGTTCGGCCGACCGCTCCCGCAGGTTCAGGTAGGTGATGTCAGCGACCGCTACCGCGCCGAGTCCGACCGCGAGGAGCGCGGCCGCGAGGTCGGTGCCCCTGGTGGACGTCGTCACCAGGCCGGCCAGCGCGCTGTCGCCGATCGACTGGCGGAACGAGATCTGCGCCGCGAGCAGCACCGCCAGGCCGGCCACGCCGGCGCCCAGGGCCCCGGCGGCAAGAGCGCACCGGCCGGGAACCCGCACGACGCCCGTGATGGCGAGGCCGATCACCGTCCGCACTGGCATCCCGCCGCGCCGGGGGGCCCGGCCCGGCGGCCGCAGCGCGTCGAGCGGCTCAGCCCTGGCCGCGAGCCAGGCCGGTATCAGCCCGGAGAGCGCCGCCAGCACGGTCGCGACCGGCAGCACGAGCACGGCCCGCCAGGCCGGCAGGTGCAGGCCAAGGCCGAGTATCAACGCGATCGCGAGGATGGTTCCGGCGAGCCCGGCGGCTAGGCCGAGCACGGTCACCTCGGACAGGACCATGGTGAAGACCTGCCGGCGATGCCAGCCGAGCGATCGCAGGGCACCGATCTCGCCGCGGCGGCCCCGCACCCCGGCCAGCGCCGCCCCGCCGAGGAACAGCGCGCACACCGCTAGGATCAGCACGAAGAGCGCCACGGACTCGCGATCGGCCTGCCGCAGCACCACGAGCGCGACGCCGATCGACGTCCAGGACTCGTTCAGGGTGAGCGCGGGCCGTCCGAACGCGCCCGCTGGGAGGCCGATCGTCACCGGCTGGGCGGAGGCTCCGGCGGTGACGATCACCTGCAGTCCGGTGGCCTTCCTGATCTCCTGGCCGACCGCGGCGATCTTGGCCAGCTTCTCCTTGATCGTGCCGCGCAGTCCTGATACCCGGACCCGGATCGATCCGATCGGCGCGGCCGGGCCGCCCGAGGCGACACCGCCTGCCGCCGTGGCGGCCGCCCTAGCCTCGATCGCCGCCGCCCCGGCCAGGGTCGTGAGCAGCAGCGGCGGCTGCTGCGCGTAGCCGGCCATGTTGCCGTCGGGGGCGAGCGCCTGGCCGTGCAGCGCCGCCCGGCTGGCCGCGTTCGCTCCCGTCAGCAGCGGGGCCCGGTAGCTCGCCAGCGGCGAGCCAGGCCCGGCCGACGCGAAGCCAGCGAGCCGGAACGGGTTGAACTCGCCGACGAGGTGAGCGTAAGGAATGGCCGGCCCGGTCGGGTTGGCCGAGCTTTGCTGTCCTGACGTCTCCAGGTGCTCGGTCAGTGCGCGGAAGCTGGTATCCGCCGCCGCTGGCGGGGCCGGCACGTAGGTCTGGCCGCCGTTGCCTCCGGCCGTCCACACCGTGTCGGGGTTCGTCACCGGGACCGGGTCAAGCTGACCGCCGGGACCGAGGTGGTAGCTCACCGGGCCCGCCGTCCAGTACTGGCCGATGCCCTGGCTGGAGTTGACCTGGTCAGGGCTGATCGCCGGGCTGATGTTGGTTAGCAGCTGGGTCCAGGCCTGGGCGCCGGTGATCGTGGTCCGCATGACCGCGGTGGCCTTGGCCGCGTCAAGCTGCCGCGTGATCGTGGCCACCGAGCGGCCTGACCGCACGACCTGAACCGCCGACGCTGGCAGCAGGTTCACCTCGACGTGGTCGGTGTCGCCGTCGAAGGACGTGGTGCTGCCAAGCAGTGGGACGCTGACGATGTGGGTTCCGGCGACCGGCGCTGGCCGCTCGTCCGGCTCCAGGTAGCGGCCGGAGACCACGGCCCGGCCGAGGCCGGTGAGCTTGTTCTCGGCCACCGGATCGATCCCGGCCACGAGCACGGGGAACGACCAGGCGATCGTGGCCTGCGCCTGGCCCGCTGCCGTCCCGTCCCGCGAGTAGCAGGTGCCGAGCAGCAGCCCGCCCGCGGTCTGGAATGGCGAGGTCTGCGCGGCTGAGGTTCCCGAGAATGAGGCGCAGACCTTGATCGTCCGGCCATCAGGGAGCCGCTCGGCCATGCTCGACTCGCCGGTGGCGGCGTTGAACTGCTGGCGCAGCCGGTCAGGGGTGATGTAGACGTAGCCCTGGCCCTGGGGGGGATACACGGACAGGCCCTGGTCGGCGGAGTACCGCGAGATGACGGTGAGCACCCGGGCGCCCGAGGCGCCGACGGCGGCCGGCGACAGCGTGACCGGCAGGTAGACCGTCTCGAGCAGGTAGCCGACGACGGCCAGTGGCGCCGCTACCCCGACCCCGGGCAGGGCGCCGATCCGCCGGTACTGCCCGCCGGTGATGCCGCTGTTCGCCGCCGATAGGTAGTTGACCTGCACGAGGTGCTTGCGCGAGCCCGACGAACCCGCGCTCTGCGCCGACTTGGCCGGCAGCACCAGCAGGTCGTAGGCCCCGCGCCAGTTCGCGCCGACCGCGCCTTTGATCTTGGCCACGCCGACGTCGACGGACGCGGTCAGCAGGCAGAAGGCGATCGCGGCGACCCCGATCCCGGCTCCGAGAGCGGCGGCGCGTCCCCTGGCGAACCTGACGCCGCTCCACACCAGCCGGATCACCGGGTCACCTCCGCGCTCGCCGCGGCGCCGCCGGCGGCGCCTACGTCGCTGTATCCTGCCGCTTGCATTGAGAATAGCCGCGCATAATGACCGCCGGAGGCCATGAGTTCCGCGTGCGTGCCTTGCTCAGCGACGATTCCCTTGGCGAGCACAAAGATATCGTCGGCGGGCCTGACCGTCGCCAGCCGATGCGAGATGAGGACGCAGGTACGGCCCGCGCGCACTTGCGCCAGCCGCTGGTTGACCTCGTGCTCGGCCTGAGCGTCCAGGCTTGACATCGGCTCGTCCACTATCAGCAAGTCCCTGTCCGACCGCATGAATGCCCGCGCCAGCGCCAGGCGCTGTCGCTGCCCTCCGGATAGCATGACGCCCGCGCGCGCATTCGCGTTCCCGCCGGACCGGAATACGCGCGACAACATCGTGTCGTAGCCGTCAGGAAGCCGCGAGATATCCGCGTCAGCCCCGGCCAATTCGGCGGCTCGCCGGATGCTATCGGCATCGGCGGCGTATCTCAAATCGCCCATTCCGATGTTTTCAGTGACGGTCAACTCATAGGACATGTAGTCCTGGAACACTCCGGCGATCCGCTCACGCAACGCGACCGGGTCGAAATCGCGAATATCCACGCCATCCCACCGAATGCTCCCCTTGACCGGGTCGTATAGCCGGCAGAGCAGCTTGACCAGGGTGCTCTTGCCCGATCCGTTGAGGCCCACGAGCGCGACGCGGGAGCCGGCCCTGAAGTGCATGCTGACGCCGCGCAGCACCCACGAGTGCGACTCGTCGTACCTGAACCACACGTCGTCGAAGGTGATGCCGTCGGCCAGCGCGGGCACCGGCACCGGCGGGATCTTGACCGGCAGGTCGGGCGGTGCGGTGACGACGTCAGTGTAGGAGCCGAACAGCATGACCGACTCGGTGAGCCCGCCCAGCGCCGCGGCGGCCTGGCTCATCGCGGCCTGCATGCCGACCGCGGCCATGACGAACAAGCTCACGTTGCCGATCGGCATCTGCCCACGGGCGACTTGAGTGACGGTCCACACCAGGCCGCCCGCGATCACGGTCGACGTCACGACCGCGAACACCGACTCAATCCGGAGCAGGCGGCGGCCAAGCGCCCGCTCGCTGATCCTGATCGCCGACAGCTCCGCCAGCATCCGGCCTCGCAGGAAGTCGCCGAGCGCGAACAGCCGCACCTCCTTCGCTGCCACCGCGTCGTTGAGCAGCCTGCTGAACGACTGCTGCCTGCGGCTGCGGGCGCTGTTCTCGATCTGCAAGAAGGCTTGCTGCCGCGCGTTGGACAGGTTGGCGGCGATCGCCAGGCCCTGGGTGATCGCCGCGACCACCGCCAGCACCGGATTGATCAGGATGAGGGTAGCCAGGAAGGTCACCGCCGTGACCAGGGCTTGGCCGCAGCCAAGGGTCGTGGTGATCAGGCTGGCGGCAGTTGCCTGGCCGAGCTGGTTGGTGAGCTGGAGCTTGTCGGCGAAGGCCGGGGACTCGAACCTGGCGATGCCGGGCCAGGACGACACCGCCCGGTAGGCGCGGTCCGACAGCACCAGGGCCACGCTCCGCCGCATGGTGAGCTGGATGTACTGCTGCACCTGGGGGACGACGGCGGCGCCGACGCCGAGCACGCCGAGCCCGACGACCAGGGCGAGCAGGTCGTGGCCGGGCAGCCAGGAGTGGGGCACCGGGGCCTGGCCGGCGCCTGGCCGGCGATGAGCGGCGAGGCTGAGCGGCACGAGCGCGTCAAGCAGGTCGCGCTGCAGCCAGGCCGTCGCCGGAGCGATCAGGCCAGAGCCCAGGCAGATGACCGTGAGGGTGCTGACCAGGCCAGGTGATGAGGACCAGACGATTGAGGCGACAGTGCCGATGGTCCGCGCATGACGCCGAAAGCGGGTGCCTGGTGCTAGCCGAGCATCCCGCCTAGTCACCAGTGCCCGCCGGTACGTCCGGCCTGGCGTAGTTGACGGCGGAGATGGACCCGCCGCCTGCGACGACTCTTCCGTTGCCATCGAGCAGGTAGACGGCCGGCAAGGCGTTGGCCGAGAAGGCGGCGGGCACGGTTCCGCGCGGCCCTTCCCGCACCACTGAGGCCTTGCCGCGGAGCTGGCTGACGAACTCATCGGCCTTGTCGCCGACGCCGGTGACGACGGCGAGTACCTGGTCAGGTCCGCCGTAGGACGAGGCGTACCTGGCGAAGACCGGTACCTGATCGCGGCACGGCTCGCAGTTGGCCGAGAAGATGCCGACCAGGCTGTGCCGTCCGCGCAGCCGGTCGAGCGACATCATCTCGCCGTCGATGGTCATCGCCTCGAAGTCGAGCACCTTCGTGCCCGGCGGCAGCCAAGGCGGTCGGGTGGGGTTGGTCGCGGTCGGCCCGAGCCGGCGAACCCGCCGGGCCATGAGCGCGAGCAGCAGCAAGTTGACCAGCGTGAGAGCGCCGACGAACACCAGCCCGCCTGACATCAGCCCGCTCCGGGGCGCGGGGCGGGCGAAGCGCCAGGCTGCGGGCTGAGGATGGCCACCAGGTCGCCGAAGAAGACAATGACGATCGTGGCCGACAGGCCGCCGATCACCGCCAGGCCGGCCGGCCCGGTCCCGAGCCGCTGGTGGCCAGCGAAGGCCCAGCCCAGCATCCCCGTGATCGCGAAGACGGTCAGCAGCGCGTTCCGCAGCACCTGCTGGCGGCCGAGCGGTTCGGACGACGCGCCGAAGCAGTGGCACGGCTGCCAGGATCCCCGGCGGAGCGCGATGGCGAGGCCAGCGGTGAGGGCCAGGCACAATGCTGACCCGGCCGCGAGCCCGGCCCCGGCCAGGTCGCCCGACCCCAGCGGGATCGCGACCCCCACGATGACTGCGAACTCAGCGCAGGCCAGGGCCGCCGGCGCCCAGCTGGCTCGCAGCGGCGCGACCGGCAGGCTGGCCAGCCACGAGCGGTATGACTGCCAGGCGGCACGGCTATGGACCTTGGACAGCACAGATATCGCGAACACGGCCGCAAGCAGTACGCGGCAGGCAAGTGACACCTCTTGTGCCATTGACATAGCGCCTTTCCTCGCGTCGACCAGCCCCGGCGTGACCGGGCCACAGACATGGTGGCAATGGCCGCTCCCGATCGGCTATCGCTTCGCTGCCGATCGCGCTAACGCTGCGCTGTGCCTGGCGCTCCCCGGCGGGCTACCGGCGCGCACTAACCGGTCTCGCGGGGGTTCCCAGCGCGCTGAGCAGCCTGGCACGCTGCGATCTATGCCGAATACGCTCCCGGTGCCTGACGTATGCGACGATCCGGTGTTCATACTCACCGGCAGCAGGTCAGGCTCGACGTTGCTGCGGTTCATCCTTGACACCCATCCGGCCTTCGCCTGCCCGCCGGAGACGATGATCACCGGTGCCTGCGTCTCGCTGCTGCGCAGCTGGGACATCCTGGAGAACGCCGGCTCAGGCCAGCACCGCCTGGTCACCGAGCCGGCCCAGCTTCCGGCCGAGGCGGTTGAGGTGGTGCGGAGCGTGGTCGACCGGCTCTACGGCCGGTACCTCGCCCGGCGGAACAAGCCGCGGTGGTGCGATAAGTCGCTCGACAGCCACTTCCACCCCGAGTTGCTGGCGGTCCTGTATCCCCGGGCGCGTTTCGTGTGCCTGTACCGGCACTGCATGGACGTGATCGCATCGGGGATCGAGGCGTGTCCGTGGGGAGTCAGCCGGTTCGGCTTCGACCCGTACGTTGCTCACAACCCCGGCAACAACGTCGCCGCCATCGGCACCTACTGGACCGACTGCACGAAGGCGATCCTGGCCTTCGAGAACAGCGAGCCTGAGCGCTGCTTCCGGGTGCGATACGAGGACCTGGTCAGCTCGCCGGAGGAGACGGCGGCCGGGATGCTCGCCTTCCTCGGCGCCGAGCCGGTGCCAGGGATCACGCGGGCCTGCTTCGACGTGCCGCACGAGGGCGACGGTCCTGGCGACGAGAAGATCTGGTTCACCACCACCGTCACGGCTGACGCGATCGGGCGGGGCATCAAGGTTCCGGCGGCGGCGCTGCCTGACCCGCTGCGGGCCGAGATTAACGAGACGCTCACCGCCCTTGGCTACCGGACCGTCGATGAGACCTGGAATGACTCGCCGGGCCCGGTCGACCCGAGGCTGCCTGCCGGTCCCGAGGCCGCCGATGCGGCCGGCCCGGCCGGCCCGGCCGCGTCCGACCTGCCGGTGCTGCGGGCGCTGCAGGGGCGGATCGAGGCGCGCTCGCTCACCGGTCCGGAGGCGATCAGCCGCTGGCCGGTGCTGGCCGGTCGCCAGATCGAGTTCGTGGTCACCGACGCCGGTCGGCACGGTCAGCTCAACTGGACGTTCCCTGGCAATGGTGCTCATGGCAGTGACGATCATGGCAGTGACGATCATGGCAATGGTGACCATCAGCAGGTCGATGGGCCAGTCGCGACCATGATCGCGGGCCAGGACGTGTGGCAAGCGCTGCTCGACGGCAGGGCGAACCTCATTGTCGAGATCCGTTCCGGTCGGCTGAGATGCGTCAATAGACGCGATGCGCACCGGGTGAGGTCCGATGAGGTCCACGCGATAGCCTGGTTGCTGGGCCTTGCTCAGGTGCCTCTTGCCCTCTTCTCCCCAC
>DATKFV010000159.1:0-14745 GCA_035511035.1 Streptosporangiaceae bacterium
ACGACGCAGCGGTCGCTGGCGATCATCACGTTCGATGAGGACAACTACAATGACCCGCATCCGCCGCAGCGCGTCGTCACGCTTCTGATCGGATCGGCTGTTGTGCGGCGGGGGTACGTGTCGGGGGTTCGGTACACGCACTACAGCTTGCTGCGGACCATTGAGGCTGGGCTTGGGCTCGGCTCCCTGACGGCTAATGATCGCTTCGCTGCGCCTACTAATGACGTGTTTACGGGTTCTTCTGGCTCGGAAATGGGGAGGGTCGCGCCGCCGTCATCCGGCGCCGGCTGTGCTCCGCAACGCCTTGCGCCGGACGACTGCGGCGCGACCTTTCTCAGGGTGAAAGGCGGTAAAGGCGCCTTGTCGGGGCTGGTGGGCCGGGGGATGGGGTCCGGTAGCTACGGGGGAGGGAGAGCAGGCGTGGGTCCGGGTGCTCCGCTGGTCTCGCGGGAGATCGTGCGACGGCATGATCCGGTGGCGTTTGTCGTGGACTCCGGGCCCGGCTCCCTGACGGGAGCGGGCTCGGTTACGCCGGTCGATCTGCGGACTCGGCAGGCCGGCAGGGCGATCGCGGTCGGGAAGGATCCCTTGGCGATCGAGAGCTCGCCTCGCAGTGGGACCGTGTATGTGGCTAATGCCGGGTCGGGGTCGGTGACGCCTATTAGTACGCGGACGCTGCGGGCGGGGCGGGCTATCCGGGTGGGGAGCGATCCCCGGGCGCTGGCGATTACGCCGGACGGGCGGACGTTGTACGTGGCTGATGCCGGCTCGAATGAGGTCACGCCCGTAGATACGCGGACGGGGCGGGCCTTGCGGCCGATCAAGGTCGGGGTTGAGCCTTGGGCAATCGGGGTGGGGCTTTCGGGGCGGGAGATCTTGGTCGCGGATTGGAGGAGCGGGCGGGTTACGCCGATCTCGGTGGCGACTGGTCGGGCCTTGCGGGCGATCAAGGTGGGGGCTTATCCGGTGGCCATGGGGTTCGGGCCTGGGGGGCGGATGGCCTACGTCGCTAACTTCGGGTCTGACTCGGTGACGCCGGTCAACCTGGCGACTGGGCGGGCGGGTCAGGCCATTGGCGTCGGGAGCGGGCCGGACGCGGTCGCGGTAGGTCAGGGCGGCAGGCGCGTGTATGTCGTCAACGGGAACTCGCAGTCGCTCGGGCTGATCTCAGCTCGGGCTGGGCGGCTTACCGGGTCGGTCAAGGTGGGGTACTCGCCGGCGGACGTGACGTTGGCGGGCGGGACTGCTTACGTGGTGAACACGATCTCGGGGACGGTGAGCCGGATCTCGGCGGTGACCGGGCGGAGGGCGCGGCCGTTGAGTGTTGGGCTGTACTCCTATCCGCTGGTCATGTCGGTGGCGCCGGATGGGGTGACTGCGGCGGTCATTGATACTTACGGGTGGCAGGTATCGCTGGTGAACCTGCGGAGCGGGCGAGTGTACAAGCCAGTCAACGTCGGCGAGTTTCCGGTCGCGGTCGCGTTCACCCAGGGATAGCGGGCGAAGCCCCAGTACGTCAGTCATCTCGATTTCGGATAATCCGAGATCGAAATATCCGAAAATGGATAGTCCGAGATCGGATCTCGGTTCGTTGCCGCGGCGCTGCGGAGAGACGTGCCGGGTGCCTGCGGGAAGGCGCGTCGGGTGCCTGCGGAAGGGCGCGTCGGATGCCGCGGAAGGGTGTGCCGGTGCCTGCGGGAAACGCGCGTCGGGTGCCTGCGGAAGGGCGTGCCGAGTGCCTGCGGGAACGCGCGTCGGGGTGCTCGCGGAAAGATCTTGGGGAGTTGTCGGCAGCGGGGTCATGATCTTGTTATTCTTCCGGGCTATGGACCAGTGAAAATAACAAGATCTTGATGTTGAAGCGCGAAGGGCTCCAGGATCTTGTGGTGCAATCGATTGCGGGGAACTCTGCCGCGAGCTCTGCCGCGAGTTCTGTCGGGAGCTTGGTTAGAGGCTGATGCTGGTGAGCCAGGTGTCTAGGAGGGTGTGGTCGCCGAAGATGGTGAGCGGCGGGTCGGCGGGTGCGTGGCGGCCGACGAGGACGAGGAGGAGGTCGGCGGCAGGGCCGCCGATGGCGGCGTCGGCCTTGGCGTGGGTGGCGGTGACCTGGACGCCGTCCTCGGTGTGCTTGACCAGCCACTCACCTGAGCCGGCCAGTTCGGGGTCGGTGGCGTGCACGTGCAGGCTGGTTCCTGGCGGGAGGGCGACCGCTCTCGGATCGGGGCGGCCGAAGATCGGGCCGCTGAGTATCGTCAGCCACTCGTCGATCGCGTCGGCGGCCAGTTCGGGCGGCAGGGCGACCTCGTCACCCGCG
This sequence comes from Streptosporangiaceae bacterium, assembly GCA_035511035.1. Classification (GTDB taxonomy): domain Bacteria; phylum Actinomycetota; class Actinomycetes; order Streptosporangiales; family Streptosporangiaceae; genus Chersky-822. The sequence continues at coordinate 2,315 of DATKFV010000159.1, forward strand.
GCCAGGGCGCCGTCGGCGGCGTGGACCATGGTCTCGTGGCTGACCCGGCGGGCCCAGGTGTCGGCGGGCCGGACGGCGCCGAAGGCCCAGACCTCGGCGCCGTCGGCGCCGCGGAGGGCCTCGATCAGGCTGGCCGCGCCGGCGGTCAGCCACTGGCCCCGTAGTTTCGCGGCCGAAGGGATCTGACGGTCAGGGACCGAGCTGAGGTCAGCGGGCCCGGCCGACCTGGTCACCACGAGCTGGGTCGCCCGGCGCTGGACCTCGCCGACGTGCTCGGCTAGCCGGAGCAGCGTCCAGCCGGGACAGGTCGGGATGGGCAGGGCAGGATCGGCGTAGTCGACCAGCGCGGCCAGCGACGCCGTGCTCGCGTCGATCTCGGCGTAGTAAAGCTCGGCTGGCAATCGCGGCATCATGATCCTCCGGGGCTCGGCTGGTGACCAAGCTAGCCCGCCGGGCTCAGCCGCCTGACGGCGGCATCGGGGTAGCCGGCCCGGCGGCTAGCCGGTCGAGCGTGGCCCGGCCCGACTCGCCGGTGCCCTCGGCGTCGACGATGCCGAGCAGGAGCGCGATGACGGTGTCGGCGAAGATGCCCGCGCCCTCCCACCTCGACTCCGCGAAGTCCGCTGGCTGGATCCGGTACCGCAGCAGGAAGCCGTCCAGCGCCGCCTGAAGGGCCAGCGTCAGCCGCTGCGGTGTCCACTCTGGCCGCAGCGCCACCCCAAGCTCGTCGATGAGGGCCGCGAACCCGTCCGCCCAGACCTCGTTGCCGTACCGCATGGACGGGAGCAGTGCCTCCCATAGGGAGGGATGCTGGGCCAGCAGCGGTCCGATGTGCAGCGTCAGGTAGCTGCGCGGATGTGCCCGCAGCGAGTCGAGCACGCTCTCTGAGATGCTGAGCACGGCCTGCGCCAGCGAGGCGGCCGCGGCCGCCTCGGGGGGCATCTGCTTGGCGATGTCCTTGGGATCGTCGGGAACCTCGTCGTAGACCAGGGCATACACCAGCGCGTCGGGAAGGAACTCGTCGCGGGTCGGCCAGCGGTTAAAGAACGCCTTGCGGCTGACGCCGGTGGTTCCCTCGGTGGCGGCCAGCCTGATCACGTCCTCGGTGCGCAGCCAGTCGAGCGCGGCCGGGAACTTGATCGAGCGCAGCCGGGCGGGCCGGTTGTCGCGCGGCTGGTCGTCGAGGTAGGCGTCGATGAGCTGGACGGCGGCCCGCAGGAACTGGCGGGCCGTGGCGTCATGCCGCGACGGCGCTGGCCGGGGGCTCACCGGCGACCCTGGTGTCTGCTGCGCAGCACATGGCAGGTACTTTCTGGCTGCTTGTCGGGTAAACGTCGGCTGCGCGGGCTTTTTCGGCGGCGTTCGCCGGGATTGTGTGGCCTGATGAGGAGACTCGGTTATCTCCTTACGGGCCGGCGAGCGCAGTGTTTGGCACTGTACCGTCGGGTGGATCGGCGATGGGGCCATTGCGCGGAACGCCACTGCGAATTAGTCGGCCTTGTCGCTGCTCGCGGCCCTGGGGAGCGGGGAAGATCCCCAGGGCCGCTATTTACCTTCCAGCGGAAGACCCGGCCCGCAGGCCGGTGAGGTGGATGTCGAGGAACCGCTGCCAGTCATCCATGACGTGGGCGCCGGAGTCGTGCGCCAGGCCGCGCATGGCCCGGACCAGCGCCATCACGTCGTCGATGGTGACGCTGGGGCCTATCGTCCCGGCCGCGGCCGCGCGCGCGGTCAGCTCCTGCATCGCCGTGCGCAGGCGGCGGGCGGCGTCCGCGTCGGGCTGGCGCTCGAGCAGCAGGTGCGCGTAGCTGGCGTGGTCGGCGAAGGACTGGCCGAGCGCCCGCAGCAGCTCATCGAGCCCGTGGCCGTCATCGCGGGCCAGCGCATGCCCGGCGGCGGTCGTGAGCTCGGCCATCGCGAGCCGCAGCAGCTCGTCGATCAGGGCGTCCTTGCTGGCGAAGCGACGGTAGACCGTTCCCACGCCGACCCCGGCCCTGGCGGCGATCTCGTCCATGCAGGCATCGGCACCCGACTCGCCGAACGCATCGCGGGCCGCCTCGACGATGCGCTCGTAGTTCCTGACCGCGTCTCGTCGCGGCGCCCTGGCCGCCCTGGCCGGCCTGGCGGCTTGGGTCATTCGCTCTGGTCGCCCACGAGGGTGCCGCCCGCGACCATGGCCAGCTCCGCGTGCTCTGGCTCAGCGGCGGTGCCGCGCTGGCGGAGTGCTGAAGGTATGAGCAGCCCGGCGAGCGCGGCCAGCACGAGCCCGCAGGCCATGACCGCGAACCCGGTCGTGTAGCCGGCCTGGGTCGGCAGCCCGGACGGCTCAAGGTGCGAGGTGACGATGCTGGCCATCACCGCCGCGCCGATGCTACCGCCGATCGTGCGGATGTTCGCGTTCATGCCGCTGGCGACGCCCGTCTGGGACGGCGGGACGGCGGCGACGATGAGCGCGGACATGGCCGAGAACACGAGCCCGAAGCCGATCCCCATCAGCGCGCTCGAGGTGTAGATCTCCCACCGGTGCTGATGGGCGAAGGCCAGGATGGACATCGCGCCGCAGCCGACGAGGCAGCCTGCCACGACGAGGGCCTTGCCGCCAAGCTGCTTCGCCAGCCGCCCGGCGAAGATGCCGGTGATGAACATGGTGACCGCCGAGGGCAGGAGCATGAGCCCTGACTGGGTGATGCTGGCGCCGAACCCGTAGCCGGCGATCACTGGTGTCTGCACGAACTCAGGCAGGAAGGCGAAGGTCGCGTACATCCCGATGCCGATGAGCAAGCCGACCAGGTTGTTCGTCCAGACGGCGGTGCGGCGCATCATCTTCAGGTCGATCAGCGGAGTCGCCGCGCGCAGCTCGGCCATCAGCCAGGCCGCCGCGAGCACGAGCGTCCCCGCCAGCAGCCCGAGCACCCGGCCAGAACGCCAGCCCCAGGTCGGCGCCTCGCTCAGCGCCACAAGCAGCGCGACCAGCCAGGCCGACAGCAGAAGGGCGGGCAGCCAGCTGATCTGGCCCGGGCTGCGAATCGGGGACTCGGGCACGAACGCGATGGCGGACACGGCCGCGATGACGGTCAGGATCAGCGGGAGCCAGAACAGCCAGTGGAAGTCGAGCGCGTTGACGATCGGGCCGGCGACCACGATCCCGAGCCCGGCGCCCACGGCCGTCAGCGCGGCGATGGTGCCGACGGCGCCAGTGACCCGCTCGGCCGGGAACTCGTCGCGGATGATCCCGAACGCGACCGGGAGCATGCCGCCGGCGAAGCCCTGGATGACCCGGGCCAGGATCATGATCGCGATCGACGTGGTGAGCGCGGCGATGAGCGAGCCGACGGCCAGCGCGATGAGCGTGGCCACGAAGACCCGCTTCTTGCCGGTCATGTCGCCGACCCGGCCGAGGATCGGGGTCATGATCGACGCCGACAGCAGGTAGGCGGTCAGCACCCAGGTCGCCGTGCTCTGCGAGGTGTGGAGTTCGTGCTGCAAGGTCGTCAGTACCGGGATCACCAGTGACTGCAGCAGCGCGAAGGCGCCCACTCCCAGCGCCAGCACGGCGAACGTCACATTCGGTTGTCCCCGCAGGCCTCGCTCGGCCATCCGTCCCTCCCTCTAACCGGAATCCGTATTCCGGATACCTGGGGAGTGTAGCAAAACGGAATCCGGATTCCGCGACGAGGTGAGACTCGGGACGCGGGAGTCAGCCTGCGAGTTTTTGCTGCATAAAAGGGTTTTTCAGTTGGAGACCAGCCCTGGGCTTGCGGGTCGTTATCATGCTCGGATGAGCGCCCGGCACAAGGACCACGATCGCGAGCAGTTCGGCCTGGTGCCGCTGCATCTGGACTACGGCGCGACGCCGCCGTTCGTTTACCTGACGCTGTCGGCCCTGAGCCAGCTCGGCACCGAGGGCTCGGTCCAGCAGTACATCCACGCTAACCCTGACGCGCACCGAGCGACGCTTGAGCTGGGCCGGGAGGTCGCTAAGGCCGGGATCCGGGTGCGCGACAAGCTCGGCGACGCCGCTGTCATCGATGAGAACCTGCGGCATTTCACGGCCGAGGAGATCTGGATGATCGACCTCGCGGTCGACGTGCTCGCCATGTTCGCCACTGGCGGCGGGTTGCCCGACGGAACCCGCGGGCGGGTGCTCGATGACCTCAGGTCACTCGATGAGCACGTCAAGAGCGCGCACTGGCGGCGGGAGGTGCACAAGGCGGGCGAAGGCCCGGCGGCGTTCCGCGAGCTGAGGGCCCTCATACCGCACCACGCGCAACGGTCGAGGCCGTTCGGAATCGGCTGAGCTGGCGACCGCCGCGCCGTCAGCGGAACTCCAGGCCGTCGAACGTGCCGGAGGCTCGCCACTGGTCGATGTAGGCGAAGTAGGCGCTCGGCCCGTACGGGTAGCCGTGGCCGAGGAAAGCGCCCGTGTCCTGGCCCTCGTTGTTGTAGTAACCCGGCGTGCAGTCCGGTCCGCCGATCATGCTGCCCGCCGCTGACCTCAGCAGCTTCACCCAGGCGTCCTCGGCGTCCTGGCGTGGTTCCACCTGCGCGTGCCCGCCCGCGAGCGCGTGCCCGATCGTGAGCGTGATCGTCGCGGCCGAGTCGACGATGTTGTGCGGCACGTTCGAGATCAGGTTGGCGCCCTGGGTCGGCTGCACGAAGAACAGGTTGGGGAAGCCGCAGGCACCGATGCCGTGCAGTGTGCGCATCCCTTCGGCCCAGTGCCGCGACAGCGTGCGGCCGCGCCGCCCGGTGACCTCGAAGCCGGCCCGCCTGGCGTAGTCGGTGCCGACCTCGAAGCCGGACGCGAAGATGATGCAGTCGAGCGGGTACTCCCGCCCGGCCACGACCACGCCCGCCGGGGTGATCGCCTCGACGCCCTTGCCGTCGGTGTCGACGAGGTGGGTGCTGGAGTTGTTGTAGGACTGCAGGTACTCGTCGTGGAAGCACGGCCGCTTGCAAAGCTGGCGGTACCAGGCCTTGAGCTTGCTGGCGGTACCTGGATCGGTGACGATGGCGTCGGCGCGGGCGCGGATCTGCTCCATCTTCTCGAAGTCGGATTCCTCGAAGGCGGCGATCATGGCGGCCAGGTCGCGGTCGTGCTCGGGCAGGGCCGCGATCTTCGCCTTGACCCTCCGGGCGATCTCGGTCCAGCCGTCCATGACGAGGTCGTCGTCGGCGTGGCCGCCCGCCTGGTTGGCGGTGAAGTTCTCGAGCCAGCGCTGCTGCCAGCCTGGCGTGGCTACCGCTGCGAACCAGCCGGGGTCGATTGGCTGGTTGTCGCGCGCGTCGATCGAGGAGGGCGTGCGCTGGAACACGTAAAGCTCCCGGCAGGCCACCGACAGGTGCGGCACGCACTGGACGGAGGTGGCCCCGGTGCCGATGATTCCTACCCGCTTGTCGGCGAGCTTGTCCATGGGCGCCCCGGCGCAGTCGCCGCCGGTGACGTCGTAGTCCCAGCGGCTGGTGTGGAAACTGGGCCCGGCGAAGGCGGACAGGCCGGGAATGCCAGGCAGCTTGGGCACGCTAAGCGGCCCGGTGCCCAGCACCACGAACTGCGCGGTCAGCCGGTCGCCCCTGTTCGTCTCGATGGTCCAGCGCTCGCGGGCCTCGTCCCAGGCCAGCCCGGTCACCTCGGTGTGGAACAGCGCGTCGTCGTACAGGCCGAACTGCTTTCCGATCCGCCGGCAGTGGGCGAGGATCTCGGGTCCGTGCACGTACTTCTCGGTCGGCATGTGCCCGGTCTCTTCGAGCAGCGGCAGGTACACCATCGACGCGGTGTCGCACTGCGCGCCCGGGTACCGGTTCCAGTACCAGGTGCCGCCGAAGTCGCCGCCCTTGTCGATGACCCGCACGTCGATCCCGGCCTCGCGCAGCCGCGCGCCGGCGACCAGGCCGGCGAACCCGCCGCCGACGCACACGACGGTGCTGTGGTGCAAGAGCGGCGCCCGCTCCGTCCGCGGGGTATGCGGGTCAACGGCGAAGTGGGCGAGGTCGCCGGCGAGGCGGAGGTACTGGTCGTTGCCGTCGGGACGAAGCCGCTTGTCGCGCTCGTGCCGGTACCTGCGGCGCAGCGCCTCCTTGTCGATGCCTCCTGCCCCCGGCTTCGGGCCCTCGGTCGGAGGCTGGGTGCCCTCGTCCGGCCGCGCTGGGTATTCGACCGCCGTCATCCCTACCTCCGTCGAGCAAGCCAGGCGCTGAGAGTATGCAGTAATTAGTGTCGTACATGCCCGGGCGGATACGGTGAGGCCGGTTCGCGGCGGCGGGTTACAGGAGGTCAGCGTGAGCGCAATCGACGAGCTGGTCCGCGAGCTGCCTCATGACGTCCTGGTCACCGACCCGGACGTCATGACCGGATACCGTCGCGACAGGGCTGACCTGGTCGGCGCGGGAACCCCGGCCGCGGTCGCCCGTCCCGTCAGCACCGAGCAGGTCAGCGAGCTCCTGCGATGGGCCTCGCGGCACGGCGTGACCGTGGTTCCCCGAGGCGCGGGCACTGGCCTTTCCGGGGGCGCCAACGCGATCGACGGGTGCCTCATGGTGTGCCTGGAGCGCATGACCGCCATCCGCGAGATCGACGCGGTCGACCAGGTCGCCGTCGCCGAGGCCGGCGTCATCAACGCCGACCTGGAACGGGCCGCGCGCCAGCACGGGATGTTCTATGCGCCCGACCCCGGCAGCTTCGAGATCTCGACCATCGGCGGCAACGTCGCCACGAACGCCGGCGGCATGCGCTGCGTCAAGTACGGCGTCACCAGGGACTCGGTCCTCGGCCTTGAGGTCGTGCTGGCCGACGGCCGCCTGCTTCGGACCGGCGCCCGTTCCATCAAGAACGTCGCCGGCCTCGACCTGACCAGCCTGTTCATCGGCTCGGAAGGCACCCTCGGCATCATCACGGCCGCCACCGTCAAGCTGAGACCGCTGCCGGCGACGCCACCGGCCGTGTTCGTCGCGAGCTTCCCGACGATGCCCGCGGCCGGCCGGGCGGTCTCGATGATCACCGCCGCGGCGGTGACGCCCAGCATGCTCGAGCTCATGGACAACGCGACCATCAACGCGATCGAGGACTACCAGCGGATGGACCTGGACCGAGGCGCCGCCGCGCTGCTGATCGGCCAGGCCGACGGACCGGACGCGCTCCTTGAGGCCGAACGGATCACTGAGCTGTGCCAGCGGGCCGGCGCGGACTACGTCGCGTGCACGCAGGACCCGCAGGAGGCTGACGGCCTCATCGCGGCCCGGCGGCTGGCCGGCCTGGCGCTACTTGACTCCGGGCCGACCGTCATCGAGGACATCGGCGTGCCCCGTTCGCGCCTGGCCCAGATGCTGCAGCGGATCGAGGAGATCGCCCGCGAGGAGAACATCAAGATCGCGACCGTCGGTCACGCGGGCGACGGGAACCTCCATCCGGTCCTCGTGCTCGACGACACCGAGCAGGCCACCCGTGATCATGCGATCGCGGTCGCGAAGATGATCTGCGCGGCCGCGCTCGCCTACGGCGGTACGGTGACCGGCGAGCACGGCGTCGGGATGCTCAAGCGCGACTGGCTGGCCGCCCAGCTTGACGAGACCGCGATCGACGTCCATCACCGCATCAAGGCCGCCCTCGACCCGAAGGGCCTGCTCAACCCCGGACGCGCCTGGTAGCAGGCCGTGTTCCTGATCGCAACGGAATAGACATACAGTTCCTAGCCGCGCTAAACGGCCTGAGATGTACTCTCGGTACCTTACTTCCAGCCGGTGTTGCCAGCACCTCGGTCGTCAGGGGGTACGCCAGCCGTGTGGGGGGCACAACGCCGCGGCCAGCAGCTAGAGGGCCAGGTCGCGATGGCCATCATCGATCAGGCCGCGCTCACCAGGCCGGCCACAGCGAGCGGCCCGCTCATAGCCCCGGCCGAGCGAGTTCCGACCGCGCCCATGCCAAGGCAACTGGTTGCGGCCGCGCGCGAGCCGCGCGACGAGGAATTCGCAGTTCGGCTTGACCTCGCCGGAGCCAGGGTCGTCGCGGTGATCCGCGGCGAGGGAGACCCGCGGGAGTGGTGGACCGCGATCTGGCTGATGGCTGGCTCCGGCTCCGGCTCCGGCTCCGGCGTCAGCGGACCGCCAGCGCCTGGCGTAAGACTCCAGGCCCTGCCCGCCGGGCTCAGCGCCGTGGCGATACGCCCGCCGAGCGGCGACCTCACCTTGGCCGTGTCGGAGGTGATCGAGCCCGACTGGCAGCGAGCGGCGGTGCGGGCCGCGCTGGACGCCGAGCGGCGGCGGGCCCGAGTGCCTGTTGCCGGCGCGGCGGGGCTCGCCGCTGCAGCGGCCCGCCTCAGGGAGCTCCTCAGCGCGGTACCGGTCAGGGCGGCCGTTGCGCTCGCCGCTGCCATCATCCTCGCCGTCTCGGTCGCGGCCGTGGTCGCGCTGACGCGGCCGCACCAGGGCCCGGTGGTCGGGCTCTCCGGTGCAGGTCCGGCGCCGGTACCGGCCCAGCACCATGCGGGCGGCCGGTCAAGCCACCCCGCCTCCGACCCGACCGTTCGCGCGCTCGCGCCACCGAGCGCAACCTCAGCTAAGAGCCACCGGGCCACGCCGAAGCCATCCGGCCGCCCGACCAGAAAGTCCTCGCCCGCGCCATCGCCACGCCCGAGCCACTCCGCATCGTCACGCCCGTCACCGAGCCCAAGGCCCAGTTCCACCCCGTCGTCCCCGCCGCCGACCTCGCCCAATCCGACGCCATCGCCCTCGCCCACGCCCACCCCCAGCCAGAGCGGCACCTGCGTGACCGTCCTCGGCGTCCGGATCTGCCTGTGAGTCCTGCTGCCACGGCGCAGCGGCCGCAGCGAACACTGCCGGGCGAGTAGTCAGCGAAAGGCCAAGACCATAGCCGCCAAATAAACCAGCGCTCGCAGCGGTAGCCCCATCGGCTCTCGCCGCGCCTGGCGGCCTCGGCTGGCTCGGTCGGCGGTCCGCATCGGTTAGGAGCTGACGTCTTCTGCGGCCGGGCCGTATCTTCAGACTGGAACGGAGGCTGCGATGAAAGAGCCCGACGACAAGCAACCGATTCCTGGTAAATCCGAGCTGGCGCCAGCCCAGCCAAGCCCGGCCCCGTTAAGCCCGGCTCCGCCGAGCACGGCCCCGTCAAGCGAGGTCACGAAGCCAGGATCTGCCGAGGCTGGGACGCCTGGCCGGGACGTCGGCACGGAAGATGGCGAGCGGGGCGCGGCCTTCTGGTCCCGCCGTAAGGCCCCCATTGTCCTATTCGGCTTGGGCGTCGTGTTCGTCGTGATCTCCTACCTCGCCTATCCCAGACCAGCGGGCGTGGGCATTCCCGGCTACAGCACCATCGATGTCGTGTCGCAAGCGCCCATCGGCATCATCGACTTCAGCGCTCAGCCGTCGAGTGCGGACACCGTCGAGGTCACGGTGCAGCTCAAGCTATCCGAGCTGACCGTGGCTCCGAGAGGTCCAACCTCGGCGACGGTCTACTTCGCGCCGCCTAACGCGATTCAGTTCACGCAATGCCCGCACCAGGTCTGCTCGCAAGAAGTCAGGGAACAGCCAGGCGCGCAAGGGCAGTTGGTGAGCTTCACGTCTCGGCCCGGTGCGACCGCTACGGCGACCTTCCGCACCAAGGCGACTGGCGTCGTCCCGGCCGCGAACGGGCTCACCGCCTCGGCGGCGCTTCCGCAGGCCTTCTACAGCTGCCCGGCCTCCGATCCGCAATGCCCGACGCCCACCCTAGAGACCCGCTATGACATTGCGTCCGCAGCGAGCTACGACTGGTCGTCGCTTCCCTATCAGCACGTCACCGGCAGCATGATCACATGGGGCGAGCAGGTGCTGAGTGGTGCCACGCCAGGCCGGGTAGCGGTCGGCCTCGACCCGGCCAGCCAGTCAAGGGACGACGCCAGGACCTTCATCGCCGGGGCCCTCATCGGCCTCGCCGGCGGCGCGCTACTAGCAGGCATCCAGGAACTACTGCACTCAGACAAGTGACGAGTGAAGTCAGCCGGCCAGGAAGCTACTGCGCTTAGGCAAGTGACGAGCAAAGCCAGCCGGCCAAGAGACCACTGCGCTTAGGCAAGTGACGAGCGAAGCCAGCCGGCCAGGAAACTACCGCACCCAGACAAGTGACCAGCGAAGCCCGCCGGCCTCGATGATCATCCCGGAGCGAGCAGGTCATCGATGGCAGCGACTGCGACAAGGTCCCGAGCCATGGCGGCGAGACTCGGGTCCACCGTGACCAGCCCGTCGGCCTGCAGCCGAGTGATCGCGATGTACTCCGCGTCCCTGAGCGTGTCCCAATCGTGCTGTCGTGCCACCTGCCACGCGGCCCGGCGCGATACCCGGTCACCGAGCAGCCGCATCTTCAGCTCGGTGATCCGCTCGTGTGCCCTCATGGCGGCATCTTCGGTGCGCTTGCCTGCACGGACATCACGCAGCAACAGCTCGAGCGCCTCCGAGCGGATTGAGTTCGGCGCGACGATCTGGTGGCCAGGATCGACGTGAAGCTCAGCATCCACGAGGTACAGCAAGGTCGGCGCGTCGATCACGTAGCGAGCCACGAGCTCAGCTTAATTGGGCCGGCGAGCGCGCATTAATTGGGCCGACGAGCGCGAGCTTTTCTTCTAAGTGACCCGAGTTGGCCCGCCGGCCGGCCGGCCACAGGTTCAGGCCCGAAAGTCGGCCCCCGATGAGATGAGTTGCGTGGAACCCTTCAGGCGGCTTGCGGGTCGGGTTGGACGGTGTAGGCGCGTCCGGTGGGGGTGGTCCAGGTGAAGGTGCCGGGCGTGGCCTGCTCGAGCCGCCACCGGGGGTGCTGTTTCAGTTGGTGGTGGTAGCGGCACAGGGCGCCCATATTGCAGCCGCAGGTGGGGCCGTCCTGGTCGTAGGGCCGGGTGTGGTCGGCGTCGCACCGCCAGGCGGGCTGGCGGCAGGTGGGGAACCGGCAGGTCATATCCCGGGCGTTGACGAATTCGCGGAGCCCGGCTGGTGCCTGGTAGGCGAGGCTGGCTTGGGTGTGGGCGCATCCGCCGGCGGCGGTGTCGGCGGCGGCGCGTTCGGCGGCCTGGCTGGCTGCGTGCCGGGCGGCGGTGATGATCGCGTCGAGCACTGGCGCGAGGTCGCGGTCGGTGCCCGGGCCGCCGTAGATGCTGGTGCCGTGGCCGCTGCTGGCGGTGGCCAGTTCGGCGGCGGTGATGGTCACGGTGACGCGCCGCAGGAGGCTGCTGTGGCTTTCGGGGCCTGCGCGGGTGGGGCCGGCTCGGGCTGGCCGGGCGGGTGGTCGCCCGGGCGGCAGGCGGGTGATGGCGGTGGCGCGGCCGTGGTGGTCGGTGAGGACGATTCTCCATTCGGTGGCGGGATCTCGAGCGGCGAGGAGGGCGAGGTAGCTGGCCTGGGCGGGGGTGATCGGCCCGAGCCGGGTGAGGTGGCCGGGTTCGGGGCCGCCGCGGGCCAGGGTGATCCAGGGCAGCCGCAGCTCGAGGAATCCGCTTCCGGCGGGCGGCAGGTTCTTCAGCGCAGCCGGCCCCGGCGCCAGCAACGGCGTCGCCTCGGGCCACGGCACCGAGCCGCTCCCTGCGCTCTCGCCGGCCAGGTTCCCGGCACCAGGCGGGTGCTCCCCCGGCTCGCAGTGGTCATCGGCAGGCCAGTCGTCGTCGCCGTGGCACGGGTCGTCTTGGGAGTCGTCCTCCGGCGGCTCCCCGGCGGCGGGGCTGTCCTGGCCAGGGGCAGCATCCTCGGGGGAGTCGTGCTGTTCCGGCTCGCCACCGGCGGGGTCGTCCTGGCCGGGGGCAGGATCCTCGGGGGAGGGGTCGTCCTGCCCGGGAGCAGGGTCGCGTGGGAGGTCGTGCTCGGCTGGCCCGCGCCCGTCCGGGTTGTCCTGGCTGGGGGCGGGGTCGTCGTTCCAGGGCCAGTCGTCCAGCAGGGGACTGCAAGCGTCGTCGCCTGCCGGGCCGTCGTCTGCTGCCGCGGTGTCGGCTGGCCCGGTGCCGGAGGGGAAGTCGGCGTCGGGTGGACTACCGGGTGGGGGCGGGATATACGGGAGGGTGCCGAGGAGCAGGCCGACGAAGACCTTGGAGCGGAGCAGGTCGATGCCGCCGGTGCCGCCGCTGGCTTTGAGTGCCTGGGCCAGGGCGGTCATCCGGGCCATCGCGGCGGCGGCGTGGACGCCGGACAGGTTCTGGCCGGTGAGGGTGGCGGTGCCGTCGGCGTCGGGGTACAAGGTGACCCTGGCCCGCTGCTCGGCTCCTTCCCGGCGGCGCTCGGCGCCGCCGGGGTCGGCGGTGATCACGGCGCGGCGCAGCGAGGCCCGGAGCTGGCCGGTGGTCTGCTCGCCCGCCTTCGGCAGGATCTTGGCCTCCACGGTCTTGGCCTGGTCGTCGTCGAGGGGGGCGGTGGCCTCCGCGATCGCCCGGGCGCGGGGCAGGTCGATGACGCCCCCGGCCAGC
>DATKFV010000160.1:0-16700 GCA_035511035.1 Streptosporangiaceae bacterium
CAAGGGCTGCACTTCGCGAGCCCCGCCGATCTGGGCCATTGTTCGCCGGGCCGGTACCTGTGGTGCCGCCTCGCTGAACCTCAGCCCGCCGCCCGCGTCGCTGCCGTCTTCTGCGGGCCCCGACCCTCACCAGCAGAAACAGGCCGCGAGGACCCGACCGTGAAGATCATCCCGGAGTGGTGAGCCCCGACGCGAGTTGTGGCTGCGGCAGGTGCGCGCGCCGATGCGGGAACGGCCGGCAGCACGACCGCCAAGCGGCAAAGTCTGGGTGTACCCAGGCACGCCCAGCGCCAACCCGTCCACCACCCGACCCAGCTCACCACCATCATTCCAGGCAGCATCACCGAACTCAGCTGAACCTGGCGGCGGCTAGGTCGCGCCGGGCGCGGCGGTGAGCAGCGCGTATTGCAAAATGCATTACAAACGCCTAGCCTCCTCGTATGACGACCGTGACCTTCCGGGCTGATGACCGGACCGAGCAGGATCTCGCGGCCCTCCAGCAGGCATGGGGCGCTGGCCGTACCGACGTGATCAAGCGCGCGCTGCATGAAGCCGCCGAAGCGGCGCTGGCGGCGCAGGTTCTGCGGCGCTCCAGGGAGCTAGCCGACGACCCCGACGATCGCCAGGCCGTCGCCGAGGCACTCGCCGACATGGAGGAGCTCCGTGCGTGGTGACTTGTTCCGCGTCAAATCCGCTCGGGGCGCGGCCGGCCGCGAGCAGCAGGGCGCGCGCTTCGCGGTCGTGGTCCAGTCGGACTTCGTCCAGCCGTCCGCGGTGCTGGTCGCTCCCACGAGCACGTCAGCCAAGTGGGCGCAATACCGGCCGGAGATCGAGGTGGACGGCATCTCGACGAGAGTCTTGATCGAGCAGACGATGGCCGTCGATCCGCAGCGCCTTGGAGACTTCGCCGGCCGACTGGACACCGAGGAGATCGCCGCTGTCGATGAGGCGCTGAAACTGGTACTCGCACTCCGATAACCGGCACCGGCTCGGGCCGGCCGACTGGTCGGGACGGACTTCGTCGAGGCTGTGCTCGTTGAAGCCGATCTGGTAAACCGCGAGCTAGTGATCGGCGTCTGAGTAGCGGAGAGTGTGAGGCGAGGTGAGCAGACATGACCAGTTATCGCGAGCCAGCGCCGCGACGGCGGAGGTTGTTCGGCTATCTGGGTGTCCTCGCGGCCCTGGCGCTGGCTGGCTGCATGCCGGTACCGGCGGTCTTCGCCAGCCAGGCCGCCTCGGGCGGCGGCTGGGGCCGGCCGCGGGAACTGCCGGGGCCGCGGGCCATCATCGGCACGGGCCTGGTCACCGCGCTGTCCTGTACGTCGCGGTCTGCCTGCACCGCGGTCGGGTTCTACGAGGGCCCGTTTGACACGCTGGACTTCGCCGTGACCGAGCGGAATGGCGTATGGGGCCAGGCGGTGAACCTCCCCGGCCCGCTCACCGGCGCCAAGGTCGTCGACGGCGGCCTTCCCGTGGTGGCGTGCGGCTCGCCGGGCAACTGCGTCGCCGGCGACTGGTCCTATCTCGGCAAACAGACCGCGGCGTTCGTGGTCGCGCAGGTGAACGGCGTCTGGGGCAAGGCCCGCGACGTGCCTGGCGTCCCTGACGCTATCTCCTGTCCGGCGGCCGGCGACTGCGCGGCCGTGCTCGGCCGCGACGTGGTCAGCGAGAAGAACGGCGCCTGGGGCAAGGCGATCCCGGTACCTGGCCTGGCCGCGCTGAGTCACGGCGAGCCCATCGACTCCGAGTCCATCTCCTGCCCGTCTCCTGGCAACTGCGGCGCCGCCGGGAGCTACTACAGCTTCGCCCTGGCCGACAAGGCATTCGTCGTCACCGAGAGGCACGGGGTCTGGGGCAAGGTTGAGCCGGTCAGGGACCCCCCGAGGACCGGGTTCAACGTCAGCCAGGAGTCCTGCCCGGCGGCGGGCAATTGCGTCGCGGCCGGGTACGGCTATTCCATGAACAGCAACGGCGATGAGTCGCTCGTCGTCACGCAGGCGCACGGCCGCTGGGGCCAGGCCGAGGTCCTGCCGGGATCGGCCAAGCACGGCGGCGGCGGCATAGACGTACTCGCCTGCCCGGCCGTGGGCGCGTGCGCCGCGCAAGGCGTGTTCTATGTGGGCATGCAGAGCGAGCCGTTCGTGGCCACCGAGAAGGACGGCACCTGGCATACGGCCCAGACCGTGGCCGGCTTCAGTCCCTCCGACGCCGGGCAGTGGTGGCTGGGCTGCGCCGCCGCCGGGCGCTGCGTGCTGGCCGGCGACGTCAGGACCGACAACCACTACCAGTCCGCCACGGCGGAACTGGCCGGGGGACGCTGGGGGCGGGCCGAGATCCTGCCCGGCATCTTGACCCTGGAAGGAAAGCAAGGCTCAGGGATCGACTCCGTATCCTGCCCGCTCCACACGGGCTGCACCGTGCTCGGAGACTTCGGCGCGCACATGTTCGCCGCCGCCCAGCGCTAGCGCTGTCAGCGTCCGGCGGCGGCGAGGTCGTGCAGGGCGCGGGCGGTGGTGAGTGAGGTTTCCAGGGCGAGCAGCCTCGGGGCCTCCTCGCCGCGCAGGACCGCGTTGATGTGGCGCAGCGCCGGGGTGAAGGCGGGTTCGTCGCGGGTCGCGGGGAAGCTGACCGGGTCGCCCTTGGCCGGGTGCAGGGCGACGTAGTCGTCCTTGCCGGAGTGGAACAGGTTGCTGATCTGGAGCTCGCCTTCGGTGCCGAGCAGGCGGGAGAACGTGTCGCGGTCGCGGCGCATGCCGCAGGACAGCAGCAGGCGGCGCTCGCCTCCGTAACCCAGGCTCCCCCAGGTCTCGATGTCGACGCCCGGCGCGTCGCCGGCCGGGTAGCCGCCGATGACCCTCGTGGCCCAGGCGGTCTCGTGGGCGCCGAAGAACTCCTGGGCGAGCCGGACCGGGTAGCAGCCGACGTCAAGCAGGGCGCCGCCTTCCAGGTCGGCGAACATCCTGACGTTGTCAGGGCGGCTGACCTTGAAGTGGAAGTCGGAATGGACCTCGCGCAACTCGCCGATAGCGCCGTCGGCGACGAGCGACCGCATCCGGTCCATGTGCTCGTTGAACGGGAAGACGAACGCCTCCCACAGCAGCGTTCCGGTCTCCACCGCGACCGCCAGCACGCGCTGCGTGTCGGCGAGCGTGCCGCAGAGCGGCTTCTCGCACAGCACCGGCTTGCCCGCCCGCAGCGCGGCGATCGTCCACTGCGCGTGCAGCGAGTTCGGCAGCCCGATGTACAGGGCGTCGATGTCCGGGTCGTCGATCAGGTTCTGGTAGCCGGTGATCGCCCGCTCGACGCCGTGGTCGCGGGCCCACTGCGCCGTGCGCTCGGCGTCCCGGCCGGCCACGGCGGCCGCGACCCCGCCCGCAGCGCGCAGCGCCGGCAAGAACGCGCCCCGCGCGATGTTGGCGGTGCTGACGATGCCCCAGCGTGGACCGGCCATGCCTGCGAGCCGCCTTTCCCTAGGACGCCAGCGGGGCTTCGAGCGGCAGGCTAACCCAGCGGCGCTCGTGGTGGCTGATCTCCACCGCGTTGACCACTTCCTGCACCCACAGGCCGTCGTTGAAGTTGCCCTCGTTGCCGTCAATCTCGCCGAGTACCTCGCTGGCGAAGTTGGCGACGAGATTGGCGTAGTACAAGGTACGCCACGACTCGCGCGGGCTGCCGCCGGCCGGGTAGTAGCTCTGCGGGATCTCGACCTCGGAGAACTCGACGTCGTCGGGCCGGGCGACCTTGAGGGTCTCGCAGATGCCGAACTCCTCGATCAGCCGGGCGATCGCGGCCCCTTCGGAGCCGTACACCCGCACCTCGATGCCCGGGTAGTTGCCGACGGTGACGAAGCTGGTCTGGACCGTGCAGAACGCGCCGTTGGCGAACTCGCCGATGAAGACGTCGCCGTCATCGATGTTGACCCGCGCCATCTGCCCGGTGTCCAAGATCATCCGCTCGGGCACGAAGTTGCGCATGATGCCGACCACGGCGGTCAGGTCCGAGCCCATGAACCAGTGCCCGATGTCGATGACCGGGGCGCCATAGCCTTCCAGGGACGCGACCTGCAGCGGCTTGTCGCCGGCCCGCTCTCCGCTTCGGAGTGGTTGCTCGGGCTTCAGCCACTGGGAGTTCTGCTCGTAGGCGTTGTAGATATAAGGCGTGCCGAGATCGCCGCGGTCGAGCATGTCCTTGATGTACCTGACCGCCGGGCTGTACCTGAACGTGAGGCCGACCTTGGTCTTCAGGCCCTTGGCCGCGGCCAGGTCGGCGGCCCGGCGGACGTCGCGGAAGTCGTGGGCCACTGGCTTCTCGGACAGGACGTGCTTGCCGGCCTCGAGCGCGGCCATGTTGATCTCGAAGTGCTGGGTGTCCCGCGTGACCACGTCGATGATCGCGATGTCGTCGCGGGCTAGCAGTTCGGTGTAGTCAGCGGTGGCGACCTTGGCGCCGAACTTGTCCGCCGCCGCCTTGGCCTTATCGAGTTCGACATCGCAGACCCCGATCAGCTCGCACCTGGGGTCACGCACCCAGCCGGGGATGTGCGCCATGTTCGCCCACCGGCCCGCGCCGACGACGCCTATGCCAAGTCGGCCTGTCCCGTTTCCTGCGCCCATGCTTCCGGTCTCCCTATTTGTGTTTGCAGCACGGCGTGCCGCAGGCACCGCGAGCGGTGCCCGACCCCGTCGGTTGACAGAAGCTCGGTGTCCCAGCTTCGGCACTCGTCCGTCACGAGCGGGCAGCGGGCCGCGAAGCGGCAGCCTCCGGGCGGGTCGATCAGGCTCGGCGGTGAGCCGGGAATGCTTCGGAGCTGACCTCGCTCCCCGCCCTGCGGCAGCGCTTCGAGCAGCGCCTTCGTGTACGGGTGCCGGGGGGCGGAGATGATCGTGGCGGTGTCGCCCTCCTCCACGATCTGGCCGCCGTACATGACCACGATCCGGTCGCAGACCTCGGTGATCACCGCGAGGTCGTGGCTGACCAGGATCATGCTCATCCCGGTGTCCCGCTGCAATTCGAGCAGCAGGCTGAGGATCTGGTCCTGGATGATCACGTCAAGCGAGGTCGTCGGCTCGTCGGCGAGCAGCAGCTTCGGCTCGGAGGCGAGCGCGATCGCGATCAGCGCCCGCTGCAGCATGCCGCCGCTGAACTGGAACGGGTAGTCCTTCATCCGCTGCTGCGGGGCCGGGATGCCGACCCTGACCAGCAGGCCGATCGCCCGCTCGTGGGCTTGCTCGCGCGACATCCGCGCGTGCGCGGTGACCGCCTCGGTCAGCTGGTCGCCGATGGTGCGGACCGGGTTGAGCGCGGTCATCGGATCCTGGAAGATCATCGCCAGCTGGGCGCCGTGCAGCCGCTGCCACTCGCGGCTTGAGGCGTCGAGCAGGTTGCCTTCGCCGCGGGGGTGGAAGACGACCTGGCCGGAGGAGAACGTGCCCTTGCGCGGCATCAGGCCCATGATCGTGCGGCAGGTTACGGTCTTGCCGCAGCCGCTCTCGCCGACCACGCCGAGCACCTCGGCCTGGTTAACGATCAGCGAGACGCCGTCCACCGCGCGGACCACGCCGTGCCGAGTGCCGAGGTACGTCCGCAGGTCACTGACGGTCAGCAAAGGGTCAGCCATTAGCGGTCACCTGGCCGCAGGATGTCGGCGAGGCCGTCGCCGATGAGGCTGAACGCGACGCCGACGAACACGATCGCGAGGCCGGGCAGGGTCGCGATCCACCAGGAGGACAGGATGTAGTTCTGCCCGTCCGAGATCATCGTGCCCCACTCGGGGGTCGGCGGCTGGACGCCGAGGCCGAGGAAGCCGAGCGAGGCGGCCAGGATGATGTTGCCGATCGCGTCGACCATCGAGAACACGATCACCGCTGAGGCCGTGTTCGGCAGGATGTGCCGGAACATCACCCGCAGGCGGCTGTAGCCGAGTGCCCGCGCGGCCAGCACGTACTGCTGCTTCTTGGCCACGATCGTCTGGGCCCGCATGATCCGCGCGTAGCTGACCCAGCTGGTGATCCAGATCGCGATGAACATGTTCAGCAGGTTCGGCCCGAGCATGGCGATGATCGCGATGATCAGCACCAGGAAGGGGAACGCGAAGAACAGGTCGACGATCCGCATCAGCAGGTTGTCCACCCAGCCGCCGAAGTAGCCGGCGACCAGCCCGACGATCGTCCCGAACACCAGCGTCACGCTGGTGGCGCCGAACGCGATCGCGAGGTCGATCCGGCCGCCGTACAGGATCCTGGCCAGCACGTCCCGGCCGTACTGGTCGGTGCCGAGCAGGTGCCCGGCGGTCAGCGGCGGCGAGAGCGGATGCAGCACGTCGATGGCGATCGGCGACTGGCTGACGAACAGCGGCGCGCCGACGATGAAGAGGATCGCGATCCCGAGCATCGCCAGCCCCGAGATGAGCACGAGCCGGCGCCGGCCGGTGCTCCGGGTCCGCCTGGAGGTGCGGTCGGCGGCCTTGAACAGCATCTCGGACGGGCTCAGGGCCCAGCTCGACCCGCTGGAACCGCGCGCGAAGATCTGGCTCATTCTCCGATCTCCTGACCGACCCGCGGGTCAAGGCTGGCCTGGACGATGTCGGTCAGCAGGTTGATCACCACGATCAGCACGGCGAACAGCAGGGCGACGCCCTGCACGACCGGGTAGTCGCGGTTGCTGACCGAGTTGACCAGCAACTGGCCGAGGCCCGGCAGCGAGAACACGTTCTCGACCAGCACCGTGCCGCTGATCAGGTAGGCGAGGTTGACGCCATAGACGGCGACGACAGCGAGCACCGCGACCCTGAACACGTGCCGCCGCAGCACCTTGGTGTACCCGATGCCCTTCATCTTGGCGGTGTCGACGAACTCCGCCTGCAGCGTCGCGATCGTGGCGGCGCGCAGGCTCCTGATCAGCACGGTCGAGAACCCGAGCGCGATCGTCAGCGCGGGCAGGAAGAGGTAGTACAGGTGCCCGGCCACCCCGGTGCCGAACCCGCTGATCGGGAAGATGTCCAGGTGCACGCTGAAGACCAGCAGCAAGATGATCCCGAGCCAGAACGCCGGCATCGCGAAGCTGACCGTGAAGAACACCCGGCTGGCCTGGTCGAGGACGCCGCCCCGGTGCACCCCGGCGAGGAAGCCGATCGGCAGCGAGATCACCGCGGCGAGCACGGCGGCGTAGATGACCAGGAAGACCGTGGGCGCCAGGTGGGCGACGATGACGGTCGTGGCGGGCTCGTTGTAGAAGTAGGAGTAGCCCAGGTTGCCATGGAACAGGTGGTCCATGAACAGCCCGTACTGGGTCCAGATCGGCTTGTTGAGCCCGAGCGAGTCGTCGATGGCGGTCGCCCGCTGATGGGTGTAGCTGCTGCCGAGGATGGCCAGGGCCGGGTCGCCTGGGATCAGCCGCAGCAAGAAGAAGACCACCAGCGTGATCCCGAACAAGATCACGACGAGGTGAACGAGACGCCGGGGTAGCGTCCCGAACCGGCTCAACATCCACCTCCAGCGTGTTGCGGGCCTGCGAGTCGCCTGGACGGCAGTCCGGTCTGGCTCGCGGGCGCGCCCCTGGCAATTTGCATAAATAGGTCTGTGCTGGTGACCCGGGGGAAACGGCGGCCGGCCGTCTGGCTGCCGCGGCCCCCTGGCCGCTCTGGCGAGTTACTTGGAACCGACGGTCAGGGTCTCCAGCGAGAGGTCGTAGTTGCCGAGCGGGGTGACGTGGAATCCGTGCACCCAGTCGCCCACTCCGTACCGGTACGGGCTGTAGTCAGTGACGATGAACGGCGATTGCTGGTAGACGATTTCCTGGATCTGGTTGTAGAGCGCCTGGCGCTTGGCCGGGTTCAGCTCCAGGCGGGCCTGCGCGACCAGCTTGTTGGCCTGGGCGTCGCACCAGTAGCTGTTGAAGGCGTTGGCGCCGCCCTGGCAGTCAGCGCCGAAGGTGGCGACCTCGTCGGGGTCGATGATGTCGTTGGTCCAGTAGCGCTCGCCGAACTCCGAGTGCCCGCCATCTTCCTTGGCGTAGGCGGTCAGCAGCTCGTAGGACTGGATCGACAGGTTGATCCCGACCTGCGCGAACTCGGACTTGAGCACGACCGCCTCGGCCTGGCCGGCCACGTCGCCGCTGACCGTGATCAGGAAGGCGCTGAACCCGTGCGGGTAGCCCGCCTCCGCCAGCAGCTTCTTGGCCTTGGCCGGGTCGTACGGGTACGGCTGGATCGCCGAGTCGAAGTACTCCATCTTGTACGGCATGAACGAGGCACCGGGGATAGCGTCGCCCTGGTAGGCCAGCTTGACGATGGCCTGGCGGTCGATCGCGTAGTTGATGGCCTCGCGAACCAGGAGCTTCTTGAACGGCGCGAAGTGCTCGTCCAGCTGGATGAAGTCGACCCTGGTGGACGGGAACAGGTCAACCTTCAGGCCGGGGGTCTTGTCGATCTCGCTGGTCAGGTTGCCTGGCGGGTTCTCGATGACGTCAGCCTTCTTGCTCTCCAGCATCAGCACCCGCGTGTTGTCGTCCGGCACGATCAGGAACCTGACCTTGTCGATCTTGGGCTTGGTGCCGTAGTAGTACGGGTTGCGGGTCATGTCGACCTCGCTGTCCGGTGCGTACGAGCTGACGCAGAAGGGCCCTGACCCGATCGGGTGCTGGAAGAACTTGGAGCCCTCGGCGGTGACCTCCTTCTGCGGCACCACCGAGTACGCGTACATGGCGAGGTCGGCCAGCAGCGGCGCGTGCTTCTGCGACAGCGTGATCACGACGGTGTGCGCGTCGGGCGCGGTGACGGCCTTGACCGGGGTCAGCAGGAAGCCCCAGCCGCCGGCGAACTTGCGCGACCGGTCGATCGAGTACACGACGTCGCTGGCGAGTACCGGCTGGCCGTTGCAGAACTTGGCGTCGGTCCGCAAGTGGAAGGTATAGGTGAGGCCGTTGGGCGCGATCGTCCACGAGGTGGCCAGGTCGGGCAGCAGCCCGGTCCCGGTCGAGTTGGGCTGCAGCAGGCGGCTGTACAGGTTCTGGTCCATCCAGATGGACTCGTTGACCGAGTTGGCCTCGGGGTCGAGGGTGTCGACCCGGACCGCGTTAGCGATGACGAGCGTGTTGCTGCCGGCGGCCGACGTCGACTGCGAGCCAGGGTTGTTACTTGAACTCGAGCAGCCAGCGGCGGCCACGGCGATGGCAATCACGCCGAGGCCCAGCGATGTACTTAGCCGGTGAGCGCGAAGCATGGCGCACCCCCATTTCGTCGATTGTCGACAGCGTGGTCTAACTGTAGGTAGGTACCGTACGTAGGTCAATAGATCGTTATCGGCCTGGTATCCGGGATGTCGCGAAGATTCGTCTAACTATCAACTGACTTATCAGGATAGCAAGGCGGCTTGACGCCCCGGCTGACCTGCGATATTGGTTGACTGTCGACAATCATCCGGCGGCGCGGAGCGGGGCACGCCGGCGGGCTCAGGAGGTGCGGTCTCGTGGCACAGGAGCTAACGCAGGTCCTGATCGCGTCGCCGCTTGAGGCCGAGCACGTGGAGCGGATCGCGGCCGCCGACGGCCGGTTGCGGGTGCTCTACGCGCCCGACCTGCTGCCTGTGCCCCGCTACCCGTGCGACCACGGCGGCATCAAGCGCGACCTGGACGCGGCGGACCTCGCCCGCTGGGCCGAGCTGCGATCCCGGGCCGACATCAGCTTCGACTTCGACTGGCAGGCGCCGGCCGACATGGCGGTGAACTGCCCGGCGCTGCGCTGGGTGCAGGGCACTAGCGCGGGCATCGGCGGGCTGCTCGAGCGCACCGGGCTCAGCAAGACCCCGATCACGTTCACCACCGCGGCCGGCGTGCACGGCGTGCCGCTCGCGGAGTTCGCGCTGTTCGGGCTGCTGTACTTCGCCAAGGGGGTGCCGGTGCTGGCCCGCTGGCAGGCCGAGCACCACTGGGAGCGGCACACCACCACGCAATTGCGCGGGAGCAGCGCCCTGCTCGTCGGCCTGGGCGGGGTCGGCCGCGAGGTGGCCAGGCTGCTGGCCGCCGTCGGGGTGCGGGTCATCGGCGCCGGGAGGCCGGGCCGGGAGTACCAGGTAGACGGCGTGGCCTCGTACGTGGCTGACACCGAGCTCGGCTCGGTCCTGCCCGA
Source organism: Streptosporangiaceae bacterium (assembly GCA_035511035.1). Taxonomy (GTDB): domain Bacteria; phylum Actinomycetota; class Actinomycetes; order Streptosporangiales; family Streptosporangiaceae; genus Chersky-822. Next base: position 10,124 of record DATKFV010000160.1, read on the forward strand.
GGTGGACGCGCTGGTGCTGGCCTGCCCGCTGACGACGCGCACCTACCACCTGATCGGGTCGGCCGAGCTTGAGCAGCTGCGGCCCGGCGCGGTCGTGGTCAACGTCGCCCGCGGCCAGGTCATCGACGAGCCCGCCCTGATCGGAGCGCTCGCGTCCGGGCACCTTGGCGGGGCCTGCCTGGACGTATTCGAGACCGAGCCGCTGCCGGAGTCCTCGCCGCTATGGGCGATGCCGAACGTGCTCGTCTCGCCGCACTCGGCGTCCACCGTCGCGGCCGAGAACCGGCTGATCACCGATCTGTTCATCGACAACATCGGGCGCTGGCTGGCGGGCCGGCCGCTCCGCAACACCTTCGACGCATCAGCTGGCTACTAACACAAAAGGCAGGAACCGGTCATGACATCAGGCAGGCTCGCGGTCGCAGTCGTGGGGGCAGGACGCTGGGCGCAGCGAGCCCACATCCCAGGCTGGCAACGAGACGGGCGGGCGGAGGTCGTCGCCCTGGCCGACACCAACGCCGACGCGCTCGCGGAGGCGGCGGCGAAGTTCGGCGTCGCCCGCACCACGACCGACTACCGCGAGCTCACCGACGACCCGTCCATCGACGTGATCGACGTGGTGACGGGAAACCGGCCGCACTACGAGATCTCCTGGGCCGCCCTGTCGGCCGGCAAGCACGTGCTGTGCGAGAAGCCGGTCAACCACGACTATCGCAAGACCAGGGAAGCGGCCGAGCTGGCGGCGTCCAAGGGCCTGAAGACCAAGGTGGGCTTCACGTTCAGGTACGCCCCGGCGGTCCAGTACGCCAAGTCGCTGATCGACTCCGGCTTCGTCGGCGAGCCCTACATCTTCAACGGCTACGAGCAGAACAGCCAGTGGATCGACCCGGCGACCCCGCTGCGCCAGGTCGACCCGGCCGCTGACCCGGATACGATCACGGTCTCCTCGATCGAGGGCTACGGCGCGCCGGTCATCGACATCATGCACTGGTGGCTTGGCGAGCCGCTGCGGTCGGTCGTCGGGACCATGCGCAACTTCGTGCCGGTCCGCATGATCCGCGACACCGGGAAGATGACCCGCGCGAACATCGACGACGGCGACATGTGGATCGCCGAGTTCGGTGCTAGCCCGGGGGGACGACCCCCCGGAGCCCCCCGCGGGGGCGGCATACTCGCCTCGATCCAGTCCTCCTACGTGACGGTCGGCAACTACCCCGGCATCGAGGCGCGCATCTACGGGTCCGAAGGCGCCGTGATCGCGCGCCTGGTCGACGAGTTCGGCATCTGCCAGACGATCAAGATCGCGACCAAGGACTCGGTGGAGTTCAAGGAGGTCGAGATCCCGGCCGAGTTCTTCCCGCCGGGCGGCCACTCGGGCGAGCCGTGGGAGTTCTTGTTCTACTCGAACCTGATCGCCGACTTCATCACCGAGATCGCCAGCGACCAGGCGGTCTGCCAGGGCGACTTCGGCCAGGCGGCGCTGGTGCAGGAGACGATCAACGCGTTCGAGGCCTCGTTCCGGCGCCGGGCCTGGGTCGACTTCCCGCTGACGGCGGAGACGGCGCAAGGGGTCGGGGCCGGGGGCACGACCAGGGACCAGGCGTGAGGGCGCAGACCAACGCGGCCGCCCTGGTCAGCCAGGTGCTGACCGGCGAGGTGTGGCCACCGCTGTCCGACCGGCACGGCTACCGGGTCGGCCCGGACGGCCAGCCATTCGTGCTGCCCGGCATGGGCGGCATGACGCTCGGGGTGCATTGCGGCGACCCGGCCACCGGCTACGCGAGCGACCACCTGGAGCCGGGCGCGTCGGTCCGGCACCGCGACCCCCGCGCCAACATGGCGGTGCAGTACTTGACCTGCGTCGGCAACGAGGTCACCGTGACCTCAGGCCCGGCGGCGGGCGCCAGCGGCCACGTGATCGGCCAGCACGCCTACGTGCTGGTCGACTTCTCCCCCGAGGCCTCGGAGCAGATCACGACCGGTGACCAGGTCGCCATCGCCGCGACCGGGCAGGGCCTGCGCCTGGCCGAGCACCCCGAGATCACGGTGAAGAACTGCTCCCCCGGCCTGATCGAGGCGATGCCAGGCGGGACGACGGCCGACGGGCGGCTTCAGGTGCACGTCGCCGCGCGGGTGCCGGCCGAGGCGATCGGGGCGGGCGTCGGGATGATCTCCGAGTACGCCAACACCGACCTGATGGGCGCGTACGCCGGCCTGGGCGAGGACCTCTCCCTCGGGCTCGAGGGCCTGCGGGTCGGCGACATCGTCGCGCTCGAGGACGCCGACCACAGGTACGGGCGCGGCTACCGGGCGGGCTACCTCACGATCGGGGTGATCTCGACCGGGCAGTGCATGCTGTTCGGCCACGGCCCTGGCCCTAGCTCCCTGCTCAGCGGCCCCGCCGGCGCGTTCGAGCTAGTCGATGACCCGGCCGCGAACCTGGCCAGCTGGTACCACGAGGGGGCCTCGAAGTGACCGGATCGGACCTGCGCGGCGTCGCCGTCAACCTGCGCGGCGTCGCCGTCAACCTGCTCGGTGTCGTCGAGCACCCCTGCATCGACGCCAGCCCGTACCGCATCGACGCCGACGGCGCGCCGTACCTGCCGGTCGGTGACGGCGGCCTTGTGCTCGGGGTCACTCTCGGCGACTCGGTCTTCGCCGTCAGCGGCGATCACGTCGCACCCGGCGCGTGCCTCGTGCATCCCGATGACGCGGCCAGGCACGCGCTGCTGCTCTATTCATGCATTGGCAACAAGGCAGAAGTCCGCACCGGCCCGGCGCGCGGAGCCGCCGGTGCCGTCATCGGCAAGCGCGGTGAGAGCGGGCGGCTGATCGTCGGCTTCGACCCCGGCGACCTGGCCAGGATGCGGCCAGGAGACGAGGTGAGCGTGCGCGGCTTCGGCCAGGGCGCAAGGCCCGCCTGGCTGCCGGACGTGGTCACGTCGATGAACATCGACCCCGAGTTGCTGGCGGCGCTGCCGGTCACCGCGACGGACTCCGGCGTGCAGGTCAGCGTCAGGTCGGTGATCCCGTCCCGGCTGGCAGGCAACGGGCTCGGCCGGCCAGCCGCCGCCTGGGACCTCGACCTGCAACTGGCGGCCAGCACCGCGGGGGGTTCCGGGGGGTCGTCCCCCCGGGCTAGCACCGACGCGCCGCTGCTGCTCGGTGACCTAGTCGCCATCACCGATATCGATGCCAGGTACAACATGGGATACCGTCGCAACTGGGTGACGATAGGCGTTATCGTGCACGGAGCAAGTCCGCTGCCTGGGCACGGACCGGGAATGACAGTCATTTTGACTGGCCCTGATTCGGCATTGCTCGCGGCGGAGGACGGCGCTAGTCACACCGGTTTGACCGCCTCTATGCTGATGCGATGAGGCACCCCAGCTCATCAGCGGAAGGAGGCTGGGCGCCATTCTTGAGCATGTGTCGCTGCCCGAAGCCGTGGGCCGCGCGCTGCGGCACCGGATTCTCAATAATGAGCTGCCAGCGGATACCCGGCTCGTCGAGGCGAATCTAGCCGCGGAATTCGGCGTCAGCCGGGGCACTATTCGCGACGCGATGCGCAGCCTGCAGTCCGAGGGCCTGATCGCGATCGTCCCGCGCCGCTACAGCATCGTCACCCGGATGTCCACCGAGGACGCCGAGGACGTCTGCTACGCCAGGTACGTGCTCGAAGACGCGAGCGTGGTCAGCGGCCTCGGCGAGAACCCGGCCGAGCTCGCGGAAAGCCTGCGGCAGGCGCTCGACGAGATGGCAGCAGCCGCCCAGGCCGACGACCTCGACACCGTGGTGGACATTGACACCAGATTCCACCAGCTGTTCATCGACGTATCGGGCCGCCGGCGCCTTAAAGACCTGTGGTCGATGCTGAACAGCCAGATGGGCGCGCTCATGCGCTCTTCGGTGGAACGCCAGGGAATCAGCCTCACCGACGCCGTCGACCGGCACCGAGGCCTGCTCGACGCGACCGTCAACGGCGATATCGAGCAACTCAGGGTCGCGATCCGCGCTCATTACCTGTCCGGCTTCCCCGACCTCGACTAAGCGGTCAGACGGCCGCGGCCATGAGTTCCTTGTCGTGCAGGTGGCAGGCGACGGAGCGGTTGTCGGCGAGCTGGAGCAGGCGCGGCTCGCGCTCGGAGCAGACGGGCATGGCCAGCGGGCAGCGCGGATGGAAGTGGCAGCCGGACGGGCGCTCGATCGCGTTCGGGATGTCGCCGGTCAGGGCCGGCTTGACCGTCTTGCGCTGGGTGGTGAGCCTCGGCGCCGCCTTGACCAGGGCCTGGGTGTAGGGGTGCAGCGGCTCGGTGAAGATCTCCGAGGTCGGCGCGTACTCGACGACCCGGCCCAGGTAGAGCACGGCCGTGCGCTGGCTGATGTGCTTGGCCACGTCCAGGTCGTGAGTCACGAACAGGTAGGTGAGCCCCCGCTCCTCCTGCAAGGAGATGAGCAGGTTCAGCACCTGGGCCTGGATCGAGACGTCGAGCGCCGACAACGGCTCGTCGGCGATGACCACCTCGGGCCTGGCCGCGAGCGCCCGCGCGATGCCGACCCGCTGGCGTTCGCCCCCGCTGAACGCCTGCGGTCGCCGCGCGGCCTGGGCCGGGGAGAGGCCCACCGTCTTCAGCAGCTCCGCCACCTGCTCGGGCCGCTCCTTGCGGCCCGCTACCTTGTGCACCTTCAGCACCTCGGCCAGGGACTGCCCCACGGTCATGGTGGGGTTGAGCGAGGAGTAGGGATCCTGGAACACACCCTGGACATGGCGCCGGGCGGTCTTGGCGGCGGCGCCGCGCTGGTCCACGATGCTCGACCCGCGGAAGAGGATGTCGCCGCTGGTCGGCTTGTACAGGCCAAGCAACAGCCGGCCGAAAGTCGTCTTGCCCGAGCCGGTCTCGCCGACGAGCGCGAGCGTCTCGCCCCGGCGGATCTCCAGCGACACCTCGTCGATCGCCTTCAGTACCGGCCGCCGGCCGACCGAGCCGTGACCGACCGAGAAGTAGCGGCAGACGTTGATCGTCTGGATGATCGGGACCTGCGGGTCAGCCTCTGGCATGCTCGCGCTCCTTGCTCACGTGGCCCCGCAGCCCGAACCGGCCCGCCCCTGAGCCACCGTCCACGGCCAGCACCGCGCCGGAGACGTGCCCGGCCGCGGGCGAGGCGAGGAACAGCACCGCCTGGGCGATGTCGGTGGGCTGGCCAGCCACGCCCAGCGGAATGGACTGGACCAGCGCCTGCCTGAGCTCCTCGGGCGCCCGGTCGGGGAAGGCCTCGCTCCAGCCGCGCACGTCGATGTAGCCGGGCGCGACCACGTTGACCCTGATGTCGTGCTGGCCAAGCTCCATCGCGAACACCTTGCTCATCGTCTCCACGGCCGCCTTGGACGCGGCGTAGGCGGCACCGCCTGGGCGGGGGCTGCGAGCCGAGCCGGTGGAGATGTTCACGATCGCGCCGCCAGTGCCCGCGCCGACGCACTGCCGCGCGAACGCCTGCATCATCATGAACGAGCCGGTGACGTTGACCCGGAACACGCGGTCCCAGGCCTGCGGCGTCATCTCGAGCAGCAGCCCATCCGGGTAAGAGGCGGCGTCATTGACCAGCACGTCAAGCCGCCCGAACCGCTCGACGGCGGCCTCGACGGCAGTCTGCGCCAGGCCCGCGTCGGCCACGTCCCCGGTGATCGTGTGCACAGCCGGCTGGCCGGCGAAGTACCCGGTGTCGGCGAGATCGCAGACCACCACCGACGCACCCTCGGCGACGAATGCCTCGGTCGTCGCCCGGCCAAGGCCGTTGGAACCGCCGGTGACGATCGCCACCTGACCCGCGAATCGCTGGTCATCCACGCGCATACTCCCTGGTCAAGATCAGATCAGCCAATAAACCAGCATCAGCTACGGTTGCCTGACAGAAGTCCTCCTACCAGGCATATTGTCGATTGTCGACGAAAGGTAGTATAGACGGCGCGACTACTCGCGGCCAAGACCCGTGAGATTATCCGAAATCGGGATATCCGAAATCGGATTGACGTCAGCGGACAGCGTGAGCGAACAGAAGGCGGGCGGGGTGCGACTATTCAGCGGGGTCGGCGTGGCGCTGGTAACGATCTTTGACTCGGCGGGCGAGGTGGACGCCTCGGCGACCGTCGGGCTCGCGAAGGATCTCGTCGAGCGCGGCATGCGGGCCGTGCTCGTCGCCGGGACCACTGGCGAGGCGGGCAAGCTCACCCCGGCCGAGCGGGTCACGCTGATCGAGGCCGTTCGCACGGCCCTCCCTGCGGACGTCCCTGTGCTGGCGGGGACCGGGGCAGCGTCCGCCGAGGACGCGGTGGCGCTGACCAAGGCCGCCGTGGCCGCCGAGGCCGACGCGGTGCTCGCCTATCCTCCGCCTGGTTGTGGTGCCGATCCGGCCGGCGGGCCCGACGTCGACCCGGCCACGCTTGGCGCCTTCTTCGGCGCGCTCGCGACCGCGGCCGGGGACCGGCCCGTGCTCGCGTACCACATTCCGTGGATCTCGGCCCCCGGCGTGCCCGTGAACCAGCTCGCCGGGCTGCCGATCGTCGGCGTGAAGGACTCGT
>DATKFV010000161.1:0-3471 GCA_035511035.1 Streptosporangiaceae bacterium
CCGACCTGGCTGGCGGTGAGCTTGCCGCCGCTGGAGGCAGTGGTGGCGGCGCTGTAGGCGTAGTCCCAGTTGCGCAGGAACGCGGCGTTGCCGTCACCGAAGGTGGTCATCGCCTGCGGCTCCTGGAACGTGGTCACCGCGGCCGGGCTGGCGCCCGAGGTGATCAGGCTGCGCATGAACGTGATCGCCTTGACCGAGGCGGGCGAGTTGAGCGTCGCCGTGGTGAAGCTGCTGTTGGTCGCGGCGCCGCCCGCGTCGGCTAGGTACTCCATGAAGTCGCAGGTCAGGCCCTCGTAGGAGTCGCCCTCCCAGACGAACCCGTACTTCACGTCCCCGGAGTGGACCAGCGTCACCGCGTCGGTCTCGAGCTGCTGCCAGGTCGTCGGCACCGACATGTGCGCCTTGGCCAGCAGGTCCTTGCGGTAGTAGAGGAAGCCCTGGTCCTCGAACAGCGGCGAGCCGTAGACCTTGCCCTGGTAGCTGGCGCCCTGCACCAGCCCCGACGCGAACTTGCTCCAGTAGCTGGCGGGCAGGTAGTCAGACAGCGGGACGGCGAGCTGGTGCGCGCCGAACTGGGCCGGCCAGATCACGTCGCCCATGAACACGTCGGGGGTGGACGAGCCGCCCGAGATCTCGGTCGCCAGTGTGGCCCGGTTGGTGTCGGTGTCGGTCGGCGCCGACACCAGCGTCACGTGAATGTTCGGGTACTGCTTCTCGAACGCGTTGATGAGCACGGTCCGCGCGTCGTTGGCGCCGGTGCCGGTCAGCGGGCTGGCCGACCAGACGATGCTGCCCGACGTGGCCGAGCCGCTGGCCGAGCTGGTCGGCGAGCCCGCCGCCGCCGAGCTCGTGCTGCCGCCGCTCAACGCGCCGGTGGTGCTGCTGCCGCTTGAGCCGCAGGCCGCCAGCGCCAGAACTCCGGCTGCCGCCAGCGCGAGGCCGATGCCGCCGCGTCGTATGAAGACCGCGCCTTCTCGTCTTCGAGACATGCTTCCTCCTGTGATTGCCGCCCTAACGAAGGGCTGGAATTTCTCTTCTCACTGGATGATCTGAGCCAGCTGGGACGCCATCTGGGACAGCGCCTGCTGGGGTGTCTCCCGCATCCGCAGCGCCGCTTGCACCGCGCTGGAGATGACCAGGCTGGCTTGGTCGTAGTCGGCGCTGACCGGGCGCGGCTGGGCGGAGTCGATCGCCTGCTCGAGGACCGGCAGGTAGGGGAACTGCTTGCGCAGGCTGGGATCGCTGTAGATCTGCTTCCAGACCGGCGGGAACCCGCCGCTGGTGAGCATCGCGGTCTCGTTGGACAGGTCGGTCAGGTACGAGATGAACTCGAGCGCGGTCCGCTGGTGCTGCGAGTAGGCGCTGATCGCGAGGTTGGCGCCGCCGAGCGAGCTCGACCCCGGCCCGTTCAGGCCGGGCAGCGCGACCACGCCGAACTTGCCGACCACGGTGTTGCCGGGACCGGGCTGGCTGGCGGCCGCGTAGACGTCGGGCCAGTCGTTGAGGAACAGGAACTTCCCCGCCTCGAACGCCTGCTGGGCCGAGACCTCCTCGTAGCCGAGGTCGGCCGACGGGATCCACCCCTGGCGGAGCCCGTTGACCAGGAACGCCAGGCCGGTCACGGCCTGCGGCGAGTCCACCGTGACCTCGGTGCCGTCGGGGGAGAGGATCGACCCGCCGGCCGACTGGACCGACTCGGCGAAGTTGACCGTCAGGCCCTCGTACGGCGCGAGGGTGGCCGCGTACCCGTCGAGGTGGTATTTAGGTGCCACCTTGGTGGCCAGCGACTGCAGCTGCGCCCAGGTCGCGGGCGGCTTCTGGCGCGCCTGCTTGAGGATGTCGGAGCGGTAGTAGAGCAGGTCGGCGTTGCTGTAATAGGGGATCGCGTACAGCCGGCCCTGGTACTCGGCGGTGGCGACGGCCGGCGGCAGGAAGTCCCCCAGCGGGAACTTGCCGGCCGGCAGCGGGATGATCCAGCCCGCCGAGGCGAACTCGGCCGTCCACACCACGTCCAGGTCGATCACGTCGTAGGCGTCGGATTTGGCTTGCAGGTTGGCGACCAGCTGCGCAAGCTGGTCGTTGGCCGCCTCGGGCAGGTACAGCGGGGTGACCCGCTGGCCGGGGTGGCTGGCGTTCCAGGCGTTGAGCACCGGGGTGAGCCAGGAGATGTCGTCGGAGCCGATCGCGAACGTGATCGGCCCGATCCCGGAGGTCAGCGACGACGGCCCGCTGGCCGTGCTGGACGCCGCCCCCGACGCGGGCGTGCAGCCGGCCAACGAGACGACGGCGGCCATAGTGACCGCGAGGCACGCGGCAGCCGCCGCGGCAACCCCGGTCAAGCGCGCCATTGCGCCTCCGCATCACAGATCGGTCCATATGGCTATGTCATACATGCTTGTTATGCACCGATGTAATCCAGATGTCAACGACCTATACCTAGATGTTAGGTATGCCGCTAATATCGAGATAATGGGTGCGACCTGTGCGCGGCACCCTACGGGGTCGTGGAGGTGGCATCAATCGTGCGGCAGCCCCTGCTGGCACTGCTGGCAAAGGAGCCGGCCCATGGCTACGAGCTCAAGATCGCCCTCGAGCAGACGTTCGGCGCGGCCTACCCCTCGCCGAACATCGGGCAGATCTACGTCACGCTGAAGCGCCTCGAGGCCGACGGCCTGGTCCGCAGCCAGGACGTGGCGCAGACCACCCGGCCCAACAAGCGGGTCTACGAGCTGACCGAGGCCGGCCGCGACGCGGTCGCCGCCTGGGTGGAGGAGCCGAGCGACGGGCCCAGGATCCGCGACGAGTTCTTCGCCAAGCTGATCCTCGCGCCCCGGGCGGGCCTGGCCGACCAGATGGAGCTCATCAACAAGCAGCGCCACCACTACTACCGGCTGATGCGCGGCCTCAACGACCTCCAGGACAGCGCCAGCCGCCAGGACACCGCCGCCCGGCTGCTGGTCGAAGGGACCAGGCTGCACCTGCAGGCCGACCTCGACTGGCTGGAACGCTGCCAGGAGGAGCTCGTGTGACCGGGTCCGCGCCGGCCCCGGTCCCGGTGATGCTCAGGACCCGCAAGCTGGTGAAGGAGTATCGCGCCGACGGCCTCTGCGTGGAGGCGCTGCGCGGCGTCGACATCGAGCTCGCGTTCGGCGAGTTCGTCGCCGTGATGGGGCCGTCCGGGTCCGGCAAGTCGACCCTGCTGCACGTCCTCGGCGGCCTCGTCCAGGCGACCAGCGGGGAGATCTGGCTCCGCGGCCAGCGCGTCGACGGGCTCTCCAAGCGCGACTGGGCGATCCAGCGGCGACGGCACATCGGCTACGTGTTCCAGTCCGCCAACCTGCTCTCCACGATGACCGTCGCCGACAACGTCGAGCTGCCCGCGATCCTGTCGGGCGTGTCGGCCCGGCAGGCGCGCCAGCGCCGCGAGGAGCTCCTCGACGACCTCGGCCTGACCGACAAGGCCCGGATCGC
>DATKFV010000162.1:0-6336 GCA_035511035.1 Streptosporangiaceae bacterium
CTGGTCATCGGGATACCGCTCGGCGACCAGTCGGGCGCGCCTTCGCCGAGCGCGCTGAAGTTGCCGTCCAGGTAGACGTTCTCGCCCGACGCGTCGGTGTTCACCGGCACGATCACGTTGACCTTCTCGGTGACCGAGCCAAGGCCAGCGGTGGCCGCGGCGTACCGGTCGGCGACCACGGCCGGGGTGTCGACATCGTGCCCGGCCGAGATGTCGATCGCGAGCCTGACGTACTGGGCCATGGCCCACATCAGCGGGGTCGAGGAGTTGTCCGGCTGGCCGAACGTGAAGCCGCCGGTGCCGGTGCTGCCGCCCCAGACCTGCTCGGGAATCTGATAGCCGGAGTTCGCGGCGCCCGCCATGGTTTGCAGCATCGACTGGGCGGCGGTCAGGTTACCGTCGGCGACGTCGTATTCGCCCCGCTCGCCGGTCAGGACTGGCCAGGGGTTGCCGACCCCGGTGCCGGTGTAGTCACCGCCTGACGAGGTCTCGCCGTAGCCGTCGAAGTTGTACCGGTGCCAGATCGGGCCTTCCGGGGTGCTGACTTCGAGTTCGGAGTCCACGACCGGGATCGTGTTGGCGATCTCGGTCGTCGTCGGCGCCGTCACCCCGAGCCTGACCAGCTCAAGGTAACTCGGGTCGACGACGGTGCGGTCATCGTGGCTGCCGCCGCCGTTCGCGATGTTGATGCTGGTGCCATTGTTGGGCTCGGCATCCGGGGTGATCCGCAGGTAGTAGTCGCCGCTGCCGTACGGGCCCGAGGTGGTGTAGGTGTCGGCGTCCACGTCCTGCTCGAAAGCGTCCGCCGTGGACAGGTAGGTCGAGGCGAGGCTGGTGGCGCCGTTGTCGGTCGCGATCACCGACGCGCAGACCAGGCCGGCGATCTCGGCGGCCATGGTGGCCGGTGAGTAGCCGCCGTTTTCCTCCCAGCGTTCCTCCGGGGTGTACGGGCCGTTGCTGACCAGGTAGTTGGCCAGGTTCTCGATGTAGGACCAGTCGCTTGAGTTCGTCGCGCCCAGCTGGTAGGCGAGGATGATCGGGTCGGCGACCTCGTCCATCTGCAGCGACCCGAAGACCGCGGTGCCGTTGAGGAACGAGTTCTGCTTGACCGCGCCGCTGGATTCCTCCTCGTACTGGAAGATGTACTGGAGGGCGGCGTTCGCGTCGGTCGAGTCGCCAGCCGCGAGGAGCGCCGACGCCATCTCGTATTCGTCCCTGGTCCAGACCACGTGGTAGCCGTGGTCGCCGGCGCTGTTCGCGCTGACGCTCGTGCCCCACGGGTCGGTCGGCGCGGCGATGAAAGCGCCCACGTAGGTCTTGTCCTCGTCGGCCTTGACCTCCATCAGCGAGACGTAGTACTGCTCCTTGAGCTGGCTGCTGCCGGTCACCGAGGCGGGCGGCGCGTTCAGGCCGCTCACCCAGGAGTGCCAGCCCGACTCGAAGGAGGTTTCCAGCGAGCTGAACCCGGTCGTGAGCGACGCCGAGGCGTCGGAGATCGCCGCCGACTGGCTGGAGTCGAAGGCCAGCGCGAGCGTGAACGTGGTGCTGCCGCTCGCGGCCACCGGGACCTGCGCGACCTGGACGATGTGACCGGCCGTGCTGGCCGAGGTGTACGTGGCCGTGAGGGCGTGGCTGCTGGCCAACTGCGCGCTGCCGTCACTTGAGCTGCCCACGTACCCGGTCGTGGTCTGGGTAAAGCCGGTCGAGGCGGCGAGGGCGCTGGACACCGTGCCGTTGGAGGCGACCAGGTCGCCGCTGGTCGAGTCGGTGCCGCCGGTATTGCCCATGCCGTCGTTGTTCAACTGCGGCAGGTAATCGGCGTAGAGGCTGAGCGCGTGGCTGCTCAGGTTGTCGAACGTGGTCCGGACCAGGATGACCGATCTCGACGGGTCGGCGATATAGGTCTTAGTGATCGTGAAGTCGCCGTTGGTCGCTCTGTTGACCTGCTGCCAGACCAGCGACGTCGGGTCGATTAGTGAGATCGAGTGAGTCGTGTTCGCGGTCTCGGTGTCGGTGAAGCTGGAGCCGTCGGTCACGATGTACTGCAGTCCGAACGTGTCCGGCGTGTCGGTCTCGGGATAGAAGACGTTCTCAAGTTCGCCGTCGCCGAGCGTGTACCACACCTTCGACGCCGAGCCCAGGGAGTCGGCGAAGGCCTGCAGGTTCGATTCGTTCCAGGTCGCGTTCGCTCCCGGCGCTCCTGGCGCGGCGCCCTGGGCCAGGGCGGGCGCGGCCCGGGCGACCATCGCTGACATCACCAGCACCGTGGCCACGGCCGCGACGAGCGCGGTCCGGCGTAACCGCAGCCGGCTCCCCGGTGCTCGACCTGGCATGACCGCGCCCGAACCTGGCCGTAAGTTCATCTAGTCCTCCGCTTGCCGAACCGGTGGCGAACCGGCCTGAGTTCCCCGGCCGAGCCCGCATCTATCTTTCAGCGTGCCGCACAAGCGGAGTGCCGTCTACTGCCGGTTCAGCGCCAGAGCGCGACCTGGCGGGGCCTCGCTACGACCAGGGCCCGTTGGCCTGGCCTCCGCGCCGGACGCGGCGAGCGGTCATCGCCTCGGCCGTGCCTAGCGGGGGCGGATAGTCCTGTCCCTGGATCACGGCGACCGTCGGCGCGAAGCGCTGAACGGCGGCACTGAGCAGAGCCGGATCGACCCGCCAGCCGGTCATCCGCCGGCACGTGTACCTGATCGTCCCGCCGGCGCCGGGGATCAGGTCCGGCCTGACCGCGAGGTTGACCTGTTATGCACGACGCGCTCGGTGAAGAACTCGACCGCACAGATCTTGCTCCACGGGACGTTGTCCTTGAACGAGCCTGATCCGAAGTACACGCCGGCCGGATGCAAGGCGAACATCACGTCGCGCCTGGACGCCTTGCGCAGTTCGCCGATCCCGAAGAAGCCAAGGAGAATTACGAACAAGGCCCCTACCACGTCTCCGCTCACGCTGCGGTGATCAGCGACGAGGACGTCGGCGATAGCAAGACAGCCGACCAGGGCGGCGACGCCCCGGAGCACGCCGAGCCCGCCGTACCGCACGACATAGGCGTCCGGGGAGGAAACCGACCCAGGCTCGGTCATTGCCCCTCCAACATCGATCAGACCAATATTCAGGGTAGGTTCGGCCGCCATGAACCCAAACAAGTGAAAAGCCGGCCCGCCATCAGCACGCAACGGAGGCTCTCAAGTGCCCGTCGACATGCTTGCCCTGGTCACTGACCTGGCCGGGGAGACCGCCGAGGTCAGGGAACTAGTGTCCCGGCTCGATGAGACAGGCTGGCGGACGCCGACCCCGGCCGCGGGCTGGACGATCGCTGACCAGGTCACTCACCTCGCGTTCTTCGATGACGCCGCCGTCATCGCTGCGACCGATCCCGAGCGATTCGCCCGCGAACTCGGCGACGTCGCGGCAGTGCCGAGCCCGGATGACATCGCTGCCCGCTACCGGGGGCTGACCGGCGTCGAGACACTCGACTGGTTCGTCGCCTCCCGCCAGCGGCTCATCGAGGTGTTCGGCTCGATCGACCCGGCGACGAGGCTGCCGTGGTTCGGCCCGCCGATGAGCGCGGCGTCGGCGGTGACCGCGAGGATCATGGAGACCTGGGCCCACGGCCAGGACATCGCCGACGCCCTCGGAGTCACCAGGATTCCCACCAGCCGGCTCAAGCACGTGGCGCACATCGGGGTCAGGGCGTTGCCCTTCAGCTTCATGGTCCACGGCCAGGACGTTCCGACCGTGCCGGTCACGGTGGAACTGACCGGCACTGACGGTGAGCTATGGACCTGGGGCCTCGCCGCCGGCGCCGACCGGGTGACCGGTCCCGCGCTTGACTTCTGCTTGCTGGTCACGCAGCGCAGGCACCGCGAGGACACCAGCCTGGCCGCGTCCGGCGCGATCGCCGATCGGTGGCTGGACATCGCCCAGGCCTTCGCCGGTCCGCCCGGCCCAGGCAGGCGACCTGGTCAGCACAGCTCGACGGACTTAACCTCCCGATTCGCATAATCCGAAATCGGATAATCCGAAATCGGATAACAGAAGGGCGGGGAGGCTTCAAGCCAGCAAGCGAGCAAGCGGGGCAAGCCAGCAAGCGAGCAAGCAGGGGAAGCCAGCGAGCCAGCAAGCAGGGGAAGCGAGCAAGCAGGGGAAGCGAGCAAGCAGGGGAAGCGGGGGAAGCGGCTGCCGGCTGCCGGAATCGCTCACTCGGGCTCGCGAGCGATCCACAATCGTTTGCAAACAAGGATCTTGGAGAACCTCAGCTTCGAGCCCAAGATCTTGTTATTTTCACCGGTCCATGTTCCGGGATAATAACAAGATCTTGGGCAGGGCAACGAAATTTTACCAAGATCTGCTGGCGTTCAGGCTGACCACGATCTGCTGGCGTTCCCGACTGGCCTGGCCTTCCCGACTGACGAACATCTGCCGGCGTTCCCGACTGGCCTGGCGTCCCCCGGCTGAGCACGTTCCGCTGGCGTTCCCGACTGGCCTGGCGTTCCCGGCTGACCAAGATCTGCTGGCGTTCGCGGTCAGCAGGCCTCCGGCATGGTGAGCCGGGCAGCCCTGACGCGAGCGGGTCTTCTGCCGCTCGCCCGGTTTCGGGCTGTCCAGCTCCGATAACCCGATCCCTGGCTATCGACTTTCGGGCTACCCTATATTGGTCTTCTGGCCGCTATGTTGGGTCTTCCGGCCGCTCACCGGTGCCGGGAAAGGCCTTTCTCCGATCAAAGTGCGGAAGTTTGGTACGGCGCGATGCGGGTAGTAGGCGCGAATCCTGGCACAGGCCGGGATCACGGACAGCCCGCAGCGAGGCCAGGAATGCCTACCGCGATGAAGGCGGTGCCGCCAGGCGCGGCGTGCTGTCCGCCGTACCGGCCGCGCCTGCGCAGCCCCGTGCCGCGGCGACTCCCAGGTAGCAAGATCCTCAGGACGAACCGCCGGCGTCTTCGGCTCGGCGGTGACCACAAGACCCCCAGCAGCACTGACTCACCGTGCGGGCCTGCGTGCCATCCGGACGTCCGGCTTACACGATCACTCATCTGGCCGCCTTCCATCTCGTCCGAGGCTCATGAGTGGAAAGACAAAGAAGTCATCACGCTATGACGTCGCACCGGGCAAGATTCTTCTTGATTTCGCTAAGAACTGGTTTACTGATCGGGATGGTATGCGATGACGGAACCATTCATGACTGATCCGCCAAATATGCCACGGTCATTGCCAGAAATGGCCGAATCAGCTGCTCACGGTGCGACAGCGGCCGAAGGCGACGCCGAACTGATAGCTCGCTCGCGGCTCGGTGACTCCGGTGCCTATGGCGTCCTCTACCAGCGCCATGCCCCGGCCGCCCGTCGGCTGGCCGCACATCTGGTCATGCGTCCGGCCGACATCGACGACGTGGTGGCGGAGACCTTCGCGCGCGTGCTCAGCGCGATGGTCAGCGGCAACGGTCCCGTCGAGGCGTTCCGCCCTTACCTGCTCACCGCGTTGCGCCGGGTCGCCGTCGACCAGATCAGGCGCCAGCGTAAGCAGATCCCGACCGACGAAAGCGAGTTGCCCGACCAGGCCGAGCCGTTCGCTGACCCGGTCATCGCCGAGCTTGACCGCTCGCTTGTGGCCCAGGCATTCAGGACGCTGCCTGAGCGGTGGTCGGCGGTGCTTTGGCACACCGAGGTCGAAGAGGCCAGGCCAGCCGAGGTCGCGGAACTGCTTGGCCTGTCAGCCAACGCGGTCGCCGCCCTGCGGTACCGGGCGCGCGAGGGGCTGAGGCAGGCCTACCTGCAGTCGCACCTGGCCTCGCCGATCCCGGCTGACTGCCGCCCGGTCGCAGGAAAGCTCGGGGCCTACGTACGCGGCCGTCTGGCCCGGCGGCAGGCCCGCGAGGTGGAACGCCATCTGCACCAGTGCCGGCTCTGCGCCTCGGCGTGCGCCGACCTGAAGTCGGTCAACGACTCCCTGCGCGGCCTGCTTGCCCCGGTCATCCTTGGCACGGCCGCAGCGGGGTACCTCGCCGATGCTGGCCACGGCGCGGGTACTGGCGCTTGGTTCGCAGGCTTGCGCGCCGGCCTGCACCGGCTGGCCGAACTCCTCGCGCACCGGCCGGTCGTCCCGATCACCGCCGCCGCCGCGGCCGTCTCGCTCGCCGTGCCCGCCTTCACGCTCATCCATCCGCCCCCTCGGCATCAGTCCGGCCCCCCGATCACCGCGATCACCCGCAGCCGCCAGCCCAGGCCGACCGCACCGGAACCGGCCGGGCCGACCGCGCAGACGGCTCCGACGCCAGCGCCAAGGCCCGTCACCTCAGCCGCGCCCGCACCTACCGGCTCGGCCAGGCCGACCCCG
>DATKFV010000163.1:0-61915 GCA_035511035.1 Streptosporangiaceae bacterium
GCTGCGGGAGCAGCCGTATGAGACGTTCTTCCGTAACGTGATCGCGTTGCCGGTGCCGTTGCGGGCGGGGGACCGGCATGAGTACGCGCTGCGGTTGCGGTTGCCGCCTGGTCAGCCGATGGCGTCGCATTACGTGCACGTCCCGTTCCGGCGCAGTGACGCGTTCGAACTGCGGGTCCGGTTCGACCCCGACCACCTGCCGACCGCCGTCTGGTCAGTCAGCGGTGTGCCCACGACCGTGATCTATGAACGCCGGCCGACGAATCAAATCATGGTTCCTGACCGATTCGGTGAGGTCCGCCTGAAGTTCAATGAGCTGAGGACCGGCCTAGGCTACGGCCTTTGCTGGCTCGATCCCGATGGCGCCGGACGGTTAGGCGAAGGGCCGGACAGGAAAGCCGAAGACACGATGGTCGCGGTATCAGCCGCGAGGTGAACAGTCGGTACGTGGCGCTCTAGTGCCGCGTCGCAATTGCGCTGGACGCGGGTACCCGCCACTCTAGGCATATGCCGGAAATACCGACTGCTGGTGAGCTGGTAGCGGACTTGCGCGTGCTCAGGCTCAAGGGCCTGGTTCAGCTACGTCACACGGAGTTGCCGAACCTGCGCCGGGCGGCGGCGATATATAGCGCCCTGACCTCTCCGCTTATGGCCGATGGCAGGATCACGCCGGCAAGCCCGCAAGCGATGGAGGTCCTGCTGAGAAAGGCGGTGGCAAGCATAGGCGGCAGCGTGCTTCAGCTAGCCGCCGTGGCAACGTTCGGCCTTGAGCCGGGAATGCGCGACAAATCCGCCCAGGAACGCCGGATCAAGGCAGCCAGGTGTTGTCACGTCAGCGTCGATCGGTTCAGGAAGTCCCAGGAGAATGCGGTGATCGGCCAGGTCGCCGAGCAGATGCTCCTGCTGATCGACCCGCCCGAGCCTGCTGATCCGCCCGTCAGCGCCGGGCCCGAGCCCAGGCGCCTCGTCTCCTACCGCGGTCGGGTAGACGGGCACAGCCTGCGGGTGGTGGTCAGGTACCAGCGGGTGGAACTGCTGACCGACGCCGATATCGTCGTCGTGCCGACCAACTCGTACCTGGAACTGCCGCACTCCTACAACCCCTCCGTCTCGGCCGCCGTCCGCCGGATGGCGGCGACGGTGAACCAGGAAGGCCATGTGGACAGGGACGTCGTGGCCGAAGAACTGGCAGCCTGGATCAACGCGAACGGCGGGCCGGGATTCGCCGTTCCCGCTGGCACCGTGGCCCCGACCGGATCCGGGGAGATGTCGAGGCAGCGCATCCGCAGGCTCTACCACGTCGCGGTCGCCGTGCCCCGGCCGCAGACCAGCAACTACGTCGTCGATCTGCCCGCGATCATCGCGGGCGTGCGGAACGTGCTGATGCTCGCGCGGACCGAGCGGACGAGCATGGACCCGGTGCCGCGGTCGATCGCCTTCCCGTTGCTCGGCGCCGGGCGAGGCGGGCTCCCGCCTGAGGAAAGCTTCGAGTGGCTCTGGTCGGCGCTGATGCGTGAGGTCGCCGAGGCCGCGTCCTGGGAAGTCCAGTTCTTCGATAGGGATCAGGACAAGGTCGAGCTGATCATGGCAAAGCTCGTACAAAACGGGCTGGTCGCCGACGGTGGCGAGTAACTAGCCTGGTCAGTAGGCGCGGACACCCGGCCCGAGGGCCGTGGTGCCTGGCCGCGTATAAGGAATGTGCGGCCGACCGGCGTGAATCCTGCTCAGCACAAGGGCTCGGATCGGTCACTAAACGATTAGGTGCCCGGATCAACCGGCTTCTGACCAGCTAATGACCGGGCACGCCCTAATCACACCCAACTATTTGGACACTACCTCCGCTGTACTTATCTCGTGGCCAAGGATTCCACGAGAAGCGGAGAGGCGGTGATTCCAGATGCAGCCGAACATCATCCACATTCTGCTGTCGCTGCTGGGCCTTTTTATCTAGCTCGTTAACGGCTCAGTTCGCGCACTTGGTGATTACGGGAAGAGTCCGCCTCCCGTAATCACCTCGTGTGCGTTCCGGCATTGACGCACATTCAGTATCGCACGCCCGGCGGCCACTCAAAGATCATCTGGATACTCTCCGGCGATCGCAGGAAAACTCTCCGCCGAAGGGGCGCGGCCCCGGAGGCGAAAAGCTAACACTGCCCCCTGATCGACAGGCCGGATTCCGGATCGAAGAAGTGCAGCTGGCCGCAGTCGACCGAGATCGCGGCGGTGTGGCCGACCTCGACCGTGGTGCGCGGGTCCATCTTGGCGATCAGGGTCGCCAGCGAGCGGACCTCGTCCGCCTCGCCGGTGCCGATGTGGGCCGACGTCCCGATCGCGGCGTGCACTTGTACCTCGGAGCCGAGTTCCTCGCGCAGGCTGATCGGCAGGTCGATCACGGACCTGGCCTCGCCGTCCGGCGCGAAGGTCGCGTCAGACAGGTGCTCGGGCCTGATGCCGAACACGACCGGCTTGCCCAGGTACCGGTCGAGGCCGGGATGCCCGTCGACGACCGGGGCCGGCACCTTCAGCCGGTGCGGGCCGAATACCACGTCGGGCGAGCCGCCGTCGGCCCGCTCGAGCGTCGCGTCCACGAGGTTCATCGGCGGCGAGCCGATGAAGCCGGCCACGAACAGGTTGGCAGGCCGCCGGTACAGGTCGGCCGGGGCGGCGATCTGCTGCAACACCCCGCCGGACATGACCGCGACCTTCGTGCCGAGCGTCATCGCCTCGGTCTGGTCATGGGTGACGTAGATGGTCGTGATGCCCAGCGAGCGCTGAAGCTGGCCGATCTCGGCCCGCATCTGCACCCGCAACTTGGCATCGAGGTTCGACAGCGGCTCGTCCATCAGGAAGGCGCGCGGCTGGCGCACGATCGCCCGGCCCATGGCGACCCGCTGGCGCTGACCGCCGGACAACTGCCGGGGCTTGCGCTCGAGGTACGGCTCAAGCTCGAGGATCCTCGCCGCCTCAGCTACCCGTGCCTTGATGTCATTTTTGCTGATCTTCCGGTACTTAAGACTGAACGCGATGTTGTCGTAAACGGAAAGGTGCGGGTAGAGCGCGTAGCTCTGGAACACCATCGCGATGTCCCTGTGCCGCGGCTCAAGGTCGTTGACGGGGCGGCCGTCGATGCTGATCGTGCCCGACGTGACCTCTTCCAGGCCAGCGACCATGCGCAGCGCGGTGGTCTTGCCGCAGCCGGACGGCCCGACCAGCACCAGGATCTCGCCGTCGCCGACCGCCAGGTCGAGGGAGTTCACCGCGACCGTGCCGTCACCGAACCGCTTGGTGACCGAGTCGAGTTCGATCCGGGACACGTTGGCCTCTCCTTACTTTCCCATGCCAAGGGTCAGGCCCCTGATCAGGTACCGCTGGAAGATCAGGTACACGATGATCGCCGGAACGGCACTGACCAGCGAGCCTGCCATCAGCGCGGGGATGCTCGTGGTCCGCCCGGCCGACAAGGTGGCCAGGCCGACGGTGATCGTCCGCTGATTGGTCGGCAGGAACAGCAGCCCGACCAGCAGGTCGTCCCAGATCTGGATGAACTGCAGTACGGTCACGGTCGCGATGGCGGGCAGCGACAGCGGCAGCGCTATCCGCAGGAACGTGCGCTCGTAGCCGAGGCCATCCATGACGGCGGCCTCGATCAGGTCGTCGGAGATGCCTCGGTAGTAGGTCGCCATCAAGAAGGTGGCGAATGGCGTCCCGAGGGCCGCGTAGACGAGGACCGCTCCCGCGTAGGAGTCCGTGAGGTCGAACTTCGCCAGGTTGACGTACTCGGGGATGATGATCGACTGCAGCGGCACCATCAGCGCGGAGACGACGAGCAGGAAGACCGTTCCGCTGCCCCGGTACCGCAGCTTGGCGAAGGCGAACCCGGACGTGGTGGACACGGCCAGGATGATCAGGATCGCGGCCGCGCACACGAGCGTGGAGTTGAGCAGCTGGCTGGCCACCGGCAAGTTGGCGAACAGCTCATGCCAGCCCGCGAAGGAGTGCCCGCTCTGGCGATCGAACTGATCCGCGCTGCGGAACGCGTTGTCGATCATGTACCAGAACGGGTACAGCATGATCACCGCGACAATAACCATGATGCAAAGCAGCGCCCAGCTGTAACTCTTCCTTCGGAGTTTGAACCCGGTCAGGCTCGGGCGACCGGTTGCCGGCGCGGGCGCGGCGGGCGCGGGGTCTTCCGATGACGTGATCGGCGCGGTTGCCATGGCGCTACCAGCCCTCGGTCGCTTCGGCGCGGATCAGCCTGAGCTGCACCAGGCCGACGACCGCCATGATCACGAACAGGATGATCCCGTACAGGGCGCCGGTGCCGAACTGAACCTGCTGGAAGCCGGTCTGGTAGACGAAGAACTCCAGCGTCGTCGTGCCGAACCCAGGTCCGCCGCCGGTCATCACGAAGATCAGGCTGAACAGCGCGGAGAACGCGCTGATCACCGTGATCACGAAGGAGAACTGCACGAACCTGGTCAGCAACGGCAGCGTGACCCGGTAGAAGATCTGCCATCGGTTGAGCCCGTCGACCTTGGCCGCCTCGATCAGCGTCGGGTCGAGCGTGGCCATGCCGGTGAGGAAGATCATCGTGTTCGTGCCGACCATGGACCAGATGAACGTGATCGCCAGCGCCAGCAGCGCGCTGCCCTCGCCGGCCAGCAGGTCAGTCGCCTGCGACCCGAACCCGACGTGGCCGAGCAGGTCGTTCAGCACGCCGGTGGCCGAGAAGAACCGCAGCGCGAACATGCCGATCACGACCCAGGAGATCGCGGTCGGCAGGAAGTAGACCGAACGGAAGAACCGCCAGCCCCGTACGTGCTCGTTGAGCAGGGCCGCGATCAGCAGCGGGATCCCGATCGCGAACGGCACGGCCAGCAGCAGCAGCGCGTTGTTCTCGAGCACCCGCCAGAAGATCGGGTCGGTGAACGTGGACGAGTACGCGCTCGGCCCGATCCAGGTCGCGGTGACGCCGTTCCACTGCGTCATCGAGTAGTACACGGCCTGGCCGATCGGGATCCCGAGCAGCACGAGGACGAGCAGGACGGCCGGGATCGACAAGATGATCCCGGCCCGCCTGCGCCTGCTTCGCAAACTCACTGGCTTCTCAAATTCAGTGGCTTCTCAAATTCAGTGGGCTGACCTTCGGATTACGGGAAGGTGTTGCCCCGCTGGTCGGCGGGCAGTTGGGTCAGCGTCGTCTGCAGCGCGGACAGCGCCGAGGAGACGGAGACCTTTCCGCCGAGAACCCCTGGCAGGAACTTCTGGCCGGTGCTGACGATGTTGCCCTGGACCACGTTGTCGAGCATGGGGTACACGGTCATGTGGTCCTGGCTCACGAAGTCCAGCATCTCCTGGTTTACCGGATTGCTGGTCGTTGTGCCATTGATGGCGGGAATCAGCCCGGCCGCGTTGATGATCTTGGCCGCCGCAGGCGTGGTCATGAACTCGAGGAACATGGCGTCCTGCTTGGGGTGCTGGCTGTAGGTCATCTGCGACAGGCCGTCGCCGGCGAAGTCGACGACGCCCTTGATCGGGGTATTGGAGTACGGCGGGATGAAGGCGGCGACCTTGGTGCCGAGGGCGCTGGTGAACTTCGCTGTGTCCCAGGTGCCGTCGACCATCATCGCGGCCTTGCCGCTCTCGAACTGGCCGAGGTTGTTCGTGTTGGTGACGACGTCGGAGTTCGTGCAGCCGCTGCTGTGCAGCTTGACCCAGTCGTTCAGCTGCGACTTGATCGTCGCTGACGTCCATGGGATCGCGCCACTGTACAGCCGCTGCCACTCGCTGACCGAGTACGCCCCGATCATCATGTAGCTCATGTCGTACCAGGGGTAGAACGTGGCGCCGAGCGGCTGGCCGCCGTTGCCGTAGACGAGCGGGGTGTACCCGGCCTTCTTCAGCTTGGTGCAGGCCGCGTACAACTGGCTCCAGTCGGTCGGCACCGAGGTGACACCCGCCTTGGCGAAGTCAGCCTTGTTATAGAAGCCGATGTAGAACTGGTTCTCCAGCGGGATCACGTAAGGGCCGTTGGACGCGTTGAACGCATCCGAGGTCCACTTCAGCGCGTTGGGGTCGATCCTGGCCAGGTCGGAGGCCGGGATCTCGCCCTTGAGGTTGGTCAGGAAGCTCTTGTACTGCAAGGTGAACAGCCCGGTCCACATGACCGCCAGGTCAGGGCCGTTCTTGGAGATCGCGGCGGCCTGAAGCTGGGCGAAGTAGTTGCTGGCGTCCTGGCTGACCACGTTGATCTTGATGGTCGGGTGCAGCTTCTCGAAGGCCTTAGCCAGGTTGTTCAGCGCCGTCGCGTTCTGCTCGGTGCCGTAGTTGTGCCAAATGGTGAGCGTGACCGGGCTCGATGCGGACCCGTTGCCGCCTGCATTGCTACCGCTGCTGCAGCCAGCGGCCACCAGTGCCGCCGCCGCCGTCGCGGCTGCGGCGGCTATGACTCGCGGGGGGATCCGGGGGGTCGTCCCCCCGGGTAGATCTCGCGGGGGGATCCGGGGGGTCGTCCCCCCGGGTAGATACAGCCAGCGCCTCACGGCGTCTCCTCTCCTGGGTGGGGGTTACGTGGGTCATTCGGTGGGCGTTTCTAGGAGCGCCCGACGACTGGTTCGATGAACTCGCGGTGCGCCGCCGTTGGCGCGGTGAGGAAGTCCAGGTCGCACCCTTGCGGGGCCTGGGTGACGTGGCGGACGTACAAGGCGGGCCAGCCACGCAAGTGCGGGGAGGTCCAGGGGACGAGCGCCGCCCGGCGCCGTGACAGTTCGGTGTCGGATACTTCGAGGTCGCACGTTCCGGCTGGGACGTCGATGCTGATCAGGTCGCCGTCCTTGACCAGGGCGAGCGGGCCGCCGGCCGCGGCCTCGGGGGCGACATGGAGCAGCACGGTGCCGAAGCTGGTGCCGCTCATCCGGGCGTCGGTGACCCGCACCATGTCGGTTACGCCCGCCGCGACCAGCCGGGCCGGGATGGGGATCATGCCCCACTCGGGCATGCCGATCCCGCCGATCGGCCCGCAACCGGCCAGCACGAGCACGCTGTCCGGCGTGACCGGCAGGTCAGGGTCGTCGATCCGGTCGAGCATGTCGTGGTAGCCGCGGAACACGATCGCCGGGCCCCGGTGCCGCAGCAGCCGGTCGCTGGCGGCCGAGGTCTTGATCACCGCGCCGTCGGGCGCGAGCGACCCCCGTACGACCCCGAACGCGCCCCCGGTCCTGAGCGGATCGCTAGCCGCCCGGATCGCGCGAGGAGAGCCGCCCCCGTGCTCATCCCCGTTTCGGACTATCCAGTTTCGGACTATCCCATCTCGGATAGTCCCGTCTCGGATAGTCCCGTCTCGGATAATCCGATTTTGGATAATCCCATTTTGGATAGTCCGGTCTCGGGTTATCCCAGCTCGGATGATCTCGGCGATCGTGCTTCCTGAGACCGTGAGTGCATCGGGGTCCAGCAGGTCGGCGACTTCGCTGAGGAGGGCGGGGACGCCGCCGGCGGCGTCGAAGTCCCGCATCAAGTACTGGCCGGACGGCTCGACGTCGGCGAGTACCGGAACCTGCGCGCCGATGCTCGCGAGGTCGTCTAGCCGGAACGGCACGCCGGCCCGGCCGGCGAGGGCCGCGAGGTGGATGACCGCGTTGGTCGAGCCGCCGGCCGCGTTGAGCGCGACGATCGCGTTGCGGACGGCGCCGGCGGTCAGGATCTGCTGCGGGCGCCGGTCATGGCGGACGGCGCGTACCGCCAGTTCGCCGGCTTGGCGAGCCGCCTGGGCGGACCGGGGGTCGCCGGCCGGGATGCTGCTGGCGCCGGGCACCATGAAGCCAAGCACCTCGCTGAGCACGGCCATCGTCGACGCCGTGCCCATGGTGTTGCAGGCGCCGGTGCCGCCGCAGGCCAGGCACTGCTCGAGCGCGCTCCAGTCCTCGTCGTCCAGCCGCCCGGCCCGGCGCTCGTCCCAGAGCCGCCACAGCGACGTGCCGCTGCCGACCGGTGCGCCCCTGAAGGTGGGGACCGGCCTGGAGCCGCCGGTGACCAGCACCGTCGGCACGTTCGCGCTGATCGCGCCCATCAGGGCGCCGGGCACGCTCTTGTCGCAGTTGGCCAGCAGCACGATCCCGTCGAGGGGGTTCGCCCTGATCGTCTCCTCGATCTCGATCGCGAGCAGGTTCCGGTACAGCATCGCGGTCGGCTTCATCAGGTCCTCGCCGAGCGAGATGACGGGGAATTCCGCGGCGACACCCCCGGCCGCCTCGATCCCGGCTCGCACCGGCTCGACCAAGTCGCGCAGCGGCAGGTTGCAGGGGTTCAGCTGGCTGGCGGAGTTGGCGATCCCGATTACCGGCCGGTCGGCCCGCGCGGTGACCGGCACGCCGGCGCTGGCCAGCGCGACCCGGTTGGCCAGCGCGACCTCATCGTCGCCGGCCAGCCAGGTACTGCTTCGCAGCCTGACGCCGCTGCTTCGCAGCCTGCCGGGAGAAGTCATCGCGGCGGTTCCGGGACGCCCAGGCCCTTGGCGCCGGGCCCTGACTGGACCAGCTCGATCCCGCTCCTGGCGATCCACTCCAGCGCCACGGCCGCGCGGTGCACCTTCTCGGCCGCGATCGCGGCTGCCTCGGCGACCAGGTGCGCGCCGCTGGGGTAGAGCGGCCGCGAGTTCCGCAGCCCGAACTTGACGTACATCGGCGCCGCCGCCCTGATCAGCTCGGCCGCCTCGTGCCCGCGCACGACGCCGCCCATCGCGTCGGGGGTCTCCACGTACAGGTCGATCGGCAGGTGGCTGGCCGAGCGCATCTCGGCGAGCTGGCCAAGCGTCAGGTCGGAGGGGACGTTGATCGTCGACCCGCCGCACTTCTCGAGCTGGCGGAAGCTGAGCGGGTTGGACGGCGCCAGCACCGCCGACACCTTCCAGACGATGCTCGCAGGCAGCCGGCCAGCGGCCTGCAGGCCGGACACCAGCTGCAGCAGCCCGGTGTCGGCGATCAGGAAGCCCCTGATGCCCAGGTCGGCGGCCCTGACGATGTCGTCGACGGCGTAGCGCAGCTGTCTGGTGCCGCGCAGCTGGCCGGCCAGCGTCGGGCCGTCGGCGGAACTGGCAGCCCGGCCGATGTCCCATTCTTCCCTGGGGCCGACGAACAGCGACACCTCGATGCCGGTGGCGGCGCCGATCCTGGCCATCTCGGTCAGCTCGGCCGCGGCCAGCAGCATCGCCCCGCTGCCTTGCGAAACCCGGTTGACCGTGATGCCGTGCTGGTCGGCCGCCTCGACCACGGCCCGCAGCACCTTCGGACCTTCGACGCTTGGGATCTCGATCCGGAAGTGGGCGCCGTCGGAGAACCGGTCCTGGCTGGCCGGGACCGGCTGCTCGGGCACCAGGCCGCTGTCAGCGAGCGCGGTCGCGCCGGTCACCGGGGCGCCCGTCACTGAGCCGCCCGTCACCGGGGCACCGGCGGCTCGCTGGCTTGGCGTACCTTCCATCACGTACCGACCTCCAGAACTGCTGGGCGCGGAGGGCGCCAGTCGTCGTCGATCTCGGTTGGCCACCCCGGCGCGTCGGTCAGCCTCCGTAGCTGCCCCGGCGTGACCAGGTAGGTGTCCTCCGCCTTCGCCCCGCCCGGCAAGCTGGGGTTCCAGGCGATGGCCTGCCCGGCGGCGATCGGCTGCCGGTACCACCTGGAGCTGCTCTGGCCGGGCGCGATCTCGAACTCACGCTGGGCGAATCCGATGGGTCCGCCCTGGTAGTGCCCAGTCCATGCGTTTATAGCATGGTTTGCGGAGTAGCCGGAGGCGAGTGCCTCCAGGGTGCTGCCGAAGGTAGCGCCTGGTGTATTGGCTGATAGAACGGCCTTTTCCACGGCAAGTACCCGGCGCCGCAGCGCGCGGTAACCGGGGTCGACTGGCCCGGCTGATGCGAACCTGGTGAGGGCTACGTGCAGGCCGTCGCGCCTGGCCACGGCGACGGCCATGACGAGGCGTTCGACCGGAGCGCCGATGGCCATCGGGTGCCGGTAGGCCGCAAGCCGGTCGTCGCCGCCGACGATCAGCACGGGCGCGTCCGCGCCGGCCGACTCGAGCCCGGCCGCGCAGCGGGCCTGGATGTCAAGGTCACGCTCGCCCGGCCGCCACTGGGCCAGGGCGGCTTGCAGCGCGTCGGCCGCGTCGGCGCCCAGGTCGGCCAGGTCATCGATCTCGGCCTGACTGAGCGTGAGCCGCAGCGCGACCAGGTCATCGGCGGCGCCGATGCCGAACGCCGGGTGGCCGTCGCTGGCCAGGCGCGCAGGCGGCACCCCGGCTAGTTCGGCCGCGGCCGACTCGAAGGCGGCCGGCTCGTGCCACGGCACCTCGGCGAGGCCGGCGAAGCCGTGAGCGGCCGGGTCGTACTCGGCGCGCACCCTCGGCGCCTCGACGTTCGTGGTGATCAGCCAGGAGCCGGTCGCTGCGAACACGGCCCAGACGAGGTCCGTTCCTGCCGTCCTGTCCACCGGGGGAGCGATGCCGCCGGTCGCCCAGGCGACCGCTGCCGGACCGGTCAGGGCCAGCCCGGCGGCCCCAGTGGCCCCGGCGGCCCCGGCGGCCTCGGGGGCTAGCCAGGTCGCGATGCGCCGCCTCGCCGCTTCCGCCCTGGCGACGCTGCGCATCCTCCTGGTTGCGACACCGGTGGTTGCAACACTGTGTTCGGATGTACCGAACGACGTTGTGTGATGTAGAATCACCCGAGCAACGAAACTCGTCCCCGGCGCTGCTGTCAAGGGTCGTTATCGCTTTCATACATTGTGTTCGGGAAGACCGAACGTGATCTCGTCACGTAGGTGGAGGTGTGCTGGTGGCAGAGCCGGCCGACGAAGACGTCGCTGATCGTTACACGGTTCGCAGCGTTGCCAGGGCGATGAGGCTGATCGAGATCGTGGCTGACGGCCCCGCCGAGGGCCGGTCGCTCAGCGAACTGGCGAGGGAGCTCGGCGCCTCGAAGAGCACGACCCTGGCGCTCGCCCGGACGCTGGCCAGCGCGGGCATGCTGCGGGACTCCCGGCCGGGCCCGAGGTACAGCCTGGGCACGGCGCTGATCAGGCTCGGCGACATCACCAAGAGCCAGCTCCCGCTCGGTGACATTTGCCGGCCGGTGCTGTCGAGACTGGCCGAGCTGACCAAGATGACCTCGCGGGTGGCGATCTATGACCAGGGCTACCCGGTGTTCATCGAGCGGGTCGACGGTCCTGGCAGCGTCAGGTTCCACACCCCGCTCGGCCAGCGCGAGGAGCCGCACGCCTCGGCGGCGGGCAAGGCGATCCTGGCGACGCTGGGCGAAGACCAGGTCAGGGCCATCTGCGCCGACCATGGTCTCGCGGCCAGGACGTCGCGCACGATCACCGACATCGGCTCGCTGCTGTCGGCGCTGGCCGCGGCCCGCAGCGACGGGTTCGCGGTCGATGACGAGGAGGACGCCGAGGGCATCTTCTGCGTCGGCGCCGCCTTCTTCGGGCACGACGGCGGCTGCGCGGGCGCGATCAGCGTGACCGGCATCAAGAGCGACTTGCCGGCCTGGAAGGTCAACGAGCTGGGCCGGACGGTCCGCCGGGCCGCCGACCAGGTGTCCGAGCTGCTCGGCGGCGACCGCTACTCGACCTGGAACCTGACGGCAGGAGCGCTGGCGTGAGCCCGGAGCCCGGCGCCGGGGCTGGAGCCGGCGCCGCCTTGATCGTGCACGCGCCTGGCGAGGTCCGGCTTGACCAGCGCGGGGCGTTGCGGGCCGGAGCGGGGGAGCTGCTGGTCCGGCCCGACCTGGTCGGGCTGTGCGGCACTGACCTGGAGATCATCGACGGGACGATCGACCCCGCGTACCTGAAGTACCCGCTGGCACTCGGCCACGAGTGGACCGGGATCGTCGCGGGAGACTCGCCGCTGGCCGGGCGCCGGGTGATCGTGGAGGGCATCATCGGCTGCGGGCACTGCGTCAGGTGCGCGGCCGGCGAGGTCAACCTCTGCGAGACCTACGACGAGATCGGGTTCACCAGGGACGGCGCGGCGGCCGCGGAGATCGTCGTGCCCGCCGTTCGGGCGCATCCGCTCGCCGACGGCGTGAGCGCGGAGGACGCGGTGCTCGCCGAGCCGGCCGCCGTCGTGCTGCACGCGCTGAGCAAGGTGCGCGTGGTCCCTGGCAGCCGGGTGCTTGTGCTCGGCGACGGCACGGTCGCGCTGCTGGCCGTGCTGCTGTTGCGGCTGTGGTCCCCGGCCCAGCTCGCCGTGCTCGGGCTTCGTCCCGAGCAGGCCGAGCTGGCGGAGGCGGCCGGGGCGACGAGTTTCGGGCTGGCTGACTCCGAGGTCGGCGGCCCGGCCGACGACGCCGGACCCGAAGGGTTCGACCTGGTCGTCGAGGCGGCCGGGGCGACCGCCGCGGTGCAGGCGGCGGTGACCAGGGTCAGGCGCGGCGGCACCGTACTGCTGATCGGCTTGCCGCCGCACGGCGAGACCGTGCCGCTGGCCGCCGACGACATCGTCAACAACGACCTGAGCATCCTCGGCAGCTTCAGCTACACCTCGGCGGACTGGCACGGCGTGCTCGCCCTGCTGAACTCCGGCCAGCTCAAGCCGGGAATCCTGATCACCCACCGGTACCCGCTCGCTGACTGGGAGCAGGCGATCAGCACGTTGCGCGGCTCGACCGGCCGGCGCGGCAAGGTGCTGCTCCAGATCGGCCAGGAAGGCGACACCAGATGACGTTCACGAGCGTGAACCCGCATGACCCGGCTGACGTGCTGGGCGAGTGGGAGGCCGCGAGCTTCGCCGAGGCCGACGCGGCGGTCAGCCGGGCGCTGAAGGCGGCCCAGGCCTGGCGCGATACTCCGGGCGCGGCCAGGGCCAAGGCGCTCAGCGACGCGGCCACCGCGCTCGAGCAGCGGGCCGCCGAGGTGACGGACCTGGTGATCCGCGAGGTCGGCAAGCCGGTCTCCGAGGCGCGCGGCGAGGTCGGCCGGGGAGTGGCGATCTTGCGGTACTACGCGCAGGAGGCGCTCGCGCCCGACGGCGAGACGCTGCCAGCCGCGCAGGCCGACCAGCTGCTGATGGCGCGGCACCTGCCGGTCGGGGTGGCGGCACTGCTCACGCCGTGGAACTTCCCGGTCGCGATCCCGCTGTGGAAGGCCGCGCCCAGCCTCGCCTACGGCAATGCGACCATGCTCAAGCCATCGAGCGCGGCCGCCGCCACTGGCTTGCTGCTCGGCGAGATCCTCGGGCAGTTCCTGCCCGCCGATGTCTTCCAGGTAGTGCTCGGCGGCGCGCAGACCGCTGGCGCCCTGATCGACCATCCGGGCGTCGCCGCGGTGTCGTTCACCGGCTCGTCGGCGGTGGGCCGGGACATCAGCGTCCGGGCCGCCCGCCGGGGCGGCCGGGTCCAGGCCGAGATGGGCGGCCAGAACCCGTCGATCGTGCTGGCCGACGCTGACCTGGACCGGGCGGCGAAGACGATCGCCTACGCGGCGATGGGGTACGCCGGCCAGAAGTGCACGGCGACCAGCCGGGTGATCGTGGTCGACGAGGTCTACCGGCCTTTCCGAGAGCGGCTTGTCGCCGCGATCGAGGCGCTGAAGGTCCTTGACCCAGCCGACCCGGCCACGCTCGTCGGCCCAGTGATCGACGAGGGCTCTCGCGCCGCCGCGCTGACCGCCGTGGCTGGCTCGGGTGGCCGGATCCTGACCGGCGGCAAGCCGCTCGACGCGCCCGGCTACTACCTCGCGCCGACCCTGGTCGAGCTCGACCAGCCGGTGGGACCGCTCGCCGACGAGGAGGTCTTCGCGCCGGTGACGGCGCTGATCAGGGCTGGCTCCACCGACGACGCGATCGCGATCGGCAACGCGGTGCGGTACGGGCTCGTCGCCTCGGTCTTCACCAGCGACCTGGGCAACGCGCTGCGGCTGACCCGCCGGGTCGAGGCCGGGATGGTCAGGGTGAACGCACCGACCTCGGGCGTCGACTTCAACGCGCCGTTCGGCGGGGCCAAGGACTCCAGCTACGGCCCGCGCGAGCAGGGCAAGGCCGCCCGCGCCTTCTACACCGAGTCCCGCACCGTCCTGATCGTGCCGTGACAAGAGCCCAGGTCGGCTAACCCGCTGAACAGGTCAGGCACAGGATTAGCACAGGATCGTGCTCGTGCTGACTCTGGCGCCTGCCTTGTTTCGCGTGGTCGGGCGGGGATGGAGCTTGAGGTCGCGCTCAGCTCGTCGCTTCCTGTGCCCGCTCATGTGTGGTGTAGGGCGTTTTCGCAGCTCACAGTGTGTCTAGTTGCCTGCATCCCGCTCGCAGCAAGCACGCGAAGGAGTTATCTGATGTTTGCGAGAATCCCGCACCGCCGGTCAGACCCGGTACCGGCCGACGACGCTGGCCGGGCAGCCCGGCGTTCCCTGCACCCGGTCGGAGCTGCCATCGCCGCCGTGGCCCTGCTGGCGGGCGTCGGTGCACTGGCATCGTCGACCGCGCTCGCGGCCCCGCCTGCTGTCCAGCATCCGGCCGCGGTCTCCTACGCCAGCGACGCCCAGGCACCAGCGGTCCCGGCCGCCCCGGCCGGCACGTCCCTGCCGACGGCGCCGATCGTGGCCGCCGGAACCTACCAGTGCGGCGCCAAGGGCGAGCCGACGACGCTCGGGACGATCAACTGGGCCCCGGCGGCTGGCACGGGCGGCATCACCGTCATCAAGATGTGGTTCTGGGCCCATAACTGCCTGGTCCTGAGCGGGCCCTACAAGGGCAAGCTCATCAACACCGTCGAGGTCCAGGCGGCGTTCCCGATCACCCCGAACAGCTGCGTCTTCTCTGGCACCAACCGCGAGAACCTCGACATCACCTATCCGGGCGTCAACTTCGGGGGCGTGGTGCTCCAGCCGAGCTACGCGAGCGTCAACATCGTCTCCGGCGGCGCCTTCTGGAAGTTCACCAGCGGGCTGGTCGGCGGCTCGTTCGCCAACGCGGCGGGCGTGTCCGCGAGCTTCCGCCCCATCGTGTGGGTCGGCGGATGTCCAGGCACCGTCTCCGACCTGACCCTCGCTCAGACCGACATCAACGAGCTGGCCAACTTCTGATCGAGCCGACAGCTCAGACCGGAACTGCCGCGCGCCGTCAGGCGCGCGGCAGTTCCGGCGTAAAAGCGGCCCGGCGATGGACCGCAGGTCTCGCTCCAGCGCGGGATTCATTGGCGCCGAGGCGGAGAGTCACTGGAGTTCCCGCCGCCGGGGCCCTTCGGGGAGCGTCCTCAGCGCTGCCGGGGACCGTTCTCGTTCTGGGGAGCGGTTTTGTCATATGCCGGGGGCGAGTTTCCCCGGACTGAGAACGCTCCCCGCAAACGCTGAGAACGCTCCCCGAACACACGAAAATGCTCCCTGTCACCCGCACATCACCTCGTAGGCGGCGGACTGCAGGAAGGCGGGGGGCGGGCGAGGCAGGCTCGGCACGCCTGCGCTTGCTCGTGCTAGCAGCGGGGCGGGACTGGCATGGCGGGCCAGCAGGTTGGTGTCCCAGACGAGCACGGTGAAGCCAGCGGCGAAGTAAGTCCTGGCCGGCGGCCCGATCGTGTGGATGAGGCGGTCGGGGAACTTGGTCGCGCACGGGTTCAGTACCACGAACCTGGCGTCGTGCAGCCTGGCGCTGTACCAGGACGCCTTGGTGTTCCAGCGCAGTCTGGTGAGCTCGCCACCCGCGGTGATCCGCACATCCCTGACCTGGACTCGGTCCTGGCTGTAGAGCGTGACGCCGTTGCTTGAGTACCACGATGCGGACAGTCCGTAGCTCAGGTGATGGGCTCGCAGCCACGATGCCAGCGGCTGGTCGGGGCTTGGCAGGGGTGGGGCAAGGATGTAGTAGCCCATTGACAGGCAGTAGCAGGCCATCATGGCGGCGAGCGCAGGTACCAGCCTGAGCTGGGACACGCGGAGAGCCAGCGTCCGGCCCGCGAGAGCCGCGCCGATCGGCAGCAGCCCCACCGCCTCCCTCGCGCCCGTCCTGTACCCGAACATGAACTCGGCGAGCAGCAGCAGGAAGGACGCGGTCACGA
Source organism: Streptosporangiaceae bacterium (assembly GCA_035511035.1). Taxonomy (GTDB): domain Bacteria; phylum Actinomycetota; class Actinomycetes; order Streptosporangiales; family Streptosporangiaceae; genus Chersky-822. Next base: position 16,037 of record DATKFV010000163.1, read on the forward strand.
CCTGCCTGGCGAGGTCGTCATCGGCGAAGAACTGACGCACCGCCCTGGTGACGCCCCATGCCACGAGCGCGACCGCGACCAGGTGGGCTATGGGTATCGCCGCATTGGCGGCCGAGAGGCCGAAGAAGTCGGCACCGAACAGGATGAGAATGCTGTGCACCTTCACCCAGAAGCTGGCGGTCATCCCTTCGATCGTGGCGAGGGCGGTCGGCGCCGGGTTGACGGCGAAGCCGCCATGCGACTGAATAACTGCCACGGCCACCATCGCCGCGCCGGCCGATGCGAGGGCGCCCACGCCTAGCCCGAGATCGTGCCACTGGGCGGCCAGCCCTCCGCGCCGACGGTACATGCGCACCGCGCAGACCACCACGATCGGGAGCGCGCCTTCAAATATCGCGGTCGAGTCGGCGATCTCGACCCAGGTCAGTAGCGCGGTCACCACGACGGGCAGCCACCATCTCGGCCGCATCCGGTCGAGCACCAGCCAGGTCAGCACGAGCGGAACCTGAGTGCCAGTGTGATCGGGAGCCGACAGTAAGATCCAGGCGGTCGAGTAACCGCGGGAAAAGAGAACTCGGCCGAACGGCGGGGCCAGCATGATTCCCACCGGGATAAGCACGCGGACGAGCGCCTCCCGGCCGGTCGCCTTGCCTTTGGCCAGCACGGCCGTCAGCACCACGAGCAGCGCGTACGTCATTGCCGCGGCGATGTGCACCACGTAAGGACTGAGCCCGCGGACCAGTTCGATGAGCATGTACTGCGGCAGTTCGGTGGTGTAGAACGACACGTCACTGAGCACCCAGCCATGCAGCAGCAGGTTGCCGCGCAGCATGTCCCACGCCTGCAAGGCCTGCGACGAGCCGTCGGCGAATATCGGCAGCTTGCTTGCCTCCGCCAGGTAAGCGACGAACAACACCAGGCCAAGCCCGGTGAACGCACCAGGTGCCGCCCACCGCGAGCGCAGCCGAGACCGAGTGCCGCCATTGTCTGGTTCGAGGGCCGGGTAAGTTCTCGGCGCCTGCATCTCGGAAGTCGTCATAGGTCCGCCCCAGTAGCCCAGTTAGTCCATAAGACTCGCTACGGGCGCTTAACGTTTACAACGAGCGTGCCGATGGGCGGGTATAGCGGTGCTTGACGCCGGGCGGAAAGTACTCGGGGTCTCCGGCCGGTCGCAGGTCCACGACCGGTAGCTGGGCTCGGTCCGGCACGTAGTGCGCGAACTCGCTATTGAGGCGGCGCAGTTCGGCCCTTATCGCCTCGGCGAGCTCGGCCGCCCGCTCTTCCGATCCGGCCTGACCAGGCGCCAGCTCGACGACCACCCGCAGTTCGCGGTCCCGGTCAGCCGTCTCGGCCGCCTGCAGGACGAACTTGCCGGTAACCCACTCGCTGACCCCAGGGCGCTCCAGGGCCACGGTCACGTTCTCTGGGTAGATGTTGGCGCCGTAGTAGGACACGGTGAACAGGGAGCGCCCGAAGACGTAAGCGAACGGCAGTGCAGGCGCGCCGTGCCCGCCGCTCAGGTCGCTGCCGACCTCGGCCAGCGGATCATGCCCGTGGCGCCCGCAGAACTCCAGGAGCTCGTCGAAGCCGACCAGCCCGCCCTCGTCGGCGATGTGATAGCGCACGAGCGGGGTTGCCCCGTCACAGCTGAACAGCAGCGTCGTCCCGGCGGCCTGGAAGTAACGGGTCATCGGGTCGTATTGCACCAGCGTCGGCAGTCGGGACTGGCCCGCGAGTTCGCGCAGCGCGTCGGGCCGCCCGGCCAGGAACCGCCGGATCGACACGCTCAGCGGCGTCTCCGTGCCCAGCACGCCGGCGTCGGCCGTCCCGTACAACGACGCCGAGTCGGCCAGCGGCGCGGTCAGCCCGGCCCGGCGCCCCATCAGGTCACGCCATTCCTCGCTGAACACCTCGCCGGCCAGGACCAGCTTGATCCGGTACGCGGGCCAGTCGATGCCATGGGCGAGGCCCGCGTCAACCACGTTCTTCACGAACGGCGGGTACCCGGCCAGCACTACCTGGTCGAACAGCGGGCCAAGCTCGGCGACGACCCGCAGGATCTCGGCCAGGTCGTTGCCGGGCGTGACCACCGTGATCGGGTAGCCCTTCGCGGCCAGGTGCCGGCAGCAGGCTGCGGTGTACATTCCGCCCACCCAGCTGCCGAGCGCGAAGCAGATCACCGCCAGCGTCGAGCGGGATCCGGCCAAGAACCCGTCCCTGAACACCTGCTCGAACCGCGCCGCGACCGCCCGCTCGTCCAGCACCGACCTAGGCCAGACGGTCGGGCTGCCGGACGAGCCTGACGACACCGCGACCATGTCGCAGCCGTCTAGTCGACCGCCCCGGCACAGCTCGTTCAGCGGGTACCGGCGCTGGTAGGTGTCCTTGGTCAGCATTGGCAGCTGGTCGAAGTCCTCGCTAGTCCTGATGCCGCCGGGGTCGACGCCAGCCGATCGCAGGAACGCCGCGTAGGCAGGAACCGTCCTGGCCGCGTCGTGGAACAGCGCGAGCGCCGCCGCCCCGGCGGGCCCAGCCGACTGAGCCGGCCCGTCCGCATAAAATTCCTCCAGGCCGCGCAGAACCCGCCCAGCTCGCCCACGATCCATGCCCGGAGCCTACCGACCCGGGGCCGCCTGCCTATCCGGCGCTCAGCGCCGTTCCTGGTCGAGCCGCAGCGCGAGCGTGGGGCAGAGCCGGACCGCGCGCCTGGCCAGCGGCAGCAGTTCCGCGGGCACCGCGCTGGCTGGCAGCATCGGGTACCCCCACTCATCTACCATGATCAGCTCGGGCAGTAGTTCCGCGCAGATCCCGTGGCCGGTGCAGGCGATCGGGTTGACGGCCAGCCACCGGTTCACGCCTCCGCCTCCGCATGGGCCGGGATTGGCAGCACCGGGTCCGGCGCCGACCCTGGCGGCGCGTGCAGGCAAGGGCGGCTGGACGCGTGCGCCCGCACGTCGGGCGCGAACGCGGACAGCGCCGACGAGGCGAGCCGCACCGCCCCGTCGGGATGCGCGCACGCCCCCCGGCCGTTGACCTGGCCGAGCCTGCGTTCGAGCCGGTCAAGCAAGTACCCGTCAGGGTGGCCGCTGGCCAGGCGCGCGAAGTCGTCGGCGATCGCAGGCAAGCCGAACCGGCATGGACCGCACTGGCCGGCGCTTTGCTCGGCGAACCAGGCCAGGAGCCGCGCGGTCTCGGTCAGTCCGCACGAGTCGTGGGGCAGCACCACGAGCACGCCGGCTCCGGGCGAGGCCCCGACCGGCCGCAGCGTCGACTGGGCCAAGGGTAGGTGACCAACCTGCGCAATTTTGTTCCAAGATCCGAAATAACCCCCGATCAGCACGAAGCCTGACCGCTCATCAGGGCCAGCGAGGTCCAGGGCGGCGCCGACCGGCGTGCCCCCCGCGACCTCGAAGACGCCAGGGGCCGCGACCGCGCCTGACACGGTGACGAGCATGCTCCCCGGTGCCTCGGGCCGCCCGCCCTGCCGGAACCACTCGGGGCCGAACCTGGCGATCAGCCCGATGTGCGCGAAGGTTTCCACGTTGCTGATCAGCGTGGGCCGCCGGTCCACGCCGCGCTGGAAGGGCCTTGGCGGGGTCGCGGTCGGCTTGGCCTCGTTTCCGTTCAGCCAGTTGACCAGCGCCGTCTCCGAGCTGGACACGTAGCCGCCGGGCGGGTCGTGCACGGCGATCGCGACCGGGTCGATGCCCGCGCGAGTCCGCTCGGCAACCGCGCGCTGGACCAGGCCGATCAGCGAGTTCTTAAACCGGGGCACGCAAATAAAGACCTGGCTGGCGCCGACGGACGCGGCGGCGAGCGCCGCGCCGTCGAGTACCAGGTGCGGAGCGCGGGACAGCAGCGCCTCGTCCTTGTCGCTGGCGGGCTCGCTGTCCATGCCGTTGGCGACGACCACCGCCGGGCCCTTGCCGTGGGCCACGGCCGCCATCTTGGTCCCGGTCGGAAAGCCGGCGCCGCCCCTTCCGGTCAGCCCGGCCTGGGTCACGGCCTCGATCAGGCCGGCGGCTGGCTCAGGGCTGGGCAACGGCCCGTACCTGGCCTCGTGGGTGGCCAGCAAGGCGGGATCGTCGCGGTCGCCCCAGCCGACGGTCAGCCGACTCACGGTGACCGCGGGAGCGGCGGGCGCGGTCATGCTCAGCCCAGGCTCGCCGGCAGCAATGCCAGCCCAAGCAGCGCCGGGGGCGTCCCCGCTCGGGCCGGCCAGCCGGGCCGCATTGGCCCGGCCAGGACGAAGACGACGGTCAGCGCCATCGCGATCGCCATCGTCGCCGCCCCGGTCGCCTTGAGCAGGCGGCTCGGGCTGAGCGACAGCCGCCACCAGATCGCGGCCGCCACCGCCAGCACGCAGACGATGTTAATGCCGAGCACCAGGCCCAGCTTGGTGTCGGTGCCGGTGCCGAGGCCGTGCCAGAGCGCGATCGGCCAGCACGCGTAGACGAGCAGGTGCACCGCCCGCCAGACCCTGACGTTCAGCCGGTCCCGCAGCAGGCTGGTGACCAGGACCGCGAGCAGCAGGTCGAACGCGATCGCACCGAGGCTGAGCCAGATCGGCCGGTAATCCGAGGCGAACGGCACGAAGGCGGCGACGACGCCGATCGAGACGAACGGGTCGAGCACGGTCGTGATGACGTGCACGGCGACCAGGGCGGTGGCCGTGAGCGCGAGGTTCTTGTGCAGGCCAGCGGTGACGACCCTGGGCCAGCGGGGCGAGGCCGCCCGGGCGGCGCCGACCACGCCGAGCACGATCGTCGCCGTGAGCAGGACCAGCGCGACGATCCCCGTGGCCCTGGTCAGGTACCAGAGCGTCTGGCTGTTCATGACCCGCCGCTGTTCATGACCCGTCGCTGTTCATGACCCGCCGGAATGGACCACGGGCGGGCCGCTTGATCCTGACGACGGCTGGGGCTGGCCGGGATGGCGGGTGGGCGGGGTGAGGCCGGTGCGGCTCGGGCCGGTCGTGCGCTGGCTGGTCGGCTTGGTGCCGGAACTGCCGTCGGCGGGGCTGCCCGAGTTGCCCGGCGTAGTCCGCGTGGTCGAGGCGTGACCGGGGATCGCGGCCCCGAGCACGGCCGCGAGGCCGACCGAGGCCAGGGTCGCTCCGGTCGCGATCCCGACCGAGAGCCGCCGGGTGCGGGCAAGCCGATCATCGCGACGGCTGATCGCGTTCTGCAGCGCTGATCGCATGATGATGCCCCTCGGTGACCCGGCCGGTACCAGTATCCACGATGGGCGGTGCTGAAATGGTTCAGGAAGCCTTCGGAGGTGCTGAAAGATCCCTCTGAAGTCGGCCGCTAGCCGCCGATGGACAACCGCGGGCTGGCGGGCGGCGGGACCGGCGGGGGAATGGGGACGTGCCGGCCGAGGGCCCAGTTGAGCAGCCTGGCGGCCGAGACGAAGCTCTCGCCCGAGTTCGTAGGTGCCGTGTCCATCACCACGCCGATGACCCTCTTCTTGCGGTACGTCGTCTCGAAGAGCAGGCACTCCCCGGCATCCGGAGTCCAGCCGGTCTTGATCCCGATGGTGCCGGGATAGCGCTCGAGCAGCTCGTTGGTGTTCCGCCAGAAGTAGTGGTGCCGGTGCGGCCAGGCCTTCAGCTCGAACCAGCGGTGCTCGACGACCTCGCGGAAGGCCGGCTCGGCCATCGCGGCCTCGCCGAGCTTCACCAGGTTCGTGGGCGTCGAGACGTCGGTCGACTGGAGGCCGTCGAAGTTGGTGAACCGGGTGCTGGTGAGGTGGAGCTTGCGGGCCAGCGCGTTCATCTTCGCGACGAACCTGCCGATGCCGGGGCCGTAGCTGATCGCTAGCGCCATCGCCGCGTCGGCGCCTGACGGCAGCATCATCCCGTACAGCAAGTCGCGGGCCGACAAGATGTCGCCGGCGTGCAGCCCGGCGTTGGACGCGTTGTTGTCGATGGCGTAGTCGACGTCGGCCCAGGTGATGGTGATCCGCCGGCGCAGGTCACCTGCCCTGATCACGACCAGGGCGGTCATCACCTTGGTCAGGCTGGCGATCGACCGCTGCCCGGCCTGGTCGCGCCCCCACAGGTCCTTGCCGGTGCCGGCGTTGACCAGTTCCCCGGCCGCCGCGATCACGTCGGCCGGCCCGGCATGGGTTGCCCTGGCCTTGGCCTGCGTCGGCGTCGAGGTCTGCGCGTGCGCGGCGACTAGCGTCGTGGCTGGCGACGCAGCGAGCCCGACGACCAATGACGCGGCGACAGCGACGAAGGGGCGGCGCGACCGGGTCATGACACTCCCATCGGGGCGGACATTATCCGTCAATGCCACGACCTAGTATCCACTCCCGGCCCCCGCCCCAGCCCCCGGTGCCGATGCTGCCCGGCGCCGGAGGCGGGCCGCGCCGCAGCGCCCTCGTCACCAGCCGCTGGGGCGCGGCATGCCTTCGGTGTAGCCGGCCGCGCTCTGGACGCCGACGACGGCGAGGTCGGCGAGCTCGGCGAGGTTGCTCGCGCCCGTGTAGGTGCAGGCGCTGCGCAGGCCGGCGATGATCTCGTCGATCAGGTCCTCGACGCCGGGGCGGGCCGGGTCCAGGTACATGCGCGAGCTGGAGATGCCCTCCTCGAACAGCTCCTTGCGGGCCCGGTCGAACGGAGAGTCGGCGGCCGTGCGGAGCCGGACGGCCCTGGCCGAGGCCATGCCGAAGCTTTCCTTGTACAGCCGGCCCTCGGGATCCCTGAACACGTCGCCTGGCGACTCGCACGTCCCGGCGAACCACGAGCCGATCATGACGCTCGACGCGCCCGCCGCCAGCGCCAGGGCGACGTCCCTCGGGTACCTGACGCCGCCGTCCGCCCAGACGTGCTTGCCGAGCTTGCGGGCCTGCGCGGCGCATTCGAGCACGGCGGTGAACTGCGGGCGGCCGACCCCGGTGCGCATCCGCGTCGTGCACATCGCGCCAGGCCCCACGCCGACCTTGACGATGTCGGCGCCTGCCGCGATCAGGTCGGCGGTCCCCGCGGCCGTGACCACGTTGCCGGCCACGACCGGCACCGACGGCGTCACCGACCTGACCGCCTCGAGCGCCCATCTCATCTTGTCCTGGTGGCCGTGGGCGGTGTCGACTACCAGCAGGTCAGAGCCGGCGTCGAGCAACTGCTTGGCCCGGCAGGCGACGTCGCCGTTGATGCCGAGCGCGGTGCCGATCAGCAGCCGTCCTCCGGCGTCGGTAGCCGGGGTGTAGATCGCCGCGCGGAGCGCGCCGGTCCTGGTGAGGATGCCGACGCAGCGGCCGGCCTCGTCGACGACCGGGGCCAGCTTGTGCCGGCCGGCCTGCAGCAGGCCGAAGGCTCGCTCAGGGTCGACGCCGGCCGGCACCGTCAGCACCTCGCTCGACATGACCTGGCGCAGCTGCGTGAAGCGATCGACGCCGGTGCAGTCGGCCTCGGTGACCACGCCGACCGGCTTGCCGTCAGCCATGACCACGATCCCGCCGTGCGCCCGCTTCGGCAGCAAGCTGAGCGCGTGCCCGGTGGTCGCGTCCGGGCCGAGCGTCAGCGGCGTGTCGTACACCAGGTGCCGCGCCTTCACCCAGCCGATGACGTCGGCGACGACGTCCACGGGGATGTCCTGCGGCAGGATCACGATCCCGCCGCGCCGCGCGACCGTCTCGGCCATGCGCCGGCCGGCCACGGCGGTCATGTTCGCGACCACGATCGGGATCGTGGTGCCGCTGCCGTCGGTGCAGCGCAGGTCGACGTCGTAGCGCGAGGCGACCGCCGACCGGTTCGGCACCAGGAAGACGTCGCTGTAGGTCAGGTCGTGAGCAGGCTCAGTAAGGAATCGCACCTAGCGATTCTGCCCGGTCTCAGGAGCCGAGCACCTGCCTGAGGTAGTCGTTGCCGAACCGGCGCTCGGGATCTAGCTGGTCACGAAGCGCGAGGAAGTCGTCGAACCTCGGATAGACGCCGCGCAGGTAGCCGGCGTCCCTCGTGTGCATCTTGCCCCAGTGCGGTCGCCCGCCGACCGCGGTCATGACCTTCTCGAGCTCGGCGAAGTACTCGGCGTGCGGGGAGGCGCGGAACACGTGGATGGCGATGTAGGCGCTGTCCCGGCCGTAAGCGGTCGACAGCCACGGGTCGTCGGACGGCGCCAGTCGCACCTCGATCGGGAAGCTGATCAGCCAGTCCTTGCGGGCGAACAGGCCGCGGATCTCGGTCAGCACGGCGGGCAGGTGCTCAGCCGGGATCGCGTACTCCTGCTCCTTGAACCGGACCCGGCGCGGGCTCGTGAACACCCGGTACGGGGCGTCGGTATAGCTCCGGGCCGACAGCGCCCGGCTGGCGACCGAGTTCACCGGCTTGATCGTCGCCGGCACCAGGTGGCCGAGCCTCGTCGTCGCGCCGAACAGCGAGTTCGACAAGAGCTCGTCGTCGAGCCAGTACCGCCACCTCGGCAGCGGCCGGGCCGGGCCATCGGACCGGTTGTTGCGCTTGACCAGGCAGCCTTCGGAATGCGGGAACCAGTAGAACTCGAAGTGCTCGTTGTCGCTGATCAGCTCGGGCAGCCGGGCGGTGACCTCCGACCAGCGCATCGGCTCCTCCCGCGCGTGCAGCAAGAAGGTCGGCTCGACCCTGAAGGTCACGGCGGTCACCAGGCCAAGCGCCCCGAGGCCGACCCGCGCCGCCGCGAACAGGTCATCCGCCCCGCCGGGATCGGGCTGGTCGGCCGAGCAGGTGACGATGCTCCCGTCGGCTAGCACCAGTTCAAGCGCAGCGACCTGGGCGGCCATGCCGCCGCTTGACCGGCCGGTGCCGTGGGTGCCGGTCTGGGTCGCGCCGGCCACGGTCTGAACCTGGATGTCGCCCATGTTGGTCAGCGACAGCCCGCGGGCGAACAGTTCGGCGTTCAGCTTGCTCAGCGGGCATCCGGCCTCGGCCGTGACCAGCCCGGCCTCGGCGTCGACCGACCTGATCGCGGTCAGCCCGGCCGGGGACAGCAGCACGCCATCGGTGATCGCGACCGGGGTGAACGAGTGCCCGGTTCCGGTCATCCTGATCGCGAGGCCGTCCGCCTTGGCCCTGGCGACCTCCTCGGCGACTTCGGGCGCGGACCGGGGAGTTCTCACCCGAGCCGGACTGGCGGTCACGTTGCCGGCCCAATTCTGCCAGGTCATGCGCTGCCTCCCTACCCTGCCGCCGCTTCCACCGGTTCCGTGGTACCCGCCGCGTCGCCGTCATGCGTGGCGAGCTTGCGCTGCCCGGCCAGGCAGACCAGCACGCCCGCGGCGCCGCAGCAGGCCGAGAAGACGTAGCCCGTCTTGGGACCGTACGCGTCAATGAGATGCCCGGCGACACCGGAGCCGATCGCGACGCCGACGGAGATCGTCGAGCTGAGCCAGGCGAGGGCCTCGGTCCGGCGGTGCGGCGGGGCCTGACGCTCAAGGATCCCATAGCCGGCGATGATCGTCGCCGAGATCGGGAGCCCGGCCAGCAGGCACGCGGCGTCGAGCGCGAGCAAGTTGGGCATCGCGAACAGCAGCAGGACGCCGGCCACGACCAGCGTGGCGGTGATGATGAAGCGGCGCCCGAGCGGAGCGGTCCAGTGCCGCGAGCCGTACCACAGGCCGCCGATCGCGCTGCCGAGCGCGTAGGTGCCGAGCACCAGGCCGGCCAGTGGCCGGTAGCCGAGCTGGCTGGCGAACGCGAGCGTGCTCAGGTCGGCGGTGACGAACATGACGCCCAGTAGCAGGAAGGCCGGGGAGAGCGTGATCAGGCCCGCTGCCGGGACGCCAGGCAGCCGCAACCGGATGCGCGGGCGGACGGGGCTGCCGGGCGGGCGCGCCGGGCGGGGTCTCGGTGCTGGCTCGGTGCGCCGCTGCAGCGCGAACACCAGCGAGCCGATGGTGGCGAGCAGCGCCGCCGTTTCCACGCCGCTGGCCGCGAAGACCTGGGTCGCCAGGATCGTCACGAGGGCGGGCCCGATCACGAAGATCAGCTCGTCGTTGACCGACTCGAGCGCGAACGCCGCGTGCAGTCGCTGCGGGTCGCCGGCCAGCAGCCCGCTCCACCTGGTGCGCACCATGCTGCTCATGGATGGCATGAAGGCCCCGGCGACGAAGCCGGTGGCCAGCATGACGCCGAACGGCGCGCCCAGCTCCACCGAGCCGATGAACGTAGCGCTGGCCAGCGTGAAGATCGCGACCTGAATGAGCAGCACCCGGCGCTGGCCGAACCGGTCGGCGAGCTGGGCGATGTACGGGCTCAGCGCCGCGAAGCCGATCGAGCCCGCTCCCGCCACGGTGCCGCCAGGGCCGTACTTGCCGGTGAGGGAGGCGATCAGCAGCACCGTTCCGAGCCCGTACATGGACATCGACATCCGCCCGACGAAGCCACTGGACGAGAACGCCAGCGCGCCGGGGGTGCGCAGCAGCGCGAGGTACGGGTTACGGCCGCCGGCGGCTGGGCCTTCGTTGCTGGCGTCGTCCTGACGTGCGTCCAGCTGTTTCATCGCGGCGGCCTCCCCAGCCGACGGTAGCTGGGCAGGAGGGGTAGTTTGTCCGGCACGGGTACTGTTTGGTGGTCTCGGCAGACCTCGTCGGGGTAGCGGGCTTTGCGGGGCTCGCCAGGTTACAGTGAGAGGGCCATGAAACTATCGACGTGGTTCGCCCGCCGCCAGGACGGCCGCTCACGGCAGGGATTGCGGACCAGGCCGTCGGTACTGGCATCAGCGGCGACGGTGACCGTCAGCCTCGCTATCGTCGTCTCGGTAGCCGGGTGGCGGGCGAGCACGCCGGCCGAGACGACCCCGGACGGCGGCTCAGTTTCGTTTACGGGCCCGGGCGGATCGCACCCGGTGTCGACCACGAGCAAGTCGTCGTTCAGCGGCATCATGCTGCCCGACCTGCTGGTGGTCCTGCCCAGCGGGCTGACCAGGGCCGAGGTCAAGCGGCTGCGCGCGATCAAGGGCGTCAGGAAGATGATCACCTTTGACGGGGCGCAGATCACCGTCGGGGGCGCGGCCGCGAGCGTCATCGGGGTGAACCCGAGCCAGTTCAGGTCGTGGGTGCCGCTCCGCACCGCCTCTGACCAGGCCCTGTGGACCCACCTAGCGGCCGGTGACTTCATCGCGGCGACCTCGTCGGCGGGCAGGCTGCGGCTCTCGGCCGGGGCCAGGTACCAGCTGACCGGCGCGTCGGGGCTCGACCTCGCGTTCGGCGGGTCGGCCCAGCTGAGCATCCTCGGCGTTGACCTCGTCGTCGACCAGGCCGTCTCGCGCAAGCTCGGGCTTGTGCACCAGGTGGCGGCGCTGATCAGCGCGCCTGGGCGGACGATCACGGCGCTGACCGCCAGCGTCAGGCAGGTGCTCGGCAGGTCGGCCAAGCTGGTGTCGCTGCGCGACCACAGCCAGCCGGTGGTGCCGACGGCGGCCAGCCATATCACCAGCTACCTGCAGCTGTTCCAGGCCTCGGCGGCCAGGTACTGCCCGTCGCTGTCATGGACCGTGCTGGCGGCGATCGGCCAGATCGAGAGCAACGACGGCCAGGATGTCGGGCCGTCGAGCGCGGGCGCGCTCGGCCCGATGCAGTTCCTGCCCTCCACCTGGGCGGAGTGGGGGATCGACGGCTTCGGCCCGGCCGGGACGCCGGACATCATGAACCCGTTCGACGCGGTGCCGTCGGCCGCCAGGATGCTGTGCTCCGCCGGCGCCTCGACCGGCACCCAGACCGGGCTTCGCTCAGCGATCTTCGCCTACAACCACGCCGACTGGTACGTCAACGAGGTGCTGGCCCTCGCGGCCCAGTACGCCGCCGAGTATCGCTGAGCCGCGCGAGCCTAGAGCCTGATGATCACCGTGGTCGCCCGCTACCGGGTCAGCGAGGGCAGCGAGGACCTGGTCGCGACCGTGCTGGCCAAGCACGTCGCCGCGACTCGCCTCGAGCCAGGTTGCCTGCGGTTCATCGCGTACCGGTCAAGGACGTCACCGCGGCAGTTCCTGCTGTACGAGCAGTACACCGACGAGGAGGCCCTCGCTTCCCACCGGGAGACCCCGCATTTTCGCGAGTACATCGAAGGCACCGTCGTGCCGGTGCTCGACGAGCGCGTCTTCGACTTCTACGACGAGGTCGGCGAGCCCTGACCGGGCCTGCGCCAGGCGGGGTGCCTGGCTTGACTGACGAGCCTTCCGGCCAGGACGCGGGCCCGGCGCAAGTCGCCGACATCGCTCGGATGCAGGACTACTGGCGCGGCGGGACCGGCCAGAGCGCCGCCGATGCCAGTGCCGCGCAGCAGGCGATGGCGGCCTATCCAGGCCTCGCGGCATCGGTGCGGGCCAACCGGGCCTTCCTGGGCCGGGCGGTACGGTTCCTGGCCGGCGAGGCCGGGATGCGCCAGTTCCTCGACATCGGGACCGGCCTCCCGGCACCCGGCAGCGTCCCTGAGGTGGCGCGGGCGGTCTCGGCGCAGTGCCGCGTGGTCTGCTGCGACAACGACCCGCAGGTAGTGAGGACAGCCCGGGAGTCGCTCGCGGGCGCCGCATCGGGCCCTGACGCCTTCCTGCAGGCTGATCTCCGCGACCCCGCCGCGCTGCTCGGGCAGGCCGGAGCGTACCTGGACCTCACGGAGCCCGTTGCGGTGCTCCTGGTATCGGTGCTGCACATGGTTGACGACGATGACCGCCCGTACGAGGTCGTGACCGCCCTGATGGGCGCGCTGGCCCCTGGCAGCTTCCTCGCGCTGACCCACGTCGCCTCCGACATCGAGCCCGAGGCCATGGCCGAGATGACCCGCCGCGTCAACAGCCGCGTCGCCCGGCGAGCCACCCCCCGTGACCGCGCTGCCGTCGCGCGCTTCTGCACTGGCCTCGACCTCGTCCCGCCCGGCCTGGTCCCCGTCCCGCAATGGCGCCCCGACACCCCCGAGGAAGCCGCGTCCCCCTCCACCCAGTGGGGCGGCATCGCCCGGACGAGGTGACTGGTGCTTGTGCCCGGAACCCGGCGTTCCAGGTGACTCGGCACCCGCCCAGTCACGTCTGGGCCGTGATCACGGAGGTCTGCGGGGGTTGATGAACCCCTACGTTGTTCCGTGATCATGCCCCGGCTGTGATCACGGTAATGCGACTGGACTATCACCGGCCGATCGTCCGTGATCACGAGTTGGGCATGACCGCGGAAGCTCGTCTGGGCCGGAGCCTTAGTTCGGGGCGGATCACGGAGATGTGGGCGGGGTACGCGGATGGCGGGCGGGAGAGGGGAGAGCGCCTGAACCATGGAATGGCGGGGCCAGGATGGCCGGCCCGGCGGCGGGTGGTGCGGGCGGCTGGTTGGATGGGGTTATGCCGGGTGATACCGCGTTCCTCCTTGTGTCCTTTGGCGGGCCTGAGGGCCGGGATGACGTGATGCCGTTCTTGCGGAATGTGACCGCTGGCCGGGGCGTGCCCGACGAGCGGCTGGCGAAGGTGGCCGAGCACTACTACCTGTTCGACGGGGTCAGCCCGATCAACGCGCAGTGCCGTGACCTGCTCGACGCGATCGCGAAGGACTTCGCGGCGACCGGGGTCGACCTGCCGGTGTACTGGGGCAACCGGAATTGGGAGCCTTACCTCGCCGACACGATGGCGGCAATGGCGCGGGACGGGATCAGGCGAGTCATCGCGCTGGCGACGTCGGCGTACAGCTCGTTCTCCAGCTGCCGGCAGTACCTGGACGACATCGACAGGGCGCGGGCGCAGGTCGGCGCGGCCGCGCCGGCGGTGATCAAGATCCCGCCGTACTACCGGCATCCAGGGTTCATTGGCGCCTTCGCGGCCGCGGCCGCGAAGGCGCTCGCGACGCTGCCCGCTGACGTGGCCGACCGGGCCGAGTTGGTGTTCACCGCGCACAGCATCCCGCAGTCCATGGCCGACGCGAGCGGGCCCGGCGGGGCGGCTGGGGCGGCCGGGGCTGGTGGGACGATTGGGGCTAACGGGGCGGTTGGGGCGGCCGGGGCTGGCGGAGCGTATCCGGCACAGCTGGCGGCGGCGGCGGCGCTGGTCGCGGCCGAGCTTGGCCGCGGGAGCTGGCGGCTGGCCTACCAGAGCCGCAGCGGGCCCCCTTTGGTGCCCTGGCTTGGCCCTGACATCAACGACTGCCTGACCGGCCTCGTGGAGACCGAGAGTTGCCCAGCCGTTTGCATAATCCCGATTGGCTTTGTCAGCGATCACATGGAGGTCATCTTCGACCTGGACGTCGAGGCCGCACGGACGGCGGACCGGCTCGGGTTGCCGCTGGCCAGGGCCGCGACGCCGGGCACCGACCCGAGGTTCGTCTCGATGATCACCGCGCTGGTCAGGGACTATGCGGCCGGCCGGGCCGGGGAGGCGGTACTGGCGCTTAGCCAGGCCGCGCCGAGCTTCTGCACGCAGGGATGTTGCGGGCACGGCCCCGACCGGTCGGCGACCTGGCTATCGGGGCACCATGGCTGAGCCTGGAGCGGCAGCGGGCGAGCAGGAGCGAGCCGAGGCGGTGCTGGCTGAGGGGGGGCCGGACCGGTTGCTCGAGCTGGCCTGCCTGGCGGCGCGCGAGGCGGGGGCGATGCTGGCGGACGGCAGCGGCAAGGCCGTCGTGGTGAGCACCAAGTCGAGCCCGACCGACGTCGTGACCGAGATGGACCAGGCCGCCGAGCGGCTGATCAGGGAGCGCATCGGCGCGGCTCGGCCGGGCGACGCGATCCTCGGTGAGGAGGGCGGGCAGACCGGCGGGGACACGATGGTGCGGTGGATCGTGGACCCGCTCGACGGGACGGTCAACTACCTGTACGACTTGCCGGACTGGGCGGTGAGCATCGCGGCCGAGGTGGGCGGCGAGGTCGTCGCCGGCGCCGTGTGCGTGCCCAGGCGGAACGCCCTGTATTACGGCACGCTCGGAGGCGGCTCGTACCGGGTCGCGCTGCGCGGCGGTGAGCCTGAGCGGCTGGCCTGCAACGCCGACGTGCCGCTGGCGCGAGCGCTGATCGCGACCGGATTCGGCTACGATCCCGGGCGTCGCCGGGTGCAGGGCCAGGTCGTAGCCTGCGTGCTGCCCGCCGTCAGGGACATCAGGCGGATCGGCGCCGCTGCGGCCGACCTGTGCGCGCTCGCGGCCGGAAATGTCGATGGCTACTACGAGCGTGGCGTGCAGTACTGGGATATCGCAGCGGGTAGCCTAATCGCCCGCGAGGCGGGAGCGATTGTCGGCGGTCTCGCCGGAAAACCGGCGGGTTCGTCGATGACGGTCGCCGGCGGCCCGGCGCTCTTCGCTGAGCTGCATGACCTCTTGGTGAGCCTGGATCCCGAGCGCGACACCTGAGCACGACGTCCGAGCCCGGCACCTGACCGTGATGTCCCGATGTGGTAGTTAACTCCGGTCTGCTGTCATACCGCAGCGGACCCGAACCACAACCGGGCGGGTTACGTGTACGTGGCGGGGGTGAGCGTGACAGAATTCCCCGCCGGATTCGGGCACAACCGAGCCCGCTAAAGCGTTGCACTCGCGCGACGACGTTTAACGACGGAGGAGTAAAGCCAACATGGCTACTGACTACGACAGCCCGAGGAAGACTGACGAGGAGCTCACTGAGGACAGCTTGCAGGAACTGCAGGCGCGTCGGATGGACAAGTCATCGACAGCGATCGACCTAGATCCTGACGATGTTGCGGAGTCACTTGAGCTGCCAGGGGCTGACCTGTCGAACGAGGAGCTCTCATTTCGGGTGATCCCTCGGCAGGCGGACGAGTTCACCTGCTCAAGTTGCTTCCTTGTGCACCACCGGAGCCAACTCGCTGAGACGAAGGGCAGTGACCTGATCTGCCGGGAGTGCGCGGCCTAACCGGGACCGCGCCGTGAACGGCTCACCCGGCTGGCCAGATCGCGCGCTCGTCGCCGCGCGGGTCAAGCTCGACCGAGCCGCCGCCGGAATCGAAGACTCGTACCGGCCGGCTCGCGTCGAAGGCTGGCCAGCCAGGGTCGGAAGTCCGCGCGAAGCTGACCCACGCCGCGTGCATGTCGTCGGCGACGTCCTGGGCGGGGTGCGGTCCGTCGTGCGCGCCCACGATCGCCACGGCGTCAGGTGACGACAGGTTGTCGAAGACAAAGGGGATCTCAACGGCATGACCCGCTCCGATGGGCGGGACGCCCCAGGCGAACTCATAGAAGTAGGTGGCGGCCGGCGTTTCGGTCCCGCCTGACCTGGCATCCGCGACCGCGATCGCGGGCAGCCGGAAGAACCGGTCAGTGAGCATGGCCGCGAACAGGTCACCGGCCTTGGCGTCAGGCCGGTTCACCGCGTAGGCCGCGATGACCTCGTCGGTCGCGCCGAAGGCTCCGGCCACTAGCCCGAGCAGGTCGTCGGTGATCGTGTCGATGGTGCCAGGCGGGACGAGGAAGAACCTGAACTCCTCGGCGTTGGTGCCGATCAGCAGCGGCACGTCCGCGCCGGCGCCGGACGCGATCGCGGCGAGTGGATGCTGCGGGAGCACGTCACCATCGACCACAGGGATGAAGGCCATCGAGCTGACGACGACCGACTGGCCGAACCTGGCCGGGTTCGGCTCGGCCGCGAGAGCGTCGCGGACCACCACCTGAGCGGCGATGACCTCCTCAGGGCTGAGCTCGGCGAGCGCGGCCGCGGAGACGCCGGCCTCGGAGAGGTCATCCTTGAGCGCTGCCCCGAGCTCGGCGGTGACCAGGGCGGCATCGGCCGGGTCGGCCGCGGCCTGGACCGCGCCGCTCTCGGCGATGACCTTGGCGAACAAGCCGGCCGCGCGCGGCATCGCCATGAGCGTGATCACGCTCATGGCGCCGGCCGATTCGCCGGCGATCGTGACGTTGGCCGGATCCCCGCCGAAGGCGCTGATGTTGTCGCGCACCCATTCAAGCGCCGCGACCTGGTCGAGCAGTCCCCGGTTCGGCGGCGCGTCGGGCAGGAAGGCGAAGCCCTCGACGCCGAGGCGGTAGTTGATGACGACGAAGACGACGCCGTCCCTGGCGAACGTGGTGCCGTCGTACATCGGCACGGCGGAGTTGCCGTTCGCGAAGGCGCCGCCGTGGATCCAGACGATGACCGGCAGGCCTGGTGCGCTGGCAGGCCCGTCGGCTGCCTGGTCTAGCGCCGCCTGCGGGGTCCAGACGTTGAGGTTAAGCCAGTCGTCACCGGGGACGCGCGGCTCGGGGAGCACGGTGTCGAACGGTGCCGGGTAGTCAGGCTTAGGCGGGGTCGGGCCGTAGGCCGTCGCATCCCGCACGCCGGTCCAGGACTCGGGCGGCGCGGGCGCGGCGAACCGGCGCTCGCCGGTCGGGCTGGCGGCGTACGGGATGCCGAGGAAGCTCGCGATACCGTCCTTGAGCTGCCCGCGAACCGATCCATACCTGGTCGCAACGACTGGTTCCATGTCCGAACTCTGCCACAGCCGCGAGCGCGGGGACAGTTGAGGGCTGGCTCCCCTCGGGCAGTCGCGAGATGATCAGCCAGTACGACGCGACGACCCGAGCTGCTAACCGGGCAAAACGGGAGGATTTTTGTCGAGCTACGCGGACCTGATCTTCAGCGGCGGCGCCGTCTACACCGCGTCCTCCGACGGCAGGCGCCTGGTCAACGCGGCCGGGCGAGACGGGCGCCCGGCTGACTCGGTCGCCGTGGCCGGAGGGAAGATCGTCGCCGTGTCCGCCGCTGACGACGCTGAGCTCCGCGAGCTGCACGGGCCGGATACCGAGGTCGTCGACCTGCACGGACGGGCGCTGCTACCGGGGTTCACCGACGCGCACGTGCATCCGGCCTTCGCCGGGGTCACGATGGTCGCCTGCAACCTGATCGGCGCGGCCACGCTCGACGAGGCGCTCGGCCGGATCAAGGCGTACGCGGGCGAGCACCCCGATCACGAGTGGATTTCAGGCAGTGGCTGGCGGATGGAGTGGTTCGAGCGCGGCACGCCGAGCCGGCAGCAGCTTGACCAGGTCACTGGCGGCCGGCCCGCGTTCCTGCTGAACCGGGACTTCCACGGCGGCTGGGCCAACACCCGTGCGTTCGAGATCTGCGGCTTCTCGGCCAAGACCCCTGACCCGGTGGACGGCCGGTTCGAGCGGGAGGCCGACGGCTCCTTGCAGGGCACGGTGCACGAAGGAGCGGCGGACCTGGTCGGCGCCTTCGTGCCGAAGCCCTCGCTGGACGACCGGCTGGCCGGGCTGCTGCTCGCCCAGCGGCACCTGCACGAGCGCGGCGTGACAGGCTGGCAGGACGCGATCATCGGGCCCTACCTGGGGTCTGAGGATCCCCTGCCGGTCTACGTGGCGGCCGGGCGGTCCGGTCAGCTGAAGGCGCGCGTGCGCGGGGCGCTGTGGTGGGACAGGGCCAGGGGAGCGGACCAGATCGAGGACCTGGTCGCCCGCCGGAACCTCAGCCGGGTGCCCAAGTTCGCCGCCACCACGGTCAAGATCATGCAGGATGGCGTGGCCGAGAACTTCACCGCCGGCATGCTGGAGCCTTACCTGGACTCGTGCGGCTGCCAGACGAGCGCCAGCGGCCTGTCGCACGTCGACCCCGAGGAACTCGGCGCCCACGTGACCGCGCTCGACGCGCTCGGGTTCCAGGTGCACTTCCACGCGATCGGCGACCGGGCAGTGCGCGAGTGCCTGGACGCGCTAGCCGTGGCCAGGGCGGCGAACGGCCGCAACGACCACCGGCACCACATCGCGCACTTGCAGGTCGTGCATCCCGACGACCTGCCCAGGTTCGCCGAGCTTGACGTGACCGCCAACATGCAGGCGCTGTGGGCGGCGCACGAGCCGCAGCTCGATGAGCTGACGATCCCGTTCCTCGGACCGGAGCGGGCCAGCCGGCAGTACCTGTTCGGCGACTTGCTGCGCTCGGGCGCCCGGCTCGCGGCCGGCAGCGACTGGGCCGTGAGCAGCGCCAACCCGTTGCGGGCGATCCACGTCGCGGTGAACCGGTCGCTGCAGGGCTCGACCGGCCCGGAGGCCGAGCCGTTCCTGCCGGAGCAAGGGCTTCCGCCCGCTGAGGCGTTCGCCGCCTACACGATCGGCTCGGCCTTCGTGAACCACCTGGACGACGTGATGGGCTCGATCGACACGGGCAAGCTGGCAGACCTGGTCGTGCTCGACCGGGATCCGATCGCGGGGCCGCCATCGGAGATCGGCTCGACCAAGGTGCTCGCCACCTACGTGGAAGGCGACGTGGTCCACCGGGCCGCCTCGTTCTCGTGAGTCGTCCGGCGCTCCGCTAGTGGCGGGTCCAGGCGTGGCCGTTCCATTGGATGGCCAAGGTGTCGATCCTTGGCGCGGCGCTGGCGCAAGCGGAGGCGCAGTAGCTACCGACGGCCCAGACGTCGCCTGGCTGCCCGGCGCTGGCCCCGCTGAAGAGGGCGGTTCTCGGTGCGGGCAGGCTCGCGAGCTGCCACTTCCTGCCGTTCCAGCGCATGGAGCGGCCGGTGCCTATGCCCCAGCCGTCGTCGGCTGACCCGAACGCGAGCGCCGCCGGGACCACGTAGGGGCCCTTAACCGGCGACCAGTTCCGGCCGCTCCAGTGCAGGATCAGCGGAAGGGTTCCCTGGAAGCCTGCCAGCCCGGTCGCCCACGCGTTCGACGGAGACAGCGCGGCGATGGTATAGATCATCTGCCAGTCCTTGACCGGGAGCGACGACTTGGACCACTTGGTGCCGTTCCAGTGCAGGATGAGGCCGCGGAGTTCGGGGGAGGCGCCGTTGCAGCGGGCGGCGCAGTACTGGCCCGCCGCCCAGGCGTCCGTGGCGGAAAGGGCGGCCACGTCGTACAGGTAGTCGACCGGGCCGGGATCGGGGCTGTTGACCTGGTTCCAGGTCTTCCCGTTCCAGTGCAGTATGAACGTGGCCTGATCGTGGTTGACGGCGTTGCCGATGTCGCCCACGGCCCAGGCCACGTTGGCGGCCGGGGTGGTCACCGCGGATATCGCGGTGAGGCCAAGGTAGAAGACCTGCGACTGTGCCCACTTCCGGCCATTCCAGTGCAGCAGCAGGGGCGCGATGGCGCCGGCCGGGCCGATGTAGGTGCCAGCCGCCCATACGTTCGATGCCGAAGATGCCGAGACGCTGAGCAGCCGGTCCTGCGATCCAGGGTTCGGCGCCCGCACGACCGACCAGTTCCGGCCGCTCCAGTGCATCACCAGGTCGTGGAAAGCGAGTGTCCGGCAACTGGACTTGCAGTAGTAGCCGACCGCCCAGGCGTCGCGTTTGGTCAGGGTCGTCACATCGGTCAGGTAGTTCTGGTGTCCTGGATCCGGCGAGTTCGCCGACGCTGGCACTGCCGTTCCCTGGCTCGCGGCCCGCGCGGCCAGGTCGCCAGGCCCGCACAGCGCCAGGATGGCAGCCAAGGCAGCGAGTCCTGCGATTAACGCCGATGGCGGGCGAACCAGTGTCATGACAACCTCCGCTGAGCATCCTCCGCGACGATCATCCAGCATCCGGGAATGGCTCCGCCAGAAGCCGAGACCTGTCCGTCAGGGCTCTCCTGAGCCGAGGTGCCTCACCGTCATCGAACACATGTTTGACAACTGGGTATACTCAGCCACATGACTGCTGCCTTTCAGGCGTCGCTGCTTGATGTCGGCCAGGAGTTCGGGCTTGGCGACCTCGGCGGCCTGAGGCGGACGGCGCTCTCCGGAGGCGCTTGGGTCGAGGTACTGCCAGGCTGGGTGACCGGCGCTGACGAGCTGTTCGAGCGGCTCGTCGACACCGTGCCGTGGTGGGCTGAGCGGCGCCCCATGTATGACCAGGTCGTGGATGTGCCGAGACTGCTGAGCTGGTACGGCAAGGGCGAACCGCTGCCAGATCCGGCGATCGGCGAGGCGATGCGGGCGCTCGACGCGCACTACCGGCCGCAGTTCGACGACGAGCTCTGCACGGTTGGCATGTGCCTGTACCGCGACGGCCGGGACAGCGTCGCCTGGCACGGTGACACGTCAGGCCGCCGGGTCAAGGAGACGATCGTGGCCATCCTGTCGCTCGGCAACCCGAGGGCGCTGATGCTGCGGCCAAGGAACGGCGTCGGCGCGACCTTGCGCCACCTGGTCGGCCACGGCGACTTGCTCGTGATGGGCGGCACCTGCCAGCGCACCTGGGAGCACTGCGTCCCCAAGTCCGCGAAGGTCACCGGCCCCCGGATCAGCATCCAGTTCCGCCCCGAAGGCATCCACTAGCAACGCTTCGCCCGCTGCCGGCCACTCCCCGCCGCCAGTCGCCCCGATTTCGGATATTCCGAAATCGGATATTTGGAGCGGCAATACCCGAGCTGGGATGCGGGGAGGTCTGGGGGAAGATCTTCGTCGTTAGCTGGGAAGCTTCTGGGATCGGGGGCGGTTCTCGTGCTCTTCGGGGAGCGTCTTCGTCGTTATCGCGGAGCGTTGTCTTATCGGGGACGATCGCCGTCGCTATTTCACAAAAACGCTCCCGCCAACGAGAGCGCTCCCCGGTGACGCCGAAAATCGTCCGCCGCAATGCCGGGAAATATTGGCTATGCACGTTTTCATCGGTAATGTCAGGATCTGTAAGGCCGCCCCGAGGCCTAGCCAGGCAGATCAGGACGAGCTGAAGTACCGGGGGTTGGCCACGGCGAGCTTGGCGGCGACTCGGTCGGCGAGTTCGAGTTCATCGGGCGGTGGCCCTAGGGCAAGCTCGCGGGCGACGATCGCGAGCGCGTTGGCGGCGACCCGCGCGTGGAACGCCAGCTGGCCGTCCGTGTGCGCCATCACTTGCTCGGTCAGGAACTCGCGGACCGCGTCGAGCAGCTCGCTGGCGGTCGGCCGCCCGAAGGGCGCTGGCTCCGAGCGGGGCTCGGACGCAGGCGCAGGCCGGCGTCCCGCAGCGGCCGCCGCTGCCTCTGGCCGCAGCAACTCAAGCAAGTCCCATTCCTGCTCACAGACCCGGCGCCCGATCGCCGCGAGCTCGACCGAGCGGTACGCGCCTGACAGGTGCGCCCACGCCTGGGTGAGGCAGATCACGCCCCAGCGCAGCGTGCCGAACACCTCCCACCAGCGCAGTTCGTCCAGGCTGATGTCCGCGCCGCCCGCCGCCCGGTAGGCGAAGAGCAACTCCTTCCGGGAGCCCACCCCAGCGACCGCCCCGGCCGCCCCGAACCGCCACGCCCTGACGCACAGCCAGCCCAGGTCCTCGGCCGGGTCACCCGCATGCACTAGCTCCCAGTCGATCACCGCCGCCAGCCCTGACGGCGCCACGATCAGGTTCCCCAGCCGCAAGTCCCCGTGCACGATGACCGGCCCCCGAGGCGCCGGTTGCGACCGGGCCAGTTCAGCCGCCGCTAGCTCGAAGACCTCGCTGGCCTGCCCAAGCTCAGCGAACTCGGCCAGCGTGGCCCGGAGCCCGGCGAGCGGATCGGCCGCAGGCAGGTCGCCGAATAGCGGCAGCGCGTGCAGCCCCGCCGCGAACTCGCCAAGCTGCCCGACGAGCACCCGCCGCGCCGGCGCGTACCGCTCATCCCGCAAGATCCGCCGCGCGATCGTCTCCCCGGCGACGCGCCGCATCACCATCCCGGCCGTACCGAACAGCTCAGCCGAGTCACTGGCCAGCAGCACCTCAGGCACGGCCAGTCCTGCCGCTCTCGCGGCGCCGATCGCCCGCGCCTCCCGCCCCGTCGCCCCAGGCTCACTCGGCCGCCCCGGCGGATCCCGCCGCAGCACCAGCTCGACCCGCTGCCCGGTCCGGCCAGATAGCTCGGTTTGGGGATATCCGATCTCCGGATATCCGATTTCGGGATATCCGATTTCGGAGGAGCTGTGGTCGGCGCGGGACTCGGGGGCCGGGCGGGTGCTTGTGGGGACGGCGTCGAAGGCCCAGGTCTCGCGGGAAGCGCCGCCGGAAAGCCTGGCCACGTTCTCGACCTGGACCTCGCCGAGCACGGGCCGCAACGCCTCGGCGAGCTGTCCGGTGTCGACCTCCATCAGCCCGCTAGTCCCCTGAGGCGCTCTCGGGCACGCCCTTGGGCGCCCGCTGGCGCATGAAGCCGAACAGGTAGCCAGCCACCCGCCGCATCTGGATCTCCTCGGTTCCCTCGGTGATCCGGTACCGGCGATGGTGCCGGTAGATGTGCTCGAACGGCCTGTGCCGGGAGTACCCGAGGCCGCCGTGCACTTGCATGGCCCGGTCGGCCGCCTCGCAGCACAGCCGGTTGGCCCAGTAGTTGCACATGGATACCTTGTCCGAGGCCGAGAAGGGCCCGTACGTGTCCATCTGCCAAGCGGTCTTATGGATGAGCGCCCGGACCATCTCGCACTGGGTCTGCAATTCCACCAGCGGGAACTGGATCGCCTGATTGGCCGCCAGCGGCTTGCCGAAAGGCGCCCGCTCCTTGGCGTACGCGACCGACTCGTTGATGCAGTACTGGGCGGCGCCCAGGGACGAGGCCGCCTGCCTGATCCGGTTCTCGTTGAAGAAGTGCTGCACGACCGCCAGCCCGCGGCCCTGCGCCCCGAGCACGGCGCCGGACGGCACTCGCACGTCGTGCAGACTGACCCTGGCGTGGTCCGTTGGCATATTGAAGGTCCAAAGGTATTCCTCCACGACGAAGCCAGGGGCCGAGACCGGCGTCAGGAAGGCGGTGATTCCCTCGGCATCGCCGGCCTTCCCGCTCGTCCTGGCGAAGACCAGGTCGTGCGAGGCGGCGTGCACCCCGGTGTTGAACGTCTTCTCGCCGTTGATCACCCAGGAGTCGCCGTCCCTGACGGCCGTCGTCTCCATGAACGTCGCGTCGGAGCCGTGGGCGGGCTCGGTGATCCCGAACGCGAACCCCTTGCGTCCGGCCGCGAGGCCATCGACCCACTCGGCCCGCTGCTCGTCGGAGCCGTAGTTCAGCATGAGCAGCAACCCGACGTTGTTGCCCACGATCGAGTGCTCGTTCTGCAGGTCGCAGTGCAGTCCGAGGCCCTTGGCCGCGAGGTGCTCCCTGATGATCGCCATGCCAAGGTTGGTGCCGTCCCGCCCGCCGAGCTCGGCCGGGAACGCGTACCGGTAGTGCCCGGCCGCGTCGGCCAGTGCCACCGCCTCGCGCAGCAACCCCTCCCACTCCCGGCTCGGCAGCCCGCCCCGCTCCCAGTCGGTCCGCGCGTCCTCGCGCCGGTAGTCGAAGAACCGGATATTGTCATCGCGCCGTTCCAGCGGGCGGATCTCGCGTTCGATGAACTCGTCAAGCTCGGTGAGGTAGCTGGCCAATTCGGCTGGTATCTCAAAGTCCACGAACCCGACCTCCTCGCCTCGCGCAGCGGCACGCCACCAGCCGGCCGATGGGCCAGCGTACAGTGTTTGCGGCACGGGGACACGAGCAGTCACGGCGGGAGGAGAATCCGGGTGGATCTGGTACAACTCGGCTCGGGCGGTCCGATGGTCTCCCGGGTCGGTCTCGGCCTGATGAGCATGTCGGGGATCTACGGCCCGGCGCAGGACGCGGAGTCGGTCAGGGCCATTCACGCCGCCATGGACGACGGCGTCAACCTGTTCGACACCGGTGATTTCTACGGCACCGGCCACAACGAACTGCTGCTCAGCCAGGCGCTGGCGTCCAAGGACCGGAGCAAGGTCTTCATCGGGGTCAAATTCGGCGTCCAGCGCGACCCGAGCGGCAAGATGGTCGGCCACGACACCAGCCCTGGCGCCGTGAAGAACTCGCTCGCGCACACGCTGACCAGGCTCGGCACCGACTACGTTGACCTGTACCAGCCCGCCAGGCTCGACCGCAACGTCCCGATCGAGGACACCGTCGGCGCGATCGCCGGGATGATCAAGGCAGGCTACGTCCGCTACCTTGGCCTGTCCGAGGTCGGCGCGGACACGATCAGGCGGGCCCACGCCGTGTACCCGGTGAGCGCCCTGCAGATCGAGTACTCGCTGATGAGCCGGGGCATCGAGGCGCACATCCTGCCCGCCGTGCGGGAACTCGGCATCGCGGTCACGGCCTATGGCGTGCTGTCCCGCGGCCTGATCTCGGCCAGCGCCCGCGAGATCACCGCCGACGACCCCAGATCCCGCTTCCCGCGCTTCCAGGGCGAGAACCTGGCCCGCAACCTGGACCTGATCAGCACGCTTGAGCAGATCGCGGCCAGCCGCGGCAGCACGGTCGCCCAGCTCGCGTTCGCCTGGGTTCTCTCGCGCGGCGACGACATCATCCCCCTGATCGGCACCAAGCGGCGCGACCGCATCGTCGAGGCCCTCGGCGCGTTGCGGGTCGAGCTAAGCCAGGACGAGCTCGACGCGATCGCGGCAGCCGTGCCGCCAGGGAAAGTGGCTGGTGATCGCTACGATCCCGCCTCGATGCGCAACCTGGACAGCGAAAAGGCCTAAAGACCAGCCGCAAATTGGCTCGGGGCCGGGCCCTGGTCGGCTCCGCCGCCCAGCCCCTACTCGCCCGGGGTTCGGTGCTCAGGGAAAATGCGACCTGGTGATCGGGAGGCTCGGCTTGCCTTATCGTGAGCCGAATGAGCTCACTGACCGAGGACCTGCTGCTGGCGGCGATCGATCCCGGCAACGGCGTCATGCGCTGCCGGGGTCACCTGCAGTACGGGCTGATGGGGGCCGAGCTGGTGGAACTCGCTGGCGCCGGGCGGATCGGGCGGGCCGCCGACCCGATCGAGGTGGTCCAGCCCGTTGACTTGGCGACGGGCGATGGTGACCTGGACGCCGTGCTCGGCGCCCTCGCGCGAGCGCGCCGCTCGGTCAAGGTCAGGCGCTGGGTGAGCCGGCCCCGGCGGAAGATCGTGGACGGCTATCTCGACCGTCTCATCGCGGCCGGGGCAGTGCGTCGTGCGGGCGGCGTGCTGCGGCCCCGATGGCCGGTGACCGACCAGGGCCGGGGGGCGGCGGTACGGGCCAGGCTCGACGCGGCCGTGCTAGGGGCCGGGCCGATCGACGCGGCCCAGGCTGACCTGCCGTGCCTCGCGGCCGCGATCGGGCTGGTAGACCAGCTCTACCGAGGCCGAGATAACCGCGCCGCCCGCCAGCGGCTCCTTGAGATCACTAAGACCCACTGGGTCGCCGAGCCGGTCCGCCGGGCGATCGCGGCGGCTGAGGCCGCCTCCAGTGCCGGCTAGCGGCGGCTAGCGCAGGCCCGCCGCGAGGTCGCGGAGCTGGGCGTGCAGGCCGCCCATGACGTCGCCAGGCGGCAGGTAGCGCTTGAGCATCTTGGCCATCGAGGTGTAGTTCACGTCGACCACGTTGGCCAGCGGCGCCTCGACGGCCTGGGTCACTAGCTGGTAGGCGTCCATGGTGTCCAGGCCGTAGTGGCTGGCCAGCCAGAGCACGAGCTCGGTCTGCGCGATCCTGAACGCGTCCTCGAGCGGCCTGGCCGACCCGGCCACCATGATGTAGTCGTCGTTCTCCAGCCGGGGCCACGGGCAGGGCGTCCCCTTGATCAGATCCACGATGATGACCGTGTTCATCGCGGTCTCGACGGCGACGCCGCAAGTCTCGCCCTCGCCCTGGCGGGCGTGCCCGTCGCCGAGCGACAGCAGCGCGCCCTCCACGTTAACGCCCAGGTAGCAGGTGGTTCCCGCGCGCATCTCCGGGGTGTCCATGTTCCCGCCGAAGGCGTCGGGCACCAGGGCGCTGCGCGCCTCGAGGTTCGCTGGCGCGACCCCGACGGTGCCGTGCATCGGGTTCATCGGCAAGTCGACGGTGAAGTCGCCGTGCCGCGCCTTGAACTGGCAGGTGTTCGCCGCCGTGTCGAACTGCCACATCCACACCAGCTCTGGCAGCGGCTCGTTCAGCAAGGCGGTCAGGTGCGTGCTGGTCAGCGCGCCGAACAGCGGAATCGTGGTCGACGCCCCCCAGTCCCGAGCCGGGGTGATCGACGCGAAGTGCACCGCGACGGTGTCACCGGGCTCGGCGCCCTCGATGTAGAACGGGCCGGTCTGCGGGTTCACGAACGGGAACTCGATCACCTGCGAGACGAGGTCGTTCTCGCTGCGCACCCGGCCGAAGAACGCGTCCTCGGTGAAGACGTCGAGCACGACCGGCGGCTTGATTCGCCGGACCGGCGCCACCCCGCCGAACGTCCACGCGTACTGCTCGCGTTCTGGCCGGAACGTCACTACCTCAAGATCGCTCACGTGATCACCTTAGTGTCGCTACTCGGCGTCAAGATGGAGCAGGCCCACGTCGACGACGCGCTGCGGGGCGCGGATGTACAGGTAGACCAGGTAGGCGAGGCCGAGGACCATCCAGATCGCGGTGGCCGGGCCCATGTAGGACAACGGGGCCGGCAGCGGGGTGATGAACTTCAGGCCGGCGATCTTGATGCCGGCCCCGGCGCACCAGGCGGGCACGAACGCCGCGATCCCGAGGATCGGGATGATGATGTGCGACAGCGGGTTCACCTTGTGGTCGTGGCTGCGGGTGAAGTAGCCGATGCAGGCGGCGTTCATCACGATGTAGACGCCGACGATGAGGATCACCAGCGCCGTGCCGACCATGGCGAACGCGGTCGTCGCGCCGTAATGCAGGCCAAGGCCGAGCATCACCGCCAGCGAGATCACGGTGCCGAGCACGATCGCGTTCACCGGCGACCTGTGCTTGGGGTTCAGGTCAGCGAGGATGGTCGGGAACGCCTTGACCCGCGCCATGGCGAACGAGGTCCTGGTGGACACGTTCACGCCCGCGTTCGAGTTCGCCAGCGTCGAGTTCACGATCGCCAGGAAGACGAGGATCCAGAACAGCCCGTAGAACGCGCGGGCCAGGCCTTCCCAGGACGAGTTGCCCGACGTGGTGAACGTCGAGAACCGGCTCGGCCCGAACGCGACGGCCGCGGCGTAGGTCGTGAACACGTAGAGCGCGCCGATGAGCAGCGTCGCGAGCAGCACGGCGAGCTGGATCGTCCGGCGGGGGTTGCGGGCCTCCTCGGCCAGCGGCGCCGCGCCCTCGAACCCGCCGAAGGCCAGGATGGTGAACACCGAGCCGGCCACCACGCCGCTGAAGCCCCGGAACCCTGGCGGGGTGTACTTGGTGGTGAACACGGACAGCGTGTTGTGACTGCCCGCGTGGATGACCAGCAGGATGCCCATGATCAGGAACACCGCGATCTCGAACACGCCGAGTATGGTGCCGAACCGCGCCGAGGTGCGGACGCCGAAGTAGCCCGCCCCGGCGATGATCAGCAGGCCGAGGATCGCCCACGGCCACCACAGGTTCGCCGGGTAGCCCTTGATCTCGAAGTTCAGGGTGCCAGCGACGGTGAAGCCGAGCTGCAGCAGCACCAGCGGCGGGATCAGCCAGCCGACCATGGCGTAGGCCCAGGCCACGAGGAACCCGAGGGAGGGATGCAGCCCGCGCGCGGCGTAGGTCGCCATCGAGCCCGACGACGGCAGCTCCCTGGCCAGCTGGCCGATGCTCCAGGCCGAGAAGAGACAGGCGACGAGCGCGAGCACGACGGCCAGCGGAAGGGCGCCGCCCGCCAGCGCGGCCCCGGCCGGGATCGACGCGGCGATCGCCGCGCCCGGCGCCATGTCAGTGATGCTCTGGAACAAGACCTCGCGCAGGCCGATCGCGTCGCGCCTGAGCCCGGTATCCGCCGCCACCGCAGCCTCCGTGACTCGTGGGAATGTTGCGGCAGATCATGCCACACCCAAGTGCGCCCACAACAGGTCAAAGACGGCGGTTTGGTCACCTCGGTCTCGGGAACGCGGAGGTTCTCGCCAGCTGCGCCGCCCTCTCGTGTTTCCGTGGTCAGCCCGGCCTCATGATCAGGGAGGTTCGTGGGGCTGATGACGCGCCGAAATTCCGTGGTCTCGGATTCTGCATGATCAGGGAACTGTGCCTGGCTTGGTCGCTCCAGGCGAGATTCCGTCATCGCGTCCGCACCGTGATCACAGCGCGCTCCCTCTGCGGCAATCGATTGCAGAAGCGCGGCGCAGTGCGAGGAGTGGGGGTGGGGGTGATGGGCACAGTGCCGGGGGCCGGTTGGGGCCAGCGCTCTGCCCCTGATCCGAAGCCGACCGAGATGCCACCGACAGGGTAACGATCATCTGCTGGGAGTGATCTTGCCGGTTGCGGGCTTGTCAATGCGTGGCGTTCGGTCGGCAATTGTACGATGTAATTATGGTTTATTCAAATCCGTTCTCATGCCGCATGATTGCTGTCAATGTCAATGGCTATGGATAGCTCCGTTCCGATGGGCCTATTATTGTCTGAGCGTTACTTAGGTTATCTATGCTTATAGGGGTAATTGATACATCTAGTAGCTAATTGAGACGATTTGGCGCGAGGGCGACGTTGGCAGGAGAGCTGATCACCGAGCACGCCGGGGCTGGCGGAGCGCTCCGGCCTGCTGTCGCTGCGCCCGGTCCGGCCGATCCAGGCCGTCAGGGCCCGGTCGCTGGCCGGCCAGAGGCGTTCAGGGTGCACCGCCCCGAGCGCTCGTGGCCGCACTCGCCTGCGCCTGGCCCGATCGAGCTGATCGCGCCGCCGGCCCCGCCGGATGGCGGGACCGGCCGGATGGCCTCGCTGCTGCCGATGCTCGGCAGCCTGGCCATGGTCGGGCTGGCGTTCCTGATCCATTCGCTCGTCTACCTCGTCGTGATCGGCGCGATGGTGCTCGCCATGGTCGGCGGCGGGCTGGCGGCCACCATGAGCCAGCGGCGAACCAGGGCCAGGCGCTGGGCCAGGACCAAGCGGCGCTATGCCGACCATCTCGTGGCCGTCCGCGCGCACGCGCAGGCGACGGCCCTGGCCCAGCGCGACGCGGCCGCGGCCTGCTTCCCCGACCCCGAGGCGCTGGTCACGATCGCCGCTCGCGGCGACGGCCTGTGGGAGCGGCGGCCTGGGGACGAGGACTTCGCGGCCGTGCGCCTCGGCCGCGGGCGAGTCCCCGCGGCTTGCCCGGTCCGGCTCGCCAGGGACGAGGGCCCGCTGGCCGAGGCCGATCCCGACCTCGCCGCGGCCGCCGACCGGGTGATGGCCGAGTCGGCGATGCTGCCAGGCTCTCCCGTGGTCATCCCGCTGGCCAGCCTTGGCTGCATCGCGATCGTGGGAGAGCCCGAGCGGTCACGGGCGCTGGCGGGCGCGTGGCTGGCCAGCCTGGTGACCTTTCATGCTCCGGCCGAGCTGCGGGTCATGGGCCTGGTGCCGCTGGCCGCCGTCCGTACCTGGGGCTGGCTCAAGTGGCTGCCGCACACCAGGGATCCTGAGGCCGGGGAAGGCCTTGGCCGGGTCGGCCGGGCGGTCACCGCTGACCAGGTCGCCTTCGCGGCGCAGTTCGAGGCGCTGGCCCAGCGCCGGATGGAAAGCCTGCGCCGCCGCCGCGAGGCCGCCAGCGGGCTGCTGGCGGCCAATGACCTGGCCGCCGGGCCGCTGGCGCCCCGGCCAGACGCCGAGAGCGCGCATGTCGTGGTGATCGTGGACGGCTACCGGCCCGGCGAGGGGCCGCCATCGCTTGACGCGCTGACGGGCGTCGCCGCCTCGATCGGCATGACGGTGATCGTCCTGGTCCGCGACCTCGACGAGGTGCCGGCGAGCTGCGGCGCGCGCGTGGACTGGACGACGCCGAGCACGATCAGGTACGTGGCGTCAGGCCCGGCTGGCCGGGTCGAGGCCGAGGTCGTGCCTGACAGCCTCGACCTCGGCATCGCCACCCAGCTAGGACGCACGCTGGCCCCGCTCGGGCTGCGGTCAGGCGAGGCCGGGGCCGACCTGGCCGACCCGGTCAGGCTCATCGAGCTGCTCGGGGCCGACGAGGCCGAGCAACTCGACCTGCGCTCGAACTGGCTCAGCCTGGACGCGCTCGCGGCCGGCTTGCCGTCCGAGCTGCTCGCGGTGCCGGTCGGGCGGAAGGACAACGGCGCGCCTTTGGTGCTTGACCTGAAGGAGGCCGCCGCCGGCGGCATGGGGCCGCACGGGATGCTCGTCGGCGCGACCGGCTCGGGGAAGAGCGAGCTGCTGCGCTCGCTGACGGCGTCGCTGGCCGCCCGGCATGACCCCGCGCTGCTGAACTTGCTGCTGATCGACTTCAAAGGCGGCGCCGCCTTCGCCGACCTGGCTCGGCTGCCGCACGTCGCCGGCCTGGTGACCAACCTCGCTGACGACCTCAGCCTGGTCGACCGGATGCAGCAAGCGCTGACCGGCGAGCTCGCGCGGCGGCAAGAGCAGCTGCGACTGGCGGGAAACCTCGGGTCGATCGCTGACTACCAGGCCGCCAGGGCCCGCGGGGAGCCGCTGCCGCCGCTGCCTTACCTCGTCGTCATCGTGGACGAGTTCGGCGAGCTGCTAGCGGCCAAGCCGGACTTCGTCGAGACCTTCCTGACCCTGGCCAGGCTTGGCCGGTCGCTCGGCGTGCACCTGCTGCTCGCGACCCAGCGCCTCGACGAGGGCCGGATCAGGGGCCTTGAGCCGCACCTGCGCTACCGGCTGTGCCTGCGGACCTTCACGCCCGAGGAGTCGCGCGCGGTGCTCGCCAGCGCGGACGCGTTCGAGCTGCCGTCCCTGCCCGGCCTCGGGTACCTGCGAGTGGACCAGGAGCAGGTGAGGTTCAAGGCCGCGATCTGCGGATCGGCGCGGCCAGGGCAGCAGCTGGCCGAGACGGCCGCGAGCCCGAGGGGACTGGCTGTCCCTGCTTCGGTACTGCGGCCGCTCAGTCTCGGCGGGACCGCGGCCGCGGACAGCCAGGCGCAGGCGACCGCGTCCCGCGGTGACGAGCTCGGCGCGCTCGTCCGGCTCGCGGATGAGGCCGGCGCGGGCCGGGCCCGGCTGATCTGGACCCCGCCGTTGCCCGCCGCCGTGACCTTGGGCGGGCTGACGGAGGTGCTCGGCCCTGCGCAGGCAGCCGGCGGGGTGGTCGTCGGCGTGGCCGACTGGCCAGAGCGGCAGGGCAAGGAGCCAGTCGGCTACCGGCCCGCCGGGTCAGGCGGGAACCTCGGGATCGCCGGGGCTCCTCGCACGGGCAAGTCCACGCTGCTGCAGACGCTCGTGCTCGCCCTGGCCAGCACGGCTGGCCCTGATCGGCGTCAGTTCTACTGCCTCGACCTGGGCGGCGGCAGCCTGTTCGAGCTCGCGGGGCTGCCGCACGTCGGGGCCGTGATCGGCCGGGGCGAGACCGAGGCGGCCGCGCGCCTGCTGCGGGAGCTGAGGGCGCTGCTCGACGAGCGGGCCAGCGCCAGGCAGGCAGGCGAGCGCGCGGGAGCGGCGGCCTGGCCGGCCGTGTTCCTGGTCGTGGACAACGTCGGCCAGCTCAGGCAGTCGGCGCCCGACCTTGAGCCTGAGCTGATCGAGCTGGCGACCGCCGGGCTGCCGTTCGGGATGCACGTGCTGCTTTCGGCCAACCGGTGGCTGGACGTGCGACCGCAGCTGCTCGACTCGCTCGGCACCCGCTGGGAGCTGCACCTGGCCGATCCGTCCGACTCGCTGGCCGGACGGCAGGCAGCCTCGCGGGTGCCAGCCGACCTGCCTGGGCGGGGGCTGACGAGGGACGGGCACCAGTTCCAGGCGGCGCTGCCCGCGCTGGCGGCCGAGCCCGCGCCTGGTGACCTGGCCCAGGCTGTCACCTTGATTACCGAGGCGGCCGGACCGCAGCGCGCCCCGGCGATCGCCGCGCTTCCGCTCCGGGTCGCCGGGCCCGACGTGGCCAGGCTGGCCCGCATCGCCGGCTCGGCCCCGCCGGCCGCCGACGGCCGCTTCCTGCTCGGCATCAGCGAGTTCCGCAGCCGCCCGGTCGAGTTGGACCTGGCCAGGCCGGGCGGCCTGCTGCTGGTCTACGGCGACAGCGGGTCAGGGCGCACGACCTTGCTGCGTCGCGTCATCACTCACTTGCGCCAGGCCGGCGGCAAGGACGAGATCGCGCTCGCCATCGTGGATCCGTCCAGGGGACTGCTCGACATCGCCGACGGACCAGGCGTGATGGGGTACGCCGTGACCGCCGCGGCCGCGGAAGGCCTGGCCGCGCGGCTCGCGGCCGAGCTGGGACCGAGGGCGGCCCGCGACGATGCCGGCATCGCTGAGCTGAGGGGCGGGCGCTGGTGGTCAGGGCCGAGGTACGTGCTCGTGGTCGACGACTACGACCTGCTGGTAGGTCAGCTGGGCGGCCCCTTCACTGGGCTGACCGACCTGCTCGCGCAAGGCGCCGACATCGGGCTCGGCGTTGTGCTCGCGCGCCGGGTCGCTGGCAGCCAGCGGACTTCCTATGAACAGTTCGGCCAGCGGTTGCGGGAGGTCACCGACGCGGCGTTGGTCCTGTCAGGGCCGCACGAGGAAGGGCCGCTGATCGGTGGCGTCTCGGCGCGGCAATGGCCGCCTGGGCGGGGCGTGCTCGTCAGCGGCCGGGTCAGGCCGCAGCTCATCCAGTGCTGCCTCGACGAGGCACCGGAGGCAGCGCGGTGACCGGGATGCGGGTCGTGCTGATCACCGCCTCGGGCCTCGGCGGCCAGGTCGACATCGGCGTGCGAGCTGACGTGACGCCCGCGGAGCTGGTCATGTCGCTCGGCGGGGTGCTCGGCGTGGGGCTCGCGAGAACGGCCGCCGAGCATCACGCGCCGCCGAGGCCAGGCGTTCCGCGCGGCCGGAGAGCCCGGCTGGACATCGACGTCCCGCTGGCGGACAGCGGCGTGGTGGATGGCGACATGATCATCTTCAGAGGCCCGGCCGAGGCTTCCGGGGCCAGTGGGGCGACAGGGGTTTCCGGGGTACTTGGGGCGGCTGAGTCGGCTGGGTTGGTGCGGGAGGACGGGAGCGGAGTCGGATGAGTCAGACGACTGGTATTGGCGGGCGGGCGGGAGACCGACGGCCGGGTGACGGGCGATTCGGGGCGGCGACCCCTGGGCTGCGACCCGAGCGAGCCGGGATCGGCGATCTCGTCACCGCCCCGGCCGGCGGGAGCCGGCGCAGGATCGTCACGCCGTGGCGGGTGACCGCGCTTGTGGCGGCGCTGCTGGTGGCGGGTGGCAGCTACGCGCTGGGCCGGTACGTGATCGCGCCCAAGCCACCGCCCGCTGTGCAGATCGCCGTAACCGCGGTGGCGCTGCCGGCCGGCGCGCGGCTCACCGCCGCCGACGTCCGGGTGGTGACGGTCCAGGCGGCCGCCGTGCCCAAGGGCTACCTGAGCCCGGCCGCTGCGGTTGGCGTGCTCGGCGAGGCCGCCAGGCAGGCGCTCCCGGCGGGCGCGTTCCTGGCCAGGGCCATGCTGTCCCCGTCCGGCGGGCTCCCTGGCCCGGCGCAGGCCCTGGTCGGGCTCGACCTTAAGGCCGGGCAACTCCCGGCCGGCGGACTCGCGGTCGGCCAGCAGGTGCTCATCGTGCTGCTGCCAATGAACGCCCAGGGCAACCCGCTGACGCCGGTCGGCCTGATCAGCACCACGGTCTGGGACGTCAGCGCCCCTGAAGTGACCGGCGACGTCGAGGCGAGCGTGATCGTGCCGTCGTCGATGGCGACCGGCCTTGCTGGCTACGCCTCCCGCGGCCAGGTCAGCCTCGTCGCCACGGCGGCGGCGCCAGCGCCGAGGACGACGCCGTCGACCTCGCCGAGCAAGAAGCCAGCCAAGCGAGCCAGCCACAAGTAGAAGCAGCTACCCAGCAGAAGTAGCACCCAAATAACAGAAGCAGCCACAAGCAAAGGCCTACGTCTATGGTCCCCGCTAAGCATCAGCTCGTGCGCGTCACCGTGGTCAGCCCGTTCGGCCAGCACGAGATCGACCTGCCCGCCGACACGCCCGTGTCGGCGTTCCTGCCCGACCTGCTGGCCATGGCCGGGATGCAGCTGAGTCAGGCCAAGCTGGCGGCCGATGGCTGGCACCTCACCGACGCGTTCGGGCAGCCAATCCCGGTGCAGGGCACGCTTGCTGGCCACGGCGTCGCCAGCGGCGCGACGGTCCAGTTGCGCAGGCCATTGCCGGGCGGCTCTGGCCAGCCGGCCGGCGATGTCGATCCGCGCTCTGGCGTGGGCGTGCTGCGGGAGCGGGGCGCGGTGACCAGGCACCTGCCGCGGGTCGCGGTGACGCCCAGGCCGCCCGACGATGACCTCGACCCGCTCGAGCGGGCGCAGGCCGTGCTGCCGAAGCCGATCACCCGGACGAGCAGGCTGAGGGCGGCGAGCCAGGCGTTCCTGACCGGGCCCGAGCGCGGTCCCGGCGACCCGGCCAGCTCGGCGGCGAGCCCCCGCCCAGCGACAGGGACGGACGGCGGTCCCGGTGCTGCCATCGCCGACGGTTCGCGGGCGGCGCCGCCGCCGCGGCGGCCGTCCGGGCTGATGCAGAGCCACTGGCAGCGCCAGCAGCAGGAGGGCGGGGCCCCGCAGGGCCGACCGGTGAGTCAGCGAGCCGACGGGCCGGGACCGGCGACCGGGCGGCCTGAGGCCGGGGAACGACGGGTGGAGGCCGGGGCGGTTGCCGCTGGCGAGTTGGCCGAGGGCGACCAGCCTCGGGAGAACAGGCCAGCCCGGCCGGGCGCCGGTGGTGCGGCCATGAACGGCGCGGCCGGGGCCGCCGGGCCTGCCGGGACCGGCTCCGGACTGGTCTCCTTGGCTGATGGTGGGGTGGCTTTGGGCGAGCCGGGGGAGTGGCGGGTACGTTCCCGCCCCGATCCGGCCGGGCCAGGGTCGGCTGGGCCGTCGGGGCCGTTGGAGCCGGGCAGGCACAGGTACCGTCCGGCCGACCTCACCGTCGAGGCGGCTCCGTCCAGGCTGGAGCGAGCCAGGGGCCGGTGGCGTGAGCTTGACAACCTCGGTCGGCTCGACGCCAGGATCACCGAGCCCAGGCTCCAGCACTGCGCCACGATCGCGGTCGTCTCGCCGAAGGGCGGGGTCGGCAAGACCACGGTCACGGCGCTGCTCGGCACGTTGTTCTCGCTGCTGCGGCGCGACCCGATCGTCGCGGTCGACACGAATCCCGACTTCGGCTCCTTGGGGCGGGTGCTGACGCCCGAGCAGAACTGGTTCGTCGACGACCTGGCCAGGCTGGTGCTCGATGACGACGAGCTGTCGCTGACCGCGCTGGACTCGCTGCTCGGCCGGGCCGTGCACGGGCTGCTCGTGGTGCCAGCCCCGACCGAGCCTGAGCGGATGGCGGCTCTCGACGAGGACGCGTACCGGCGGGTCATCACCAGGCTCAAGGACTTCTTCAGCCTGATCCTGC
The DNA here is from genome assembly GCA_035511035.1 of Streptosporangiaceae bacterium. Taxonomy (GTDB): domain Bacteria; phylum Actinomycetota; class Actinomycetes; order Streptosporangiales; family Streptosporangiaceae; genus Chersky-822. The sequence goes on from DATKFV010000163.1 coordinate 52,115, forward strand.
TCGACTGCGGCACTGGCTTGCAGGATCCGGCGCTAGCTGCCGCGATCGCGGCCGCTGACCAGGTGGTGCTGCTCACCGACGCCCAGCCGGCGACGGCGAGCCTGGTCGCCGAGTCCACCGAGTTGCTGCACCAGTGGGGCCGGCCGATCACCGTCGTGGTCAACCGGATGCCGGCCAAGGGGGCGAAGCTCGATGTCGGCCGCCTCTCGCGGTACCTGCCGGCCGCGCGCGGCCTCGTCGTGGTCCCCGACGACGTCGTCGCGGCGACCAGGCTGGCGACCGGCCGGTTCGACTGGCGAGACGCGCCGGAGAGCTGGCAGTTCGCCGTCCGGCGGCTCGCCACCGTGCTGGTGTCCGACTGGGATCGGCTCGGGCTTACTCGCATGCCGGGCTAGCTCGGTTTTGTCATATAACGGGGGTAGATTTCCCCGGACAGGAAGGGATCGGAAGCGTGGGATCGATGGACTCACCTGGGTCGTCCCGGCGCTTAGCCGGGGTCGACCAAGCCTTCGGCGACGGTGCCGCCCGGCCGCCGAGCGAGCTGCTTGACCAGTTGCGGGAACGGCTGAGCCGGCTTGACGCTGCTCACCCCTCGGCCTACAGCGAACGGCCAGCCGACCGGGAAGTACCCGCTGACCGGCTCGAGGCCGGTGAGGCCGGTGAGGACGATAGATCCGATTCGGCCGGGGCGGCTGAGACGGTTGAGACGGCTGAGGCTGGCGGGCGTGGTGGCGCTAGCCGCGCGGCATCCGCTGCTGACAGCCGGTCAGGCGCGGGAGGTAGCCGACGAGATGATCAGCCCGGTGACCCGGAGAGGGGCGGCTCGCACGACGGCAATGCCGAGACCGGCCACCGGGTGCTTGACCACGGCGGGCCACCGAGGGCGTCGCCCTACCGGCCCTGGTTCATGACCGGCGAACCAGGCTCGCCCTGGTTCATCGAGTAGAACTGCCACCTTAGTGGCACCGGCCCGGCGCCTGGAGCCCCCACGTTGGCACGAGGGGCTAGCGGAGCCCCCACGTTGGCACGGCGTGGGGGTTGCCGGTCGGCGACTTAGCCGAAGGCGGCGGGATCGTCATCGGCGGCCGGGAGGGAGACCTTTCCGGTCACGTCGGCGGCCAGCCTCACCTCGTCGCCGTCGACCAGCCTGACGTCGACCCCAGGCAGCAACCGGTCGCCATTGACGAAAGTCCCGTTCGTGGAGCCCTCGTCCCTGATGGTGGCGTGCCCGGCATCGTCGACCAGGACCATGGCGTGCCGGCGGGACACGTTCTCGCAGCCGTCGAACGCCGCGGCGACGAGTGACTCGGCTGGGTCGCGGCCGAGCAGCACCGAGGTGCCGGCCGGCACCTCGACGTTCCCCGCCGGGAAGCTGATCTGCAGCACCGTCGACGCGATCGCCCGCAGCACTTCCTGCGGTGAGACCGTCTTCTGGGCCACGGTCACCGGGAGCGAGTCCTCCCTGTCCTGAATCGGCCGGACCTTGGGCAGGTTAGCGCCGCACGTGAAGCAGATCAGGTCGGTCGGGCCGACCTGGGACGCGCATGCCGGGCAGGTCAGGGTCGCCATACTGGGCAACCGTCCTTTCTGTGTCAGCAAGAGCTCGGTGTCAGCCAGGCCCGGTGTCAGCCAGGTTCGGTGTCAGCCAGGTGAGCCAGAACTCCGATGCCACCCTAGTTTGCGGCCGGCCGCGCTCGCGACACCAGCCGGGCATTGGGCGGTAGTCCTTGCTCGCCTCCGGGCAGGTGTAAACAGTATCCCTAATGTACGGATAACGGCCCGACTGCTACCCACCTGCTCAGCCTAGCGTGGGCCGCCACGTTGCCCGGTAACATCACTAGCGTGATCAGCTTCAGTCTCAACGATGAGCATGAGGCGCTTGCTCTGACGGTCCGTGAGTTCGCCAGGGATGCTGTCGCCCCCGTCATCGGCGGTTTCTATGAGCGGGGCGAGTTCCCGTACGACATTATTTCCAAGATGGGCAAGCTGGGACTTTTCGGGCTGCCCTTTCCTGAGGATTACGGTGGTATGGGCGGGGACTTCTTCGCCCTCTGCCTCGCGCTGCACGAGCTGGCCAGGGTCGACTCGTCGGTCGCCATCACCCTCGAGGCCGCGGTCGCGCTCGGCACGATGCCGATCTACCTGTACGGCACCGATGAGCAGCGGGAACGCTGGCTGCCGCCGCTGTGCGATGGCGAGCGGCTCGCGGCGTTCGGGCTGACCGAGCCCGGCGGCGGCTCCGACATCCGCGGCGGCATGCGGACGACCGCGGTCAGGGACGGCGACGAGTGGGTGATCAACGGCACCAAGGCGTTCATCACCAACTCAGGCACCGCCATCACCTCGGTCATCACCGTGCTCGCCATCACCGGCAAAACCGCTGATGGCAGCCGTCCCAGCATCTCCTCGATCATGGTCCCGGCCGGCACGCCAGGCCTCGCTGTCGGGCCCGAGTACTCCAAGGTCGGCTGGTGCGCCTCCGACACCAGGGAGCTGTCATTCAGCGACTGCCGGGTGCCAGCGGTCAACCTGCTGGGGCAGGAGGGGCGAGGGTACGCCCAGTTCCTGCAGGTACTCGACGAGGGAAGGGTCGCGATCGCCGCGCTCGCGGCCGGGCTCGCGCAAGGCTGCGTGGACGAGTGCCTTAGCTACGTCGGCCAGCGCTCCGCCTTCGGCCACCAGCTCGGCCACTACCAGGCGATTCAGTTCAAGATCGCCGACATGGAGGCGCGGGCCGCGATGGCCAGGCTGGCCTGGTACGACGCGGCCGCGAGGCTGGTCGCGGGCGAGCCGGTCAAGAAGGCGGCCGCGATAGCGAAGCTCACCGCGTCTAATGCCGCGATGGACAACGCGAGGGACGCGACGCAAGTATTTGGCGGATACGGCTTCATGAATGAGTTCCCGGTGGGGCGCTTTTACCGGGACGCTAAAGTGCTGGAAATTGGAGAAGGAACCTCTGAGGTCCAGCGCATGATTATCGCGCGCGAACTCGGATTGCGCGCGGAGTCTTAAGCTAAAACCTTTTTTATAACAAAAGGGCGCGCGCTGATGCCGGTGCCCGGGCGCTGGACGCCGTCCCGGCGGGCTCGCGGATCGTCACTGCGCGCGCCCGTCGTCGGCCGGTGCCAGGGCGCGGTTAGCCGCTGTGCGTGCTCGTGGGTCCGAACCGCAGCATGTCGGCCACGTTGACCTCGCTCGCGGTCATGCCTTCTGAGTCCATCAAGATGGCGGTGCGCTGCACGTTCGCGACGATCGTGGAGAGCGGGTACGTCCCGGTCGTGACGAGCCCGGCCTCCTGCTTGGTCATGCTAGACCCGATCCAGGCCGGCAAGACGGCCTGGATCGGCCCCGGCATGGTCGCGGCGGCGTCGGCGTTGTAGAGGCCTTCCCTGAAGGCCTTGGCGGCGGCCAGGTTCTTGGCCTGGCTCAGCCAGCCAGCGCTCGCGAAGAACCCATCGAGCGGGATGCCCGAAGTCGGGCCGCTGCAGGCGTCGATCAGCTCGACCGCGCCCTGCTGCTGGGCGTCGTAGACGCCGAGCCCGCTCACCAGGATGGCGGGAACCTGGCCCTTGGTCAGTTCGGTGATCTCTTGTGACTGGGGCATGGACTCCCACTGGACCGCGGCCAGGTTGACGCCGTCGCTTTGCAGGACCGAGACCGCTGACGACAGCGCCAGCGTGTCAGGGGCGCCGGCCGGGGTGGGGGACACCTCGAGGTTGGGCACGGGGATCCTCTGGCCGGCCAGGTCGGCCGGGTTCTTGATGGGTGAGTTCGGCATCGTCACGATCTCGATGACGCCGGGGGCGGCGTCGTACCCGTCGGCTAGCAGCTTGTAGATCGGGTTCGGCTGGACGGTCTCGTCGTAGAAGACGTCACCGTAATCGGCCGCGATGACGTCGACCGAGCCCTGGCTGAGGGCGGTGATCTCCTTGGCGACCGAGCTGTAGCGCTCGATCCTGACCGAGACGCCCGCCTTGGCGAAGTAGCCGTCGTGCTCGGCGAGGTAGAGGTTGGCGTTCTCGATCCCTGGCACGGCGGCGACCGTGATCTGCTCGGTGCCCGAGTGCGCGGTCAGAGGGTCACAGCCAGTGACGATCAAGAGCGGAGCGAGGCCGGCGAACACCGCCGCGAGCGTGCGCAGCCGCCTGGTCGCCCTGGCTGACCACATACGACCTGGCCGGTGCCCTCCGGCCGTCGAAAGCCTCATGACTCTCCTTATGAACGCTGGCCAATGAACGCTGGGGAATATGTGGCGCGTGCGCCGCCCTGTTGCTGCAGATGGTTGGTGATCCGGACAGTTTTCAGAACAAGGACGATGCGGCAGAGAGTACCCTAGCCATGTCGGGTGGCAGGGCAACTCCGAACTACCATCGTTTACCCGGTAGAGCCGGTTATAGCGGCATGTCGGACTGGTCGGGGATAGAGTCGCCCTTGGTTGCGCAACGATGCGATTTGCCGCAGGTTCGTCCCCCAGGAGGGTGGTCATGCCGGTTCCGGTCATCCGGGTCGCTGCTGACCGCTCCCTGCCGACCAGGTGAGAGGTACACCGACTGTGCCGTCCCGAATCAGGAAGAGCCGTGACGCCTCGTCAGGCTCCGCTGATCACTACCTGGCCAATGGCGCGGCTGCCAGCGGGGGGGAGCCGTCCACTGGCGCGTTCGGCGCGCCCGGCAATGGCGTCCCTGGTAATGGATCGGCTGGGGCCGGATCGGCGCCGGTAGCGGCAGGGCTTGGCCCCGCTCCTGGCAATCCTGGCAATCAGCCGCAGGGGAACTCCCAGGGCCGGATGCTCCGCAACTGGCGGGTGCGCTCTCGGCTCGTGCTGCTCATCACCATCCCGACGGCGACCGCCGTGGCCCTTGGCGGAGTGAGCATCATCAGTTCCTGGCAGAGCGCGGTCGATGACCAGCGCACCGAGGTGCTGGCCAACATGAGCACCAAGGTCACGCAGCTGGCCTATCAGCTCGAGGCCGAGCGCGACTCGCTCGTCTGGTACATCGCGGCCGGCCGGGTATCGGGCAAGCCGGTCGCCGGCTCGACCTCCTTCGACCAGCTCGTGCTCGCCAAGCAGCAGATCGGCTACACCAAGCCCTGGGTACTGGCCGTCGAGGCTGACATGGCCGGCATCGGCTCTGGCTACCCGCAGATCGTCCGGCAGGATGCGAGCGCGGTCAGGTCAACCCTTTCCAGCCTTCCTGGCCTTAGGCACCGGGCGCTGTACTCCAGGCTCGCCGCCGGAGACGTGATCACCTCCTACGAGAGCATCATCAACGTGCTCCTCGCCTTCGACGACCAGGTCGCGCTGAGCAGCAGCGACCCGCAGCTCACCTCGACCGCGCGCGCCCTGGGCACGATCTCGCGGTACGAGTACGAGGACTCGACCCAGCGGGCGGTCGTCATGTACGGCCTGACCGCTGGGAACCTGAACTCCGGGCTCGGCAACTCGCTGACCGCGTCGATCGCCAACCAGCAGGCCGACTTCGCCGACTTCCAGGACTTCGCCACCACCACCCAGATCTCGGTGCTGAACAGCCTGCTCGCGGCGTCGCTCGAAGACCGCGTCACTGGCTACGAGCAGGACGTCGAGGCGCATCCGAATCAGGTCGGCTCGCTGCCCATCGTGAACAGCGAGTGGTGGGGCGACATGTCCGACGCCATCTCGGCGACGCACAGCTTCGAAGAGTATTTGGCGAACTCGGCCGTGGCCAGGGCGAAGGAACTGCGCCAGCGCGCCATTATCTCGGCGATTATCGTCGGCGCGGTAATTTTGCTGGTCCTGATTGTCTCTTTGCTCTTCACGGTGTTCGTCGGGCGATCCATGGTCAGGCCGCTCCGGCGGCTGCGGGCCGGCGCGCTCGAGGTTGCCGGGGTGAAGCTGCCCGAGACGGTCCGCCGGATGAACGAGGCCGACGGCGAGAACGTCCCGGTCGAGGTCGAGCCGATCGACGTGGAGTCGTCCGACGAGATCGGTGAGGTCGCGCGGGCGTTCGACCAGGTCCACAGGGAAGCGCTGCGGCTGGCCGCCACGGAGGCCGCGCTGCGCGGCAACGTCAACGCGATGTTCGTGAACCTGTCCCGCCGCAGCCAGTCGCTGGTCGAACGGCAGATCAGGCTGATCGACGAGCTCGAGCAGGGCGAGCAGGACGCGGACCGGCTCTCCAGCTTGTTCCAGATGGACCACCTGGCCACCCGCATGCGCCGCAACTCAGAGAACCTGCTGGTGCTCGCCGGCCACGAGTCCTCTCGGCGCTGGAACCAGCCGGTGCCGCTGGTCGACGTGCTCAGGGCCGCGATCTCCGAGATCGAGCAGTACGAGCGGGTCATGCTCAACGTGCAGCCTGGCATTGCCGTCCGTGGCCCGGCGGTCAACGACGTCGTCCACCTGATCGCCGAGCTGGCCGAGAACGCGACCTCGTTCTCCTCGGCCGACACCCCGGTCAGCGTGTCCGGGCACATGCTCGGCAGCGGGGGAGTGCTGCTCGACATCACCGACGAAGGCGTCGGCATGGGCGGCGACGAGATGGCGCACGCGAACTGGCGCCTCGACAACCCGCCGGTGGTCGACGTGGCCGTGTCCCGGCGCATGGGCCTGTTCGTGGTCGCCCGGCTGGCCGCGCGTCACGGCATCAGGGTCAGGCTGCGGCCGGCCAGCGGAAACGGGCTGACCGCGCTCGTCTGGCTGCCCGACGAGGTCATCGTCCACGAGGGCGCGAACGGTTCGGTCGATCCTGGCCGGCTGACCGAGCGGCCGCCGCGCGTGGCGATCGGTCCCGGTGCCTTCAACGGTCCTGGCGGCGGTGGCTCGGGTGACTGGAGCCCGCAGGGCCCGCCGTCGGCCTACGACGAGGTGGCGGCCGCCCGAGCCCGGTTCAACCCGCTGCAGCCCGGCGATGGTGACTTCGGCCGGTCTGGCATCGGGCCGCCAGAGATCAGCCAGCCCGGCATCGGCCAGCCCGCGTTCGGCCAGCCCGATTTCGGTTCTGGCGGGTTCGGCAGCCGTGAGTTCGCCGCCGGCGCGTTCGCCGATGACACCTCCCCTGGCCAGCGCGGCTTCGATGACCGCCAGTTCGGCGGGACCGGGTTCGGTGACGACCGTCGCTTCGGCGACGGGCCAGGTACCGGTGAGCAGCCGGCGGCCGATACTGGTGGCTTCACCCTCGGCCCGCAGCGGATTCCGGGGGCCGGGCCGCACCCCGGGCGATACAACACTGGCCCGATACCAGCGGTCGATTCCGGGTCGCGGGCATCGGTCGAGCATCCCGAGTGGTTCGCCGCGGCCGGGCAGGGCGCTGACATCGACGGCGGCAACGGCGCCGTTCAGGGCGGCCCGGCCGACCAGAGCGGGTCGTTCAGGCTGTCAGGGCCGGCGACCGGCCCGATTCCGAGCGTCGGCGATCCCGCGCAGTGGCCAAGCCAGCCAAGCCAGCCGGGCCTGCCGGGCCAGCCGGGTCAGCCAGCCGCGACCGGCCCGCTTGGCGTCCCGAGCTGGTCGCCCGACGCTAGCTCGGCACCGGCGGCCGGATGGCAGTCGCAGCAGCCGGCCTGGACCGATGACCAGTCCACCCAGGAGCGCGCGGCCTGGAGCGCGGATCAGTCAGGTCAGCGGCCCCAGCCCGTGTTCGGCGCGCCGATCGCCCGGTCAATGCCCGTGAGCGGTACATTCCGGACGCAAGATCCCCAGTTCGGGACGACTGCTGGCGGGGTGATCGTGCCTCCTCCAGCCTCGCTGGGAGAGGAGAACAGGCTGCCTATCTTCGAGGCTGTCGAGTCAGACTGGTTCCGCCGCGGCCGGCCGTCGGTCGAATGGCCAGGCGGCACTGGGTCAGGCGGGCAAACGGCGGTCGCGTCGGCCCCGGCCTGGTCCTCACCCGCCGATGAGGGCTGGCGGGCGGCTGAGGTCGCGGTCGCGCCCGCTTCGGGCGGTACGACGGTCGCCGGGCTACCACGGCGCGTGCCGCAGGCGAACCTGATTCCTGGGACGGCGAGCGCGGAGGCTCCGCCTCCGGTGCCGTCGCGATCGCCGGCCGCGACGAGAGAACGGTTCGCAAGTCTTCAGCGAGGAATGCGAGAGGGTCGTGCCGCAACGGGAATTGACCAGGCCCAAGGAACGGGCGAAGTTCCAGGTGATGGGTGACATGAGGGTGCTTACACAGTCATGCTAGTTCTGCGTACTCCCACGACGACGTCGCAAGTCCGGCCGCTTACGCTGAGCCAAAGCTGCGTAGCCGCGCCGAGTGCCCATCACGACAGGAAGGAGCGCCGGTGAGCCCGCTAACCCGTCCGGCACAGGATCTGAACTGGCTGGTAACGAATTTTGTCGAGCGGGTGCCTTCAGTGGCGCATGCGATCGTGGTCTCATCAGATGGTCTGCCGATGGCGTTCTCTCAGGGCTTCCCCCCTGACCGAGTGGACCAGCTGGCAGCTGTCACGTCCGGGCTGACGAGCCTCACGCAGGGGGCTTCCCGGGTATTTGAAGGTGGAGCGGTCTCCCAGACCGTAGTAGAGATGCAGCGGGGCCTGCTGATCGTCATGGCGATCAGCGATGGTTCCAGCCTGGCCGTGCTGGCTGCGGCTGATTGTGACATGGGTTTGGTCGCGTATGAGATGGCCTTGATGGTGGAGCGGGTGGGAAGTGCCCTGACACCTGAAGTGCGCGGTTCGATTCCACCTAGCTGGCCCGGTGCCAGCGGATAAGCGGCAGGAGCGAGCGGTGTCTGTTCCCCGCCATGAAGAGTGGTTGGCGGAAGGCGGCCTATCCGTGCCTCCGACGGAAGGTCGGCTACCGATGCCAGGTGACAGACGCGAGGGGGGTCTGTTCGGGTCAAGCGCCTTTGGCGGGCCCGACAAGGGCTCGCCATTCGCCGCCCAAGACAAGTCGAGCTCACTGGTGCGCCCGTACGCGGTCACCGGCGGGCGGACTAAACCGAGCTATCAGCTGCAGATCGAGGCAATGGTGTCGGCGTCGCATTATGAGGCCCGAGATCTGTCATCCTTGAGCCCGGAATGCCAGTCGATTCTCGGCTATTGCCGCGATTGGCGGTCGGTCGCCGAGATCTCCGCAGTGCTGCGGATGCCGCTCGGCGTGGCCCGAGTTCTGATCGGGGACATGGCCATGGAAGGTCTGGTCCGCGTGCACCAGGCGGACCTTTCCCAGGGCGGTCGACCAGATCTCAACCTTCTTGAAAGGGTGCTTAGTGGACTTCGCAAGCTCTAAGGCCGTTCCTGGCTCTGACACAGACGCTGCTGTCACGTCTGTAAAGATCGTCGTGGCTGGCGGCTTCGGCGCGGGCAAGACCACGTTCGTCGCCTCAGTCTCCGAGATCACCCCGCTGACCACCGAGGCCGTCATGACCGCCGTCAGCGACGGCGTCGACGACCTGTCGCACACGCCGGACAAGACCACGACGACGGTCGCGATGGACTTCGGCCGGGTCACGCTCGATGCCGGCCTGGTGTTGTATCTCTTCGGCACCCCGGGCCAGCACCGGTTCTGGTTCATGTGGGACGACCTGATCCAGGGCGCGATCGGCGCCGTGGTGCTCGTGGACACTCGGCGCCTGGCTGACTCGTTCCCTGCTGTCGATTACTTCGAGGCCGCTAACCTGCCGTTCATCGTGGGGATCAACGGGTTCTACGGCGACTTCCCGCACGCGATCGACGACGTCAGGGAAGCGATGTCGCTGGGGCGGAACGTGCCGATCGTGCAGTGCGACGCCCGCGGCCGGAGTTCGACTAAGGAAGTCCTGATCGCGCTGGTCGAGCACGCGATGGCGATGCAGCTCAGCGTCAGGTAGTCGCTGG
>DATKFV010000164.1:0-84407 GCA_035511035.1 Streptosporangiaceae bacterium
CTGCCGAGCGGGACGACCCGCTGCTTCCCGCCCTTGCCTGCCAGCCGGACCGTGGCGATGCCTTCGGCGCCGCGCTGGCCGGTGGTGTCCAGGTCGTCGACGTCGAGCCCGAGCGCCTCGGAGATCCGCGCGCCCGTGCCGTAGAGCAATTCGAGCAGCGCCCGGTCCCGGCGCTGGGCCGGCGAGTCACCCGCGACCTGCAGCAGCCTGGTCACGTCGGGCACCGAGATGGCGTGCGGCAGTCGCCTGGGCGGCGCGGGCGGCCGCACGACCCTCGCCGGATCGGTCCCGGCCAGCCCCTCGGCCAGCGCGAAGGCGTGCAACCCGCGCACCGCCACGACCGCCCGGCCGGCCGAGCTGGCTGCGAGCGGCGCGTGATCGGCGTCACCTGACCGCAGGCAGGCGAGGTAGTCGGCGACGTCAGCCGTGGTGACGTCGCCGATCTCGGTCCGGCCCGTCCCGGCCAGCGTGGCCGCGTACCTGTGCAGGTCGCGACGGTACGCCTCCAGGGTGTGGGCGGACAGCCCGCGCTCGACAGTCAGGTGATCGAGGTACCGGCGGATGGCGACCGCGACCGCTGTCAGGCGAGCACCTCCGCCAGTGGCGTCACGGGCAGCCCCTGAGCCTCGCCCACCGGTCCGCAGGTGATGGCGCCATCATGAGTGTTCAGGCCAGGTGCCAGCGAAGGATCGGACTTGAGCGCGGCCCGCCAGCCGTAGTTGGCGATCTCCATGATGTACGGCAGCGTCACGTTGGTGAGCGCGAACGTCGAGGTGTGCGGCACCGCGCCTGGCATGTTGGCGACGCAGTAGAAGACCGACTCGTGTACCCGGTAAGTCGGGTGAGCGTGCGTGGTCGGGTGCGAATCCTCGAAGCACCCGCCCTGGTCGATGGAGATGTCCACCAGCACCGAGCCTGGCTTCATCCTGGAGACCAGCTCGTTCGAGATCAGCATGGGTGCCTTGGCGCCTGGCACGAGCACCGCCCCGATCACCAGGTCAGCGTCGATCACCGCGCGCTCGATCTCGTAGGCGTTGGAGGCGACGGTCTGCAGGTGGCCCTGGTAGATCGCGTCCGCGGAGCGAAGCCTGCCGATGTTCTTGTCCACGAGCAGCACCTCGGCCTGCATGCCGAGCGCGATCGCGGCCGCGTTCATGCCGGACACCCCGGCCCCGAGCACGACGACCTTCGCCGCGTAGACCCCCGAGACCCCGCCCATCAGCACGCCGCGGCCGCCGCCGTCGCGCTGCAGGTGGTGGGCGCCGACCTGGGGCGCCATCCGGCCCGCGACCTCGGACATCGGGGCGAGCAGCGGCAGTGACCCGTCCGGCAACTGCACGGTCTCGTAGGCGATGGCGGTGATCCCCGAGCCGATCAGCGCGTCGGTGCACGGCTTCGACGCCGCCAGGTGCAGGTAGGTGAACAGCACCTGGTCCTTGCGCATCCGGTGATACTCCTCTGCGACCGGCTCCTTGACCTTGAGGATCAGGTCACCGGTCTGCCAGACGTCATCGGCGGTAGCAAGGATCTGGGCGCCCGCCTCCACGAAGTCCGGGTCGGGAAGCGATGACCCCGTGCCCGCATCGGTCTCGACGAACACCTCATGGCCCGACCTGACCAGCTCATGCACGCCAGCCGGCGTGATGGCGACCCGGTACTCGTGGTTCTTGATCTCCTTGGGAATGCCAACCTTCATGCCCCTGCATCCTTCCTAGCGCTCCGGTGCGTCAGTCCCGCGCAGTTCGGTGAAACCGGGAAGTCCTCGATGTCCGGTCCATTCACCTCTCCAGGCAACATATGCCGCAAGTACCCCGATCGCCGCCACTCCGTTGTGAAGTTCTCCGGACAGGAACGCCGCGATCACCGACTCGATCGGCACCCACTGCGTCACCAGGTACGCCTCCTCGTGCTCAGGAATGTAGTCGCGCTCGGCCTCGGGCACCTGGATCAGTTCCCTGGCCAGGAACACCCGCAGGCGCTCGCTGCTGATCCCTGGCGAGGGGAACACATCGGCGAGTACCTGCCAGTTTGCGGCTAGGTAGCCAGTCTCCTCAAGTAGTTCCCGCTGGGCTGTCTTCTCCAGCGGCTCGCCGGGCACGTCCCTGAGCCCGGCCGGGATCTCCCAGAGCATCCGGCCGGCCGGATGCCGGTACTGCCGGATCAGCAGGACCTTGCCGTCCTCATCCAGGGCCACTATCGCCACTGCTCCCGGATGCTCGACCACCTCCCGGTCGGCGTGGTCCCCATCGGGCATCACGACAGTGTCCCGCCTGACCGTGATGATGCTGCCGTGAGCCAGCTCGCTGCTAGCGGTGACTGGCCACTTCCCGGCCACGTCGGCGAGCCGCCAGTGCTCGTCTTTCATGCGCTTGCGACCGAGCGGCCTCCGGCCACGGCCGGGACCGACTGGCTAGCCGGCTTGGACCTCGAGCGCTCGATGGCAGCGGCGATCAGGCCGCTGAACAACGGGTGCGGCCTGGTCGGCCGGGACAGGAACTCGGGATGGGCCTGGGTGGCGACGAAGAACGGGTGCACGGACTCGGGCAATTCGACGAACTCCACCAGCCGGCCGTCAGGGGAGAGCCCGGAGCAGACCAGCCCGGCCGCCTCGAGCGCGGGCCGGTAGGCGTTGTTCACCTCGTACCTGTGCCGGTGCCGCTCGTGCACGATCTCGGCCCCGTACAGCCGCCTGACCAAGCTGCCCTCGGCGAGGACAGCCGGGTAGAGGCCGAGCCGCATCGTGCCCCCCATGTCCCGCTCGCCGGCGACCACGTCTTCCTGGTCCGGCATCGTGGCCACCACCGGGTAGGGCGTGTCCGGGTCGAACTCGGCGCTGTTGGCGCCGTCGAGGTCGGCCACGTCCCGGCCGACCTCGATGGCCATGCACTGCAGGCCAAGGCAGAGGCCGAGGACCGGGATCTTGTTGAGCCGGGCATGCTGGACCGCGCCGATCTTGCCCTCGATCCCCCTTACCCCGAAGCCGCCAGGGATCAAGATGCCGTCGACGCCCTCAAGGCTGCGGGCCGCGCCCTCGGGCGTCTGGCAGTCATCGCTCGGCACCCACCGGATATCGACCTTGGCGTCGTTGCCGAAACCGCCCGCCCGCAGCGCCTCGGCGGGCGACAAGTACGCGTCAGGGAGGTCGACATACTTGCCGACGAGGGCGATGGTCACGCTCCTGGCCGGCCGGTGCACCCGGCCGAGCAATTCGTTCCAGTCGCTCCAGTCCACGTCGCGGAAGGGCAGCCCCAGCCTGCGCACCGCGTAGGCGTCCAGGCCTTCGGAATGCAGCACCTTCGGGATGTCGTAGATCGACGGAGCGTCGGGAGTGGACACCACCGCCTCCTCGTCGACGTCGCACATCAAGCTGATCTTGCGCTTCAGCCCGCCGCTGATAGGCCGGTCGGACCGGCACACGATCGCGTCGGGCTGGATGCCGATGCTGCGCAGCGCCGCCACCGAATGCTGGGTCGGCTTGGTCTTCAGCTCGCCGCTCGGGCCGATATAGGGCAGCAGCGACACATGCAGGAAGAAGCACCGGTCCCGGCCGATCTCGTGCCTGATCTGCCTGATCGCCTCGAGGAAGGGCAGCGACTCGATGTCGCCGACCGTGCCGCCCACCTCGGTGATCACCACGTCCGTCTGCGGGCCGCCCATCTCGATGATGCGGCTCTTGATCTCGTTGGTGATGTGCGGGATCACCTGCACGGTATCGCCCAGGTAGTCACCTCGCCGCTCCTTGGCGATCACGCTCGAGTAGACCTGCCCGGTCGTCACGTTCGACGAGCCGGGCAGCCGGGTGTCGAGGAATCGCTCGTAGTGACCGACGTCGAGGTCGGTCTCGGTGCCGTCGTCCGTCACGAAGACCTCGCCGTGCTGGAACGGGTTCATGGTACCGGGGTCAACGTTCAGGTAGGGGTCGAGCTTTTGCATGCTCACCCGCAGGCCGCGCATTTTGAGCAATCGGCCCAGGCTAGAGGCGGTGAGGCCCTTGCCAAGGCTCGATGCCACGCCACCGGTCACGAAGATGTGCGTGGTCAGTACTGGTCGCGCGGAATGCGCAGGCGTCGCCAATTCGGCTCCCGTGGTCCGTGCCGGCGATGCTGACCCGCCAGCCCACGGGGTATCAGAATATCAGGAAGGTGGCGCTTTGACCTGCACCGACGCGGCAGGCTGCGAGGTGGCGCCGCTAGTTCTTCCGCCCGCTGGGAAGTTCGGCGCTCGACTCGGCCGTGCCGTCAGCCCGCCGGCCGGGCGCCGGCGGCCCTTCACCGGCCGACGATGCCTGGTGGGGACCGTGCGCGCCGGCGTTGTCGCTGCCGTCTTTGCCCTCTCCGTCCGGCCTGCTCTCGGCCCTGAGATCGTCCGTCAGGTCCGCCGTCAGCTCGGCGGTCACCTCGGCCGCGACGGTGGAACCAGTCGCGACGGTGGCACCAGTCGCGACGGTCGAGCCGACCGCGGGGCTCGGGGCAGCCGGCGAGGTGCTGGTGACCACGACCGCTGCTCGCGGCGGTGCGGGCTGCTCGTCCTTGTTCACGCCCGCCTCGCCGAACCTGGCCAGCGCGATCGCGCTGAGCAGCGCCAGGATGAACCCGGCGATCGCGGGCCCGGTCATCCCCGGCCTGGTCTTGTCGCCGAGGAACAGCACGCCGACGAGCGCGGGCGGCACGGTCTCTAGCAAGATCACCGCCGCCGTGGCCACCGTCACGCTCCCGCTCTCCAGGGCCGAGGCGTACAACATGAACGAGATGATCCCGGCCGCGGCCAGCGTGTAGGCAGCGGGCGACTTGATCAGGGCGACCGGGGTGAACCCAGGCAGGATCCTGGCGCACACGGCCAGCACGCCGTAGCCGAGGCCAGCCACGGCGCCCAGGGCCGGCGTCCGGAACGGGTTCGGTAGCCGCGCCGCCGCGATGCCGAGCACGCTGATCGCGGCCAGCGCCGCGATCAGGGCGAGATGAAAGTCGATTCCGACCTTCGTCGCCCCTTCCGCACCCGCCGACGACCCGAGCAGGCCGACCCCCACGACCACGGAGATGACGGCCGCCCATTCCCGAACGCTCAGCACGGTGTGCATGAGCCAGGAAGCGAACACCGCAGTGACGGCGAGGTTCGAGGCGATGATCACCTGCACTTCGAAGATCGGCAGGCGCCGCAGGGCGATCAGCTGGCAGATGAACCCGGCGAAGTCGATGAGCAGGCTGACGACGAAGAGCCACTGCCGGAACATCCTGATCACGAGGCTGGGGTCAACGCCGCCGCTCACCCCGGCGGCGGCGAGCACGGGACGCCGCGAAGCGGCCCGGACGGCGATCGCCTGCATCACCGCACCGATGCCATAGCAAAATGCGGCCGCTAGGGCCGCAGCCAGGCTCGCCAACACGCCTCTGACCTTACGCCGTTACGTTCGGTCACGACCGCTGGGCTCGTGACCTGGACCTACTACTTGCATAGCCGTTCCGGGCAATCACCGCCACAATGCCAACCGACCAGCAGCTGAAGTCTCCGCGCCGCGCGAGCTCGACCGAGCCGGCCCCGCCGGCCTAGACGCCAGCCGGCCCGCCAGCCCGTCCGCCCGCCCGGCCTAGACGCCCGCCCGGCCTAGACGCCCGCCCGTCCGCCCACCGGGCCTAGACGCCCGCCGCCTGCATGCCGCGCAGCTCTTGCTTCAGCTCCCTGATCTCGTCCCTGAACCGGGCCGCCAGCTCGAACTGCAACTCGGCGGCGGCCGCGTGCATCTGATCGGTGAGCGCGGTGATCAGGGCGATCAGGTCGTCCCGAGCCGCGCCGCCCCGACCAGGCTCGCCTTCGGCGTTCCACACCCCGCCGGCGGCCGCGGCGGCCCTGGCCCGAGCCGCCATGCCAGGAACCGGAGCCTTGCCGCGACTCTGCCGCCGGCCCGAGCCACCGAGCAGCTTCTCGGTATCGGCGTCCTCGCGGGCAAGCTGATCGGTGATGTCGGCGATCCGCTTGCGCAGCGGCTGCGGGTCGACGCCACGTTCGGTGTTATAGGCGACCTGCTTGGCCCGGCGCCGGTTCGTCTCG
The DNA here is from genome assembly GCA_035511035.1 of Streptosporangiaceae bacterium. Lineage (GTDB taxonomy): Bacteria > Actinomycetota > Actinomycetes > Streptosporangiales > Streptosporangiaceae > Chersky-822. The sequence continues at coordinate 6,046 of DATKFV010000164.1, forward strand.
TCGATCGCCTTGGTCATCGATGGCGTCATCTGATCGGCGTACATGTGCACCTGGCCGTACACGTTCCTCGCCGCGCGGCCGATCGTCTGGATCAGTGATGTCCCCGAGCGAAGGAACCCTTCCTTGTCCGCGTCGAGGATCGCCACCAGCGACACCTCGGGCAGGTCAAGGCCTTCACGCAGCAGGTTGATCCCCACGAGCACGTCGTACTCGCCGAGGCGCAGTTCGCGAAGGAGTTCGACGCGGCGCAGCGTGTCGACCTCGCTGTGCAGGTACCTGGCCCTGATGCCGAGCTCAAGCAGGTAGTCGGTCAGGTCCTCGGACATCTTCTTGGTCAGCGTGGTCACGAGCACCCGCTCGGAGCGCTCGGCCCGCAGCCTGATCTCGTGCACCAGGTCGTCGATCTGGCCCTTGGTCGGCTTGATGATGACCTCGGGGTCGATCAGACCGGTCGGCCTGATCACCTGCTCGACCACGTCACCGCCGACCCGCTGCAGCTCGTAGGGTCCAGGGGTCGCGGACAGGTAGACCGTCTGATCGATGCGGTCGCAGAACTCCTCCCACGTCAGCGGCCGGTTATCGATGGCGCTCGGCAGCCTGAACCCGTGATCGACGAGGACCCGCTTGCGCGATACGTCGCCTTCGTACATCGCGCCGATCTGGGGCACCGTCACGTGGGACTCGTCGATCACGAGCAGGAAGTCCTCGGGAAAGTAGTCGAGCAGGGTGTTGGGCGGGCTCCCGGCCGACCGGCCATCGATATGGCGCGAGTAGTTCTCGATCCCGGCGCAACTGCCGACCTGACGCATCATCTCGACGTCGTAGCTGGTCCGCATGCGCAGCCGCTGCGCCTCGAGCAGTTTGCCCGCCTGCTCAAGCTCGGCCAGCCGGTCGGCCAGCTCGACCTCGATCCCGGCGATCGCCCGCTCCATCCGCTCAGGACCGGCGACGTAGTGCGACGCCGGGAAGATGTAGAGCTCGTCGTCGGTCGTGATCACCTCGCCGGTCAGGGGATGCAGTGTCATCAGGCGCTCGACCTCGTCACCGAACATCTCGACCCTGACGGCGTGCTCCTCGTAGACCGGGATGACCTCGATCGTGTCGCCCCTGACCCGGAAGGTGCCACGGGTGAAGGACATGTCGTTCCGCACGTACTGCATTCCGACCAGCCGCCGCAGCAGCTGGTCGCGATCGATCGTCTCGCCGATCTTCAGCTTCACCATCCGGTCCACGTACTCCTGCGGCGTGCCAAGGCCGTAGATGCACGAGACCGATGCGACCACGATCGTGTCCCGCCTGGTCAGCAGCGAGTTGGTCGCGGAGTGCCGCAACCGCTCGACCTCATCGTTGATCGAGCTGTCCTTCTCGATGTAGGTGTCGGTCTGCGGGACGTAGGCCTCAGGCTGGTAGTAGTCGTAGTAAGAGACGAAGTACTCGACCGCGTTGTTCGGCAGCATCTCCCGCAACTCGTTCGCGAACTGAGCCGCCAGCGTCTTATTGGGCAGCATGACCAGCGTCGGCCGCTGCAACCTCTCGGCCAGCCAGGCCACGGTCGCGGTCTTCCCTGTGCCGGTGGCACCAAGCAGCACCACATCGGCCGTGCCTGACCTGACCCGCTTCTCAAGCTCGGCGATAGCCGCGGGCTGGTCGCCAGCAGGCACCATATCGGTCACGACCTCGAAGGGCGCGACCCGTCGCTGGAGGTCGGTCACTGGGCGCATGGGCTCTCCTTAACACACATCACATCCACTGTAGGCTGGGCCTCCGACAGTCAGGCCCGGTCGCTGTTGCCCGCCGGGCGGCAGCCCCGCGAGGGAGTCATGATGTATCAGCCGTATCCCAAGGCAGGCGCCCAGGAAGCGCCACCAGAGCGGCCGCAAGCTCCGCGTTCGGTGCTCAACGCGGTGAAGCTGATGTACGCGGGAGCCGGGCTCAGCGCCATCGAGGTCATCATCTCGCTCGCCCTCATCGGCGGCGTGCACAACGCGATCAGGAAGGCGCGCCCGCACCTGTCCGCCGTCAAAATCCATGACCTCGTGGTCGCCGACGTGGTCGGCACCGTCTTCATCGGCCTGGTCGGGGTGGCGCTGTGGATCGTGATGGCGCGCACCAACGCAGCCGGCCGGAACTGGGCCCGCATTGTCGCGAGCGTCCTGTTCGGCGTGAACACGATCGGACTGCTCCTCGGCCTCAGGCGGCTGAGCACCGGCCTGGGCATTGGCGTGGTCCTCGATGTAGTCGGCTGGCTGATCGGCCTGGGCGCGATCATCTTCCTCTGGCGCAAAGAGTCCAGCACCTACTTCCAGCAAGGCTAGCCCCGTCCCACCCGGTCACCAGGTCAGGCGCACGCCGCCTGGCCCCGCCACCCCGCCCGGCCCTACTCCGCCCGAGCCCGCCACTACATCAGGCCCCGGCCCCCGCCCGGCCCAGCCACTCCATCACGCCCCACTCCGCCTAGTCCGCCGCTCACTCCCGGCCAGGAACCCACTCCCGCCCCGCACGATGATCCGTGATCATCCTCAACCGAGTGATCGCGGAGGTTCGCCGCGTGGCGCCCCGGCCGAACTACCGTGATCGTGGATTTTCCTTGATCACGGAGAGATTGATGGCCGCGCGCATTGCCGTGATCAAGAAAATGAGCTTGATCACGGACGATCGCTGGGCGCCGGTGCCGGGTTCACTAGCGAATGTGGTCGGGTCGATGCCCGGCGCGTCTACACTTTCTAGCCAAGAACGGGTGGGAGGGAAATGGTGGCCGTCTCGGCTTTTGAGCATGCCGATGAGGCAGGCGCGGCGCTGTGCGAGATCGCGGCGGAGTGCGGGCCTGGCGTCCTGTCCGATCCCACGATGCTGGCCAGCCTGCTGGCGGACTCCTTGCCCGCCGCGCCGGGGGCGATCAGGATCCTGGTGGCGGCCGCCGAGGATGGCGTGGCCGACGGCCTGCGCGATCACGTCAAGCAGGGGCTCACCGTGGACGCCGCGGCCAGGCTCGCCGCCTCCTCGTTTGCCCGGACGTCGATGTTCCCGCCCGACGTCTGCACCTGGGTCGCCGGTGCCTTCGCCGCCGCTGCCGGCCTGCACACAGGACCTGCTCGGCCAAGCCCTGACATCACCGCCGAGGTCACCGCCGACTGGGCTCCCGGACAGGTACCGGGTGACGGCCGGATCGCCTTCACGCCTGATCCTTTCGAGGCGACGCCCAGTCATTCGACGCCCAACCAAGCGACGCCGCCCGGGCAAGCAGCGCCGAACCAGCCGACTCAGTTTCAGGTGACGCCGAACCAGGCAACCCCGGACCAGCCGCCCCCGTACCAGGCAACCCCGGACCAGCAGCTCGCGAACCAGGCAACCCCAAACCAGGCGCCCCCATACCAGGCAACCCCGGACCAGCAGCTCGCGAACCAGCCGCCCCCGTATCAGCAGCTTCCTTACCAGCCGCCGCGATTCCAGCCGTATCAGCCGCCGCAGTATCAGCCAGCCCCGAACCAGGCGAGGCCGAACCAGGTAGTCCCGAACCAGGTAGTCCCGAACCTAGCGAGCCCGAACCTAGCGAGCCCGAGCCGGGCCTTCCCGAATCAGCCGTTCGCCGGGCCAGGCCAGCTGCCTAAGCCAGTCGCACCGCGGCCGGCCGCGCCCCAGCCGGTGCTGAACGCGGTCATCCTGATGTACTCGGGGGCCGCGCTGAGCATCCTGGTGCTGCTGATCGATGTGGCCACCAAGGGCAGCCTCGACGCCGCGATCTTCCGGCAGCACCCCTTCTACACGACCACGCAGGTCGACGCCGACAAGATCAGTTTCTTCCTCTTCCAAGGGCTGGTCGCTGTGATCGGCTGCGGCCTGTGGCTCACCATGGCTCAGGCGAACCGCGCAGGCAGGCGGTGGGCCAGAACGGTAGCGACGACCCTGCTCGGTACGTTCACGCTGTACATGCTGATCTCACTGGCCGGGATCGGCAGCACCGCGAGCAAGGCGTTCGACGTGCTGACCTGGATCATCGCCGTGGTCATCATCGTGCTGCTTTGGCGTCCGGAGTCGTCGGCGTTCTTCCGGCTCCCCATCCCGGCGAAGCGGCCGGCCGGCACTCCAGGCTACGGCAACCCCGCCTAAGCGTCCCGCCGCTGCAAGAGCACCGCGCAGATGACCAGCAGCAGCAATGTCCACAGGCAGAACACGCCGAAGCCCTCCCACGCCGAGAGCAGCTGGCCCGCCGTACCCCGGTCGGAGAAGATCAGCGAGCCGGCCTGCTCGGGCAGGTAGGCGTTGATGTGCGCGCCCCAGTTGCTCGGCAGCAGGCCAGACAGGATCGGCAGGACCAGCACCGCGCCGATCACAGTGGCGATAGCGCCAGCGGTATGCCTGATCAAGCCGCCGATGGCCAGCGCGAACAGGCCGAGCACGGTGAGGTATAGCCCGGCCCCGACGACCGCTCGCAGCACGTTGGGTCCGCTGAGCTTGACGGTCACCAGGCTTGCCGTGGAGCCAGGCAGGTGCAGGCCATGCAGCAAGGCGGAGCCGACGAAGAACGACCCGAAAGAGACGATCTCGGCCAGGACGATCAGCAGCAGCGAGAACACGATGATCTTCGCCAGCAGCATCGTCACGCGCTTGGGCACAGCGAGCAGCGACGCCCTGATGACCCCGGTGGAGTACTCGCTCGTGATCACCAGCACCCCGAGCACGCAGATCGTGAGCTGACCAAGGCCGATCCCGGCCCCGAGGATGAAGCCGACCGGATCCGCGATGATCCTCGCGTCCCGAGCGGGAGCGTTCGGCCCGTTCGCGTGCACGATCAGCGCGGTCAGCCCCGCGGTCAGCCCGACGGTGATCACGACGAACAAGATCAGCGTCCAGAACGTGGAGCGCACCGAGCGGATCTTGGTCCATTCCGCCGTCAGCAGTCCGAAGACCCGGCCTGGCCGCCGCTGCGGAGCCGCCGGCACCGAGTTGACCATGACGGCCGGTGTTTGCGTCGTCACTTGGCGATCTCCCTCTCCGCGGCCAGCGCCGTATTCCCTCCGGCCGCCAGCAGGCCATCGGACTGCCCGCCGTGCATGCCGAACTCCAGGCTCTGCGACGTGAGCTCCATGAACGCCTCCTCCAGGGAGGCTAGCTGCGGCGTCAGCTCATAGAGCACGACCGAAGCCGAGGCCGCGAGCTCGCCGATCCGCTTCGCATCCATGCCGGTCACAGTGAGCAGGTCGGCACCGTCGACCGCACCCGCCTCAGACGGCAGCACGGTTCCCGGCACGACTTGTCCGCCCTCGGCCGTGATGAGACCGCTAAGCCTGGCCGGGTCCGGGGTCAGCACTCGTACCGACTTCTGCGTGCCCTGAGCGATCACCTCAGCCGTGCTCGCGGCTGCGATCAGCTTGCCCATGCCGATCACGATCAGGTGATCGGCGGTGACCGCCATCTCGTTCATCAGGTGGCTGGACACCAGGATCGTGCGACCCTGGCTGGCCAGGTGCTTCATCAGGTTCCTGATCCAGAGGACGCCCTCGGGATCGAGCCCGTTCACCGGCTCGTCGAGCAGCAGTACCTGCGGATCGCCGAGCAACGCGGCGGCGATGCCGAGCCGCTGGCCCATGCCGAGCGAGAACCCGCCGGCCCGCTTCCTGGCCACGTCGGACAAGCCGACCAGGTCAAGCATCTCGTTAACCCGGCTGGAGCGCAGCCCTTGGCTCTGGGCCAGGAAGAGCAAGTGGTTATACGCGCTCCGCCCGGTGTGCACCGACTTCGCCTCGAGCAGCGCGCCCACGGTCCGCAGCGGGTCGGCCAAGTCACGGTAGGGCACTCCGTCGATCGTGGCCGTTCCGCTCTGCGGGCGGTCCAGGCCAAGGATGATCCGCATCGTGGTCGACTTGCCCGCGCCGTTCGGTCCAAGAAAACCGGTCACCCGGCCGGGCTCAACCGTAAAGGTAAGGTCATTTACGGCGACCTTCGCGCCGAAGCGCTTTGTGACGCCCAGTACCTCGATCAAGCGCCGCCTCCTCTTGCTGTTGCGCCAGCACCAACCTTAGCCATTGCCGGGCAAGTACCACACGCGATATTACTCTTTCCCCCAAGGGGAAGGTCTACGTAGCCGGCCGACCGCGGATCGGCTGACATATCAGGAACTGAGCGACGACCTGGCCCGGTGGCCTAGCTCGGTCCACAGCTCACCGACCTGACGATCAAGCTCGGCGAGCGATCCTGAGTTATCGATCACCAGGTCTGCGATGGCGAGGCGCTGCGGCCGTCCGGCTTGAGCGGCCATCCTCGCCTTGGCCTGATCGGCGCTCATCTTGCGATGGCGCTCCAGCCTGGACAGCTGGACCGACGGCGGCGCGTCCACCACCACGACCAGGTCGAAACCGCCGGCCAGGTTGTTCTCGGCGATCAACGGCACGTCATACACCACGATCGCGCTCGCGGCGGCGGCGTTCTCTAGCTCAGCCATCCGCTGGCCAACGAGGGGGTGCACGATCGCGTTGAGCGCCCCGAGCTTGGCCTTGTCCGCGAACACGATCTCACCCAGCCGTTCCCGGTCAAGCGAGCCATCGGGCCTGAGCAAATCCTCGCCGAACATGGCAATGACCTGGGTCAGTCCAGGCGTGCCGGGCGCCACGACCTCCCTGGCGATCGCATCGGCATCGATCACGATCGCCCCCTGGGCGGCGAGTCGCTTCGACACCTCGCTCTTGCCCGCGCCGATACCGCCGGTCAGGCCAACTCGGAGCACGTCGGCTCATTTCCGTAGGGAGGTTCAGTGACCACGACATGGGTCGTGGCGTGCTCGCCCGTCAGGGTGACCACGCCACGACCATTGCTCGTACTGATGCCGCCTGCCTAGTTACGGCCGCCAGACAGCTTCTCGCGCAGCGCCGCGAGGGCCTCGTCGGAGGCCAGCGCGCCGCCGCCGCCGCCGGTTTCCTCGGCGTCCGGCGAGCCCGAGGTGTGCGAGCTGGCACCGGACTCGTCGTCGCCGTCCTCGCCCTCGGCCCGGTTTCGCGCCTCGGCAACCTGCCGCTGATGCGCCTCGAACCGAGCGCGGGCCTCGGCGTACTGCCGCTCCCACTCCTCCCGCTGCGCCTCGAAGCCTTCCAGCCACTCGCCGGACTCGGGGTCGAACCCGTCGGGATAGACGTAGTTGCCCTGCTCGTCGTAGGTCGCCGGCATGCCGTACAAGGTCGGATCGAAGTCGTCGCCAGAGATCTCGCCGGTCTGGCCCTCGTTCGCCTGCTTGAGCGACAAGCTGATCCGGCGCCGGTCAAGGTCGATATCGATGATCTTGACGAAGATCTCGTCACCAACCTGGACGACCTGCTCGGGGATCTCCACGTGCCGGTCCGCCAGCTCGGAGATGTGCACCAGGCCCTCGATGCCCTCCTCGACCCGCACGAACGCCCCGAACGGCACCAGCTTGGTCACCCGGCCCGGCACGACCTGGCCGATCTGGTGCATCCGCGCGAACTGCTGCCACGGGTCTTCCTGCGTTGACTTCAGCGACAAGGAAACCCGCTCGCGGTCCATGTCGACGTCAAGAACCTCGACCGTGACCTCCTGGCCGACCTCCACGACCTCACCAGGATGATCGATGTGCTTCCAGGACAGCTCGGAGACATGCACCAGGCCATCCACGCCGCCAAGGTCGACAAAGGCGCCGAAGTTGACGATCGAAGAGACCACGCCCTTGCGGATCTGGCCCTTCTGCAACGTGTTCAGGAAGTTCTGGCGGACCTCGGACTGCGTCTGCTCGAGCCAGGCCCGGCGGGACAGAACCACGTTGTTCCGGTTCTTGTCCAGCTCGATGATCTTGGCCTCGATCTCCTTGCCGACGTATGGCTGCAGATCGCGCACCCGCCGCATCTCCACCAGCGACGCGGGCAAGAACCCGCGCAGCCCGATGTCCAGGATCAGGCCGCCCTTGACGACCTCGATCACCGTCCCGGTGACGACGCCGTCCTCGTCCTTGATCTTCTCGATCGTGCCCCACGCCCGCTCGTACTGCGCGCGCTTCTTGGACAGGATCAGCCGGCCCTCCTTGTCCTCCTTCTGCAGGACAAGGGCCTCGATGTGATCACCGGTCTTGACGACGTCGTTGGGATCGACATCGTGCTTGATCGAGAGCTCCCGCGAGGGGATCACTCCCTCGGTCTTGTAGCCGATGTCGAGCAGGACCTCATCTCGATCGACCTTGACGACGGTCCCGTCGACAATGTCGCCGTCATTGAAGTACTTGATGGTCTCGTCGATCGCGGCGAGGAAGGCCTCCTCCGAACCGATGTCATTAACGGCTACCTGGGGGGTCGAGGTGGCCTGCGTGCTGCTGGTCGTCATGTGTGAATGGGCTCCGGATACGGACAGGGTTTGGGTTTTTGGGCGCGCCGTGCGCAGCGCATCCGACATCAACTTAAGTGAAGGTGCTGGCAACACCAACGCTAGCAACACCGCCCGGCCGCCAGGCCGGCCCGCTGATGCCTCTCATGGCGGACTGCGAAAGATCACAACGCACCGATCAGCATATGAGAGCCTGGGCGGGCGGTCAATTGCAGCCGGGCGATCGTGAGCCACCTGATGCTCGTTGTTCACCTGCCGTCGGCCAACTGGCGGCTGGCCGGGCAGTCCTGGGCGGGACTCGCCCAAGTCCCTCCATGAACACCCGTGTCATGCGCTGATTGAAGCTCGGCTGCTCGCCGCGGACCGGCTGACAAATCAGGGCGATGGTCATGAGGACTTCCCTGGCCGTAACGTCGTCACGCGCGTACCCGCCGTCTACCGCTCGGGCGAGGAGCGTCTGCAGCGCCGGCTCGAGCCGGTCAAGAAGGTGTTGCGGGAGGTCATCGTAGGCCGGGTCACCGGAGTGCAGGGCAGAGGCGAGTCCGCGCTTGGTGCCGACGAAGTCCGTGAACCGCTCGATCCAGCCCGTGAGCGCTTCCCACGGACTGAGCGTCGTCCCGACTTCCTGCGCGGCTTCGACGCACTCATCGATCTCGTGTTGCAACACGGCGACGATGAGGTCGGATCGGCGAGGGAAATGCCGGTACAGCGTCCCGACGCCCACTCCCGCGAGATCGGTGATCTCCTTCGCTGGCGCGTCCACGCCGCTGCCAGCGAACACGGTCTTCGCGGCCGCCACCAGTGCGACGACATTCCGCTTGGCGTCAGAGCGCTGACGCCGAGACGGGTCGGTCCCCCGTCCCGTCGACGGTGCCGTCGGGCTGACCGACTCAGGTGCCATGGCTCTCCTGGTTGCTAAACGGAAAGCGATTCCATATAATCCGGAAAGAGCTTCCGCTTGATGGCAGTGTACGTCGATACAGGCGCCTGCACACGTCACGCTCACGTCTGGAGAACCCTCATGCGATATCGGAACCTTGGCCGGACAGGCATCAAGGTCAGCCCGTACGCACTCGGCGCGCTCATGTTCGCCACTTCGGTCGGCAACCCCGACCCCGAGGACTCGATCCGGATCATCCACAAGGCGCTCGACGCCGGCATCAACCTCGTCGACACGGCGGACGCGTACGGAGACTCGGAGGAGATCGTCGGCCTGGCGCTCAAGGGCCGCCGTGACAACGTGGTCCTCACGACGAAGGTCAGCCGGCCCATGGGCACCGACCCGAACCAGCAGGGTGCCTCCCGGCGGTGGATCAGCACGGCGGTGGAGAACTCGCTGCGCCGCCTCCAGACCGACCGCATCGACGTGTACCAGCTCCACCGCCCCGATCCCGACACTGACATCGAGGAGACGCTCTCCGCGCTGACCGACCTCGTCCACAGCGGCAAGATCCGCGCGTTCGGAACCTCGAATATGCCGGCGTCGAACCTGGTGGAGGCGCACTGGGTGGCGGAACGGCGCGGCCTGGAGCGGTTCCGCACCGAGCAGCCGCCGTACTCGATCCTGAACCGCGGCATCGAGCGTGAGGTACTTCCGGTCGCGCAGCAGCACGGCATGGGCATCCTCGCCTGGGGACCACTCGGCCAGGGCATGCTCACCGGCCGGGTCCGCCGCGGCCAGGCCAACGACGTCACCCGCGCGAAACTCTTCGCGACATTCACCGATGAGCGTCGCCTGGACGCGGTGGAGCGGCTGATCCCACTCGCCGACGAAGCGGGACTGTCGATGCCCCACCTGGCGATGGCGTTCGCGATCTCACACCCTGGTGTCACGTGCGCGCTGCTCGGCGCCCGCACCATGGAGCAGTTCGACGACCTTCTCGCGGGGGTGGACGTCGTCCTCTCCGACGATGTCCTGGACCGGATCGATGAGATCGTCCCGCCAGGAACCGACATCGGCACCCTCGACCAGGCATACGTGCCGCCAGCGATCCAGAAGACCGAACTGCGCCGCCGACCGCTCAGCGAGCGCTCCGCCGCCTGAGACAGGCACGACACCAAGACGCGCCGAACACGCGCCGAACAGGCGCCTTGACCACCACGACCTAGTGGGCGGCGTCGGCCCAGCTGCGCCCGGTGCCCATCGACACATCGAGCGGCACGGTCATCGAGAAGGCGGTGCACATCGCGCCGCTCACGAGCTCACGAAGCCGGTCGAGCTCGCCTTCGGCGACCTCGAACAAGAGCTCGTCGTGGACCTGGAGCAGCATCCGCGATGACAGGCCGTTCTGCCTGATTTCCCGGTCCACGCTGAGCATGGCTACCTTGATGATGTCGGCGGCTGAGCCCTGGATCGGCGCGTTGAGCGCCATCCGCTCCGCCATCTCGCGGCGCTGCCGGTTGTCGGAGGTCAGGTCGGGCAGGTACCGGCGGCGGCCGAGTATGGTCTCGGTGTAGCCGTCCTGCCTGGCCTTAGCCACGATGGCCTGAAGGTAGTCGCGCACTCCGCCGAACACCGAGAAGTACTCGTCCATGTAGCCGCGCGCTTCGACCGCGGGCACGTTCAGCTGCTGGCTGAGGCCGTAGACCGAAAGGCCGTAGGCAAGGCCGTAGTTCATCGCCTTGATCTTGCTCCGCAGGTCGTTCGTCACGTCCTGCGCGGAGACGCCGAACACCCGCGACGCCGTCGCCGCATGGAAGTCGTGTCCGGAGCCGAACGCCGCAGCCAGCGCCTCGTCACCGGACAGGTGGGCCATGATGCGGAGCTCGATCTGACTGTAATCAGCGGTGAGGAGGCACTCATAACCAGCGCCGACGATGAAGCCCTGCCGGATCCGCCTCCCCTCCTCGGTCCTGATCGGGATGTTCTGCAGGTTCGGATCGGTCGAGCTGAGCCTGCCGGTCGCGGCGATCATCTGGTTATAAGTCGTGTGAATGCGGCCGTCGTGCCCAGCCATCGGGATGAGCGAGTCGACGATGCTCTTGAGCTTGGCCACGTCCCTGTGCCGCAGCAGGTACTCAAGCACCGGGTGCCCGGTCTGCTCAAGGAGGCCGGTCAGCGCCTCGGAGTCGGTCGTGTAGCCGGTCTTGATCCGCTTCGTCTTCGGCAGGCCAAGCTCGGTGAACAGCACCTCCTGCAGCTGCTTGGGCGACCCGAGGTTGAACTCGTGCCCGGTCGCGGCGAAAGCACCCTGCTCGGCCGCCTTGACCTCACCGCCTAGCTCGGCCGACATCTGGGCGAAGTGATCGACGTCGGCGGCGATCCCGGCGTGCTCCATCCGAGCCAGCACGCTGACCAGCGGAAGCTCGACATCGGCGAGCAACTCGGTGGCGCCGCGCTTGGCCAGGTCGGCGTCGAGCGCGTCAGCCAGCTCAGCCGTCGCGAGCGCCCGCTCCGCGAGCGCCCTGGGCCCGTCGTCCTCCTCCTGCGCCATGTCGAGGGTCAGCTGGCCGGTGGCGGTGACCTCGCCGCCCAGCTCCCGCCTGGTGTAGCGCAGCGCCAGGTCAGCGAGGTCGAACGAGCGCTGGCCCGGCAGGGCCAGGTAGGCGGCCAGCGCGGTGTCGCTGGTCAGGCCGCGCAGCGCCCAGCCTCTCGCGGCCAGTGCGTGGATCGGCCCCTTCGCGTCGTGCATGGCCTTCGGCGCGGACTCGTCGCCGAGCCAGGCGGCGAGGGCCTGCTCGTCATCCTCGGCCAGCGTCACCGGGTCGATGAAAGCGGCGGGAGCGGCTTCCTCCTGCGTGCTCGCCGGGGCGAGCGCCAGCCCGGTGAGATCGCCGGTACCCCGTCCCCAGGTGCCGCTGACCGCCAGCCCGGTGCGGCCGAGGCGGCCGTGGTCGGACAGCCAGGCCCTGACCTCGCCGGGGCCGAGCCGGTCGAGGCTGACGTCGAAGCCGGCTTCGGCCGTCACGCTCGCGGCGGCGACCAGCTGGCCGAGTATGCCGTTCGGCAAGGTCGCATAGAGGCGATCCCTGAGCACGCGGAACTGCAGCGTGTCGAACAGCTGATGGATCTGGTCACGGTCCCAGGGCACGGGCGCCAGCTCGGCCGGGCCGATCTCAAGCGGCACATCGCGGGACAACTCGGTGAGCCGCCGGTTCCGCAGCACGTTATCCAGGTGCTCGCGCAGGCTGTCGCCGACCCTGCCCTTGACCTGGTCGACGTGGTCCACCAGCTCGGCCAGCGAGCCGAAGTCGGAGATCCACTTCGTCGCGGTCTTCTCCCCCACGCCGGGAATGCCGGGAAGGTTGTCGCTCGGGTCGCCGCGGAGCGCGGCGAAGTCCGGGTACTGAGCCGGGGTCAAGCCGTACTTGGCCTGGACCGCGTCGGGGGTGTACCTCGCCATCTCGCTGATGCCGCGCATGGTGTACAGCACCGTCACGTCGTCGGTGACCAGCTGGAATGTGTCTCGGTCGCCGGTGACGATCAGCACCCGCATCCCCTGCGCGGCGGCCTGGGTCGCCAGCGTGGCGATCACGTCGTCGGCCTCCCAGCCGGCGGCCGAGAGCCGCTGGACGCCGAGGGTGTCCAGCACCTCGAAAATCAGGCTGAGCTGGTTCCTGAAGTCAGCCGGCGTCTCCTTGCGCGTCGCCTTGTACTCGACGTACTGCTCATGCCTAAACGTCGGCTCGCTGCGGTCGAAGGCGACCGCGACGTGGGTCGGCTTCTCGTCGCGCAGCACGTTGATGAGCATCGCGGTGAAGCCGTAGACGGCGTTGGTCGGCTGGCCCGTGGTCGTGGCGAAGTTCTCGATCGGAAGCGCGAAGAACGCGCGGTACGCCAGCGAGTGACCGTCGAGCAGCAACAACAGGTCGCGCCGGTCCTGCTGTGCCCGTTCAAGCTGTACCCGTTCAAGCTGTGCCCGTTCAACCAGGGGCGGGTTCTTGTCAGCCACCCGGCAATCCTAGTGCGACCTGCTGACAAAGGGACTGCGTCCGGCGAGCACTACGCTGACCAGGTGCCAGTGGCGAACTCGGAAGGTGGCGGTGGTGGCGAGCGCGGATGAGTCGAGCCCGGTGGAGTCCACCGCCGCGGAGTCGGGCCCCGTTCAGGCGAGCGCCGGCGAGCAGCCGGACACCGGGCAGGTCATCAACCTGATCCAGGGACAGACGCTGGCGGGGAAGATGGGCATCAAGATCATCGAAGCCTCGGCTCAGCGCGTCGTCGGGACCATGCCGGTGGAAGGCAACACCCAGCCCTACGGGATCCTCCACGGCGGCGCGTCGTGCGTGCTCGCCGAGACGCTCGGCTCGGTCGGCTCCGCGTTGCACGCGGGCCTGGACAAGTTCACCGTCGGCATCGAGATCAACGCGAGCCATCACCGTCCCGCCGTCGCCGGCCTCGTGACCGGCGTAGCCACCCAACTGCACGCGGGACGCACGATGGCCACCTACGACATCGTGATCAGCGACGAGCGCGGCCGCCGGGTCTGCACCGCCAGGCTCAGCTGCCTGCTCAGGGACGCGGTCCCGTCGGGCGGCACCAATCCGCGCGCCGCCGGGGACTGAGCGAGCAGCGCGGACACCCGGCGACGGCGCCGTGACCGGCGACGACGCGAAGGCCGCAGGTAACCACCACGCCGCCCGTGCTTCACCGAACGGATGTTTGGCCCATACCGGCCAGGTAATGGCAGTGTCTGCACGCGGCCCTGCGCTCATCGCTACGGTGTTCCCCGGAGCCCGAAGATTCCGAGTAGAGAACGTGCCAGCCCGGGGAAGGCTGACACGGCACCAAAGGATCCGATGGCTCCGTACCGTCGCTGCTTCGCAGCAGCGGACGGCCGCAAGCGAGCGGGCGCCGGGTCTGCACGGGGGTAAGGGCCTGGCCCCGCTCGCTTGCCTAAAATCAGTCCCGATGCCCCATGACCGCCCGATGTGGGCGGCTAGCCAGGGGAGCCAGGACTAGGAGGCGGCGGGGCCGTTCTCTGGATCGGCGGCGGGCGCGGCGGGTGTCCCGGCAGGGTCGGCGGGGGTGGCCAGGGAGCGCTGGTGGTCGTCGATGATTTCCTGAGCGAGGGCACGCATGGTCATGCGGCGGTCCATCGACGTCTTCTGTATCCACCGGAACGCTTCCGGCTCGCTCATCCCGCGGGACGCCTGGAGCACGCCCTTGGCCCGGTCGAGCAACTTGCGCATCTCAAGCCGCTGCTTGAGATCGCCGACCTCGTTGTGCAGCGCGTTGACCTCGGCGAACCGGCTTACCGCGATCTCGATCGCCGGAATGAGATCCGCTTTGGTGAAGGGCTTCACCAGGTAGGCCATGGCGCCGGCGTTGCTGGCCCGCTGCACCAGGTCGCGCTGGGAGAAGGCGGTGAGTATCACCACCGGCGCGAGGCGGCGGGCCGTAATCTGCTCGGCGGCAGAGATGCCGTCAAGTACCGGCATCTTGACGTCCATGATCACGAGATCGGGCTTCAGGTCGGCGGCTAGCTTGACGGCGGTGTCGCCATCGGAGGCCTCACCGACCACGACGTAGGCGTCCGGGCCTGGCTCCTCAAGCATCTCCTTGAGGTCAAGCCGGATCAGCGCCTCGTCTTCGGCGATAACAACACGGTAGGGAGTCGGGCTCACCCACTGAAGCCTATCCATAGCCGCTACATTGAACAGATGCACTGCGCAGGACCCGCGTGTTTGTCGTGCCTCCGCAGTAAGGCCCCGGTAGACCAACGGCAGAGTCAATGGCCTCAAAATCCATCAAGTGTGGGTTCGAATCCCACCCGGGGCACGCGCTGACCTCGCATGCTTGCTGACCTTCGGGTCAGCTGCGCCCGGGGCCGCGTATTTACCCGGGGGTACGAACCCCCGGGCCCCCACGATCGGTGGCTGGCGCGGTGCGCATCGCTTTCGGCCACGGGCGCTTGACGGCCGTGAGGGCGGCCAACATTGTCACAAGATCGTAATCATCGCTGTCCCCCGGCGGCCGCCGGCGCCAAGAGCCGCCTAGACCGCCCCAGGCTGCTCATCCGACCGCGAAATCGCTGCGGCCGGTCCATCCTGTCCCGGCGCGGGTTCCGGCCTTACGGCAGCGGGTTCCGGCCATACGGCGGCGGAGTCCGGCTTGACGGCGGCGGAGTCCGGCTTGACGGCGGCGCACGACGGCTTGACGGCGGCGCACGACGGTCCTGCTGGCCGACGGCAGTTAGCCGGACGACTCGGTGGCGCAGTCCGGGCGGCAGAACGGGCTGGTGCCTGGTCTCTTTGGCTCTAAGTGCTTTGGTGTTGGGTGTCGAGCCCCGGCTGACCGAGGCTCGATTGCTCAGGGACCGGCGGGTCGGCTGGGGTTTTCCTGCGGACATCGCTGGCGGTGCGGGAGGCGTTGAGGCTGAGAGGGGCGTCATCGGCGCTCAGGGCCGGCGAAGCCGAGGCCGACGCCGAGCCCGCGGCCGAGGCCGCGAGCAGCGCCAGCCTGCGCCTGGGCGGTACCGTCAGCGGCTCGGGACCGAGCCTGGCCCTGGTCGCGCCCAGGTAGGCGATGGCCCCGGCGAGCACGGCGAGCGCCGCGATCTGCTTGATCACGATGCTGGAGTGCTCTTGGGGGCCGGCCAGCACGAATGACTCCGCGCCGAGCACTCCGGCCGCGTAGCCGCCGATGCAGATCGCCAGGGCCCGGTCGCCGGTGAGGTTCAGGCGGCGGATCAGGTAGATCAGGGCGATGCCGATGGCGGCGTCCCACAGCGCCTCGTAGCCGAACAGCGGCTGGAAGGTCGGGAAGTCCTGGTAGCCGGCCAGCCGGCTGGCGGGGGCGATAGGCACGGCCCAGGGCAGGCCCGACGGAGGGCCGTACAGGCTCTGGGCGAACCAGTTGCCGAGCAGGCTGATCGCGGCGCCGATCGCGATGCCGGGCGCGGCGGCGGCGAGCACGGGACCGATCCCGAGATCCTGGCGGCGGCACCACAGCCAGACCACGGCCACTCCCCCGACCGCGGCGCCTGGCAGGCCGAGGCCGCCGTCCCAGATCCGCAGCACGCCGACCCAGTCGCGGTCGGGCCCGAAGTAGCGCGGATAGTCGATCATGACCCGGTAGATCCTGGCTCCGATCAGGCCGACTGGGACCGCCAGCGTGGCGAAGTCGATGACCAGCCAGGGGCGCCCGCCCGCCGCGCGGTACCGCCGCTCGGTCAGCCAGAGCAGGACCACGATCCCCGCGACCGCGCAGACAGCGTAGCCGTGCACGCTGACCGGCCCGAGGTGCCAGATACCGCTGACGGGACCTGGCAACGACGCGACCGGCATGGCTCGTGAGGTTACCTGCGCTGGCCAGCTTTGGCCACTTGGACCAGGCCGGGCGCCGCCGACCGGGCGCCGCCGGTCAGGCGCCGCCGGTCAGGCGCCGCCGGTCAGGCGCGCAGCGGCGCGGCCGAGGCGGGAATCGCGACCGGCAGGACCGACGCGCCGGCGAGGTAGCGGTCGACCGCGGCGGCCGC
Organism: Streptosporangiaceae bacterium; assembly: GCA_035511035.1. GTDB lineage: Bacteria > Actinomycetota > Actinomycetes > Streptosporangiales > Streptosporangiaceae > Chersky-822. The sequence goes on from DATKFV010000164.1 coordinate 22,785, forward strand.
GGACCGGCCCTCCGCGATCGCCCACACGATCAGCGACTGGCCCCGGCCCATGTCACCGGCCACAAACACGCCCGGCGCCGCCGCGGCGTACTGATCGTCCCGCTGGACCCGGCCCCGCTCGTCCAGGCTCACGCCGAGGTCATCGAGCAGCGGCCCGGCCTCAGCGCTCACGAAGCCCATCGCGAGCAGCACCAGGTCGCAGGGCAGCTCGCGCTCGGTCCCTGGCCTGGCCGCCATGCGACCGCCGTCCAGGTCGACCTCGACCAGCCGCAGCGCCCTGACCCGCCCGGCCTCATCGCCAGCGAACTCCTGGGTGGACACCGCGTAGACGCGCTCGCCGCCTTCCTCGTGGGCGCTCGACGTGCGGTAGATCATCGGGTAGGTCGGCCACGGCTGGCTGGCCGAGCGGTGGTCCGGCGGCCTGGGCAGGATCTCAAGCTGGGTGACCGAGGCCGCGCCCTGCCGGTGGGCGGTGCCCAGGCAGTCCGCCCCGGTGTCACCGCCGCCGATGATCACCACGTGCCGGCCGCGAGCCGAGATCGCCGGCTCGGCCCCGGCACCGGCCCCCGCGCCAGCCCCGGCCTGGGTCGCCCGGTTCGCCAGCGGCAGGTACTCCATCGCCTGGTGGATGCCGGCCAGGTCAGCGCCAGGCACCGGCAGCCCGCGCGGCACCCGGGCACCCCCTGCGAGCACGATCGCATCGAACCCGGCCCGAAGCTGGTCCACGGTCACGTCGGTCCCGACCCGCGTCCCGCACCTGAACTGCGTGCCCTCGGCCCGCAACTGCGCCAGCCGCTGGTCGATCAGCCGCTTCTCGCACTTGAACTCGGGGATCCCGTATCGCAGCAGGCCACCAGGCTGGTCGTCCTGCTCGAACACCGTCACCGCGTGCCCGGCCCTGGTCAGCTGCTGGGCGGCGGCGAGCCCGGCCGGGCCCGAGCCGACCACCGCCACCCGCCGGCCGGCGGCGCGGGCGCCCGCGCTCGGCGGCTCAGGCACCACCCAGCCCTCGGCGAACGCCCGGTCGATGATCTCGACCTCGACCTGCTTGATCGCGACCGGGTCCGAGTTGATCCCGAGCACGCAGGCCGACTCGCACGGGGCCGGGCACAGTCGCCCGGTGAACTCGGGGAAGTTGTTGGTGGCGTGCAGGCGGGTGATCGCGTCGTGCCAGTGCTGCCGGCTCACCAGGTCGTTCCATTCCGGGATCAGGTTCCCGAGCGGGCAGCCATGGTGACAGAACGGAATGCCGCAATCCATGCAGCGCCGCGCCTGCCGCTCGAGGTCAGGCGGGCTGATCCGCAGGTAGACCTCGCGCCAGTCGGTGATCCTGATGTCGACGGGGCGCCGCGCCGCGGTCTGCCTTGGCGTGGTCATGAAAGCGTGCGAGTCAGCCACGTCCCTCACCGCCCCTTTCGCGCGCCTCCCGCGTCCGCCCGGTCATGCTTGCACCGCCGCCATGACCGCCTCGGCCACGTCCCTTCCCTCCTGTTCGGCCCGCCTAGTCGCGGCGAGCACCCGCTTGTAGTCCCTCGGCATGACCCGGCGCAGCCTACGCACCGCGGCCTGCCAGTCGTCCAGCAGCCGCGCCGCGACCGGCGAGCCCGTGGCCGCGTGGTAGCGGCCGAGCAGGTCATGCAGGTCGCCGGCATCGGCCTCGCCGAGCGGCTCGAGATCGGCCATCTCGGTGTTGACCAGGCTGGGATCGGGATCGAGCAGGTAGGCCACGCCGCCCGACATGCCGGCCGCGAAGTTGCGGCCCACCGGGCCGAGCACGACGACCCGCCCGCCGGTCATGTACTCGCAGCCGTGGTCACCAGTGCCTTCGGCGATCGCGACCGCGCCGGAGTTGCGCACGCAGAACCGCTCGCCGACGACACCGCGCAGGAACATCTCGCCGCTGGTAGCGCCGTAGCCGATCACGTTGCCCGCGATGATCTGCTGCTCGGCGGCGAACGGTGCGGCCTCGTCGGGCACGACCACGATCCGCCCGCCCGACAGTCCCTTCCCGACGTAGTCGTTGGCGTCGCCGGCCAGACGCAGGGTGATCCCGCGCGGCAGGAACGCGCCGAGCGACTGCCCGGCCGACCCGCGCAGCCGCACCATGATGGTGTTGTCCGGCAGCCCCTCGCCGCCCCACCGCCTGGTGACCTCGTAGCCAAGCATGGTCCCGACGGTGCGGTTGACGTTCCGCACCGGCAGGTCAAGCTGGACCACCTGGCCTTCTTCGAGCGCGCCCTCAGCCAGCTGGATCAGCGTGTTGTCCAGGGCCAGCTCCAGGTGGTGCTCCTGGGCCCTGGCCCGGTGCCGCACCGCTCCCGGCGGCAGCGGCGGCACCGCGAGCAAGGGCGTCAGGTCCAGGTAGGCGGCCGCCGCTGACCCGGCCGGCGCGACCGGGGCCAGCAGTTCGGCCTGCCCGACCGCCTCAGCCAGGGTGCGGAACCCCAGCCGAGCCAAGTACTCCCGCACCTCTTCCGCTATGAACTCGAAGAAGTTGACCACGAACTCGGGCTGCCCGGAGAACTTGCGGCGCAGCTCAGGATTCTGGGTGGCGACGCCGACCGGGCAGGTGTCCTGGTGGCAGGCCCGCATCATGACGCAGCCTGACACCACCAGCGGGGCGGTGGCGAACCCGAACTCCTCGGCCCCGAGCAGCGCCGCGATGATCACGTCCCTGCCGGTCTTCAGCTGGCCGTCGACCTGGACGATGACCCGGTCCCGCAGGCCATTGCGGAGCAAGGTCTGCTGGGTCTCGGCCAGGCCAAGCTCCCACGGCGCGCCCGCGTGCTTGATGCTGGTCAGCGGGGCCGCGCCGGTGCCGCCGTCGTGGCCTGAGATCAGGATCACGTCGCTGTGGGCCTTGGCCACCCCGGCCGCGATCGTGCCGACCCCGACCTCGGCGACCAGCTTGACCGACACCCGCGCGGCCGGGTTCGCGTTCTTCAGGTCGCTGATCAGCTGGGCCAGGTCCTCGATCGAGTAGATGTCGTGGTGCGGCGGCGGCGAGATGAGACCGACGCCGGGGGTTGAGCGCCTGGTCTTGGCGATCCACGGGTAGGCCTTGTAGGCCGGGAGCTGGCCGCCTTCGCCCGGCTTGGCTCCTTGCGACATCTTGATCTGGAGGTCGTCCGCGTTGGCCAGGTACTCGGCGGTGACGCCGAACCGGCCGCTGGCGATCTGCTTGATCGCCGACCGGCGCCGGTCGCCGTTGGCGTCGGTGACGTAGCGCTCGGCGTCCTCGCCACCCTCACCGGAGTTGGACCGGCCACCGAGCCTGTTCATCGCGATCGCGAGCGTCTCGTGGGCCTCGGCCGACAGCGAGCCGTACGACATCGCCCCCGTGCAGAAGCGCCGGACGATCTCGCTGACCGGCTCGACCTCGTCAAGCGGCACCGGCGGCCGCGGCTGCGCCGGGGCGGCCGCTCCCTGGTCGACGCCGCGGATGGCGATCAGGCCGCGCAGCGTCATCCGCCGGGCCGACTGGTCGTCGATTTCCTGGCTGTACTGGCGGAAGATCGCCTGCTGGCCGGTCCGGGTCGCGTGCTGGAGCCGGAACACCGCCTCCGGGCTGAACAGGTGCGGCATCCCGTCCCTGCGCCAGGCGTAGTCGCCGCCAGGCTTGAGCCCGCCGGGTGCCGTCCCCCGCTGCGGGTAAGCGGCGGCGAGCCTGGCCGAGACGGCGCGGGCGAGCTGCTCGTATCCGATGCCGCCGAGCCGCGACGACGTGCCAGCGAAGCAGTCATCGATCACCTCGGGGCCAAGCCCGATCGCCTCGAATATCTGGGCCCCTGTATAGGACGCCACGGTCGACACGCCCATCTTGGACATGATCTTCATCAGGCCCTTGCCGAGCGCCTTGATGAGGTTGGCGCCCGCCTTCCGGCCGCTGATGCCCTCCAGCAGGCCAGACCTGACCATGTCGCCGACGGTATCGATGGCCAGGTACGGGCACACCGCCGCCGCACCGTAGCCGACCAGGAGGGCGACGTGGTGAGTCTCCCGCACGTCGCCGGCCTCAACGACCAGGCCAACCTGGGTCCTGGTGCGGTCCCTGATCAGGTGGTGATGGACGGCGCCGGTCAGGAGCAGCGAAGGAATCGGCGCCCAGCGGCCAGCGTCGGCCGGGTCGACGGCGCCGGCGGCCTGCGCGTCCACGGTGGCGCGGTCGGAGAGCACGATGATCTTGGCGCCCGCGTCGATCGCCGCCGAGACCTCGGCCCTGATCTCGTCGAGCCGTTGCCGCAGGGCCGCGCCGCCGCCTGAGGCCAGGTACCGCCCGTCGACCACGTGAGCGGCGAACCCAGGCAGGTCCCTGTCCTCGTTGATGTGGATGATCTTGGCGAGGTCGCTCTCGCTGATGACCGGGTAGGGCAGCACGATTTGCCGGCACGACGCCGGTCCCGGCGCCAAAATGTTGTACTCGGGCCCGGTCGCCGACGACAGTGAGGTGACGACCTCTTCCCTGATCGCGTCCAGCGGCGGGTTCGTCACCTGCGCGAACTGCTGGGTGAAGAAGTCGAAGACCAGCTGCGGCGTGTCCGCGAGCACGGCCAGCGGCGTGTCGTCGCCCATCGAGCCGATCGGCTCGGCCCCGGTCATGGCCATCGGGCCGAGCACGACCCTGCGGTCCTCCTCGCTGTACCCGAACAGCCGCTGCAAGGTCGCCAGCTCGGCGCTGTCCGGCAGTTCCCTGTCCCGGTCGGGCAGGTCATCCAGGTGCAGCAAGCCCGCGTGCAGCCAGTCGTCATACGGGTGCTCGGCCGCGAGCCCGGCCTTGACCTCCTCGTCCTCGACGATCCGGCCCGCCACCGTGTCGACCAGGAAGATCTTGCCCGGCTGGAGCCTGCCCTTGCGCACGATCCGCGCCGGGTCGATGTCGAGCACGCCGACCTCGCTGGCCAGCACGACCAGGCCATCGTCGGTGACCCAGAACCGCCCGGGACGCAACCCGTTCCGGTCAAGCACGGCGCCGGCCAGCGTCCCGTCGGTGAACGCGATCAGCGCGGGCCCGTCCCACGGCTCCATCAAGGAGGCGTGGAACCGGTAGAACGCCCGCAGGTCAGCCGGCATCTGCTGGTCGTTCTCCCAGGCCTGCGGGATCATCATCAGCACCGCGTTCGGCAGCGACCGCCCGGTCAGGCACAGCAGTTCAAGGCAGGCATCGAAGCTGGCCGAGTCGCTCTGGGAGTGGTCGAGTATGGGCAGCAGCCGCTCGATCCCTTTGCCGTCAGGGCCGGCCGGAATGAGATCGGTGGCCAGCAACGCCTCCCGCGCCCGCCACCAGTTCCTGTTCCCCCTGACCGTGTTGATCTCGCCGTTGTGCGCGATGTACCTGAACGGGTGGGCGAGCGGCCAGGACGGAAACGTGTTCGTGGAGAACCTGGAGTGCGCGAGCGCCAGCGCCGAGGTGTACCTCGGATCGGTCAGGTCGGGGTAGAACTGCTCAAGCTGCGGGGCGGTGAGCATGCCCTTGTAGCCGATCGTGGCGGATGAGAGCGTCACGAAGTACGCGCCCGCCTCGTGCTCGGCCCGCTGCCGCAGGCAATACGCGCGCCGGTCAAGCGCCAGGCCGGACTCGCCCGAGGCCGACTGCACGAAAAACTGCAAGATATGCGGCAAAATTGCCCGCGCGCCGGTCCCGCAGGCGGAGGAATCGTGCGGCACGTCGCGCCGTCCGATGATGACCAGGCCTTCAGCCTCCGCGATCGCCTCGATGGCGGCAAAGGCCCCGGTCAGGTCACGCCCGGACGGAAGGAACACCAGCCCCGCCGCGTAGTGCCCTGGCGCCGGCAGTTCGAAGTCGCAGACGGCCCGGAAGAAGTCGTCAGGGATCTGGGTCAAGATGCCGGCACCGTCCCCGGTCTGCGGGTCGGCCCCCTTAGCCCCCCGGTGCTCAAGATTGGCCAGGACCGTCAGGGCCTGCTCCACCGGGGCGTGGCCGCGCCTGCCGGTCAGGTCGGCGACAAGCCCCACGCCGCAGGCGTCATGCTCGTATTGCGGGTCATACAGGCCGAGGGAATCGGATTCCGGAATCCTTGCTGCGCAATTCGCCTGCGGGCGGCCTTGGATTCCTGCCGGTTCCTGACTTAGGGGTCGCTGATTTAGGGATGGGGGCACTCGCCCTCCTGTCGTCTCATCCGCTCTGCCTTCACGGAAACGGAGGGACGACATTGGCCCACCAACCTAGCTCACCCAGTGTTGCCGCAATCGACGCCGGACAAACCCGTGCGCTGTTACGCGATCGCGGTAAAAACCAAAGCTCAGGTGAGTCTCACAAGCTCATCATACCCACCGGGTCGCTTCAGTTACCGACGCGTTAATTCTATGTTTCAGCCACATCACGCCAACCTCGCGCCGTGGCCTCGGCCGTCCCCGCGCGGTCCTCCGGGGTATCCGAAAGCACCAGCCCGGCCTCACGGTCTCGGCCGCGCCCGCGCGGCCCATCAGGGCATCTGAAAGCACAAGCCCGGCCTCACGGTCTCGGCCGTGCCCGCGCGGCCCCTCGGATGTCTGAGAGCACCCGGCCCGGACGAGGGCAGCCCCAACTTCGTCCGTGATCAAGGAACTCTCGTGATCACGGGAGTCTGCGGCGTTCCGACTCGCTCGAACCTCCGTGATCATCTTCGGAGCATGATCACGGACGTCCCGTGGGCGGTGGCAGCGCCCTCCGGCCCGCCGAGCGCGCCTGCGATTGCCCGTGATCATCGGCCAAGTCGTGATCACGGAGAATCGGGGGCGTCAGTCGCCGGGCGAGGGATGGACGGGGACCGGGATAGCCGAGCAGCGGGGGCACTTTGCTGCTGTCAGAGCGACAGCGAAGTCCCCCCGCTGTACCGCGGACAGGGCGAATAGGGCGAATAGGAGGCGGCTGCCGTTACTGCCTGGCGGTGCGGACGCCGACGGCTAGCTCGGCGGCCAGGTCGGCGACGCCTTGCTGGCCGGCGGCGGGGTTGCCGGCAGTGAGCAGGCGCTGGACGAAGGCCGAGCCGACGATGACGCCGTCGGCGAAGCCCGCGACCTCGGCGGCTTGCGCAGCCGTGCTGACGCCGAGGCCGACCGCGACCGGTAGCGCCGTATGCTGGCGCACCTTCGCGACCAGGCCGGCGGCGGCCGCTCCGACGCTCGCCCGCGCGCCCGTGATCCCCATGACCGACGCCGCGTACACGAAGCCGCGGCAAGCCGCGCAGATCAGCGCGATCCGCTCGTCAGACGAGCTCGGCGCGACGAGGAAGATCGGGTCGAGGCCGTGCCCTGAGGCCACGTCCAGCCAGTCACCGGCCTCCTCGGGCGGGAGGTCAGGGGTGATCAGGCCAGAGCCGCCGGCGCTGGCCAGGTCGCGGGCGAACGCTTCGACGCCGTAGTGATCGACCGGGTTCCAGTACGTCATGACCAGCACGGGCGCGCCGGCCTCGGCGACGGCCTCGACAGTGCGAAGCACGTCGCGAACGTGCACTCCGCCGAGCAGCGCCTGGTGCACTGCCTCCTGGATCACCGGACCGTCCATCAGCGGGTCGGTGTAAGGCAGGCCGATCTCGACCACGTCGACGCCCGAGCGCACCATCGCCCTGGCCGCCTCGATCGCGCCGTCGACCGAGGGGAAGCCGGCCGGCAGGTAACCGACAAGAGCCGCTCGCTGCTCCTCGGCGGCCGCGGCGAACGCGGCCGTCACCTTGCTGCTGATTTGTGCCTGCGTCACGTCACGGCCTTCCTTACGCGCCGGTCGGCGCGTCTAGGCCGAACCACTTGCTGGCGATGTTGACGTCCTTGTCGCCCCGGCCCGACAGGCACACGATGATCACCGCGTCCGGCCCAAGCTCCCGGCCAACCTCGAGCGCCCCGGCCAGCCCGTGAGCGGACTCGATGGCCGGGATGATCCCCTCGGTCCGGCACAGCAGCGAGAAGGCCGCCATCGCCTCGCCGTCGTTGACCGGCCGGTAGGACGCACGGCCGATCTCGTGCAGGAAAGAGTGCTCGGGACCAACCCCCGGGTAGTCCAGGCCGGCCGAGATCGAGTGCGTCGGCAGCGTCTGGCCATCGCTGTCCTGCATGAGGTAAGTGCGCATGCCGTGAATGAAGCCGGGCGAGCCGCCGGAGATCGTCGCCGCGTGGCGGCCGGTGTCGATTCCGTCACCGCCGGCCTCGCAGCCGACCAGTCGCACGCTCTCGTCCCCGATGAAGGCGTGGAACGCGCCGATGGCGTTCGAGCCGCCGCCGACGCAGGCGATCACCGCGTCCGGCAGCCGCCCGGCCTGGCTGAGCACCTGCTCCCTGGCCTCGACGCCAATGATGCGCTGGAAGTCACGCACCATGGAAGGGAACGGGTGCGGGCCCACGACCGAGCCGATGCAGTAGTGAGTGCTCTGCACGCTCGCAACCCAGTCCCTGAACGTCTCGTTGATCGCGTCGTTCATGGTCTGGCTGCCGATGGTCACCGGGATCACCTCGGCCCCGAGCATGCGCATCCTGGCGACGTTGAGCGCCTGCCTGCGAGTGTCCTCGGCTCCCATGTAGATCCGGCAGTCCAGGCCGAACAGGGCGGCGGCGGTCGCGGTGGCCACGCCGTGCTGGCCGGCTCCGGTCTCGGCGATGAGCCGCGTCTTGCCCATCTTCTTGGCGAGCAGGGCCTGGCCGAGCACGTTGTTGATCTTGTGCGAGCCCGTGTGGGTCAGGTCCTCCCGCTTGGCGAAGACCCGGCCACCGCCCGCGTGCTCGGCGAACCTCGGCAGCTCAGTCAGCCTGGTCGGACGCGAGGCGTAGTCGTAGAGCAGCGCGGCGAGCTCGGCCTGGAAGTCCGGATCGGCCTTGGCCTTCTCGTAGGCCGCGGTCAGCTCCTCAAGCGCGGACATCAGCGCCTCGGGCGCGAGCCGCCCGCCGAACGGGCCGAAGTGCCCGAACCCGTCGGACGGGTCGGTGGCCTCTCGATCCTGGTGGAGCCGATCCTGGGCCGCCGATGCGCCGGTCGGCGAGGTGGTCACGAGCTGCCTCCTCGGTCAGAGCGAAGCGCGGGATGCGAGCCGGCGGCGACCAGGTCGGCGACCGCCGAGCGCGGGTCTTTGCCGACCACCAGGCTCTCGCCGACCAGCACCGCGTCAGCGCCGGCCGCGGCGTAGGCGAGCAGGTCGTGCGGCCCGCGGACGCCGGACTCGGCGATCTTGATCACGTCCTCGGGTATCCGGGGCGCCAGCTGGCTGAAGATCGACCGGTCGACCTTCAATGTGGCCAGGCTGCGGGCGTTCACGCCGATCACGTCCGCGCCGGCGTCCAGGGCCCGGTCAAGCTCCGCCGACTCGTGCACCTCGACCAGCGGCACGAGGCCGATCGAACGGGCTCGCTCGACCAGCGAGATCAGCGCGTTTTGCTCGAGCGCCGCCACGATCAGGAGCACGAGGTCAGCGCCGTAGGCTCGAGCCTCCCAAAGCTGGTACGAGCTGACGATGAAGTCCTTGCGCAGCAAGGGCACGTTGACGACACCGCGCACGGCCGCGAGATCCTCGAGGCTACCGCCGAACCGCCTGCCCTCGGTGAGCACGCTGATGACACGCGCTCCCCCTGACTCGTAGTCGGTGGCCAGGGCGGCGGGATCGGCGATCGCGGCCAGGGCGCCCTTGGACGGGCTCGCCCGCTTGACCTCGGCGATCACCGCCACGCCGTCGGTGCGCAGCGCGGCCATGACGTCACGGGGCGACGGTGCCCGGCTGGCCGCCTCCTTCAGCTTCTCCAGCGGCGCGGCCTGCTGTCGCACCGCGAGGTCGGCGCGCACGTCCACGAGAATGTCATCGAGCACGCTCACGTGGTCTGCTGCCCCCTCGGGGTGGGATGCTTGCGCCCCCGATGGTACCTAGCCGCGTTCCGCGGCAAGCCGCCGCCCCTCGGCTCGCGACTGCGCAGTGACACCAGCCGGTTCCGCAGCGTGCTAGTCGTCCGTTGTCCCGACAGTTGGATCATCTCCTGCGGTGAGCGACTCCCACATGTTCGCCGCGCTCGTCGATCGCAACAGCGCCCGCTGGCGTACCTGCGCCGTGGCCATGACCGCCGGACCGCCGGCCGCCTCGACTGGCCCGGTCAAGGCCAGGCCGTCAGCGACGGGTCCATCGCTAGACCGCTGGCCAGCCCCCCGGTCGGCGCGGCCTGACTCGCAGTGCGCCCCCGAAGACGGACCCGAGCCTGGCCCGGCGCCGGCTCGCTCGTACCGGCTCGACATGGCGGGAAGCCTTGGCGCCCTGACGATGACGGCGATCCCCGCAGCGACGACGATCACGGCGCCGACGACCATCACGACCCGCCAGCCCGGCCCGGAGAACACCACGTGAGCCGGGAACCCGCTGAGCCCGCCGCTCGCCTGCCCGGTGTCAGTACCAGTCGTCGTCGACCCTGGCGCACTGCCACCGTTGGCCGCGGCCGCCGTCGAGAGGTTGACGCTTCCGGCGGCCGAGATCACGGCCGCGGCCGTGATCCGGCCTGCCGCGACTACCGCGATGCCGACGCCGAGCAGGGCCGCGATCACCCCGGTCACCCGGCGAAGCAGACCGCGAGTCGCCAGCACGGCCGCCATGCTGGCGAGCGCGGCGAGGGCCAGGGCCGACGCCGCAGGCAGCAGATCCTGGCCGCTTACCCACGTCACGCTCACCGGCAGCGGATGCACCGGCACGACCTCGACCCGCGCGAAATGCTGCCTGGCCGCGAACAGCACCAGGCCGGCTCCCAGGACACCGGCGACCAGCAGCACGGCGAACTCGCGCCGCCCCGGCCGCAGCGTCGCCGAAGTCGCAACTCCGGCCAAGGTCTCGGTCCCGGCCAAGGTCTCCGCGCCAGCCAACTGTCCTCCCGCCATCCCCTGCACGCTACCCGCCGCCAGCTCCCACCCACCAAGAAACCCCCGCACAACAGCCACCCGACCCTAGAGGAACCGCAACGTAGTCCCGGAGCTGTCGTGTGAACGACAACAGCGGGACTACGTTGCGGTGGGGCGGGCGCGGTGCGGCGGGCGCGGGCGCGGAGCGGCGGGCGCGGTGCGCTGCGGCGGGCGCCGGCGCGGTGGGGCGGGCGCGGTGGGGCGGGCGCGGAGATCGGCGACGCGCCGTACCGGGGTCCGGGCTGGCGAAGGCCATTGCCCTAGTATCGAGTAGTGACTTATGCCCGAGATGAGCGCCTTGCATTGTGCGCGCTGCTCGACAAGAGCGGTCCTGATGCGCCGACCCTTTGCGAGGGCTGGCAAACCAGCGATCTTGCCGCGCACCTCGTGCTGCGTGAGCACAGGCCAGATGCCGCCGTGGGGATACTCGGCGGCCCGATGGCCAAGTACACGCAGCGGGCTCAGCACAAGCTTTCCGCACGCACTCCATTTCCCATGCTGGTCGAGCTCATAAGGACCGGGCCACCGCGGCTATCCCTATTCGGAATCCCTGGCGTGGACGGCAAGGCTAACTTCGCCGAGTACTTCATTCATCATGAGGATGTCAGGCGGGCGCAGCCGAGATGGGAACCGCGCGGCCTCGACGACGGGGTCACCGACGCGATCTGGGGATTGCTGCGACAGGCCAGGCTGATGTTGCGCAAGGTACCTGTGGGCATCGAGTTCGCGCGCGACGATGTCGGGCAGCGGACCGACGACCAGCGGGCGGTCAGGATGACGGTACGGCCAAGGACTCCGATGGTGACCGTGATCGGGCCGCCAGCGGAGTTGCTCATGTGGACGTTCGGCCGGACAGATGCGGCCAGGATCTCACTTGATGGCGCGGAAGCTGACGTAGCCGCACTCAAGCAGGCACACTGGGGCGTCTAGGTCTAAGACAGCCAAAGCCCAAGGCAGCCAAGCCCGAGACAGCCGAGCACGGGGCAGCAAGGCACCGGGCAGCTCAGCAGAGGGCAGCACAAGCGAATCGGAGTCGTCATGGCGGATGTGCTGGGAATCGACATTGGCGGCACCGGCGTCAAGGCCGCGCCGGTCGACGTCACGGCCGGAAAGCTCACCGCGGAGCGCGTCAAGATCGACACTCCGCATCCGCCGGTCCCTGACGCCGTCGCCGGAGTCGTCAAGCAACTCGTGACCCGCTTCGACTGGACCGGTCCGATCGGCATGACCTTCCCCGGCGTAGTGGTGCGCGGCACGATCAGGACCGCGCCGAACCTCGACCCGGCCTGGATCGGCGTGGACGCCGTGGAGTTCCTCGGTCGCGCCGCCGGCGGGCCGGTATCGGTGATCAACGACGCTGACGCCGCTGGCCTGGCCGAGATGAGGTTCGGCGCCGGCGAAGGCCATGGCGGCACTGTGCTCTTGTTCACGCTCGGCACCGGCATCGGCAGTGCCCTGTTCTATGACGGCGTGCTCGTCCCCAACACCGAGTTCGGCCACATCGAGATCCACGGCGAGGACGCCGAGAAGCGCGCGTCCGAGCACGCGCGGGAGGCCGAGGACCTCAGCTGGGCCAAGTGGGCTGGCCGGCTTGACGTCTACCTGGAGAAGATGGAAGCGCTGCTGTCCCCTGACCTGATCATCGTCGGGGGCGGCATCAGCAGGAAGTCGGACAAGTTCCTGCCTCGCCTGTCCTTGCGGGCCACGGTCGTGCCGGCGACGCTGCAGAACGACGCTGGCATCGTCGGCGCCGCCATGAGGGCGGTCCCTGCATCCTGACCCCGATGAGCCCGGCTCGGCACCCAGCCGATCACGACGGACGTCGCCCGGTCGCAGGGACTGACCTGGTGCCGCCCGGACATGAGGGGTTCATCCGCCGGTAAGTGACCTTTGTTGCCGCTGTACCAGGCTGGTACGAAATGTCGCGGGATCAGGGGTCGGCTGGTAGCAGGTCCGACCATGTGCCGTCACCAGATGTTGGCCGGGTAGACGATTAGCGTTCATCTGCTGGCATAGTCAATGTAACCAGGCGAACAGCGTGCATTCATGCAGTGCCGACACCATTGCTCACGTTCTGACCAAGGGTTCAACCTACCCGGAGGGGAAATAGTGCGGAGCAAGAAAACTTTTGCCGTCGCAGCGATCGCGCTGAGCGGCGCACTGCTCGCGGCAGGCTGCAGCAGCTCGTCGAGCTCAGGCAGCGGCAGCGGCGGCAAGACCGTGAACTGGGCCGACTGCGCGACAGTCGCCAGTTGCGGTGGCATGACGGCGCTGGTCGCCGCCGCCAAGAAGGAAGGGCAGCTGAACGTCATCACGCTGCCTTCCAACTGGGCCAACTACGGCAACATCATGAAGGACTTCACTGCCAAGTACGGCATCCACATCACCGATGCCAACCCCGAGGGCTCGAGCCAGGACGAGATCAACGCAATGGTCTCGCTGAAGGGCCAGAGCCGCGCCCCCGACGTCCTTGACATGGGCACCGCGTTCGCGATCAAGGCGGACCAGGAAGGCCTGCTCGCTCCCTACAAGGTCGCGAGCTGGGCTGACATCCCGTCAAGCGCCAAGGCCACCGACGCCACCTGGTACGGCGACTATGGCGGCTACGTCGCCATCGGCTACAACCCGGCCAAGGTCAAGGTCCCGCCGACCTCGTTCAAGGACCTGCTCAAGCCGATCTACAAGAACCAGATCGCCATCAACAACAACCCCACCGAGGCGAGCGCCGCGTTCTCCGCGGTATTCGCCGCAGCCCTGGCCAACGGCGGCTCGTTCAACAACATCCAGCCCGGCATCGACTACTTCGCGAAGCTGCGCAAGGAAGGCAACTTCGAGCCGGTCGTCGGCGGCCCGACGACCGTGCAGAACGGTTCCACGCCGATCCTGGTCTGGTGGGACTACCTGCTCGCCTCCGAGGTCAAGTCGGTCATCCCTGGCTTCAAGATCGTGATCCCGTCGGACGCGAACTACGCCGCCTACTACGACCAGGCGATCAACAAGGACGCTCCGAACCCGGCCGCCGCGCGGCTGTGGGAGGAGTACCTGTACAGCACCACCGGCCAGAACCTCTGGCTCGAGGGCTTTGCCCGTCCGATCGAGCTGCCGACCCTGGTGGCCAACGGCACTGTGAACAAGGCCGCCTACGCCGCCTTGCCGCCAGCTCCTTCAGGGACGCTGACCTTCCCGAGCCAGGCCCAGTACACCAAGGCTGAGAACCTGGTCGCCCAGGATTGGGCCAAGGAAGTGCTCGGCTAGTCCTATGTCAGACACCATCGCTACGGCGCCGGCCCCGGGCATCAGCAATGAGCCCGGGGCCGCGCCCCGCGGGTTGCTCCGCCTCGCGCTTCGCACCGCGCTACGACTGCTCGGCGTCGTGCCGTTCTTCGTCTACGTGCTTCTCGGGCTGCTGCTGCCGACGGTGGCGATCGCCTTCGGCGCCTTCAGGAACTCGGTGACCGGGCACTTCACGTTCAGCAACATCGACATCGCCAGTCACGGCATTTACCTGACCGGCTTCAGGACCAGCATCGAGCTGTCCGTATTGTCGGCGATCATCCCTGGCATCGCGGGCTTCTTGATCGCCTACGCGATCTTCACGGCTAAGCGCGGCGCGGTCCTGCGCCGGGTCGCCATCACGGCATCGGGGGTCTTCGCTAACTTCGGCGGCGTGCCGCTGGCGTTCCTGTTCATCGCCTCGATCGGCACGACTGGCATTGTCACCGGCTGGCTCAACGACCTCGGCGTCAACATCTACGCGGGCAAGTTCTCGCTGTTCACGCTGACCGGAGTGCTGTTTGCCTACATGTACTTCCAGATCCCGCTGATGGTCCTGGTGATCCTGCCCGCCCTGGAAGGACTGCGGCCAGCCTGGCGGGAGGCGGCGAGCAACCTCGGCGCAAGCAGTTGGCACTACTGGCGCTATGTCGGCGGTCCCGTGCTGTTCCCGAGCTTCCTCGGCTGCGTGCTCCTGCTCTTCGGCAGCGCGTTCTCCGCGTACGCCACGGCCAACGCCCTGACGGCAGGCGCGCTCCCGCTGACCTCCATCCAGATCGGCCAGTTCCTTAACGGCAACGTGATCGCCGGCCAGCAGAACGTCGGCAAGGCGCTCGGACTCGGGATGGTCCTGATCATCGCGGTCGTCATGATCATCTACACGGTGCTGCAACGGAGGTCGGCGCGATGGCTGCGATAACCGACGCCGAGCTTGGCGCGATCGCGCCCGCTCCCGACCGGCCGGCGAGCAGGAGGACGCGCCGCTACCCGGTCTGGCGCTGGGTCATCCTGAGCCTCGCCGGGCTCTACTTCCTCATCCCGCTCTACGCGGCCCTGAAGTTCGCCGGCCTGAAGGCATTTCCTGACGTGCTGAAGCAGTCCGGCTTCACCTCCGCCTTCGGCCTGTCGGTCCGGCTCGCCGTCATCACGACCGTGCTCACGCTGGTGCTGATGGTGCCGACGACCGTGTACGTGCACCTGCGGCTGCCACGGCTGCGGCGGGTGCTTGAGGTCGTCACGATCCTGCCGATCGTGATCCCGCCGGTCGTGCTGATCATCGGAGTGCTCCAGATAGCTCCGGCGGCGCTCAAGGGCAGCCCGAACCTGCTCGGCCTCGAGTACGTCATCCTGGCCATGCCATTCGCCTACCGGTCGATCGACGCCGGCCTGCGGGCCATGGACCTGAAGACGCTGTTCGAGGCGTCGAACTCGCTCGGCGCTAACTGGCTGACCACGCTCTGGCGGGTCGTGGTGCCGAACCTGCGAACAGCGCTGCTGTCAGCGATAGTGCTCACGGTCGCGCTCGTGCTAGGTGAGTACACCATGGCGAGCCTCGACCTCTACCAGACCTTCCCTGTCTGGATCGTGCTCTTCTCCCAAGACAGCGGCCCAGTGGCCACCGCCGCGTCCCTGCTCTCGCTATTCGTGACCTGGATCTTCTTGATGGCGATAGTGACACTGGCGGGCCGGGGCGCCCGGCGACGCGGCGGAGGCGAAGTCGCGCTGTTCACGGTGGGACGGCAAGGAACAGGAGACTCTCGATGACCTCACCAGCGACCGACCAGCGCGACTCCGGGCCCGGCAGCGGACGACGCGCCCACGGACGACGCGAGGCCGCCGGCCTGTCGTTGTCACTGCAGAACCTGCACCGCGCCTTCGGAGCCACCAAGGCCCTCGACGGCCTATCGCTCGACATCCAGCCTGGTGAATTTGTTGCCTTGCTTGGCCCTTCTGGTTGCGGGAAGACCACTGCCCTGCGAATCGTCGCAGGCTTCGAGGTAGCGGACGCGGGCTCGGTACTAGTCGATGGCAAGGACGTGTCGCCCATACCGGCCGCCAAGCGGGACATGGGCATGGTGTTCCAGAGCTACAGCCTGTTCCCGAACATGTCCGCCATCGACAACGTCGGGTTCGGCCTGCGGATGCGCAAGGCCAAGCCCGCTGAGCGCAGCCGCCGCGCGGCCGAGCTACTCGAGATGGTCGGGCTGACCGACCAGGCGAGGCAGTACCCGCACCAGCTGTCCGGCGGTCAGCAGCAGCGCGTGGCGCTCGCCCGCGCGCTTGCGATCGAGCCGCAGGTGCTGCTGCTTGACGAGCCGTTGTCGGCCCTGGACGCGAAGGTGCGGCTGCAGTTGCGCGAGCAGATCAGAGCGCTGCAGCAGCGGCTCGGCATCACCACGCTGTTCGTGACGCACGACCAGGAAGAGGCGCTGTCCATGGCCGACCGGGTCGGCGTGATGCGCGAGGGCCGGTTCGAGCAGGTCGACGTGCCCGACCAGTTGTACGCGCACCCGAAGACCGCGTTCGTGGCCGAGTTCGTCGGCACCATGAACCGGCTGCCAGGCGCGCTGACCAGCGGTGGCAATGTCAGCGTGCTCGACGAGGTGCTGCCGGTGCAGGCTGGTGCCGCCGACGGGCTGTCTGGCGATGTCGACGTGCTGGTCAGGCCGGAGGGCTTGCGGATCGAGGCCAGGCCGGGAGGAAATGGGATCGTGACCGATCGCGCCTTCCTCGGCTCGGTCAGCCGGATCGGGGTTCAGCTGTCCGGCGACGTGGCGGTGAAGGTCGACCATCCCAGCGTGCACGCCGGCGCGTTCGCGCCGGGCGCGTCGGTGCAGGTCAGCATGCCAGCCGATGAGGCCGTGCTCGTCGCTGCCCGGCAATGAGCGGCCCGGCAATGACCACGGGCCGGCATGAGCACTGATCGGCGAAGGCTGGTCCCTGGCGAGCCTGGTGCGGGCGGCTACCGAGCGCTGGACCGCGCGGAGGGAGAACCGCACCAGGTCAGGCCTGAGCTGTCCGGCGAGAGCCTGCCGCCGGACTGGCGGCGCACCGCCAGGCCGTTGCTGGTGATCGCGCACCTGTCCGACACCCACATGATGGACCATCAGTCCCCCGCTCGGGCCGAGCTGTTCGACCGCTACTCCGACCCGGACTCGCCGCTGCGCCCGGCCGTCGGGATCATCGGCTGCTACCGGGCCCAGGAGCTGTTCACCTTCCAGGTCGCCGAGACGATGGCGGCGTCGGTGCGGGCCATGACGACGGCTCCGGTCAGCGGCGCCCCGATCGACTTCGCGATCATGACCGGTGACTCGACCGACAATTGCCAGCGCAACGAGCTGCGGGCCTATATCGACTTGCTCGACGGCCAGCAGGTGCGGCCGGACTCTGGTGACCTGGACCGGTACGAGGGCGTGGCCAGCCCGCAGGTGCAGGACGAGCGCTACTGGCACCCGGACGGTGGCGTGGAAGACCTGCCGAGGCGGCGGTACGGGTTCCCTGCGGTTCCTGGCCTGCTGACGGCCGCCAGGCGGCCATTCCAGGCGACCGGCCTTGGCCTGCCCTGGTACGCCGTGCACGGCAACCACGACAACATGATGCAGGGCACCGTGCCGGCGACCGGCTGGCTGCGCGACTTCCCCGCGGGCTCGGTGAAGTACGTGTCGCCCCCTGACGACCTGGACGCCGCCGACGCGCTGGCGCAGTTCGACGCGGCCAACGCCGACGGCCTGCTCGAGCTGAGTCGCGGCCTGCGCCTGGCCGTGACTCCCGACCCCGGCCGCGCTCCTGTGACGAGGCAGGTCCACGTCCGCGAGCACTTCCGTACCTCGGGCACGCCGGTCGGCCATGGGTACGACCAGCGCAACGTGGCCGAGGGCACCGCCTACTACGGCTTCGACTGGGGCCTGATCAGGTGCGTCGCGATCGACACGGTCAACCCGCATGGCGGCTGGCAGGGCTCGCTGGACGAAACGCAGCTCGGCTGGCTCGACCGGGAGCTGACCGCCTGCGCGGACCGCCCGGTCGTGCTGTTCAGCCATCATCCAATCGAGACGCTTGTCAACGACACCAGGCCGCCAGGGGCCGACCGGCGGATCCTCGCGGACGAGCTACGCGACGTGCTGCTGTCTCATCCGTGCGTGATCGCCTGGGTGAACGGCCATACCCACGTCCACGCGATCACCCCGATCTTCGACGAGGCCAAGCCGGGCGGGTTCTGGCAGGTGACCACCGCGTCGCACATCGACTGGCCGCAGCAGGCCAGGATCATCGAGTTCGTCGAGACCGGCACCGGCCTGGCCCTGGCCTGCACGGTCATCGACAGCGCCGCCCCCGCCGCCTTCGCCGGCGGCGACAGCCCGGCCGAACTGGCCGCGCTCGCCAGGGAACTAGCCGCCAACGACTGGCAGGTCCGTGACCTGATCACGCCAGACGGCGGCGCGGGGGCCGGCGCCGTCAGCGACAGGAACGCCGTCCTCGCCCTCGACTGGCCCCGCCGCCCAAGACCAGCCTCAGCGACCAGAAAGCCACTGTAACTGAGGGATTTCGCCATGAAGACCAAGATCTTGTTATTCTTCCGGAGTATGGACCGGTGAAAATAACAAGATCTTGGTTCAATGGGTCAGGACAGCCAGTACTCTCCTTCAGAGATCGACGAGACCGACGAGCGGGAGCAGGTCCACGATCGAGTCGAGGATGTGCGGGGCGCCGACCCGCTCGAGCTCTTCCCTGGTGCCCGAGCCGGTCAGGACGCCGGCGACGACGCCGGCGCCGGCCCGCAGGCCAGACTCCACGTCGCTGGCGGTGTCACCGGCCACGACCAGCTCCGACACCGCTCCCCCGCCGAGCCGCAGCAAGGCCGTCAGCGGCAGGTCAGGCCACGGCCGACCCCGGCCAGCGTCAGCTGGTGACAGGGCCAGGTCGATGAGCGGCCGCCAGCCGAGCGCCTCGAGCAGGGCGTCCCTGGTAGAAGGGGAGAAGCCGGTCGCGAGGCAGACCTTGATCCCGCCGGCCCGCAGCGCCACGAGGGTCTCGGCCGCGCCGGGGACCGGGGTCACCGCGCCGGACTTCACCGAGCGGGCATAGCGCAGCTCGAAGACGCTGTTCGCCTCCTGGGCGTCGGTCTCGGCGTCCAGGATGCGGCGGAAGACCTCGATCTTGGACTGGCCCATGGTCTCGTGCACGATCCGGCTGGCCTGCTCGTAGCCGGGCGCGCCAGGACGCAGGCCGAACCGGTCGAGCGCGGCGCTGAACGCGGCCTCGACGCTGCCCTCGTCGGAGATCGTCGTGCCGGCCATGTCCAGGCAGGCGATTCTGATCCTGGTCACGGCATTGTCTCCTCAGAGGTCTGGTCGAAGGGCTGGTCGAAGGTTTCCTCGGCGATGGCGGGCGAGCACGTCATGCCGCGCCCGCCGGGACCGGTCACGAGCACGACCCCGTCGGTGACCTGCGAGCGGTGGTACAGCTCGGCGGTGGTTACCTGACTGTAGACGCCGGCCCAGCGCAGCCTGGCCGGCGGCGGTTCCCGGCCGAGGAGCGCCGCCGCCCTGGCCAGAAGGTGCCCGTAAGGCGCCTCGTCGACGTCGAAGGCGAACGGCTCGGCGTAGCTGTGCGTGTCCCCGATCGTCAGGCTGCCATCGAGCCGCTGCACCAGCAGCAGCTGGGCAGCAGCGGCCGCCGCGACCGGATCCTGCGGCGGCAGCTGGGCGAGCGCGGGCACGTCGTAGGCCGGGTAATAGCGCAGCGAGTCGCCGTCGGCGACCGAGGTGGTCAGCTGCCCGGCGAGCGGCTCGGTCTGCAGCATCTGCAGCCTGACCCGGCGGACCGGCGGAACCGGGTACCTGGCCAGGTGCGGGCCAGCGATGCCGGTGTGGGCCGCGCCAGGGCACAGCACGACCAGGTCGCCCCGGTGCCAGGCTCCGGTGTGGTCACGGACGGCGTGCGGCGCGAGCTCAGTGGCCTCACGTCGGGGCAGCCAGGTGTAGTCCGGCCCGCCAGCCAGCAGCCAGGAGCGCAGGGCCGCAGGCACCAGCTGCGGCTCGACGATGGCGTCGAGCCCGCCGAGCAGGCCGCCGGCCATCTCGCCGCGCAGCTCAGGATTGACGTCGCGGACCTGCGCAGGGTCGAGCAGCGCGAATCCCCGCTGGCCGCCGTCAGGCAGGTCAGCGGCCTGCTTCAGCACGGCCAGCTCGGCGTCGCTGACGGCCAGGGTCAGGCTCGGGTGCGGCCTGAACCCGGTGCCAGGCACCTGCGCGGCGATCTCCTCCCAGCGCTGCCGGGCCCGCAAGGCCAGGTCAAGCTCAGGCCCCTTGGCCCGGCCGCTGACCCAGATCAGGCCAAAGTTGCGGACGCTGGCTCCCCTGGTGCCGGCCTCGCGTTCGAGGTGGGTGACCCGGTAGCCCCGCCGCCTGGCCTCGAGCGCGTGCGTCAGGCCCAGAACCCCGCCGCCGACCACTACCACCGATTCCATCAGCGAAGCCAATCGGGTCTTCGTGACGGCGCGGTGAACGCCGCTATCGGGTAAGGCGAACTCGCGGCGACTGGCATCATCGGATCGTCGCGATCAGCTGAATGGCAGCTGCGCGGGCCGGTTCCGGCCGAGGCGATTCCCGGCCGGGCGATCGCGCACGGCGGCGATCAGCACCAGCATCGCCGGGACCAGGCAGGCGGCCAGTGGCCAGAACGCGAGCGCGGGCCACAGGAAGGTCGACGGCTCCGCCCCGAGTACCGGCGGGGCGTGCAGCAGCGTGCCCAGATGGCTGTTCAGCAGCTTGTCGTTGAACTGCGCCAAGCCGAGATCCTGGCCGACCCAGCGCGCGGCGAAGGCCGCCACCACGCTGCCGGCGAGCACGGCCAGCATCGGCACCGGACCGTACTTGCGCACCGCCAGCGGGTAACTCACCACGCCGATGACCAGCCCGCCCACGACCGCGATCAGGCAGAACCAGAGATCCCCGGTGATGAACGCCGAGGTCTCAGGGTTCACCACGTCGGCTGATCCGCGGCTCACGACCACATACAGGGCCTTGGGGGCGACGAGGTTCCAGACCAGCCCGCCGAGCAGGCCGATCAGGACGCTGCCAAGCAGCGCTCCGGCCGCGGCCAGGAACGCGCCCCAGCGAGAGGGCGGGGGCGCAAGCGGCGCCGGACCGCCAGCGGGATAGCCGTAGGGAATCTCACCTGTGTTCGTCATCTCGGCAGCAGCGTACGGGACGCGCTTACCTCACGGCCGGACGGGCTCGTCGAGCGCGGCCTGCTCGGTTTCCGCGTCGAGAACCGCCTGGTAGGCGCCTCGGACATCGGCCAGGTCGGCCGGCTCATCGACGGTTCGCGCCGCCAGCCGCTCGATCATGGCCGCCTGCTCGGCGATGAACGCCCGGTCGGCGGCCGTCTCGGACCGCTGCATGATCCTGGTGAGCGCGTCGAGCTGGCGGATCATGATGGCAGGCATGCCCTGGCCCGCTTGCCTGACCTTCTCGAACGAGCGTTCGATAAGTCGTTCGTACGTCGGTTCGGTCGTTATCACCCTGACCCGCCCGACGTGGTCACGGTAGACGTGCTTCGGCTGCCAGTTCCCCGTCACCTTGATCAGGCTGTCGCCGATCCAGTCAATACAGGTCATCGCCGTGAAAGTGTCGTTCACGGCCGGCGAGAGCGCCCGGAGCGCGATCTCAACGAGCTGATCGAGCCCGAACGAGACATCCTGCGCCAGCGTCCGGTACGGCCCGGTGACGTGTGACCTGGCCAGTTCCCTTGACACCGCCTCGGACCGGTCGGCCGGCCAGACGGTCGCGTACGGGTAGCCCTGCACGAGAAAGTGGCCAGGCCGGCGTGTCAGGTGGATCACGACGTCGGCATCCGAGGCGATGCTGACCAACGTGCGCCGGTCAATGTACTGAAGATAGCCGCTGCGCGGCGCGGCGACGATGCCGCCATCCGGTCCAAGCTCGGCCAGCTTCGCGGTGGCGCTTGGCGCGGCCTTGGTGACAGCCGCGTTTCCGGCCTGGGTCTCAATCGCCCCGGCCAGGTCCCCGGCGATGCTGGCAATGACCTGGGGAAGTTGGATCTGGGTGGCTATGTGGTTGATGAAGTAGATCAGAACGCCTAGGTCCACGACCATGAGGGCGAGCGTGACCGTGATCGAGATGTGCGGCACGAAATTGCCGCGGCTCTCCTGGCCGATCGAGCCGAGCGTGGCGATCGAGTACACGAACGTGGCAACGAACGTGCCGAGCGTGACCTGGGTACCCCGGTCGCGGATAAAGTTACGCAGCATCCTCGGCCCGAACTGGGTCGAGGTTAGCGTCAACGCCACGATCACGATCGAGAAGACCACGCCGACGACCGTGATGATCGCCGCCGCGACCGTGGTGAGGATCTGCCTGGCCGCGTCGGCCGAACCGCTCAGCGCCCAGGATGGGTACCTGAACACCCCGTCGAACGCGGCACGGTCGAGCAAGTAGGTAATCGCGAACAGAACGAGCGCGCCGACAACCTCAAGTACCGGGACAAACCAGAGGTTGGTCCGAAGCTCCTCGCGCAGGTAATCAGAATCGAGCCTGCGCCGAGCCGGCATCCACGCCTCCCGTATTCATCATCGCCGACCAGGCTTCCCGGCTCACCTGGAAAAGATCATATCAAGATCAGCAAAGCCCACCCCAGAACGCAACTAGCACCGGGCCGGTCCCCGGATCCCGGCCACGAACCTCAGCCCACGCAGGCGGGCCCGAGCAATTGCTTCAAGTCAGCGACCAACGACGGGGACGGCCTGACCCGCAGCTTGTCGTCCAGTCGCAGCACCTTCGTGCGAGCGCCGGTTTGCAGCCGCAAGTGCACCTCCTTCGGGCCAGGATGCGTGCGCAGCACCTCCCGCAGCCGGTCCACGACCGGCGGCACGCACCGCGCCTCAAGGATGGACACCACGAAAGGGCCGGAGCCCTCCGTCGGCAGCTCGGCAGGCTTGCACTCCATGGCGATCAGCTTCGGCACGTCCTCCCGCCGGTCGAGCCTGCCCTTGACGATGAGGATCGCGTCCTCCACGATCAGCGCCATGGCGGCCTGGTAGGTCGCGGGGAAGAACAGCACCTCGATCGCGCCTTCGAGATCCTCGAGCGTCGCCGCCGCCCAGGACGCCCCCTGCCTGGTCACCTTCCTGGTCACGCCGGACAGGATTCCGCCGAGCGTGACGACCTGGCCGTCAGACCGCTCCCCGCGCGAGCCGCTCCGCTCCGGCTCATCGGCCGAGCTGAGCAGCTGGGCGACCGAGCAGTCGGTCTCGGCCGCGAGCGCGTGCTCAAGGCCAAGCAGCGGATGGTCAGACACGTAGAGCCCGAGCATTTCCCGCTCGAACCCGAGCAGGGTCTTCTTCTCCCATTCCCCGTCCGGCACGGGGATCTCGAAGGCGATGTCCTGCTCGGCGGCGTCGCCGAAGTCGAACAGCGAGTTCTGCCCGATCTCCTCGTTGCGCTTGACGCCGATGACCGCGTCGACGGCCTGCTCGTGGATCATGATCAGGCCGCGGCGCGGGTGCAGCAGCGAGTCGAACGCGCCTGCCTTCACCAGCGACTCGATGACCCGTTTGTTGCACACGTTGGCCGGAACCTTGCGCAGGAAGTCAGAGAAGCTGGTGAAGCCGCCCTTCGTCGTCCTGGTCGCCACGATCGACTCGACCACGGCCGCGCCGACGTTGCGCACGGCCGCCATGCCGAACCTGATGTCGGCGCCGACCGGGGTGAAGATGGTGTTGGACTCGTTGACGTCGGGCGGCAGTACCTTGATCCCCATCCGGCGGCACTCGCTCAGGTAGAGCGCGGACTTGTCCTTGTCGCCGGCGACCGACGTCAGCAGCGCGGCCATGTACTCGGCCGGGAACATGGCCTTGAGGTAGGCCGTCCAGTACGCGACCAGCCCGTAGCTGGCGGTATGCGCCTTGTTGAAGGCATAGTCGGAGAACGGGACGAGAATGTCCCAGACGGCCTTGATCGCGCCGTCGGAGTAGCCGTTGGCCTTCATGCCGGCCTCGAACGGCTCGAACTCCTTCTCCAGGATCTCCTTCTTCTTCTTCCCCATCGCCTTGCGCAGCAGGTCGGCCTTGCCGACCGAGTACCCGGCCAGCTTCTGCGCGATGAGCAGGACCTGCTCCTGATAGACGATCAGGCCGTAGGTGTCATCGAGGATCTCGGCGAGCGGCTCAGCCAGCTCAGGATGGATCGGCACGACGGGCTTGCGGCCCATCTTGCGGTCGGCGTAGTCGTTGTGCGCGTTGGCGCCCATCGGGCCGGGCCGGTACAGCGCGTTCACGGCCGAGATGTGCTCGAACCGGTCGGGATGCATGGACCGCAGCAGGGCCCGCATCGGCCCGCCTTCGAGCTGGAACACGCCGAGGGTGTCACCCCGGGCCAGCAGGTCGTAGGCGGCCTGGATGTCGAGCGGCAGCGTCTCGAGGTCGACTTCGATCCCGCGGTTGGCCTTGATGCCGGCCAGCGCGTCGTCGAGCACGGTGAGGTTGCGCAGGCCGAGGAAGTCCATCTTGAGCAGGCCGAGATCTTCGCAGCTCGGGTAGTCGAACTGGGTGATGATCGCCCCGTCGGCCTGGCGCTTCCAGATCGGGATGTGGTCGAGCAGCGGCTCGCTGCTCATGATCACCCCGGCCGCGTGCACGCCCGCCTGCCGGATCAGGCCCTCAAGCCCTTTGGCCGTGTCCAGTACCTGCTTGACCTCGGGCTCGTTCTCGTACAGGGCCCGGATCTCGCCGGCCTCACTGTACCTGGGGTAGTCAGGATCGAACACGCCTTTCAGCGGGATGTCCTTGCCGAGCACCATCGGGGGGAACGCCTTGGTGATCCGGTCGCCGAGCGCGTAGGGGAAGCCAAGCACCCGGGCCGAGTCCTTGACCGCCGCCTTCGCCTTGATCGTGCCGTAGGTGATGATCTGGGCAACGCGGTCATCGCCGTACTTCTCGGTGACGTAGCGGATCACGTCGCCGCGACGACGTTCGTCGAAGTCGATGTCGATGTCCGGCATCGAGATCCGCTCCGGGTTAAGGAACCGCTCGAACATCAGCCCGAACGCGATCGGGTCAAGGTCGGTGATCCCCATCGCGTACGACACGATCGACCCGGCCGCCGAGCCGCGGCCAGGGCCGACCCTGATGCCGTTGCGCTTGGCCCACATGATGAAGTCGGCGACCACCAGGAAGTAGCCGCAGAACCCCATCTGCTCGATGATCCCGAGCTCGTACTCGGCCCGCTGGCGGCGCTCCTCGTCGAAGCCGTCGGGGAAGCGGCGGTCCATCCCGGCCCAGAATTCCTTGCGGAACCAGGAGATCTCGGTCTCCCCATCCGGCAGCGGGAAGATCGGCATCAGGCTGGACTTGGTGAACTCGACGTTCACCCGCTCGGCGACCAGCAGCGTGTTGTCGCAGCCACGCTGCCAGTCCTCGTCGTCGCTGACCGCCCGCATCTCCTCCGGGCTCTTCACGTAGTAGCCGTTGCCCTCCAGCTTGAACCGGTTCGGGTCGGCCATGTTGGTGCCGGTCTGCACGCACAGCAGTACCTCGTGCGCCTTGGCGTTCTCAGGGTGGCTGTAGTGCAGGTCGTTGGTCACCAGGTAGGGCAAGGCCAGGTCCTTGGCCAGGCGGCGGAGCCCGTCGGCGGCCCGGCGCTCGATCTCCAGGCCGTGCATCATGAACTCGAGATAGAAGTTTTCCTTGCCGAAGATGTCGCGCATCCTGGCCGCTGCCGCCACGGCCTGGTCGTACTGGCCGAGCCGCAGCCTCGTCTGGACTTCGCCGCTCGGGCAGCCGGTCGTGGCGATCAGGCCAGTGGAGTAAGTCGAGAGCAGCTCGATGTCCATCCGGGGCTGCCGGAAGTAGCCCTCGAGCGAGGCCAGCGACGAGAGCCTGAACAGGTTGTGCATGCCCTCGGTGGTCTGCGCCAGCAGCGTCATGTGGGTGTAGGCACCGGCGCCGGATACGTCATCGTCGCGCTGCGCTGGCGTGCCCCAGCGCACCGGCTGCTTGTGCTTGCGGTGCTCAGGGGCGACGTAGGCCTCGGTGCCGATGATCGGCTTGATCCCGTTGGCCTTCGCCTTCTTGTAGAAGTCGTACGCGCCGTACACGTTGCCGTGGTCGGTGATCGCGATCGCGTCCATGCCGGTCTTCTGGCACTCGGCGAACATGTCGTCCAACCGGGCCGCGCCGTCCAGCATCGAGTACTCGGTGTGGACATGCAGGTGAGTGAACCCACGGGAACCGCTCGCACTGCCTTTTGCTGCACTGCCCTTTGCTGCACTGCCCTTTGCTGCACTGCCAGTCGTCGCCATGAAGTACCGCCCCTCTTCAGGCATGCCGCAGAGCGCGAGCAAGTTGTGTTGAGCTTCTGACCCTAATCCAGGACGGCCAGTGCGGTGGCGCAACCGCGCCGGCGATTACGACTGGGAGTTGAGCAATTCCAGGCTTGCCCGCAGATCGCCCGGATAGTCGCTGGTGAACTCGACCCAGCGGCCGTCATCCGGATGGGCGAACCCGAGCTTCCTGGCGTGCAGCCACTGCCGGTCAAGGCCAAGGCGCGCCGCCAGTACCGGGTCAGCTCCGTAGAGCCGGTCGCCCACGCACGGATGCCTGACTGCCGACATGTGCACCCGGATCTGATGAGTGCGGCCGGTCTCCAGCTTCACCTCGGTCAGGCTGGCCGCGCGGAACGCCTCCAGCGTGTCGTAGTGGGTGACGGACGGCCTGCCATCGGTGACGACGGCGAATCGCCCGTCACCGGATGGATGCCGGCCGATCGGCGCGTCGATGGTGCCGCGCAGCGGATCGGGATGACCTTGCACCAGCGCGTGATAGGTCTTGTCCACCTCGCGGTCCCTGAAGGCCTGCTTGAGGACGCTGTAGGCGTGCTCGCTCTTGGCGACCACCATCAGGCCGGTGGTGTTCGCGTCCAGCCGGTGCACGATGCCCTGCCGTTCGGCGGCGCCGCTGGTGGCGATCCTGTGCCCGGCGGCCTGCAGCCCGGCCAGCACGGTCGGGCCGGTCCAGCCAGGCGTCGGATGGGCGGCCACGCCGACCGGCTTATCGACCACCACGACATCGTCGTCTTCATAGGCGATCCGCAGTCCGGGAACCACCTCGGGCACCGGCCGCGCGGCTTGCGGCGGCGGGGGCAGGGTCACGTCGAGCCACTCCCCGGCCGGCACCCGGTCGGACTTGCCCGCCGGCCGGCCGTCGATGAGGACCGCGCCTTCGCCGATCAGCTCGGCGGCTCTGGTACGCGACAGCCCGAACATCCGCGCGATCGCGGCGTCAAGCCGCTCGCCGTCAAGCCCGTCCGGCACGGGCACCCGACGGGACAGCGATGGCGTCGTCCCGCTCAGGCTGGCACCGGGCTGCGCTGGGTCGCTCACGCGTCCCCGCCTCGCGGTACGGAGTCGGCGGCAGCGACGGCGGCGGACGGCGCCGCCGCTCCGGCCGGCTGGTCGATCCTGGAGCCGTCAACGCGGGAGCCGTCGACGCGCACGCCGCGCGTGGCCAGCAGCACCGCCAGCGCTCCCCCGCACACGATCGAAGAGTCGGCGAGATTGAAGATCGGCCAGTGCGGCAGCATGATCCAGTCCACCACGTAGCCGCGGAACGGGCCAGGGTAGCGCAGCACCCGGTCGACCAGGTTTCCCGTTGCCCCGCCGAGCAGCAAGCCCAGCGAGACCGCCCAGGCCGCGCTGCGGATCCGGCGCGAGGTCCGCAAGATGAACGCGATGACGCCGGCCGCGATCGCGGTGAAGACGATCGTGAGCGACGGCCCGATGCTGAACGCCGCCCCTGGGTTCCGCGACACCGTGAGGATCAGGAACCCGCCGAGCAGCCGGATCGGCGGCCGGTCCGACAACGTGGCGACGACGATGGCCTTGCTGGTGATGTCGCCCGCCAGCACGGTCAGCGCAACGGCCAATAGCACGCCAACGCGGCGCTTGGGCGTGCCAGTCCCAGCCTGTCCGGTCCCAGGCTGTCCGGTCGCAGCCTGTCCGGTCTCAGGCTGTCCGCTCTCAGGCTGTTCGGTCCCGGACTGGCCTGTCTCTGCGGTCTGCTCGGTCAGCGACGTTCCTCTCGCTGCTTGCAGCTGACGCACAGCGTCGCCCGGGGAAAGGCCTGCAGCCGGGCCTTGCCGATCGGCTCGCCGCACGACTCGCACGATCCGTAGGTCTCCGACTCTATCCGCGCCAGCGCGCGCTCGGTTTGCGCCAGCAGCTCACGGGCGTTGTAGGTGAGCGCGAGCTCATGCTCACGCTCGTAGGTCTTCGCGCCAAGATCAGCCTGGTCGTCGCCGGCGTCGCTCACCGAGTCACCGAACCGGTCGGCGATCTCGGACTCGGCTCGCTCGATCTCGGCCCTGAGCTCAGCCGCCTCGGCCGCCAGTTGCTCGCTGAGCTCGGCGACCTCGGCTTCGGTCCAGCGTTCCTCACCACTGCGGATCGGAAAGCCTGCGGCGCCCGCTCGCGCGGCTGCGGTCATCGAGGCCTCCTTCGGCGCTAAGCAGGCAATGATCTGGGGTTGCCCGGCGAACTTCGTTGTTAAGTGATCTTGATTCACAAGCGTCACCGGAGGATAAGTGGTCGCGCGCCTATTCGCAAACACGCCGTGACGCCGGCACCAGCCTGCCCGCGCGGCCGGTCCCCCGACGGCAGGCCGGCCGAGTGCGCGCCTCCGCCGCCGCCGGTCGGCTAAGGTGATCGCGGCGCGGCGCTCCAGCCGGCCGCACTCGGGCCGATCAGCCCTTTGACCAGCGACAACCCAGCGGGGGCAAGCGGATGTCGATACCTGAAGCGGTGCGCGTGAACATCTGCACCGAGCCAGGGTTCGCCGCCGGAATGCCAGGGATCGGCCAGGCCAGGTCGCTGGTAACGGTCGACCTGTACCGGCGATTCAAGACCATGCAAGGCTTCACGGTCTCCGCCAGGACCGGCATCTCCGGCCACGGCGCCGAGGTCGAGCTCGCCGTCGAGCAGGAACTCGGGCTCGACAGCGAGGCCGCCGTCACGGCTTACGGCCTGGAAGCCTTTCTCCAGCTATGCAAGGAAAAAGTGCTCAGGCACGCGGCCGTCCGCCAAGCCTTCGCCGGCCGCCTCGCCTGTCAAGCCGACCAGGGGCAGCCGTACCAGACCATGGACGCCAGCTACATCGAGTCAGTCTGGTGGTCGGTCAGGCAGCTGTCCGACAGCGGGTCGCTGGTCAGGGATGGCCGCGTCACGAGCTACTGCCCGCGTTGCCAGACCCCGCTCGCCGAGCAGGATCTACGCAGGCCAGGGGTGTACCGCCGGAGCGAGAGCACCGAAGTCGTGCTGCGCCTGCCCATCGACGAGCAAGGCAACGACCAGCAAGGCAACAGCGAGCGAGGCAGCGGCGCCGATCCTCGCCTGCACGGCGCTGACCTCCTGGTCTGGACGACCGCGCCGTGGGCACTGCCCGCCGGCACGGGCATCGCCGTCCGCAAGGACGCGACGTACGTGGTCGCCAGGCGAGCTGGCCACGGCGACCGGGCCGTTGTGGCCCAGGACCGGCTGTACCGGGTGCTAGGCGAAGGCTGGCATCCGATCGCCAGCCTGACCGGCTCGGACCTGATCGGACTCCGCTACCGCCCGGCCTACCAGCCAGACCCCACGACCGGGCGCCGCTTCGAGGTCGTCGAGGAACTCGCCGACGCGTCCAGCCTGCCGCCGGACGCGAGCCAGCCGCCGGGAACCGGCCCGCCCCACGGCACTGCCCTGCCGCCAGGAACCGGCCTGCCCCACGGCACTGGCCTACGGACTGGGCGACCTCGGGGAATTGACATGCCCCAGGGGACTGGCCTGGTTCACCTGGCCCCGGCGTATGGACCCGGCAGGCCGGGGCCGGACGCCAGCCTGCCCGACCCGATCGGCCCCGACGGCCGCTTCGACGCGACGGTGCCGGCCTTGCGCGGGCTCTTCTTCGCCGACGCCGACCCGGTCATCGTCGCTGACCTGTCCGATCGCGACCTGCTGGTCGCGGCCAGGCGGCACGCCGCCAGCCGGCCGCATTGCCCGTACTGCGGGACGCCGCTGCTCCGCCGGGCCTTGCGAGCCTGGCACCTGGACCCTTCCGCGATCAGCCCGGCGCCAGCCCGGGCCGCATCCGGACCCCGCCAGGACTGGGTCATCTCCCGCACCACGCGCTGGGGCGCTCCGCTGCCATTCTGGGAATGCCGGCGGGGCCATGTCACCTGCGTCAGCTCGCTCGCCGAGCTGTCCGAACTGGCCGGGGCCGACCTGCTCGACGTTGACCCGCACTATCCCGCGCTTGCCCGCATCCGGATCCCGTGCCGGACTTGCCGGTCGGAGGCCACCTGGGTCCGGCAGACCATCGACCCCCGCTACGACTGCGCCGCGATGCCGTTCGCGCAGCACGGCGCTCCCCTGCGCGGCGCCGCGCAGTTCACGGCCGACTTCCCGGCCTGGCTCGCCGCTGACAACCCTGAGCCTGGCAGCACCTGGCTCGATGACGTGAACGTCATCACCTCGAGCACCATCGGCACGGCTCCCGCCCGCTCCGCGATCAAGCACGGCCGCGTGCTCGACGAACGCGGCCAGCCAATGCTCAGCGGGCAGGGAAGCCTGATCGACCCGCTGCCAGTAATCGACCGGCACGGCGCGGATGCGCTCAGGTGGTACTTCGCGAGTTGTCCGCCCGAGACCACGATCAGGTTCAGCGACGCCGCGATCAGGAGCGTTGCCCGCAAGCTCCTGCTCACTTACTGGCACACCGCGATGTTCTTCCGCACGCACGCCCAGGCCAGCCGACCAGCCCCCGAGCTCGCGGTGCAGGCCCGGCCGCTCGCCGACCGGTGGCTGCTCAGCGAACTGCAAGCGGTGATCAGCGACGTCACGGCGGCACTCGAGACCTTCCGCCCCGATCTCGCGACGCGCCGGCTGGCGGGCTTCGTCCGCGACGTGTCCCACTGGTACATCCGGCTCTTGCGCCCAAGACTCACCCCGCCTGCGAATCGCCCGACCGCCGCAGGCCCGACCACCGCCCAGACCAGCCGGACCACCGCCCAGACCAGCCCGGGCGCCGACCCAACCACCTCGGACACTCCGGCCATCTCAGCCACTCCAGCCGCCGTGGCCACCGGCCAGACCAGCCTGGGAGCCGGCCTGGCGACGTTGGCCACTGGCCTGGACGTGCTCACTCGGCTGATCGCTCCGTTCGCGCCGCTCCTCGCCGAGCAGGTCTGGGGCTGCATCCACGGCGACGACGCGGCCCCCTCTGTGCATCTCGCTCCCTGGCCAAGGCCGCTCGGCTCCTTGCTGGACGACCGGCTCAACGAGCAGATGACCAGCGCCCGCAGGCTCGTGGCCCTCGGCCGGGCCGCTAGGGCGGCAGCGCACCTCGAGGCCAGGCAGCCGCTCGCGGCCGCCTGGATCGCGCCAGCAGAGCCGTCAGGGCTAGACCAGGAGTTCGCTGACCTCATCGCCGCCGAACTCAACGTCAGCCGCGTCGAGTTCTGCGCCGACCAGGCCAGCCAGCCATCCCAGCAGCCCCGCGAGCCGGCGGTCGCGACCGGCCCGGCGGGCACCGTCACGCTGGACGTGGCGCTCACCGCTCAGCTCCGAGGCGAAGGACAGGCCCGCTGGGCGATCAGAGAGATCCAGGCCGCCCGCAAGCACCACGGGCTCCCCGTCGGGAGCCAGATCACGCTCGGCTGGACCACCGACGACCTAGATCTCGCCGCCATCCTGGACGAGCAGGCCCCGGCGATCGCCACCGCTGTCCGCGCCGCCAGCTATCGCCCCATGACCGCCACCGAAGCGACCAGCGACGGCTACCAAGCGCAACCAAGCCGCAAGCTACCCGCGACCTTCTGGCTCCGCCCACTCCCCTGACCAGGCCCGCCCCGCGACCCTAGCCCCCACTACGGCACGACGTGGGGGCCCAGCGCCCCGCGGCGGCACGACGTGGTGGTTCGCCGCATGTGCCCAGCGGCCACAGCGGGACGAAGTGGAGTTGCGGGCGCATATAACTTTCCGTGGCGACGTCCGGCTCATGATCGCGGCGGATTGCACCGCGGAATCCGCACAGGCGGTTCCGTGATCACGCGAGTGAGTTAGTTCGCGTCGAGGCCGGCGGGGATCTGATCGGGCTTGCAGGCCTTGCAGGCCACGAAGTTCTCGGCGATGGCCGTCTCCATCGTGATCACTTCAAGGTCATCGTCAGCGAGGAACCTGATCAGGATGCAGTCTTCCTTGTGGTACCGGCCAATCCCAGGGACTACTCGCACCGCCATCCCCGATGAACCTGTCGCCGCGGCCGACTTCGCCGGACCGCCCGAGGCGGCGTCTTCTCGCCCGGCGGCACCTGGACTGGAACCGCCCGGACGGGCACCGCTAGGACCAGGCCCGCCCCTCGCCTGACCGTCCCCGGCAGCGCTCCCTCGGCCCGCAGGCTCCTTGGCCGCGCTGACTGAGCCTGGACCGGCTGGCCCTGGACTGGCTGGCCCCGGACTGGCTGGCCCCGGACCGGCTGGCCCCGGACCGGCTGGCCCCGGACTGGCCGAAGCTGGACTGGCTGAAGCTGGACTGCCTGGCCTTACGGCCGTCGTGCCTGAGTCGGCTGACGGCCGGTCAGCTGACGGCGGACTGGTGGGTGCTGCGCCGGTGCGGGAAGCGCTGGTTCGCGAAGAGCCGGGTGCGATCACGGGATCATTGGCGGCAGCGGAGCGCGGGCTGGCGGGAGCCGACAGCGCTGCGGACTTCGGGGGCTGGGCCGCACCAGACCGTGAGAACGTCGCGGGAGCCGGCGGCTCGCCGCTCGGTGACTGCCGGGCGGCTGGGTCGTCCGCTCGCGGAGTGCTTGGCGGCTGGGTCGCGGGCTTCTTGACCTCGGTCACCTCCACCGAGGCTGGAACAGTCCCCGGCCTGGGCACTGACGCGGGCACCGTCCGGTCACCAGCGGCCCTGGTGACGTCGACCCGCAGCGGGTCGCCTGGGATCTTCGCTGCTCGCTGGTCGCGATCGTCCGGCCGTCGCGTCGTCGCCGAGTCGCCGGCCGGCTCCTTTTCGGCCGGTGCGCCGGCCGGGTCCGATCCCGACGCAGTCGAGCTGAACGTCGAGCGGGAGCCTGCGGAAGGACCGCCCGCACCGGCCCCGGCCGCCCCGGCCCGCGAACCGGACCCGCCCCCTGAACCACCGGCCAAAGCGGCGGCGGAGCCAGGAGCACCACTGCCCGAACCCGGCGCAGCCGAGCCGGTGCCGGATGGCGGCGGGGTGGAGGATCGCGGAGTCGCCGGGCTAACGGCGGCTGGCCTGGTGCCGGGGAGGCCTGCGGCCGGTGCTGTCGCGGCGGTGGCCGTCGCCGGTTCCGGCTTCGCGCTCGATGACGCAGCCGCGGGGACCGGGCCGGGCCGGGCGGCCGGCGTGAACTTCGGCGACGGGATCCCGACGGGCCGATCGGGCGCGGCCTTGGCTGGAGCGGTTTTGGCGGGTTCCGCTGGCGTCCGCGACACAGAACTCGCGGGCGCACCGCCGGCGGGCGCCCTGCTTACGGCCGAGGTGCTCGCGGCCGCACTGCTTACGGCCGAGGTGCTCGCGGGCGCAGTGCCCGCAGACCTAGTGCTCGCGGACCCAGTGCTCGCGGACCCAGTGCTCGCAGCGGTCGCTCCGGCCACTCTGGTGCCAGGTCGATCAGCGCCACCAGGCTGGCCCGCCTCAGCTTGGCCCCCGCTGGCCGACGCGGCCGTCGCCGGAGCGGTGGTCGTTCGGGCAGCGGTCGCTGGGGCGGCGGTCGCTGGGGCAGCGGTCGACTGGTCGGCCTGCGCTGCTGCCGGAGTCGCCTCGGCCGGAGCGACTGGGACTGAGGCTGGAGTCGGTGTCGCTGGAACGGCAGCGGCAGCACCCGCCCCCGTGGGCTGGTCCTGGCCGCGACGCTTGCCGAACCGGCCTGACGCGGCCTCCCCGAGCAGGCTGGTGTCGCTGGGCCTGGCTCGTCCGCCGGACCGGTGGCCCCCGGACGAGGCAGCGGCCGAGCCGCCGACCGCGCCGCGACCGCGTCGCGAACTACGATCACCTGCGTGAGATGCGGGTACCCGCGCGGGAGCGGCCTGCACCGACCTATCGGCTGGCGGCTTATCGGCCGCTGCCTGCTCCGCCGCCGGCTTCTCCGCCGTAGGCCTCTCTGCGCTCGACTTCTCCGCCGTCGGCTGCTCCGCTGCCGACTTCGCCGCTGCCGACTTCGCCGCTGCCGACTTCGCCGCTGCCGACTTCGCCGCTGGCTCGTTGGCGGTGGCCTTGTCGGGGGCCGACTCATCGGCGGACTCGCCGCCCCTGCTCGCCTGCGCGTCGGAGGCGCGGATCCCGGCCGCGACCGGCACCTTCGCCGCAGCTGGGGAATCAGCCGACGCGCTCGCTGACGCGGCGGCCGCCGCCGATCCCACCCTGGCCTTACCCGCAGCAGTCCGGGCCCCGGCCGACCGAACCCCAGCCGGCCGGGCCGCCTCCGGCCGAGCCGCGGCCGAGGCGACTCCTGGCCCGGCAATGATCCGTCGCCGCGCCGGCGCGGGCCTGGCCACGACCGCAGTCACCGGCTCGGAGACCGCGGCCTGGGCACCGAAGATCTCGTGCCGCCAGATCACGACCACGCCAAGCAGCATCAGGCCTGCTAGGACGGCTACGCCGATCGAGATCGCTACAAGCAACAGGCTGCCGGCGACGACGCCTGCCGCCAGCAGCCCGATTGCGATCAGCACGACCGACAGGACAATGCCGAATCGGATCACGCGCGAACTCCAACTAACCTGACTAGGGATCGACCGTGGTCAACACCGATCGTTGCTGAAAGAACGAGCTGATCGCGTGCTAGCGGCGGTCGTGCTGACCCGTGTCGGCCGGGTGGTAGCCGCCGTTGTGCACGACCGGCTCCGACATCTGCGACATCCCGGCGAACGACCCAGTCGGGGTCGAGGCACCGCCGTTGCGCAGGTCCATCCGCGCGCCCATGCCGACAGGGATCGCCGGCTGAGGACCGGTCGCCGCGACCGCGGGGAATACCCCGCTGTCGGCCGCGCCAGCCTCAAGGTCACGCAGCTGACCCTCAAGGTAGGCCTTCAACCGGCTGCGGTACTCACGCTCAAATGCCCGCAAGTCATCGACCCGGCGCTCAAGCTCCTCGCGGGACTGCACCAGCGAGCCCATCGCCTGGCGGTGCCGCTCCTGAGCATCGCGCTCCAGACTCTCCGCGCGCGCCCGCGCGTCGCTGGTGATCTGCTCAGACTGCCTGCGCGCCTTGGTGAGCAAGTCGTCAGCCTCGCGCCTGGCCCGGCTCAGGGTCTCATCAGCCTCCCGGCGGGCGTCAGCGATGGCCTGGTCAGCGGTCTGCTGCGCCAGCGCGAGCACCCGGGCCGCGGTGTCCATGTTGTCCTCGGCCGAGGACTTCATCGGGGCCATCGGCATCGGCTCTGGCCGACGCTCTGGCTCTACCCGCAGCGGCTCACTCGGAATGAGGTCAGGACCGTCCATATGCGGCGAATTCAGCGGGCCGACCATCTTCCCGCCCCGGAGAACCTCGGCGAGCTTGGCCCGCAACTCCTCGTTCTCCTGAATCAGCCGGTCGAGCTCAGCCTCGACCTCGTCCAGGAACGCGTCCACCTCTTCCTCGTCGTAACCAGGTCGCAGCCTGGTCGTGCTGAACTGCTTGTTCCGCACATCCGCGGGCGTCAGTGGCATGTCTATGTCTCCTTGGCGCTTGGATCCCCTAGGCAGGCTACCTGATCACAAGTTGCCTACAACCACTAGCAACACAATGATGATCAAAAACAACAGCGTGTAGCTGAGGTCTATGGCAACACTACCTAGCCGGACGGGCCGAATGTAGCGCCTTAGCAATCTCAGTGGCGGATCAGTTGCCGTGAAGACGACCTCGGCGACCACGGCCAGCGGTCCCGAAGGGGTCCACGAGCGGCTGTAGTTCTGCAAGATGTCGATGATCAGGCGTCCGACCAGCAACACGAGGTAGAT
This sequence comes from Streptosporangiaceae bacterium, assembly GCA_035511035.1. Classification (GTDB taxonomy): domain Bacteria; phylum Actinomycetota; class Actinomycetes; order Streptosporangiales; family Streptosporangiaceae; genus Chersky-822. The sequence continues at coordinate 58,924 of DATKFV010000164.1, forward strand.
GGCGAGCACGTAGTACAGGACGACCTTCACGACGAACACAGTGCCGCCTCGTTACTCCTCGTCGCCTCGTCACCTCGGCAGGACGCGCGTCCACCGGATCGCCGCGACGCTATGTAGCAAACTCGCATCGGCCTAACTCTGGTTGAAGAAGTCCCGCTCCGCGATCCTCGCCTTGTCCTCGGCCGTCACCTCGACGTTGGCCGGGGAGAGCAGGAACACCTTGTTAGTGACGCGGTCGATGGAACCGCGCAGCCCGAAGATCAGGCCCGCCGCGAAGTCTACGAGACGCCGGGCATCGCTATCGACCATCTCGGTCAGGTTCATGATGACCGGCGTGCCTTCACGGAAGTGCTCGCCGATCGTGCGCGCCTCGTTGTAAGTACGGGGATGCAGCGTCGTGATCCTGGCCAGGTCAGTCGCTATGACCGGCTCAGGCGCCACCACCCGGCGCTCGGTCCGCACCCCGCGCTCGGGCGCGCTGTCGCCGAGGTAACCAGTCGCCGAGTCGTGGTCGTCAGCGGGCTCGGGGTAGTCGGGCACGTAGTCCGGGTACTCTTCGCCTTCGCCGTACTCACCTGGGTACTCGTCGTAGCGATGGTCGTCCTCTACCAGGCCGAGATAGACCGCCATCTTGCGCATCGCGCTGGCCATCGTCAGTCCTCCGTCGTGCCACTGCCCCTTAGCGAGCACCGCCCTTGGCAAGCACTGCCCTTTAGCGAGCACTGCCCTTGGCAAGCACTGCCCTTAGCAAGCACTGCCCTTAGCAAGCACCAGCCGTAGCGGACAGCCCAGCTAACCGCGTGCTACGCGTCGGACATTACCTGACGAAGGGCGGCCGGCCGCCGAGCAACGCCGTACCGACACGTACGTGTGTCGCGCCTTCTGCGATGGCCTCATCCAGGTCGCCGCTCATGCCCGCCGAAATCATCTTTGCGGCCGGGCTCACCGCCACGACCTCGGCCGCGATCTCCGCCAGCCGGCGGAAGGCGGGCCTGGCCGGCCGGCCGAGCGGAGCCACTGCCATCACGCCGCCAAGCACCAGGCCATCGGTGCCTGCGATCGCCTCGGCGAGGGCCGGCACCTCGGCCGGCAACGCGCCACCGCGGGCGCCGCCAGCACTGCCAGCACCGCTGGCACCGCCGCCGCTGCCAGCTCCGCCGTACCCGGCAGTGCTGGCAGTGCCGTACCCGGCAGTGGACTCGTCCAGGTTGACCTGGACCAGGCAGGTGATGAGGCGTCCGGCGGCGACCGCGTGCGAGCCCAGCGCTCGAACAAGCCTGTGCCGGTCGACCGAGTGCACGAAGTCGGCGTACCTGACCACGCTGGCGGCCTTGTTGACCTGAAGCTGGCCGACGAAGTGCCACCGGGGCGCGAGGCCAGCCTCAGCGACCAGCGCCGCCTTCGGCGCCGCCTCCTGGTCCCTGTTCTCGCCGAAGTCGGCGACGCCAAGCCCGGCGAGCAAGGCGACGTCCGTCGCCGGGAACGTCTTGGTGATGGCGATCAGCGTCACGTCGCCCGCTGGCCGCCCGGCCGCCTGGCAGGCGCTCGCGATCCGTTCCCCGACCTGCGCTAGCCGGTCGCGGAGCTGGTCAAGGCGGGCGGCCTCGTCCGGCCACGGCGTGCTCATTCGGTCACCTGCGCCCCGCTCACCGGCGCGCGAGCCAGACGACCCCGGCGAACCGGCCAGTGCTGCCGTCACGACGGTAGGAGTAAAGGTCAGCGGACTCGGCCGGGCAGCGCCGGTCATCGCTGACCAGGCTGATCCCGGCGTCCGCCAGCTGCTGGTGCAGCCCGGCCCTGATGTCGATTCCCGGCGTGCCCTTCCTGGTGGCGCAGGCCGAGCCGGGCGCGGCCGCATCGACCTCGTCCCGCATCCTGGCCGGGACCTCGTAGCAGCCGCCGCAGATGACCGGGCCGATCAGCGCGTGCATCCGCGCGGGCTGCGCGCCTGCCCCGGCCATCGCCTTGACCAGAGCTGGCAGCACTCCCGCGGCCAGGCCTGGGCGCCCCGCGTGGGCGGCCCCGATGAGTCCGGCTCCAGCGTCGGCGACCAGCACCGGGGCGCAGTCAGCGACCAGCACGCCGAGGGCGATGCCGGGGACGTCGGTGAAGATCGCGTCCGCCTCGGGGCTGTCGTCGGCCTGCGTCACGTAGCTCACCTGAGCCCCGTGCACCTGCCGCATCCAGGCCAGCTGGATGCCTTCGACGCCGATGGCCGAGCGCAGGCGCGCGCGGTTCTCCCGCACGGCTGCCGGATCATCACCTACCGAGCCACCGAGGTTGAGCGCGGCGAACGGCCCGGTGCTGACGCCACCTGCCCTGGTGGTGAACAGCCCGCGGGCGCCAGCTCCGACCTGGCCAGTACCGCGCTGGCCAGTACCGAGCTGCACAGTACCGACCTGGCCAGTACCGACCTGGACTGCACCGAGATCAGGCGCCGGGGGCGCGGCGACTAGGCGCGGGCCCTCGCTGGCGGTGTGGCTCACTTCAGGAAGTCAGGCACGTCGAGCTCGTCGTCCTCCTCGAACACCACCGACCTGCGCTTCGTGCTCGGGCCTTCCGGCCGGCTCTGGTACCCGCCGTCCCGGTCGCCCGAGGCCGAGACCGTCTCGCAGTCGGTAACCGGTGGCGGCGCCTGGGCTGGCACGACCGCGGCCGGAGGCTCGCTCGGCTCGTCGGCCGGGACGGGCGCGCTGGCCGGAAGCGAGTTACCGCCGGCCGGAGCCATCACCGGCGGCAGCGGCTGCTCGGGGGCACCGACGGCCGGCGCCGAACCCGGCTCCTTCATGGACGGCAGCGTGACCGGCCGCCACGGGGCACCGAACGCGTCCGAGCCCTGCGCGGGCTGGTAGGAGTTCGCCGGCTTGGCCGTGGTCGTGGTCGTGGCGGCGGGCCGGGTCCGGCCGTGCTGCGTCTCGTCGAAGCCGGCCGCGATGACGGTCACCCGTACCTCGTCGCCGAGCGCGTCGTCGATGACGGCGCCGAAGATGATGTTCGCGTCCGGAGCGGCCGAGTTCGCGACCAGTTGCGCGGCCTCGTTGATCTCGAACAGCCCGAGGTCAGAACCACCCTGGATCGAGAGCAGCACCCCGTGGGCGCCGTCGATGCTCGCCTCGAGCAGCGGGCTGGAGATCGCCATCTCAGCGGCCGCGACCGCCCGGTCGTCACCGCGAGAGGAGCCGATGCCCATCAGCGCCGAGCCAGCTCCCGACATCACCGACTTCACGTCAGCGAAGTCCAGGTTGATCAGGCCAGGGGTGGTGATCAGGTCGGTGATGCCCTGGACACCGGACAGCAGCACCTGGTCGGCGGCCTTGAACGCGTCGAGCACGCTGACATGCCGGTCCGAGATGGACAGCAGCCGGTCGTTCGGGATCACGATCAGGGTGTCGACCTCGCTGCGCAGTCGCTCGATCCCGGCGTCGGCCTGCGCCGCCCGGCGCTTGCCCTCGAACCCGAACGGCCTCGTCACCACGCCGATCGTCAGGGCTCCGAGCGACCTGGCCACCTGGGCGACGACCGGCGCGCCCCCGGTGCCAGTGCCGCCGCCCTCGCCAGCCGTGACGAACACCATGTCGGCGCCCTTGAGTACTTCCTCGATTTCTTCACGGTGATCCTCGGCCGCCCTATGGCCGACATCGGGATTCGCGCCCGCGCCAAGACCTCTGGTAAGTTCCCGGCCGACGTCGAGCTTGACGTCGGCGTCGCTCATCAGCAATGCCTGCGCGTCGGTATTGATCGCGATGAACTCAACGCCCTTGAGGCCCTCTTCGATCATCCGGTTGACGGCGTTGACCCCGCCGCCACCAATGCCGACGACCTTGATGACCGCGAGATAGTTCTGCGGTGCTGCCACGGAGGGACCTTCCCGTTCGGTTAGCTTGCGCGGACCTGCCTCGGGCGCGGCGAGCGCCCGCTCAACCTGGCGTCCTCACCGTGCCGCCAAGCACCGTGCCAGCAAGGCAGCCCAGCGAGGCACTCCCCCGCGAAGAAAGGCACGGCAGGCGCCCGATTCAGCATGTCGTTCTCGCCTATCAGGTCTCACCCTCAGGTTGAGATTTAGAGTTATGTCAAGCTGTCAATTGATAGGGACAGTAGAGTTGCCAGGCATAGAGGTCAACTAACCTCGCCGTGACCTCCCTAACGAGTTGGCTTTCCATGCTTGATGGCCTTCGGTCATCTGCGCCTTTGGCCCGCGATATATCCCGGGGGTACGAACCCCAGGACCCCCACGATTGGTGGCTGGGCGATGCGCATCGCGATGGTGGCTGGGCGATGCGCATCGCGAGCTAGTCACCGCCTGGCCAGCCGGTCGTGGCTGAGGAGGGATCGCTGACGTCGTAGTAGGTGGCCTTGGTGCGCAGCAGCACCGACACCTCTCTGGCCTTGGCCTGCGTCCGGCTGGTGCCGCCCCACACGATCGTGGCCCCGTCCCGCAGGATCAAGATCACCCGGGACGGCGCGGCCGCCTCGACGGCGTTCAGCCGGTTGCGCAGCCACAGCGGCAGGTCGCGCACGACCGTCCCGGCCGCGAGCACCGCGCGATTACCGCGTAGCCGGGCCGCCGGTGCGGGCGCCGACCTGAGCAGGACCAGGCTGAGCAGCGGCAGCGGCAGGTGCCGCCGCAGCACCACTCCGTAGCGGTCGATGACGGCGTAGTACCGGCCGGCCTTCACGTCGAAGACGGGGGTGCGCGGCACCGTCGAGATCACCACGCCATCGGGCCACAGCCGGCGCACCCGCGCCGACTGCACCAACGTGATCCCCTCGACCCGGTGCGCGATCGCGCTGGTGTCGATCCGAACGAGCGGCGTCCCTATCGTGATACCCGCCGCCTTCAGCACCTGGGCGCGGGACACGTCGCGAGAGCCGGTCACGCGCACCGACCTGACCACGAACAAGCTGGACCCGAGCAGCGCCCAGGCAACGCCGGCGACCAGCGCCACCGCCGCCACCACGAAGAACGCGGTCTTCCACGGATCATGCCTGGCCTTGCGCCCGGCGACGGCCGCCGTCACCGCCCTGCTCCCGGCTCGCCCGCGCCTGAGTCAGGTCCTGAGCCAGATCCTGAGCCAGATCCTGAGCCCGAGTCCCCGTACCGTTCAGCCAGCGCGGCCACGATGCGCGGCCCCAGCGTGGTGACATCACCGGCGCCCATCGTCAGCACGACGTCACCCGGCTTGGCCGCGTCCGCGATCAGGTCAGGCACCTGGTCGAGGTCAGGCACGAAGACCGCCCGTCCGCCAGGCACGGCATCGCTGATCAGCGCTCCGGTCACCCCAGGCTCTGGGTCTTCGCGGGCGGCGTAGACGTCGAGCACGAAGACCTCGTCGGCCGCCGCGAGCGCCGCCGCGAACTGGGCCGCGAAGATCCTGGTGCGGCTGTACAGATGCGGCTGGAAGACGGCGATGACCCGGCCGCCCGAGGCGGCGCCCAAGACCGGGCCCGAGGCGGCGTCCGAGGTAGCGCCCGAGCCATCCCCAGAGGCGATGCCAGCCGCCGCCGCGAGGTCGACGGCCAGCTCGGTCGGATGATGCGCGTAGCTGTCGAGCACCCGCACCTGCCCGGCCTCGCCCTTGAGCTCCATCCGGCGCTTGGTGCCTCCGTAGGCGGCCAGCCCAGCGGCGATCTCGTCATTGCCGTAGCCAAGCTCGGTCGCGAGCGCGTAGACGGCGGCGGCGTTGCGCGCGTTGTGCCGCCCTGGAACGCCGATCCGCAGCCCGGCCGCCCGGATCCCGGGCGCACCACCCGCACCGCCCGCGTGGGCGATGCTGAACTCGGTCGCCATGCCTGCCGACCGGACGCCGGCCAGCCGGTAGTCGGCGCCCTCCGACTCGCCGTAGCTCACCAGGCGGAGCGGAAGCGCGGCCGCCCGCGCCGCCAGCCGGCGCGCCCCAGGGTCGTCGGCGTCGGTGACCAGCAACCCGCCTGACCTGATCCGGCCAGCGAACGCGGCGAAGGCGTCCTCGATCTCGCCGAGGCTGCCGTAGTTGTCAAGATGGTCGGCCTCGACGCAGGTCACGATCGCGGCGTCGGGCGCCAGCATCAGGAACGAGCCGTCGCTCTCGTCCGCCTCGGCGACGAACGCGGCCCCGGTGCCCTCGCCCGCGCCGACCCCGGTCTCGGCGAGCACCCCGCCGATGACGTACGAGGGGTCGGCGCCGCAGTGGCGCAGCACGGTCGTGATCATCGAGGTAGTAGTCGTCTTGCCGTGCGTCCCCGCGACCGCGATCGCTTGACGGCCCGTCATCACCGACGCGAGCGCGGCGGCCCGGTGCAGCACCCGGAGCCCGCGCTGCCTGGCCGCCACCACCTCGGGGTTGTCCGCCCTGATCGCCGACGACACTACCAGCGTGTCCGCGAGGTCAGCATGGACAGCGCTGTGCCCGACCGACACCTGCGCCCCGAGTTGCTTAAGCTCCTCGAGCTGGGCCGAGGCGCGAGCGTCGCACCCCGACACGGCGACCCCTCGGGCCAGCATGATCCGCGCGATGCCCGACATGCCGGCGCCGCCGATCGCGACGAAGTGCACCCGGCCAAGCTCGCTCAGCGGAACCGGCTCGACCGGCGTGACCAGTGCCATCATCGGCCCCGGTGCGAGCCGCGGTGCCGGGCCTGCGAGCCGTACCCAGGCGGGCCAGCCGCGCCAGGCGGGCCGGCCGGACCAGCCGGGCCAGACGGCCCAGGCGGCGGGCCGTAGCCAGCAGGCGGTCCGGACGGCCCGGCCTGCGCCCTCCTGGCCGGGCGCCGGGCGCTCGACTGTCCCGCGACCGCGAGCACCCGCGCGGCCAGCGCCTGGTCGGCGTTCGGGTGGCCGATGCTGGCGGCCGCCCGCGACATCGAGGCGACGAGGTCATGGTCGAGCAGCACTGGCAGCAAGACGTTGCGGATCCAGTCCGCGCTGAGCGCGGCGTCGTCCACGATCAGGCCGCCGCCCGCGCGCTCCACCGGCAGCGCGTTCAGCCGCTGCTCGCCATTGCCGTGCGGAAGCGGCACGTAGGCGGCCGGCATGCCGACCGCGGTCAGCTCGGCGCAGGTCATCGCGCCGGCCCGGCAGAGCGCGAAGTCCGCGGCCGCGTAAGCGAGGTCCATCCGGTCCAGGTACTCGACGGCGACATAGGGCACCTCGCCGGTCGGGACGCTGACCGCCGAACCCGACTTGGGCCCGACGATATGCAGCACCTGGACGCCGACGGACCGCAGCGAGGCGGCCGCGCCGAGCGCCGCCCGGTTCAGCGAGGCCGCGCCCTGGGAGCCGCCGGTTACCAGCAGCACCGGCAGGTCAGGCCGCAGCCCGAAGTGCGCGCGGGCCTTCTCGGTCATGGCGAGCCGGTCCAGGCTGGCGATCTCGCGCCTGATCGGGATGCCGATCAGGGTCGCGTGCGGCAGCTTGGTGCCGCTCTGCCCGATGAACACGTTCGGTGTCAGCCGCGAGCCGATCCTGTTCGCGAGGCCAGGCCTCGGGTTGGCCTCGTGCACGACGATGGCGACCCGGCGCTGCCGGGCGGCAAGGTAGGCGGGCGTCGAGACATACCCGCCGAAGCCGATCACCACGTCGGCGCCGGCCCGGTCGATCACCGCCCCGGCCGCCCTGATCGCGCCGAGCATCCGGCTCGGGACGGACAGCAGCTCGCGGTTGATCGTACGCGGCAGCGGCACCGGAGGGATCAGCTCGAGCGGGTAGCCGCGCGCCGGGATCACTCGCGTCTCCAGGCCCCGCGCGGTCCCCAGGCACACGATCCTGATGTCGGGGTCAGCCCGCCGCAACTGGTCGGCGAGCGCCATGGCCGGCTCGATATGACCGCCGGTACCCCCGCCAGCGATGACCACACTGCGCACCATCACACGGGCCTCCTGAACTGAGCCGCGGCACTCGCCCCGCCAGCCGGGCGTGGCCTTCCCTGAGCCGGCCCCGGCCGCACCGGAGCCGACCCCGGCCGAGCCGGTCCCGCTGGTCCCGGTCCCGCTGGTCCCGGTCGCGCCGGCGCCGGCCGGGCGGCACCCGCCCGAGCGGGCCCGGCCCGCCGCCGGGCCGCCCTGGGCCCCGCCGAGGCCGAGGCCGAGGCCGCAGCAGCCGCGGCAGGCGCAGGCATGATCGAGCGGATGATCCGCGCGGGCAGCCGCGGCCCAAGGGCCGCGAGCGCCTCGGCCGCACCAGGCTCGCGCCGGGCGAAGCCGAGCAGGATCCCGATCCCCGCCATGGTCACAAGCAGCGACGACAAGCCCTGCGAGATCAGCGGCAGCGGCACCCCGGTGATCGGCAGCAGCCCGACGACCGCGCTGATGTTGACCAGCGCCTGCACCACGATCCAGACCGTGATCCCGGCCGCCGCCAGCCGCATGAACGGGTCGGCCATCCGGCGCGCGACCCGGAGCCCGCCGTAGGCGAGCCCGCCGTAGAGCACCACCACGCACACCGTCCCGATCAAGCCAAGCTCCTCGCCGAGGATCGCGAAGATGAAGTCGTTGCTGGCGTTCGGCACCCAGCCCCACTTCTGCTTGCTGTCGCCGAGCCCGACGCCGAACCAGCCACCAGAGCCGATCGCCCACTTCCCCTGGATCGACTGCATATTCGAGCCGACCGGGCCACCGGAAGGATTGAGGTAGCCGGTCAGCCGCGCCGCTCGCCACGGCTCGATCACGAGCAGCATGGCCAGCGCGAACACGATCAGGCCGATCATGCAGGCCAGCAGCCGCCCAGGCGTGCCGATGACCCAGAGCAGCGCGAGCAGGATGACCAGCAGCAAGAACGTGGTGCCGAGGTCGTCGCCGAGCATGACCAGCAGCACGACCACGGCCGAGCCTGGCAGCAACGGGATGAGCAGCGCCCGCCAGTCGCTGAGCTGCCCGAGCCGCTCCTTGCGGGCCAGCAGGTCGGCCCCCCACAGCAGCAACGCCAGCTTCGCGAACTCAGACGGCTGGACCTGGATGCCGCCGATCTCGATCCAGCGCTCGGCCCCGTACACGGTCGTACCGAACGCCAGCACGAGCACGAGACCGCCGATCGCCGCGAGCAGCGTCGGGTACGCGACCGCGCGCAGCACCCGGGCGGGAATCCGGCTTAGCAGCCACACCATCGGCAGCCCGATCAGCGCGCCAAGCAATTGCTTGACGAAGACGCTGTAGGGCGAGCCGCCCGAGTCCAGTTGACTGGCCGATGAGGTGGACAGCACCATCGCCAAGCCGATGGCAAGCAGCAGCCCGGCGCAGCCGATGATCAGGTGGTACGAGGTGAGCGGCCGGTCGAGCACCGACAGCCAGGGCAGCGCGCGCTTGCGCTCAGCTGGGCCGGCCTCAGCTGGGCTGGCATCCGGCCCGGCCCCGGTCGGCGCGGTCTTGACGCTCACGGCATCACCCCTAGCCGCCGGACGGCCTCGGCGAACGCGTCGCCCCGCGCCGGGTAGTCGCGGAACATGTCGAAGGACTGCGCGGCCGGGGCCAGCAGCACCGTGTCACCAGGCTCAGCCAGCTTGGCCGCGGCCTCGACGACTTCTGCCATGGTCTCAGTGTCGGTGCCGGTGACCTCGATCATGGGGATGTCGGGCGCGTGGCGGCGCAGAGCAGCCGCGATCTTTGCCCGGTCAGCGCCAAGCAGCACGACCCCGCGCAGCCGGGGCGCGGCCGCCGCGACCAGTCCGTCGAGATCGCCGTCGGCGCCGCGCAGCAAGCCGCCAGCCACCCACACGACCCGCTCATAGGAGGCCAAGGCGGCCGCGGCGGCATGCGGGTTGGTCGCCTTGGAGTCGTCCACGTAGGCGACCCCGTCGACGGTGCCGACCAGCGCGATCCGGTGCGGCTCGGGGCGGAACGCGCGCAGCCCGGCGCCAATCGCCTCCGGCGGCGCTCCGTAGGACCTGGCCAGGGCCGCCGCCGCGAGCGCGTCGGCGAGGTTGTGCGGCGCGGGCGCCTGGCCCGGCCAGGACAGGTCGGATACCGAGGCGATCCGCACCCCGCCGCCGCGGGCATCGTCGCTCCCGCCAACCTCGGCCGGCCCGAACGCGCGGTCAACCATAAACCCTTCAGATAGGCCAAATTCCCCGTCAGCCGGCTCGCCCAGGCGGAACATCACCGTCCGTGCCGCCCGTCCCTCCCGCCAGGCAGCGGCGACGAGCGCGGTGCTCGCGGCGTCGTCGGCGTTCCCGATCGCCAGCGAACCCGGCGCGATGACCTTCGCCTTGGCGGCGGCGTACGCCTCGAGCGTGCCGTGCCAGTCCAGGTGGTGGGAGGCCACGTTCAGCAGCGCCGCCGCCACCGGCGCGATCGTCGAGCTCCAGTGCAGCTGGAAGCTGGACAGCTCGACGGCGACGACCTCGTAGGGCGGCGCCGTCAGCACCACGTCAACGAGCGAGGTGCCGACGTTGCCGGCCGCGACGCTCCGGTAGCCGGCCGCGGCCAGCATCAGGGCCAGCATCCGGACCGTGGTCGTCTTGCCGTTGGTCCCGGTGACCGCGAGCCAGCGCTGCCTGCTGCCGTCGGCCAGCACGGGGCGCAGCCGCCAGGCGAACTCGACGTCGCCGATCACGTCGACGCCAGCCTGCGCCGCCGCCACGAGCAGCGGGGCGTCTGGCTGCCAGCCCGGCGAGGTCACGACCAGGCCGGTGCCAGGCGGCAGCGTCGCCGCGGCCCCCTCGCCAAGCCGCACCGTGATCCCGGCGCCCGCAAGCTCGGCGGCCATCCGCCGGCGGGCGTCGTCGTCGCGCGAGTCGACCGCGGTCACCACCGCGCCGAACCTGGCCAGCGCTAGCGCCGCGGGCGGCCCTGACACCCCAAGGCCGGCCACGCAGACGGCGACCCCGCGCAGCGAGTCGGCGAACTCCCGCCCTACGTCGGCAGCCACTGCAGCCACTCGATGTAGAACAAGCCGAGGCCAAGCGCGACGAACAGGCCCGCGATCAGCCAGAACCTGATCACGATCGTCGTCTCGGCCCACCCGATCAGCTCGAAGTGGTGCTGCAGCGGTGCCATCCGGAATACCCGCTTGCCGGTCAGCTTGAAGGAGCCGACCTGGATCATCACCGATAGCGTGATGATCACGAACAGCCCGCCGAGTATGCCGAGCAGCAGGATGGTCTGGGTGCACACGGCGAGGCCAGCCAGCACCCCGCCGAGCGCGAGCGACCCGGTGTCGCCCATGAAGATCTTGGCTGGCGGCGCGTTGTACCAGAGGAACCCGAAGCAGGCACCGAGCACCGCCGCGGCCACGACCGCGATGTCCTGGGGATCCCTGACCAGGTAGCAGTTACCCGCGAGCTGCACGGTGCAGTCGTTGCGGAGCTGCCAGTTCGCGATCAGGACGTAGCCGGCCAGCACCAGGATGGCCGCCCCCGAGGCGAGCCCGTCGAGCCCGTCGGTCAGGTTCACCGCGTTCGACGCGCCGCCGATCATGATCACGATCAGGATCACGAAGGGAAGCACGCCAAGCGCCGGGCCGAAGTCGCGCACGAACGACAGCTGCGGCTCGGCCGGGGTCAGGCCGTAGCCGTCAGGAAACTTGAGCACTTCGACCGCGAAGATGGCGCCGACGACCGACTGCCCGGCCAGCTTGGCCCCGCTGCGCAGGCCAAGGCTCGTCTGCCGGTAGATCTTGATGAAGTCGTCGGCGAAGCCGACCAAGCCGAGCCCGGTCATCAGGCCGAGCACGAGCAGGCCAGAGGCCGTCATGGGTTGCCTGGTGACCACGTCGGCGACCGCGTAGCCGATCAGCGCGGCGATGACGATGACCGTGCCGCCCATCGTCGGCGTGCCGCGCTTGGTCATGTGCGAGGACGGGCCCTCTTCCCTGATCAGCTGGCCGTAGCCGTGCCGGCGGAAGAGGTTGATCGCCAGCGGGGTGCCGAACAGGGCGAGGATCGCTGACACCGCGCCCGCCACGATGATCGTCTTCACGGAGCCGCCTCCTGCGCGGTGAGCGCCAGGGCCACGGTCTGCAGCCCGGCCGCTCTCGATGCCTTGACCAGCACCACATCGCCCGGTCTTAGCCGTTCGGTGATCGCCGCGACCGCGGCGTCGTCGTCGGGAACGGCGAGCAGTTCGCCGGTGAACCCGGGTTCGGACTTGGCGCCGGCCAGGATCGGCGCCGCCTCGTCGCCGACCGCGATGATCCCGGCGAGCCCGGTCCGCGCCGCGACCACACCAGCCTGCTCATGGAATTCTCGTGACCGATCGCCAAGTTCGGCCATCCGGCCAAGCACAGCATAGGCACGCCGCCCGGCGGACATGACCCCGACGGACTCCAGGGCCGCGGTCATCGCCTCGGGGCTTGAGTTATAGGCATCATTGACGACGATCACGCCGTCGGCCCGCTCGGTCACCTCCATCCGCCACTTGCTGAGCGCGACCGCGCTCGACAGGCCATCGGCGATGGCCTCGATGCTCATCCCGAGCTCGGCCGCCAGCGCGGCCGCGGCCAGCGCGTTGCTGACGTTGTGCGCGCCGGGAAGCTTGAGCTCGACCGTCGCCTCTCCGGCCGCCGTGACGAGCCTGAACCGCGGCCGGCTGAGCCGGTCCAGGCTGATGTCGGCCGCGCGGACGTCGGCGCCTGCCGACTGGCCGAAGGTCACTACCCGCGCCACGGTGCGCTCGGCCATCGCCGCGACCAGCGGGTCGTCGGCGTTCAGCAGGGCGACCCCGTCGGCCGGCAGCGCGGCCGGCAGCTCCGACTTCGCCGCCGCGATCTGCTCCTGGCTGCCGAACTCGCCTGCGTGGGCATTGCCGACGCACAGCACGACGCCCAGCGAGGGCGGCGCGATCTCGCAGAGCGCCGCGATGTGGCCTGGCCCCCTGGCTGATAGCTCGGCCACCAGGTACCTGGTCCCGGCGTCGGCACGGAGCACGGTCAGCGGATGGCCGATCTCGTTGTTGAACGAGTTGGCCGGCCAGACCGTCGGGCCGAGCGTGGCGATGAGCTGCGCGGCCAGGTCCTTGGTCGTGGTCTTGCCCGCCGAGCCGGTGATTCCGGCGATCACCAGGTCGGGCAGCTCATCGACGAGCGCCCTGGCCAGCGCGGCGAGCGCGGCGAGAACGTCAGGCACGATGACGGCCGGGACGCCGACTGGCCTGGTCGCCAGCACCAGGGTCGCGCCGGCGGCCACCGCCGCCGCCGCGAAGTCGTGCCCGTCAGCCCGCTCCCCCGGCAGCGCCGCGAACAGCGCCCCAGGTCCGGCCAGGCGCGAGTCGATGACCACTGGGCCAGCCACGACCGCGGCCGGATCGGCGACGTGATCAAGTACCCCGCCGGTGCTGCGAGCGACCTGCTCGATCGGCAGCGGGATCACGCGTCCCCCCGCAGCACATCGGCGGCGACCTCGCGGTCGTCGAACGGGAGCACCTGGCCGGCCACGTACTGGCCGTGCTCGTGCCCCTTGCCTGCGATCAGCACCACGTCCCCCTTGGCCGCGCCAGTAATGGCCAGCCTGATCGCGGCGGCCCGGTCCGGCTCGATGATCACGTGCGCCCGTTCTGGCTCTGGCACGGTCAGCGCGCCCGCCAGCATCTGGGCGAGGATCTCCAGCGGATCCTCTGACCTTGGATTATCGCTGGTCAGGATCGCGACGTCGGCGAGCCGCGCGGCCGCCGCGCCCATCAGCGGCCGCTTGGCCTTGTCCCGGTCGCCGCCGCAGCCGAGCACGATCCGCAGATTGCCCGCCGTGACCGGCCGCAAGGCGTCAAGCACCGCCTCGACCGCGCCTGGCTTGTGCGAATAGTCGACAAGAACGGTGAGGTCCTGCGCCGACTCCACCCGCTGCAGCCGGCCAGGCACCCCGGCGCACGTCGCGACCCCGGCGACGGCGGCGGTCAGCCCGATCCCTGTCTCCACCAGGGCGACGATCGCGCCGAGCGCGTTCGCCACGTTGAATGGCCCGGCCAGCGCGGTCGACGCGTCCGCCTCGACCCCGCCGGGACCGACGACGCCGAACGATGAGCCGTCGGCACCACAGCGCACGTCGGTGGCCCGCCAGTCGGCGTCCCTGCGGCCGAGCGCGGAGAACGTGGTGACCGGCACCTGCGAGCGGGAGACGAGCAGCCGACCGTGCTTGTCGTCGATGTTCACCACACCCGAGCGGGCGTACCTGGGCGTGAACAGCTCGGCCTTGGCGGCGAAGTAACTGTCCATGTCCTCGTGGAAGTCCAGGTGATCCTGCGACAGGTTGGTGAACACCGCGACCTCATAGGAGGTGCCGGCGACCCGGCCGAGCGCCAGCGCGTGGCTTGACACTTCCATGGTCGCGGCGGTGACCCGCCGCTCGGCCATCACGGCCAGCAGCGCCTGCAGCTCGGTCGCCTCTGGGGTGGTCAGCTTGCTGGGCTCTGCGATGCCGCCAATCCTGGTCTCGACCCCGCCGATCAGGCCGGTCAGGTGGCCGGCGTGCCGCAGCCCCGATTCGATGAGGTACGTGGTCGTGGTCTTGCCGCTGGTGCCGGTCACCCCGATCAGCAACAGCCGCCCCGAGGGATTCCCGTACACCCAGGACGACACCTCGCCGAGCCGGGCCCGCGGGTCGGTGACGACGAACACCGGCAGCCCGCTCGCGACGGCGCGCTCGCGGCCGCCAGGGTCGGTGAGCACGGCCACCGCGCCAGCGGCGGCGGCCTGCTCGCAGAACTCGGCGCCGTGATGTTTGCTTCCTGGCAGGGCTGCATATAGGTCACCGGGTTGCACGGCGCCAGAGTCGTGCGTGATCCCAGTCACGCCGCGGAGGTTATTTGGCAGGTCCGAATGGTCGTCCGCTGAGTCGTCCGGCCGCCTGAGTCCGAGCAGGGCGGCGAGCCCGGTGAGCGAGCGCACCGGGACATATCTGGGGCGAAGAGCCGCTGGCACGGGCCGAGATTACCCCTTCGCTGGCACGGTGAGCGGTACGTATGGGACATGGCCGCCGTTCGGCGGGATCTTCATGGTGGCCAGGGCGAACTTCATCACCGCCTGGAAGACCGGGCCGGCCACCTCGATGCCGAAGTAGCTGCCGTTCCGCGGATCCTGCAGGTTCACCGCGACCACCAGGCTGTTCTTGGTCCCGGCGGGGGCGATCCCGATGAAGCTGGAGCCGTAGGTGTTGTCGAGTTCCTGCGCGGTGCCGGTCTTGGCCGCGACGGTGTAGCCGTCGACCATGCCCCACGGCTCGCCCGCCCGGTTGTAGACGAGCGGCACCTGCTCGAGCGCCGACAGGAGCTGGGCCGCGGTCTTGGCGGAGATGACCCGGCGGCTGGCCGCCGCCTTGGCCGGGACGTACTTGCCGTCGGCGGTGGTGTGACCGGCCACGATCGTCGGGGCGACCCGGACGCCGCCGTTGGCGATCGTCGCGTAGACGCTGGCCATCTGGATCGCGGTCACCCCCACGCTCTGGCCGAACGAGATCTGGTAGCGCTCGTTGCGATAACCGCCGGTCCACTCCTGGTAGGGGAGCAGCAGGCCTGGGCTCTCGCCTGGCAAGCCGAGGCCAGAGTAGGAGCCGAGCCCGAACGCGCGGAACTCGGCGTACTGCTGCGCCGGGGTGACGTGCTCGGCGACCTGGACCATGCCGTCGTTGAGCGAGTGCGCGATGATCCCGGCGATGGTGTAGCGCTGGGTCGGGTGGAGTTCGGCGTCGTGGTACCAGGCACCGTGCCAGAAGATCGCGTCCGGCACGACGTAGCTGGTGCGCGGCGTCTCGCCCGCGTCGGTGAACGCTGCCGCCGCGGTAATCACCTTCGCGGTGCTGCCGGGGGCGAACACCTCGGACAACGGCAGGTCGGTCGTCTCCGCCAGGTTGGCGATCGGGCTGTTCGGGTTGAACGACGGGTACTGGGCGAGCGCCAGGATCCGGCCCGTGCTCGGCTGCATCACGATCACCGAGCAGTTCCTGGCCTTGGTCAGGTGCACCTGAAGCTGGCACTCGTGCTGGGCTTCCCACTGGATGTCGGCCTGAATCGTCAGGCGCAGGCCGCCCGCCGGGATCGCCTTCCTGACCAGCACCGAGGTGCCTGGAACCACGCCGTCGGGGCCGAGTTCCTCGTCCAGGAGGCCGTTGCGGCCCGACAGCAGCGCGTTGTACTCCTCTTCCAGGCCGGCCTCGCCGGTCATCAGGTCGTTGCCTGAGTTCGTGTTCACGAAGCCAAGCAACCCGGCGGCGAGGTCACCGCCCGGATATGACCTGGTGTAACTGGGGGTCAGCTTCATGCCGGGGTTGCCGAGCCTGGTGATCGCGTCGGCGGTGGTCACGTCGACTGACTGCTTGAGCACCACGTTGTCGCGCGAGGTCGGGTGCCGCAGCAGCCGCAGGATGACCGCGCGCTTCAGGCGCAGCAGGCTGGCCAGCTCGGAGGCCATCTTGGGGAGGCTGGTGTACTCCTTGATCACGGGCGGGTCGGCGGCGACCTGGTCGGTCTGCACGGTCATCGCCAGCACGGTGCCGTCACTGCTGGTGATGGCGCCCCTGACGGCCGGGATCGGCACGTGCTGCACGTTCTGGTGCTCGCTCAGCGTGCGGTACTTGCCGCCGTCAAGGCCCTGGAGCTGGATCAGCCTGCCGATCACGAAACTGATCGCGACGGCGACGGCGAGCAGGGCCGCGTTCAGGCGGCGGCGCGGGCTGCTGCGGCGCAGCGGTCGCGCCGGGCGGGGCGGACGAGGCGGTCGGGGCGGACGGGGTGGTCGGGCTGCGCGGGCTGCGCGGGCTGGAGGTGCCGACCTGGGATCCTGGGCGCTGGCGCTGGCGCTGGCGCTGCGCGGCGGCGGCGGCGGCTGGGACCGGGCCTGAGCGGGGATACGCGGGTCACGGCCGCGCCTGGCCTCGCCGCGTCGGGGCTCACCGCGGCCGGGCTCACCGCGGCCGGGCTCACCGCGCAGTCGCGGGTCACCACCTGGGCGAGACGGGCCGGACGCGCGAGGCGCGCCCGAGGCGCGAGGCGTCCCAGAGGGTCGGGGCGAGCCCCAGGGACGGGGCCCGCCCGAAGGGCGGGTGGTGCGTGACGGAGCGTCGGCGGGGCCCGAGCCGGAGCCGGGGCCCGGGTGAGCTGCCGGTCCAGCCGGACGGTCCTGGCCGAGTGGACGTTGGCCGAATGGACGTTGACCGGGATGCTGGCCCGATGGACGCTGGCCGGAGGAATGCTGCGGGTCGGCCGCGCGTGGTGCGCCCGCCGGGCGATAGGACCGCTGGCCCGCGGCGCCGCCGGCCTGCCGTCCCGGCACTGGCGAGGGCTCGCCTGGCCAGCGATCCCCGTCAGGTCGCGGGCGGCGCCCGTCGTCGGCACCGGGTGGCTGGTCCCGGCCGCTTCCCTGTCCCGGGGTCACTGCCTTGTCCGCCCGGCTGCGAGCTGGGTCCGCGCGGGCTTCCCTCCGCTAGCACCGCCGTTGGCAGCACGGCCGTCGGCAGCACCGCTGTTGTGGCCCTGATGGCGGCGGGGAACGACCGGGGTGGTCCGGCCGGCGAGGTCGGCGTCGGTCACGCCTGGCTGGGCCAGGATCCGCTTCGTGCGTAGGTCGATGAAGGTGAGATGGCCGTCAGGCCGCATCCCCAGCCTTCTCGCTTCCCTCGCGATCTGCGCCGCCGAGCCCTCGGCCGCCACCTGCTGCTCAAGCTCCTGCACGTGCTGGGCGCTGGCCGCGTTCTGCTGCTGCAGGTTCTCGATCTCGATCGAGTTCGCCGCCAGCGTCGTGTTCACGACCAGCAAGCAGACGAGGCCACCGCCAAGCAGCCCGAGCAGCAGCAACACGAACGACGTGCGGCGGACCTGGCCAATGGGGCGAGCGGCCACTCCGGCCCGCACCGGCGAGCCGACCGCGTCCTGGCCCGCCTGGGCACCGGACTGCGCTCGCGTCCTAACACGCCGATCGGCCTGTGATCGCTGGGGTGGCGCCGATGGCTGAGCGGTCGTCAGCCCGGTTACCTGGTCCGGCTGTCCTGGCTGGGTCGGCTGCCCCGGCGCCTGCTGGTCCCCTGGCCTCAGTTCGGTCACCGTGGCCTTGACCGGCCGACCCGAGCGGCCAGGGCCAGGCGGGCGAATCGGGCTGGCGGGCCTGGCCGGGCTCTTGGGCAGCTGGCCAGGTCCACGCGGCCGGGGTCGCCGGCTCGGCCGGGCCGGGCGCCTGCCGTCGGGCGAGCCGCCGACCTGAGCCGGCCCCCGGCCCGTCGTGACGTCGTCGTTCATCGCTCGTCACCCGCCTTGTCTGTGCCGCGGTCCGTCATATCGGTGCCCCTGTCGTGGCCAGCCCGGGTCATGGCTGGTCCTGTCGTGGCCGGCCCGGTCATGGCTCGTTCGGACGTCGCTCGCCCGGTCGTGGCTGGCCCTGTGGCGGCGCCGCTGGATCTTGCCGGCATCGCCGCGCCGCCGCCGGTCACGCCGCCGCCCGCCACGCCGCCGCCAGTCACACCGCCGCCCGCCACGCCGCCGCCGGTCACGCCGCCGCCCGGATCCGCTCGGCGGCGCGCAGCCGGGCCGAGGCCGCTCTGGGGTTGGCGGCTAGCTCGGCGGGCAACGGCCGCCCGGCGCCCGAAGTCAGCAATCTGAACCGGGGTTGCGCCGCCTCGAGCAGCACCGGCAGTCCCCGCGGCGTGGTGTCGGTCGCGCTCGCGGTCAGCTCCCGCTTGACGATCCTGTCCTCGAGTGAGTGATAGGCGAGCACGACGATCCGGCCGCCTACGGCCACGGCATCCAGGGCGGCGGGGATGGCCCGCCGCAGGTGGCCGAGCTCGTCGTTCACCTCGATTCGCAGCGCCTGAAAGGTTCGCTTGGCCGGGTTGCCCCCGGTGCGCCTGGCCGGAGCGGGGATGGACTCCCTGACGATCTCGGCGAGCCGCGCGGTCGACTGGAGCGGCGCCCGCTCGCGCTCGCGGACCACCGCGTCGGCGATGCGGCGCGCGAACCTCTCCTCGCCGTACTCGCTGAGCACGCGGGCCAGCCGGGCCGCCGGATAGGTGTTCACCACGTCAGCCGCCGTGAGCGGGCCGGTGCGGTCCATCCGCATGTCCAGCGGGGCGTCCTGGGCGTAGGAGAAGCCGCGATCGGGCTCGTCGAGCTGAGGGGACGAGACCCCGAGGTCGAACAGCACGCCCTGAACGGCACCGACGCCCTCGTCGAGGAGGATCGCCGGGATCGTGTCGTAGGCCGCGTGCACCAGGCGCACCCGGGCGGCGTCCGGGCCGAGCAGCCGCCGCGACTCATCGATCGCGGCCTGGTCGGCGTCGATCCCGATCACCGCGAGCTGGGGATGGTCGTGCAGCAGCGCCCTCGTGTGACCGGCCCGGCCGATGGTGGCGTCCACGAGTACGGCGCCATCCACGCGCAGGGCCGGGGCAAGGAGCTCGCGTACCTGGTCGAGCATGACCGGAACGTGTCCGGCCGACGCCGTACTCATCGAGCCCCCTCTCATCGGCTACCTGCCGGGACAGCTACTTGCCGGAAGGCCGGCCATCGTGCTTTCTGTGCCCGGCCAGGTCGCCATCCGCGACTGCGACGGCCCGCTCTCGCCTGGCGCCGGGGAAGTGACGTCAGCCGACGAGCCGTCCGGCGCGGGTGGAGACCTCGCCGGGCACTGGGCGCCTTGATCGCGGGACTGCGGGTCACGCAGGTCCTTAGATCGCGCCCGGTCTACAAAACCCCTGGCAGCACCTCCTGTGATGCGTCGGAGAAGGCATCTTCCTGCTCGGCCAGGTAGGTCTCCCAGGCGGCGGCATCCCAGATCTCAAGCCGCGTGTTCGCGCCGATCACCACGCAGTCGCGCTGCAGCGTGGCGTACTCGCGCAGCGCCGGCGGGATCGTGATTCGGCCCTGCTTGTCCGGCACGTCGTCCGAGGCGCTCGCGAAGAACACGCGGCTGTAGTCGCGCACCGCCTTGGCCGTGACCGGTGCCGTGCGCAGCGCCTCGGTGATCCGGCCGAACTCAGCCTGCGGGAATACGTAAAGGCAGCGCTCCTGGCCCTTGGTAAGCACCAGCCCCTCCGCAAGCTCGTCACGGTACTTCGCGGGGAGGAATAGCCGGCCCTTGTCATCAAGCCGGGGCGTATGAGTGCCGAGGAACACCGGCCCTCACCTCCACAGTCCCCCACTCAGCCATGCGGCAGGGTTACTCCGCTCCCCACCGCGCACCACTGTACTCCACAATCCTCCACCGTCAATGACCAGACGACCGTTCAATGGCCAGCGCACTCCACAGAGCCCAAGGTCAGAGGCGGTGGAGCGAAGTGGAGCGACTGAGCGGGGCACCGGCCGACGCCCGGCCGACGCCCGGCCGACGCCGGGCCGACGCCGGCCCTGAGCCGGAACGGCCAGGCGGCGGTGAACTTGGCCGGCGAAAATCACGTACCAGGGTTACGACCGTGAGAACGACTAGCTAGCGGCGCAACAGGGAAGCTTGTTATGCAGTGATTTCCAATCCGTTGTTACTTCGACGCATGACGCCACGTACTGTCAAGGCGCACGGAATGGTCTTCACCAGCGTTCGCTGTGACGTCGCCGCGGACGTTGCGACATGAGCTATTGAGAACGCCCAGCGCAACCCGCTCGGCGCGAGGAGGATGCGTGTCTGCTCAGACCGGGCACCCGGAACGCACGCTTGACCAGCTGATTCCGATCGCCCATCAGATCAGCGACGCGATCAACTCGGTCATCGAAGGCAAGCCGGAAACGGTCAGGCTGGCGATGACCGTGTTGCTCGCGGAAGGCCACGCGCTGATCGAGGATGTCCCAGGCGTGGGCAAGACGCTGATGGCGAAGGCACTGGCCAGGTCGATCGACTGCTCGGTCAGGCGCGTGCAGTTCACTCCCGATTTGCTGCCAAGCGACATCACCGGGGTAAGCGCCTTCAATCAGGAACTGCGCGAGTTCGAGTTCAAGCCGGGGCCGATCTTCGCCAACCTGGTGCTCGGCGATGAGATCAACCGGGCCTCGCCTAAGACCCAGTCGGCCTTGCTCGAGTCGATGGAAGAGCGACAGGTCACCGTGGACGGTGCGACCTACTCGCTTGAGTCGCCCTTCATGGTGATCGCGACCCAGAACCCGATCGAGATGGAGGGCACCTACCCGTTGCCCGAGGCTCAGCGCGACCGGTTCACCGCGAGGATCGCGATCGGGTACCCGAGCCCGGCGGCCGAGCTGGCCATGCTGGACGCGCACGGCTCCCACTCACCCCTGGACGACCTTAAGCCGGTCGCGCACGCGAGCGACGTGCGGGCGCTGATCGCCGCAGTGCGCGAGGTGCACGTGGCCGACCAGGTACGGCAGTACATCATCGACATCGTGACCGCGACCCGCACCGCGTCGTCGCTCCGGCTGGGCGCATCCCCGCGAGCCGCCCTGCACCTGCTGCGGGCCAGCCGGGCCTACGCCGCATTTGAGGACAGGAACTTCGTGATCCCCGACGACGTGCAGGCGCTGGCTGGCCCGGTCCTGGCCCACCGGCTGCTGCCGACGGCCGAGGCCGTGGTCGGCCGCGACCTGCCCGAGCAAGTACTCGCCAAGATCGTCGAGCGGTTGCCCTTGCCTGGGCGATAACGCAGTCGGCCTCTAGCAGGGGAAACCACCGCCGACGTACATTGAAGCAAGCAGAAGGAGGCGACGATGCGGTCGGTTCTGGCCTGGTTCACCGTCCGCGGTGCGTCGTTCCTCACGGCCGGGATCGTGGGCGTGCTCGCCGCGCTGGTGCTCGGCAGCGACACCATGGTCAGCGTCGGGGCCATGCTGATCTGCCTGCCGCTGTTCTCGGCGCTCATCGCCCGGCGGGCCCGCTACCAGTTGCGGTGCTCCAGGCAGATCATCCCGCCGCGGGTCTCGCCTGGGCAGCCTGCCAAGGTCTCGGTGCGGCTGGAGAACGTCAGCCGCATCTCCACCGGCCTGCTGCTCGCCGAGGAGACGATCCCGTACTCGCTGGGCGCGCGCCCAAGGTACGTGGTGAACGGGATCGAGCGCGGCGGCTCCCGCGAGGTCAGCTATCAGCTCAGGTCGGACGTGCGGGGCAAGTTCGCGATCGGCCCGATGCGAATCAGGATCGCGGACGTGTTCGGCCTGGTGGAGCTGACCGCGAACTTCGCCAGCCAGAACACGCTCACGGTCACGCCCAAGGTCGTGCCGCTGACCAGCGCCTCGGTGAACGGCAGCTGGTCGAGCGACGGCGACGGCCGGACCAGGATGACGGCGGCGGCCGGCGATGACGACGTGATCCCGCGCGCCTACCGGAACGGCGACGAGCTGCGGCGGGTGCACTGGCGGTCCACCGCCAGGTACGGCGAGCTGATGGTCCGCAGGGAGGAGCAGCGCTGGCAGGACCGCGCGGTGCTGATACTCGACACCCGCAGGACCGCGCACGCCGGCTCGGGACCGAGCTCGTCGTTCGAGTTCGCGGTCAGCGCCGTCGCCTCGATCGGCGTGCACCTGGCCCGGCAGGGCCTGGACGGTCACCTGCTCACCGACGCCGGCCCGCTCGCCGGGTCAACGATGTTCGAGGACGTGCTCCTCGACGCGCTGTCAGTGGTCAACCAGTCGCGCAACCACGACTTCGCCAGGACCTCGGCGGCGCTCAGCACGATCGAGGGCGGACTGCTCGTCCTGGTCGCCGGGCGGATGACCAGCGACCAGGCCAGGGAGATCGCGGCCTCCCGCCGCGAGGGCAGGCAGGGCATCGCGCTGCTGCTCGCCGTGTCCACCTGGGTCGCGCAGCCCGCTCAGGGCGGCCACAAGACGACCGCGAACAGGTCGCCGGCCGACGGCCAGCCGGCGCCCGCGGTAGCGCCCGCGGAAACGGCGGCCGCCGAGGCCGTGCTGCGGGCTGCCGGGTGGCGGGTGACGACGGTCGATGCCAGCACGCCGCTGGCGGTCGCCTGGCAGCGACTGCCGAGGCTCGGTTCCTACACGGCCCAGGGCGACCTGCCGATGCTAGGGGTAGTGACCTGATGAATCACCGGCTCACGATCGCGGCGGCGGTCGCCGTCATTCTCGCCTCCGTGTCGGAATGGGTGCTGATCGAGGGTGCCACCTGGCTGTTCGCCGCGATCGGCGCCGTCGCGGTGATCGCCCTGGCCGGCACGGCCACGAGGCTGGCCCAGACCCAGGCGTCGATCTGCGCGACCGCCGTGGCCCTCCTCACCTGCGTGCCGCTGTTCCTTGACCGGTCCTGGCTGCTGAAGCTGGCAGCAGTGATCATCATCGGCTGCTGCGCCGCCAGCCTGTCCCCGGCCCGGTTCTTCCGCCCAGTCGCGGACTTGGTGACCTACCTCGGTGCCCTGCTGCTCTACCTCAACCTCATCCTGGCCCACGGCCAGTCGTTCGCCTCCGTCGTGCCGACGGCCAGGTCTCTGCACCATCTGGTCAGCCTGGTGAGCCAGGGTGCCGCGCTCGCGAAGTTCGCACCCCCGGTCCAGGGCACGAAGGGCGTGATCCTGCTCACCGCCGGCAGCATCGGGCTGGCCGCGATCGTGGTCGACTTGCTCGCGGTCCGGCTGCACCGGCCGGCGGTCGCCGGGCTGCCGTTGCTCGTGATCTACATGGCCCCGATCGCCACGGCGGCCAAGCCCAGCGGGCCTGGCAGCATCATCACGTTCCTGCTCGCCGCCACCGGCTATCTCGTGCTGCTCGCTTCGGACGGCCGGACGCGGTTGCGCGGCTGGGGCCGGGTGGTCACCGTGTGGCACTACTCGGGCGAGGACGACCGGCTCGGCGGGGCCGACATCCGGGGCCTGGCCGCGACCGGGCGCCGGATCGGCGTAGCGGCGGTCTGCGCGGCGATCATCGCACCGCTGCTGCTGCCGAGCCTGAACCTGCACCGGCTGTTCCTCGGGCACTCAGGCGGCACGAAAGCAGTCGACGCGGTACTGCCCAACCCGGTCGATCAGCTCCATACCCTGCTGGCCAGCTCGACCGTGCTGCCCATCTTGTCCTACAAGTCACCCGGCGCCGACCCAGGCGAATACCTGCAGGTCTACGTGCTGAACTATGACGCCTCCCATGGCGTGTGGAACCTGGTCTCGCCGAGGCCGAGCGTCACGGTCGGCGCGACGGAGCTGTCCCAGCCCGTAGGCCTGGCCTCTACCACCGCGGTGACCCAGGTCACGACCCAGATCAAGCTGGACAACGTCACCGGGGCGTCGGCCGGCTACAGCGCGCCGCTGTTCTTCCTGCCCGTCCCGTACTACCCGCTCGAACTCCTCGTGGACGGGTCGTGGAGCGAATCGGTCAAGACCCTGATGATCTATTCGGGGAACGCGGATCACGCCGGCATGAGCTACACGGTGACGAGCGGCCAGCCGGTCGTCACCCCGGCCGAGGAGAACAGCAAGGCCGCGATACCACGCGACATCCGCGACACCTATCTCGGCTTCAAGTCCCCCGTCACCGGCCAGCTGACGCGGATCGCGCAATCCATCACCGCCGGCGCCATCACCCCGTTCGCGCAGGCGCAGGCGCTGGAGCATTACTTCCAGGCCAAGGGCAATTTCACTTACACCCTCAAGGCACTCGACCTGCCGAACTCGGCCAAGGGGCTGCTCACCTTCCTGACCACGGACCGGCAAGGCTCGTGCGAGCAGTTCGCGTTCGCCATGGCCGTGCTGGCCCGGCTGCTCGGCATCCCGTCGAGGGTGGCGATCGGCTTCACCTCAGGAACCCAGGAGCATCCGCACGGCCTGTGGAAGGTCACGACGGCGGACGCGCACGCCTGGCCCGAGCTGTACTTCCCGACCATCGGCTGGCTGAGGTTCGAGCCGACCCCTGGCGGCTCAGATGGCCAGGGCACCGCCGTACAGCCGAGCTACGCGAACCCGAGCAACTCAGGCGGATCGAGCAAGGGCAACAGCTCAGGCAACCCGAAGACCAAGGCCCAGCATGGCTTCACCGGATTGCCCGGCGGCCGCGGGCACGTCGAGGCCCCTCCCCCTGGTCAGGTCGGCGCGGCCCCCGCGCTCCCAGCGGTCCCCAGCCCCGCCCCGGTCGGCCAGATCCTCCTCGGCGTGCTCGCCCTGCTGCTCCTGCTCGGCGTGACGCCAGCGGTGACGCGGGTGATCAGCCGCCGTCGCCGCTGGCGAACCGCCACCGACGACGGTGCGATGGCGACCGCTGCCTGGCGTGAGATCTGCGCCGAGCTTGACGACCTGGGCCTTGGCCACCGGGCCAGCGAGACCCCGCGCGGGCTGGCCCGGCGGCTCCGCGCCGATACCGACCTCGATGACGCCGCCAGAGCGGCCATCGGCCGGATCGCCACCGTAGTGGAACGCAGCCGGTACTCCCCTGAGCCTGCGGCCGCCGGAGGCATCAAGGCCGACGTCCGGATTGTCCGCCTTTCACTCGCGCGAAACGCTAGCCTCCTGACCAGGCTGAGGGCCAGGCTGTTCCCTGCCTCGACGATCGACCCGCTGCTGCTCCGAACCCGCCACTCCTTCGGCCAGCTCACCGGCTGGGTCCAAGCCCCCGCCGAGACCTAACCCCCCCGGCCCCATCCCCGCCCCCCAACTGCCCCACCACCCCCGGCCCATCCCCGCACCCCCAACTGCCCCAGCACCCCCACCGACTCCCCGCACCACCCC
>DATKFV010000165.1:0-33423 GCA_035511035.1 Streptosporangiaceae bacterium
AGCCTCGAAGCGCAGCAGCCGGGCGCAGCCGTCGCCGTCGATCAGCCGGAGCGCGGTGATCTCGTGAAGCGCCGCCGCGCCGCGGCCGGGCACGCACAGCTTGAGCACCGCGAGCGACCCGTCGGCCTGGACGGCCTCGCAGACGAGTGCCTCGCTCGCGTCGGCATAGGATCGGCCGACCGTGATCGACCAGTCGCGTTCCAGCCCGGCAATGAGATCCGGCAACTCAGACAGCCACTGCCCGGCGCCGAAGGCCAGCGCCTTGCCGCGCACCGGGCCAGGGATATCGCGCACAACGGCCCACGGTAGCCCGCCGGGCCGACGACCGGCCAGCCGACGACCGGCCAGCCGACGACCGGTGCCGGCTCACGCGAACGTACTGACCAGGTCAGCGACGGCGTCGGCCACGGCGACCGGGTCAGTCACCGGCGCGAGGTGGTCGCTCAGCCGCTCGAGCACCGGCCAGCCCCGCGTCCTGGCGTCCGCGGCCGAGTCTTCGTAGCCCTCGCTGAGCAGCAGGTACGCCCCCGGGATCGCGTCCCAGTCGGGCGCCAGCGGGTGCACCTCGTCGAACAGGGCGAGCGGCAGCGGCGGGCACTCCGCCTCGAACCGCTCCCGCAGTGCCTGATCAGGCAAGAGCCCGCCGAGTTCGTCCGCTTCCCACCACTTCGGCCACGGCGGCAGCCAGCCATCCAGATTAGCCATCGCCCGCAACCCCGCGGCCAGTTCCGGCGGCATCGCCGACATCAGCGACCGTCCGGGGATCGGCAGCCCCGCGTCGACGAAGACGCACCCCGCGACCGGGCGACCGGCGCGACCGGCCTGGCCCGGGACCTGGCCAAGCAACGCCCCGGCCCCGCTGTGCCCGACCAGCACGACCGGCCCTGACGATGGCAGGCCGGCCACGATGACCTCGACCTGGCGCGAGTAGTACGGCGGTCCGGCGCCGACCGTCGGTCGCAGGTCAGGCACGCCGACCTGGTAGCCGCGCGCGCCGAGGATGCCAGCGACGCCGGCCCAGGTCGCCGGCCCGACGAGCGGGCTGTGGACCAGCGCGAGCGCGGGCAGCAACGCGGACGGCATGGTGTCAGTTGTACCAGTCAGAGGGATTTGGCCGGCTGCGGTTATCGTCGAAGCAGCGGAACCAAGGCCAGGGCAAGCGGAGGACATGAGGCATGTCGCAGACCGTGACGACCACCCGATCCGAGCAACTCGACGAGGCCGTGAGCCAGGCGCGGGCCAGGTACGCGCAGCGCCGGCCACGCACCTGGGCCCTGCACGAGAAGGCGCGGTCCTTCCTGCCGGGCGGCAACACCCGCTCCGTGCTCTACCACCAGCCATTCCCGCTGCGGATCGAGCGCGGCTGGGACGCGATCCTGGTCGACGTCGACGGGCACGAGTATGTTGACCTGCTCGGCGAGTACTCGGCCGGGCTCTACGGGCACTCGCACCCGGTCGTGATCAAGGCGATGATGGACGCCCTCGCCGAGGGCATCAACCGGGGCGCGCACACAAGGTACGAGGTCGACCTCGCCGAGGCGCTGTGCGAGCGGTTCGCCTCGGTGGAGCGGGTCAGGTTCACCAACTCAGGCACCGAGGCCAACCTGATGGCGCTGACCGCCGCCCGCGCCTTCACCGGGCGTGACCAGATCGTCGTCTGCCGCGGCGGCTATCACGGCGGCTTGCTGACGTTCAAGGGCGGCCAGAACCGCGTGAACGCCCCGTACGAGGTGATCCTGGTCGATTACAACGATGCCGACGCCGCCCGCTCGGTCATTAAGGACTTTGCCGCAAATATTGCGGGCGTACTCGTGGAGCCAATGCTCGGTTCTGGCGGGTGCATCCCGGCGGAGCCGAGCTTCCTGGCGGCGCTGCGGGAAGCGAGCACGGAGGCGGGCGCGCTGCTGATCTTCGACGAGGTGATGACGTCACGCACCGGGGCAGGCGGCCTCCAGGGCCGGCTCGGGATCACCCCCGACCTGACCACGCTCGGCAAGTACATCGGCGGCGGCTCCTCGTTCGGGGCCTTCGGCGGCCGGGCCGAGATCATGGAACTGTTCGACCCGGCCCGGCCAGGGTCGCTGCCGCACGCCGGCACCTTCAACAACAACGTGCTCTCGATGGCGGCCGGCTTCGCCGGCCTGACCCAGGTCTACCCGCCCGACGTCGCCGAGCAGCACACCGCCAGGGGCGAAAAGCTGAAGGACGACCTGACCGCGGCCTTCCTGGCGGCCGATGCCCCGTTCCAGGTGACCGGCGTCGGGACGCTGCTCAACCTTCATCCGGTGACGGGAACGATACGCAAGCCCGCCGACCTGGCCGCAGGCGAGCCCCGGCTGCTCGAACTGCTCTTCCTCGACCTGCTCGAGCGGGGCTACTACCTCGCGCCGCGCGGCTACCTGGCCCTGAGCCTGGCGCTCACGTCCGCGCAACTGGACGGGTTCGTGCGAGCGGTAGCGGACGCCGTCAGCGAGCGGAAGGAGTTGTGGGCTGCGCCTGGACCCGCAGCCTGACCTGCACATCGGCGGCCTGAGGATGCTTGAGCTCGTGCAGCAAGGCCAGCGCCTGGGTCCAGGCGTCCTCGGCGCTGGCCGCCTCGCCCGCCGAGTCGTGCACCTCGCCGAGCCTGATCATGGTCATCGCCTGGTCGTAGCGGTCGCCGACGGCCCGCCATAGCGTCATGGCCTGCTGGTAGCAGGAGATTGCCAGCCGGTAGTCACCGAGCCGGTGGTAGGCATAGCCGAGGCTGTCCCACGTCTCCGGCTCGCCCGTGCGGCTCTCGCCAGGGCCGTACATGCCGAGCGCCTGGTGGCAGTACTCGATCGCTGGCTCGAGCGCGCCCAGGTGGGCCAGGGTCCAGCCAAGCTGATTGAGCGCCTGGGCGTGCCCGTTCCGGTCGCCGGCGGTGGTGGCCAGTTCCAGGGCCTGGCGCGCGTGCGGCACGGCGGTGGCGTAGTCGCCCTGCCGGCACAGCAACTGGCTCATCCCGAGGTGGACGCTGCCCTGGCCGTTGCGGTCGCCGGACGCGCGGTAGAGGCCGAGCGCCCGTTCGAACTCGGTCATGGCGTCGGCGTCGCGGCCGAGCCTGATGCAGGCACGGGCGTAAGCGTGGTGCGAGCGGGCGAGGCCGTCGAGGTCGCCAAGCCGCGCGGCAGCGGTGATCGCGACGGCCTGGACGGAGCTGAAGTCCTGCCAGTACCTGCGGCTGTCGAGGAACATCGCCACGCAGCTGGTCAGCTGCCAGGCGTGGACGTCGAACCCCTCGCGGTCGGCTTGGGCGATCACGTCGAGCAGCACCAGGCGCTCGGCGGTGAACCAGCCCAGGGCCTCGTCCGGGGTCGCCAGCGGCTCAGGCCGCACCCCGGCGGTCGCGTCGCCGATCCCGAGCGGGTCGTGACGCGGGAACAGCAGCCGGTCGGCCAGGCAGGCCGTGTGCAGGTAATGATCGAGCAGCCGCCTGGTCGCTGCCAGCAGCACGCCGGGCGGGTCGGCGTCCGCGGCTAGCTGCCGAGCGAAGGCCCCGACGACCTCGGGCACGCCGTACCGGCCCCGCTGGTCCAGGTCGAGCAGCCGGAGCGCCGCGAGCTCGGCCAGCGCCCTGGACGCGGCATCGACCTCGACGTCGGCCAGGCTGGCGGCGGCCGGCGCGGTCACGTCGGTGCCCTGATGCACGCTGAGCAGCCGGAACAACCGCGCCGTGCCCTCGTCGAGCCGCTGGTACGTCCAGGCGATGACCCGGTTCAGGCGGGCCGCGTCGGCGGCGGGCCCTGGTCTGGCCGGAACGCCGCCCCGACCAGGGGCGACGGTTCCGACGATCCCGGCCGCCAGCTCGGCGATTAGCTCGCCGGCGTCCGTGTCGCCGCGCGCCCCGAGCCGGGCGCAGGCGATGGTCAGCGCGAGCGGCAGCCGGCCGCAGTGCGGGACCAGGCTCGCGGCCGCGTCCCGCCCGGCCGCGGCCGCGCGGGGCCCGAGCAGCTTGGCGACGAGCTCGATGGCTTCGTCGTCAGCGAGGCCGTCGAGGGCGACCGGGGCCGGGTCGTCGTCCCCGGCCAGGTGGCCAAGCGGACGCCGGCTCGTGACCAGCGCCAGGCAGCCGCCGCCGACCGGCAGTAGCGGCTGGACCTGGGCGGCGTCGCTGGCGTCGTCGAGCAGCACCAGCGCCCGCTGCCCGGCCAGCAGGCTCCGGTACAGGCTGATCTGGTCCTGCGGGCTCGCCGGGACTGACTCGATCGGAACGTCTAAGGCGTCGAGGAATCCCCTGATGACGTCCCCGGTGGTGGCGGGCGACCGCCCGCCACCACCGGGGCCCGAGCTGGAGCCGCGCAGGTTCGCGTGCAGCTGGCCGTCAGGGAACCTCGACGCCACCTGGTGCGCCCAGGCCGCCGCCAGCGCGGTCTTGCCGACGCCGGCCGGCCCGGTGATCGAGCAGATGACGACCGACCTGGACTGGCTCGCGTCGTCAAGCGCCTGCGTCAGCGCCCGCAGTTCGGCCGCCCGGCCGGTGAAGTGCCAGTCGGGCGCGGGCAGCCCGTCCGGTGCCGCGGACACGGCGTCGGCCGCCGTGACCACTAGCCGTCGGCCCGGCGGACGATGGCCAGGCTGTGCCTGGTCGTCGGGCCGGCCGCGAGCCCCACGGCGACCAGTCCCGCCGGGATGCGCACCCGCACGGGAACGTCGCTGCTGGCCGCGCGGGCGTCACCAAGCTGGCCGAACGTGTTGTGACCCCAGGCGAGCACCTGGCCAGCCGAGGTGCGGGCAAGGCTGAAGCCGCCGCCCGCGCTGATCGCCGCGATCCTGTCCCCGGCCGGGAGCCGGGCGTACACCGGTACGGTGCTATTGGCGGTCCGGCCGTCGCCCAGCTGGCCGAAGCTGCCGAGGCCCCAGGCCAGCATCCGGCCGGTCGAGGTGAGCGCGAGGCTGTGCTGGCTGCCGGCGGCGATGGCGGTGATCTTCACCCCCCTGGGCAGCCGGACCAGGACCGGCGCGAGCCGACTGGTCCTGGTGCCGTCGCCCACCTGGCCGTACCGGTTATCGCCCCAGGCGTACACCCGGCCCGATGTGGTGAGCGCGAGGCCGTCGTAGCCGCCGTTAGCGACCTGCTTGATCTTGATCCCTCGTGGCAGCTTGACCAACGCCGGGATCTCGCTGGCGGTCAGGAAGCCGTTCCCGAGCTGGCCCGATCCGTTGTAGCCCCACGTGAGCACCTTGCCCGTGCTGGTCAGGGCCAGGCTGTAGTTGTAGCTGGCGCCGGCCGCGACCACCTTGACGCCCTTCGGCAAGATCACCGATACCGGCGTCCTGGCCGTCATTGTGCTGCCGTCACCCAGCTCGCCGTAGTGGTTGTCGCCCCAGGCATAGAGCTTGCCGGTCGAGGTGACCGCCAGGCTGTCGCCGTCCCCGGCCGCGACAGCCGTGACTTTCGTGCCCTTCGGCAGCATGACCTGGACCGGCACATGGCTATCCCCGGCCTGGCCGTCACCGAGCTGGCCGTAGAAGTTGTCGCCCCAGGCGAGCACCGTGCCGGTGGAGGTGACGGCCAGCGTGTGCTTGCCCCCGGCCGCGACCGCGGTGATCGTGACCCCGGCAGGCAATCGCACCGCTACCGGCAGGTGGCTTCTGCTCGTAGCGCCATTGCCGAGCTGGCCGTTCAGGTCATCGCCCCAGGCCTGGAGATAGCCAGCTGGCCTCGCGCTCGCCCGCGCGGGCAGGCGCGCCGCCAGCGCCGACGCGGGGCCCGCCAAGGCGGGCGCCGGGCCAGCGAGGGCTAGGCCGGAGAACGCGGAGAGCACGGCGGCCATGCCGACCGTCAGCCGCATTGTCGCTGATCCTGCGTTCATCCGGATCCTCCGAGTGCCGTTCTGGCGTATCAGTAGGGCCATGTCGGGGTCGGATCGAATGCCATACTGAGCCAATGCACTCAACCCGACGCGGCTTCCTCAAATCTGGCCTGGCAGGCGCGAGCCTTGGTGCGGTTGGTGCTGGAGCGCTGCTCGCAGGCACGGAACTCGCAAGCACGCAGAGCGCAGCCGACGCGGCAACTATACCTAGCGTAACGCCCGTTGTGCCGTTTTACGGTGAGCATCAGGCCGGGATCGCGACCCCGTCGCAGAATTACCTTCAGTTCGCCGCTTTCGACATGGTCAGCGATTCGCTCTCCGACCTGCGGCAGCTGATGGCGACCTGGACCGATGCCGCGGCCCTGATGAGCATTGGCCATCAGATCGGCGCGGTCCGCACCGGCAATAAGCCGCCCGTCGATACCGGGGAGGCGATCGGGCACGGCCCGGCGCAGCTGACCGTCACCTTTGGCTTTGGCCCTTCGTTGTTTACGAGCGGGAGTCAGGACCGATTTGGGCTAGCGAAGCACCGCCCGGCGCCGTTGGTTGACTTGCCGCATTTCGTGGGCGATGCGTTGCAGCCCCAGATCAGCGACGGCGATCTCGGCGTCCAGGTCTGCTCGAACGATCCCCAGGTGGCGTTCCACGCGATCCATGACCTGATCAGGCTGGCCGCCTCGGTGGCCAAGCCGCGCTGGCTGCTGGCCGGCTTCGGGCGGACGGGGAACACCACGGCGCTTCCGCTGCCCAGGAACCTGATGGGATTCCAGGACGGCAACGCCAACATCATGATCCAGGATCCGGCCGCGTTCGACGCGTTCGTCTGGGCGGCCGAGCCGGCCTCGCCCGCCTGGATGCGGGGCGGCTCCTACCTGGTGGCGCGGCGGATCCAGATCGCGCTTGACCTGTGGGACGCGACCAACCTCACCGGTCAGCAGGAGGCCATCGGCCGGGAGAAGCTCAGCGGCGACGTGCTGCCGGTGGTCCCGCCGACCGCGCACATATTGCTAGCCTCGCCTGGCCACAATAAGGGCCAGCGCTTGGCGCGCCGCGGCTACGCCTACACCGACGGCGTCGACGCGTCGGCGGCCGCCCCGGCCATCGGGCTGATGTTCCTGTGCTTCAACTCCGATCCGCGCAAGCAGTTCATCCCGATCCAGTCCAGGATCGCCGGGAAGGACGCGCTGAGCGTGTACCTCACGCACATCGGCAGCGCCATCTTCGCCTGCCCGCCGGGCGCCCAGCGCGGGGGATTCGTGGGTCAGGAGTTGCTCGGCTGACGGAATGTCGGCTGTGTCCGGTGTCGCCGGTCAAAAATCCTGCCCCGGCGGGGAGGTGTGCCGCGATGATGAAACTTTCCAGGAAATCGTCGGCATCATTGTGACCCGTGACCTCCAGTCGTGTAACGCCTACAGAAAGTGACGTCAGCTCGGACGGGCTCTTACTTAGCGCGCCCGATCTGCTGATCACCTTCCCCGGGATACCGGCCGCGATCTCAGCGGTCCGCAAGGTCGTCGCGGACGTGATGGCCGGCACCCCGCGGGCCGATGACGTCGTCCTGATCGGCTGCGAGTACGCCACCAACGCGATCAGGCACTCGCCGAGCGGCCTGCCAGGCGGCGAGTTCATCGTGCGGGTCTGGGTGCGCCCAGGCTGGGTCAGGCTCGAGGTCGCCGACCTCGGCACGGGCGACTGGGTGGTGCTGCCGTCGGCCTCGTCCGAATTCGCCGACGAGACCGGACGGGGCCTGATCGTGGTCGATGCCCTCGCCGACCTCTGGGGTCACGACGGCGGCTGCGTCTGGGCCGAGATCACCTGGCCGCAGGCTCGCCGCGCTGACTCCCTGCCTTGACTCCCTGCCTTGACGCAACTCGCTGATTGCCATAATATCGCAATCAATCAGTTGCTACACAATGGAGGTAGTCATGGCGTTCCCTGATCGGATCGAGCGAACCGTCGAGCTCGCGCACCCGCCGGCCAAGGTGTGGGCGGCGCTCACCACGGCCGAAGGGCTGAGTGCCTGGTTCGGCCAGCAGGCGAGCATTGACCTGCGCCCTGGCGGCCAGGCCAGCATGAAGTGGGACAGCGGCGACACGGCCGACATGCGGGTCGAACGGGTGGAGGAGCCGACGGTATTCGGCTTCACCTGGCACATCTACGGGTTGCCGCAGGGTGATCCGCGCCGCACCTACGTCGAGTTCGCGCTGGCGCCTGCTGGTGCCGGCACGCGGCTCACCGTGGTCGAGTCCGGCTTCGCCCAGCTTCCGCAGGACGCCTACCGGAAGGCCTATGACGGCAACACCGGCGGGTGGGCGAGCGAGCTGGCCGAGCTCGTCGGCTACCTCGATGCAGCCGCCTGATACCGAGGCGATCGCCGAGCAGGTCTTCGTCGCCCTAGCCGACCCGAGCCGGCGCGCCATCCTGGCTGCGCTGGCCTCGGGCGGGCCGGCCACCGCCACCGACCTGGCCGGGCGGCTGCCGATCACTCGTCAGGCGATCGCCAAGCACCTGGCCTTGCTGGCCGAGGCTGGCCTGGTCAGCGCCGAGCCCGGCGAGCGGCGCCGGGTGCGGTACCGGCTGCGTTCGGCGCCGATGCAGGTGGCGCAGCAGTTCCTGGCCGCGCTGGCGCGCGACTGGGACGGCTCGCTCGACGCCCTGAAGGACCACCTGGACCGGCGGCCTCGCGGACCCGCGGACTCATAATCGGCCGAGCAGGCGCGCTGGCGAGGAGGCCAGGAAGCCGGCTCAGCCGACGTCGAGGGCGAGCAGGTCCTCGATCGTCTCCCGGCGGATCAGCGGCCTGCTGGTCCCGGCCA
This sequence comes from Streptosporangiaceae bacterium, assembly GCA_035511035.1. Classification (GTDB taxonomy): domain Bacteria; phylum Actinomycetota; class Actinomycetes; order Streptosporangiales; family Streptosporangiaceae; genus Chersky-822. The sequence continues at coordinate 8,654 of DATKFV010000165.1, forward strand.
GGACGGCGATGACCGGCGGGCGCGGCACGTGGTTGTACTGGCTGGACATGCTGCGGCAGTAGGCCCCAGTGCCCGGTATGGCCAGCAAGTCGCTAGGGGCGATGTCGGACGGCAGGAACTCGTCGCGGACCAGGATGTCGCCGGCCTCGCAGTGCTTGCCGACCACGCGGCTGAGCACGGGCGGGGCGGCCGAGCAGCGCGAGGCGAGCGTGGCTGAGTAGTCGGCGTCATACAGCGCGGTGCGGATGTTGTCGCTCATCCCGCCGTCGACGGACACGTAGCGGCGGGTGACGCCGTGCTCAAGCTCGACGTCCTTGATCGTCCCGGCGCTGTAGAGGGTGAAGGTGCTCTGGCCGGCGATGGCCCGGCCCGGTTCGACCGAGATCTTCGGCACGTCCACGCCAAGCCCCCGGCACTCATTGGCGACGATCTCGGCCAGTGAGTCGGCCAGGTCCTTGGCGTCGAGCGGGTCGTGCTGGCTGGTGTAGGCGATCCCGAACCCGCCGCCGAGGTCAAGCTCGGGCAGCACGACGCCGTGCTCGCGGGCCAGCCTCGCGTGCAGTCCGAGCACCCGGTGCGCCGCCACCTCGAACCCGCCGGTGTCGAAGATCTGCGAGCCGATGTGCGAGTGCAGTCCGCGCAGCTCAAGCTCGGGCCTGGCCAGGATCGCGAGCGCCGCCGCCTCGGCGGCGCCGGCCGCCAGCGAGACGCCGAACTTCTGGTCCTCGTGCGCGGTCGCGATGTACTCGTGGGTGTGCGCCTCCACCCCGACGGTGACGCGCAGCAGCACGGGGGCGCGGACTCCGAGTGCGGCCGCGGCGTCGGCGACCCGGTCAATCTCAGCGACCGAGTCGATGAAGATCCTTCCGATGCCGGCCGTCAGCGCTGCCTTTTGTTCAGAATCTGATTTGTTATTGCCGTGCAAGCCGATCCGGTGGGGCGGAACGCCAGCCCGCAGCGCCACCGCCAGCTCCCCGCCCGAGCAGGTATCCAGGCCGAGCCCGTCGGCGGCGATCCAGCGCGCGACCTCGGTGCACAGGAACGCCTTGCCCGCGTAGTAGACGTCGGCGCCGTCGCACAAGGCGGCGAAGGCATGCCTGAACGCGTCGCGGAAGGCCACCGCCCTGGTCCGGAAGTCGGCCTCGTCGAGCACGTAGGCGGGCGTGCCGAACTCGGCGGCGAGGTCGCGGACGTCCACGCCGCCGACCTCGAGGGCCCCGGCCTCGTTGCGTCGTGCGGTCTGGGCCCAGAGTTGGGGCAGCAGCTCGTTGGCGTCGGCGGGCGGGCGCAGCCAGGCAGGCACGATGGCCACCTCGCCGTAGCCAGGCGCGTGCAGCGCGCCAGCTTCATGAACAGGCATGTCCGCCAGCCTAACGAGGCGGCGGGGGAGTGCGCGGCCGGCGTTGCTACGGTGCGGGCATGGCAATCTCGCTCAGCGCGGAGACGCGCAGGCTGCTCGACGGGCGCAACTACGCGGTGCTGGCCACGGTGAACTCAGACGGCAGCCCGCAGACCTCGGCCATGTGGGTGGGCCGGGACGACGATGACCTGCTGATGTCGACCGTGCAAGGGCGGCGCAAGCACGTGAACATGGTGCGCGATCCGCGGGTCAGCGTGACCGTCATCGACGCGGCCGACCCGGAGAACTACGTGGAGCTGCGGGGGACGGCCACCATGACGCCGGACGTTGGCCGCGAGTTCGATACCGGGCTTTCGTGGAAGTACGACGGCAAGGATCCTGAGCCCGACCGGCCCGGCGCGGTCAGGGTGATCGTGCGGGTGGACGTGCGCAAGGCGAGCGGCCCGGCCGCATAGCTCGTCGCGATCCTGGCGGGGTAACTTACGGGCATGGTGCCTGACGAACGAATGGCTCGCCAAGGGAGTGCCGCATGACTGCCCCGAACTCGCCCCGCCAGCCGATCAAGATCCTGATCTTCGCGGCGTCGCTGCGGCGGAGCTCGCTCAACAGCAAGCTGGCCGAGCTGGCGGCGGCCGCCATCGAGGCCAGCGGCGGTCAGTGCGACCTGGCCGGGATGCGCGAGCTCGACCGGGTCCAGTAGCGCTCGGCCACCGGCTACTCCCGTGGGCCGATGGGGGTGTGGTTGTCGAGTACCCAGTGCTGGCTGACCGTGGCCATCCACCGGTCGTCCTGGGCCGGGTTGAGCACCACCCTGGTGATGGTCTGCTGACCGCCGTTCATGTCCGAGTAGAGCAGTTCGACCGTGACCGCGGTCCGGTTCTTGATCGCCTGGGTGAACTCGTCGTAGATCGGCTCGGCCGGATCGCGCAGCGCGCCCTGCCAGAACCCGATGCCGCCCGGCGGCACGTACAGTGCCCGGGTCTGCCGGCGGAACATCTCGACGGGCCCGTGCGGCACCGGCCCGAGAAGCCGGTCGGCGATCGGATACCAGGCCTGCATGATGCCGATGCCGCTGCCGACGTTCCGCAGGCCGACGACCAGGTAGATCACGTCGTCGGTCTGCTCGACGGCCGCTATCGGGCCCTCGATGTGGACCCAGTGGTTGTCGACGAAGCCGACTTTCTGGGGCGGATCCCCGATCTGGGTGTTCATCAGCACTGGCCGCAGCGTCGCGAGCAGCGAGCGCTCGGCGATCCTTGATGCCCGGTTCGCCGACCTGGTCGCGGAGAACGTAGCGACGGCCAGTATCAGGGTGCCCGCGGCCGTTGTCAGCGACGCGATGGCCTCAGCGTTCATACCGGCTATTCTGCCGGTTTACGGCCCCAGACCGCGAAGAGCAGGTGCGAGACCATCACCACGTCGGCATTGGCCAGGTGGGCGCGCACCTGCTGATCGAACTCGGCCAGGCTGGCCCCGTCGGCGAGGCCGCGCTCGATCAGCATCGGGCGCAGGCTACGCACCAGGTCAGGGAGCAGGCTGCGGCGCGAGTGCCCGGCCGGGTAGGCGGCGGCGTGCACCTCAAGTTCGACCTGCTCGAGTCCGGCCCGTCGGTACAGCTCGACGACCTCGGGTCCTATCTGGGGGTTAGCGCCCGATCCGCTGAACCCCGCGACAAAGAGCTGGTGCAGCTGGCCCCACGCTGGAATGGGCGGATAGCACATCATCGTGCCGCCGCCAGGCTCCTGGCTGGCGACCCAGCCGCCGGGCTTGGCCAGGCGCACCATCTCGGTCAGAACCTGCGTCGGGTCGGGGATCGTGCACAGCAGGGTGCGGGCGTGCACCAGGTCGAACGCGCCGCCCGGCAGGCCGGTGTTCCTGGCATCGGCGACGATCACCTCCACGTTGTCGTACTCGCGCTGCTCGGCGTGCTGCCGGGCCCGCTCGACGTGGGCAGCGTTCGCGTCAACGCCGACGACTCGTCCGCCGGGCGCGACGGCGTCGGCCAGTGCGTCGATGATCCCGCGCGGTCCGCAGCCCAGGTCGAGCGCGACCTGGCCCGGCCGCAGGCCGAGCCGGCCGAGCAGCGCGGCGGTCTCTGGGCCCAGTTCGTCCGATTGGCGGTGCAGCCTGGCGCTTTCCTCGGCGTCGCGGCCGAGCGCGTAGCGACTGCCGGCGTGGTGCTGGTGGTCAGTCAGGGAGCTCATGAACGCCATGCTCACCGTCCTGCCTTCAGCGCGGCTAACCGGCGGCTTACCGGAGACTTACCGGCCGGGAATACGCTGGGCAGGTCGGGACGTCGCAGCTGCGCGTGACGGAGATGGCACATGGAGTTCCGCATCCTCGGGCCGGTCGAGGTAATCTCCGGCGGGCGAGTGCTTGACGTCGGCGCCGCGCGGACCAGGACGGTGCTGGCGCTGCTGCTGGTGCGCCGCGGCCTGGTCGTGCCGGCCGACCGGCTGACCAACGAGCTCTGGCCGGATCGGGCCGCAGCCAGCGCCACGGCGAGCTTGCAGGTCAGGTTGTCGGAACTGCGCAAGGCGTTGCGCTGCGCGGGCGAGGCTGACCGGCTGGTGACCAGGCCGCCCGGCTATCTGCTCCGGGTCGAGCCCGCCGAGCTCGACGCGGCCAGGTTCGAGGCACTGGCGGGCGAAGGCGCCGGCGCGCTCGCCGCCGGCCGGTCCGATGAGGCGCTGCGCAAGCTTGACGAGGCGCTTGGCTTGTGGCGGGGTTCCGCGCTCGCCGGCGTTGACGTGGCTCCCCTGGCCCGAAGTGAAGCGGCCAGGCTGGAAGAGGCGCGGCTCAACGCGATCGAGGCTCGGATGCAGGCGGCTCTTGACTGCGGGATGGCCTCCGAGCTGATCGCCGAGCTCGAATCGCTGACGATGGCGCATCCGCTGCGGGAACGGCTGTGGTCGCATCGCCTGCTCGCGCTCTACCGAGCCGGACGGCAGGCGGACGCGCTGCATGCCTATCGTGAGCTGCGCGACCTGCTGGTCGCTGACCTCGCCATCGAGCCGGGCAACGACTTGCGTGAGCTGCACGCGCGGATTCTGCGCCAGGATCCGGTCCTTGACGGCCAGGCGGAGCGGCCTGGCCGCCAGGCCGCGGGCGGCGGGAGGTTCGCCAAGCCCGGTACGAGCTATGCGCTCACCGACGATGGCGTGCACATCGCCTATCAGGTGCTGGGAACCGGCGAGCCGGACATCGTGTTCATGCCCGGCGTGATGAGTCACGTCGACTTGCTGTGGGAAGACCCCGAGACGGCGAGCTTCTACCAGCGGCTCTCGACCCTCGGCCGGCTGATCCTCTTCGACAAGCGCGACACCGGGCTTTCCGACCGCGGCTCGTTGGATGCCTCGCTGCAGGAGCGGACCGCGGATCTCCTGGCCGTGATGCGGGCCGCTGGCTCGGCGCGGGCCTGCCTGTTCGGCTACTCAGAGGGCGCGTCGCTCAGCATTTTGCTGGCGGCCACGCACAGCGAACGGGTCAGCTCGCTGATCCTCGGCTCGGCGTCGGCCCGCTGGCCGCCGGCCCCTGGCTATCCGTGCGGGCAAGGGTTCGAGCAGATGTATGACGAGCTGGTCCGAATAGCCACGACCGGCTGGGGCCGGGGCGAGACGATGGACTGGTACCTGCCGAGCCGGTCCGGGTCGCCGCAGGTACGCGAGCTGTTCGGGCGCTTTGAGCGGATGGCGGTCAGCCCGAGTTCTTTCTTGCGGATGCTGCGCATGATCCGTGAGATCGACGTCCGCTCCTTCTTGCCGGCCATCGACGTCCCCACGCTGATCATCCAGCGCCTGGCCGACCGGATTACCCCGCCGTCGCACGGCCGCTACCTGGCCGCGCACATCGCGGGCGCCCGCTACTTCGAGCAGCCAGGAGATCACTCGCTCAGGTTCGCCAGCAGCGGCGACAGCGACGCGCTCTGTGCCGTGATCGCGGACTTCCTGGGCACCGTCCACGATGAGCGACCCGCGGACGCTGACGACTGGCCGCTGTTCGCGGTGACCGACGTTTAGAGACTCCAGCGAGATCACCTGACCAGCACTGGATTAGGCCCACTCTCGGACCGCCCCCGCGCAGCGGGGGGACTTTGATGCTGCTCACGCGACACCAGAGTCCCCCCGCTGCGACAGCTTGACTGAACCCGGCCGCGTCAGCGCCTGACCACCCGGCGATCGACCCGACACGATCATCCGTGATCATGAAGTCGTCGTCATCACGGAGATCCCGACGCGCGATCCACCCCGCGCGAACTGCCGTGATCATGCTCCGTTCGTGATGACGGTAGTCAGCAGGGTGATCATCCGTTCGTTCGTCCGTGATCATGAACACGCCATGATCACGGACGAACGCCGGGGCGGGGGTGAGGGGCGCTCGGCTTTCGATGTCACTAGTAACGCGACAGCCCCGGCCGTTGGCTGGTTACTGCGCCTGCTGCCCGCCGAGCGCGAGCGGAGACGGGTGCCTGGGCTCGTAGACGCCGAACTCGCTGCCGTCAGGGAGCCTGATCGCGCTGAGCAAGCCCCAGCCCTGGTCAGTGACCTCGCCGGTGACCTCGGCGCCCTTGGCGGCCAGTTCGGCCAGTGTCGCGTGGATGTCGTCGCACATCAGGTACAGCTGATGGCTGGGGGATTCAGCCGGATGCACGGCCAGCTCGGCCGGCGGCAGCGCGAAGATCAGCCAGCCACCGCCTGCGTCGACCGACGACAGCCCGAGCGTCTCGCCAAAGAACGCCCTGACCCGCTCAGCCTCCGGCGAGAACACGATCGCATGAACGCCCTGGATCATCCCCCGATCCTAGCCAACACCCGCAGCCGCCCGGGCCCGCCGCCACCCGCAGCCGCCCGGGCCCGCCATCGCCCGTCCCCGGACCGCGGGGATTCTTCGTCGCCCCGGCGGAGGATCGTCGGGTAGCGGAGATTCTTCGGCGCGTTGGCGGAGGATCGTCGCGGGCTGGGCGGTGGATCTTCGGTCGGCGGGGGATTGTCGTCGCTTCGGCGGAGGATCCTCGGTTCGCGGTGGATCCTCGCGCGGTTCGCGGTGAGTTGCCGTCATCACGGCGGAGGATTCTCTCCTAGCGGCGGATCGACCACGATTTTTGACGAGGATCTGCCGCCAGGCGACAAACTCACCACCAGGACGACGACAACTCTCCTCTGTAAGAGGATCCGCCGCCGTAAGAGGGTCCGGGCCGTAAGAGGTCCGGGCCGTTAGCATATTCCTGTATAGGAATATGATCCTGCCATGGCACGGGCGGCGACTACGGCGGATGCGTTCAACGCGGTGGCTGAGCCGGCGCGGCGGCAGATACTTGACTTGCTCGCGGCGGGGGAGCGGCCGGTCAACGACCTGGTCGCGCTGCTCGGGGTGGCGCAGCCGCAGATGTCGAAGCACCTGGCGGTGCTGCGGCAGGTCGGGCTCGTCGAGGTGCGGGGGATCGGGCGGCAGCGCTGGTACCGGCTCAACGGCTACCCGCTCAAGCAGATCCACGACTGGGTGACGCAATTCGAGCGGAGCTGGGAGGCCAGCTTTGACCGGCTCGACGCCGTCCTGGCCGAACTCAAGCAGGCCGAACTCAAGCAGGCCGAACTCAAGCAGGCCGCGCTCGGCGAGGACGAGCAGGTGCCGATCGAGCGCGCGGACGAGGAGAACGGAGATGGGAACAGTGGTAGATAAGGGAACAGCCGTAGTAACGCTCCCGGCCGATACCGAGATCCTGATCACGAGGGAGTTCGACGCGCCCAGGCACCTGGTCTACCGGGCCTGGACTACGCCTGAGCTGATCAAGCGGTGGTGGGGCGGAGATCGCGGCGAGTGCACGAGCGCCGAGGTGGACCTTCGGGTCGGTGGCCGGTGGCGGTACGTCATGGTCGCCAATGGCGGGTTCGAGGTGGCCTTCCACGGCGAGTACACCGAGGTCGTGCCGGACGAGCGGCTCGCCAGCACCGAGGTCTACGAGGGGATGCCCGACGCCGCCGCGCTGAACACGCTCACGCTGACCGAGACCGGCGGCCGCACGACGATGAAGCTGCTGGTCGAGCACAGCTGCCAGGAGCACCGCGACGCCCACATCGCGGCTGGCATGGAGGCCGGCATGCAGGAGTCGATGGACTACCTCGAGGATGCCGCCAGGTCGCTGGCATGAGCGGCAAGGTGATCGCCAACGCGGCGATGTCCCTGGACGGGTTCATCGCCGACGCCCACGACGCGGTCGGCCCGCTCTTCGACTGGTACGGCAACGGCGACGTGGAGTTCACCGGGGCCGATCCTGACCGCGTGTTCCGCACGTCGGCGGCGACGGCCGACTACTTGCGGCCGATCTGGGCGAACATCGCGGCGAACGTGATCGGCCGGCGACTGTTCGACCTGACGCAGGGCTGGCACGGCCGCCCGGCCGTGGGCGAGGCGGTGTTCGTCGTGACCCACGCGCGGCCGGATGACTGGGACTACCCGCAGGCCCCGTTCACGTTCGTGACCGATGGCCTCGCCAGCGCGATCGCCCAGGCGAAGGACTTCGCCGGGGAGAGGGACGTGTCACTGACCGCGGGCGACCTCACCGGCCAGGCGATCGCCATGGGCCTGGTCGACGAGCTGGCGGTCGCGCTCGCGCCGGTCGTCCTTGGCGCCGGGATCAGGTTCTTCGGCGGCTACCACGGGAGTCCTGTGCTGCTGGATGACCCTTTGGTCATCCAGGGCGGCCGGGTCACCCATTTGCATTATCAGGTTCTTAATGGCTGATCGCCGCCAATCACCGCGCGCCTTCCCGTGCTGACCAACCCGCGCTGACCAACCCCGCGCTGACCAACCCACAGTTTCACCATCGCCAGCGGCGCCGAAGCTGTGGGTCATCATGTGGGTCTCCTTCGTGGTGACAGCCCTTCCGCCTGCATACCGTCATAACTAAGCCGCTCGACCGGGCGGCAGACGGATCGGCGAAGGCCGAAACTCTTAGGAGGAAGACGATGATCGCAATCTTCACCATCATCGCCGTCGTGGTCAGCATGCCGATAGTCGCCATGGTTCTCGTGAGCATCGCGAGCAACCGCGAAGACTCGGCTCTGAGCCTGGGCGGTCCCCCGAGGTCCGCGCTCCAGGCCGCCGCGAGGCGCGTCGTTGATTTCCGGACCGAAGCCACCACTGACTGGTTCGAGATCGCGGGCGCCGACCGGGCACCAATGGGTGCCGAGCTGCCGACCCCGGTCATGAGCGGGCCACGCAGGCTAGCTGACGCGAATTCGAACAGGCCGCTGCTGCCGACCAAGATGAGCGTCCGCCCGGCTGCGTAGCAACCAAGGGGGGAACTAGGCAAGCCGGGCGCCTCACCAGCCACACGGTGAGGCGCCCGGCCTGTCCGTGCGTGCGGCCATTCACAGGCCGCTTCAGGCCCGGCAGGACAGCGGCGCGCCGCCGTTGTAGGCCACCATCTCGCTGAGCGCCGTCACGATGTCGATCGCGGCCCCCTGAGCCGCGCCGTCCAGTTCCGCGTAGGCGCGGTGCAGGTTGCCGACGAGCCGCTCGGCATCCGGCCAGGCGGCGAAGTCGCCGAGGTCGGCCCGCCGCGCCGCTTCCAATGGCGGCAAGCCGGCCCGGTGGCCGAGCGCCGCGACCTCGGTCACGAACCTCAGGTAGTCGAGCGTGGCCTCGATCGGCGCCTGGTCATGAAAGACCGGGCCGTGGCCAGGCACCACGGTCCGCGCGCCGAGCGGCTTGATGACGTTCTCGAGAACGTCGATGGCGCCCGCGACCGAGCCCATGAGCAAGAAGGGCGTGCCGCCGTTGAAGACGAGGTCGCCGCAGAACAGCACGGAGCGCTCGGGAATCCAGACGATCGAGTCGTTGGTCGTGTGCGCCGCCGTGCCTACGTGGCGGACCTCCGCCCGCAGGTCGCCGGAGTACAGTGCGATCTCCTTCGCATACGTGACGAACGGGGGGTCGAGCGCAAGCTCGCCCCAGTCGGGGCCGTCCCAGAACGGCAGGTCGGTGGGCGGGCCGAACGCGATCGCCTCGGCCCTGGTGCGCTCGTGCGCGATGATCGCCGCGTTCGGGAACAGGCAGTTGCCGAACGTATGGTCGCCGTGATGGTGGGTGTTGACGACCGCTCGCACCGGGGCGCTGGTCACCGAGGCGATCGCCGCGGCATAAGCCTGCGTGCGGCGCCGGGTGGAGCAGGTGTCGATGCTGATCACGCCTCGGGGTCCGAGCAGGAAGCCGGTGTTGTTAATCCACCAGGTTCCGTCGGGCTGAATATAAGCATATATACCCTCCGACACCGAGGCCAGGATCGGCTCGCCAGGGTCGGTGATATCGGTGTTCAGGCTGCTCATGAGGTATCCTCGGCATCAATGTGCGCTGATCGTTATCGGTAGTATGGTGCGCCGTGATCCGTCCTGATAACGTGCCCCTGCCCGGCTTAGAACGCTGACTAGGGGAACCCATGGCCGAGATGGTCTTCTTCACCGACAACTATCAGGATCACAGCACCAACGAGGGCTATCAGTTCGAGTTCTACTGCCGTCGGTGCGGGAACGGCTACGCCTCGTCGTTCCAGAAGTCCATGTCCGGCTTCGGCGGCGGCCTGCTGCGGATGGGCGGCGATCTGCTCGGCGGCACCATTGGCGAGAAGGCCTCCCAGATCGGCTGGGACTCCCAGTGGCTAAACGACAACCAGCGCAGCAGCGGCCGGGACAAGGCGCTGGCCAAGGCCGTCGACGAGATGAAGCCCTACTTCAAGCAGTGCCATCGGTGCGGGCAGTGGGTCTGCGGCCAGATCTGCTGGAACGACCAGCGCGGCCTGTGCGTGAGCTGCGCCCCCAAGCTGGACCAGGAGATCGCGGGCATGCAGGCTTCCGCGCAGGTCAACCAGCTGAACGAGAAGATCCAGCAGCAGGACTTGACCAAGGACATCAACTACCGCGACCAGGGCACCGCGCTGTGCGCGAACTGCGGCCAGGAGACCGGCGGCGGCAAGTTCTGCGGCAGCTGCGGCCAGCCGACGGCCTCGGCCGAGACCGCCAAGAAGTTCTGCGGCAACTGCGGCAGCCAGCTGACCGGCGCCAAGTTCTGCGGCGAGTGCGGGACGCCGGCGGGCTGAGGCCGTGACCACCGCCCACTACCGGCTGCTCACCCCGACCGGCGAGGCGAGTGAGGACGGTAAAGCGGACGTTGTCATCGCCGACGGCACCTTCGTGCTCACGCCGTCGGCTGGTGACGTGCTCCGGGTGCCCTTCGGGCAGATCGCGTCCGTGGGCGAGGGCGAGCAGCCGTTCACGCTGAAGGTCGCGCTGGCCCAGGGCACCGTGATCGAGTTGTCCCAGCTGGGCGCGATGCGAACCCAGGTGCTCGCCGAGCTTCGCGACGCCCACGCCGACGCGGCCGCGCAGACCGCGTCGGCGGTCGGGCAGGCCGACACCTTCAGCGGCGTCGCGGGCGGCGAGGAAGTCGAGCTGCGCATCTACGACGATGCCCTGCTCGTCATCGGCCCGGCCGCCACCCAGCGGCTCAGCTTCGCGTTCGTCAAGTCGGTGCAGACGGTCAACTACGTCGTGACCGTGACGGCGACCGGTAGCGACCAGGTCGAGCTGAGCCGGCTAGGCAACCGCACCGGCGAGTTCGAGCGGGCGCTCGGCGACCGGATCTCGGCCGCCAGGAGCCGGACCTCGGCGTTCCTGGCCGCGTTGCTGCCCGGTCTTGACCCGATGGCGCTGCGCCAGGCGGCTGGGTTGCTACGGGACGGCGTCGCCGTGCCGTCGGCCACGCTCAACGGCATCCATCCCGACCTGGCCGCCACCCTGCTGAACGTCACCACGCTGGAGCAGCGCCGCGCCGCCGTGGCCGAGATCGGCGGGCGCTCGGCGATCTCGATCGGGTTCCGGCAGGTCACGTCCGTGCACAAGGATGCCGTCGGGGCCACTCAGTGGCACGACAGCTCGGCGGGCGCGCACATCGATGACCACGACCACTGGGAAGGCCGGTTCAGGCCGGGCCTGGCCGGCGCGATGGCGGCCGGGGTCATGGCTGGCGGTCCCGGCGCGTTCGGGCCAGGGGCCTTCAATCCCGGCGGCGGCTTCGGACCGGGCGGGTTCGGTCCCGGTGGATTCGGCGCCGGGGGTTTCGGCCTTGGCGGGTTCGGCGCCGGTGGCTTCGGCGGCGAGGGCTATCAGCCCGGGTCGCCGTACGGTTACCGCGACGAGTACGGCGGCTGGGGTGACTACTGGGCCTACCGCGCGCTCGGCGCGGGCACCAATCCTCGCCAGCAACACCAGATGACCGCGCGGCCCGACGTCACCAGGGGCCGGCTGACCCCCGCGACGCAGGACCTGTCGGCGCTCGCGGTGAGCGGCGAGGATCCGACCGTGCTCGGCTTCGTGCTCGCGAGCCTGCCTGGCCGGGTGGTGTTCGAGGTACTCAACCTGGCCGACCCGGCGACCCTGGTGTTCAAGTCCGAGGGCGACGACGGCGTCGCCGTCATCAACCGGGCCCTGGTCGATTCGGGCTTCAACCCCTCCGCACCTGGCGAGAGCGGGCTGACGACGCCGCTGCGCCGAGTCGGCGAGCCCGCGATCCTGACCGACCTGCTGATCGGCGCCGTCCCGCACGACGCGAACTGGTCGGCTCAGCTCGCCGCCCTGCTGGCCAGCTAGCCAGCGGGATGGCCGGCCAGTCGCTCAGGATCCCCCGCGCGGCAGACCCGCGGCCATCGACGACATCGAAAGGACACGGCAATGACCCAGCCATCTGGGGGAGTCAGGGCATCGGACGCCGACCGCGACGCGGCCGCTGAGGCGCTCGCCGACGCGGTCGGCTCGGGGCGGCTGACCCTCGCCGAGCACAGCAGCAGGCTCGACGCGATGTACGCGGCGGTTACCGCCGAGCAGGTCGCGGCCGTCGTCGCGGACCTGCCGTCGCTGCCCGCCAAGCGGAGCGCCATGTACCGGGCGGTCGACCCCTACAAGGTCGTCGTCGTGGGCGGGCAGGTGCAGCGGGCGGGCCGGTTCAGGATCGGGCGGTTCTGCTCGCTCACGGCCCTGTTCGGCCAGATTGACCTCGACCTCCGCACCGCCAAGCTGACCGAGGACCAGCAGCTTACGATCACGGTGCGCAGCCTCGCCTCGACCGTGCGGATCATCGCCCCGAAGGGCTGGCGAGTTCAGGAGCAGGTGATGGTGCTCGGCAGCCGCCGGGCGATCGAGAGCCGTGATGATGACTCGATGGCCCCGATCCTGCGGCTGCGCGGGACGATGCTCGGCGGCTCGTTCCAGCTCTCCGATGCGCTGTAAGCAGGCCCGGCGGACAGCGATCGCACGGCCAGCAGCGAGAATGGTAGCTAACGACACCCGCGTCGCCGCAGCACCTAGAGGAAATACTGCGAGTCCAAATATATATTTGACCTAGATTTCTTGGTTGGTTTCTGTTATCTGATGTAACTCAAGTGAAGGCACGACCTGACCTGATGAAGAGGCCCTCATGAGCTATGACTACCCCGGCCAGAACGATCCTGGTCAGAACAACCCTGGCCAGAACTATCCAGGTCAGAACTATCCGGGCCAGAGCTACCCCGGCCAGGCCGACCCGACCAGGATCAACCCGAGCCCTGGCTACCCTGGCCAAGGCCAGAACTATCCGGGCCAGCAGGACCAGACCCCGGGCTATCCAGGGCAGACCCCGAACTACCCGGGCCAGGGCCAGGGCCAGGGCCAGGGCCAGGTTCAAGGCCAGGGCTACCCGGGCTACCAGGCACCGAATTACCCCGGCCAGGGCTACCCAGGCTACGGCGGCCCGCAGGGCTCGTTCGGTCAGCCGCGAATGAACCCGCTCGCGATCGTCTCGCTGTGCCTGGGGATCGTCCAGATCCTCGTCGGCCTGATCAGCGGCATCCCGGCCCTGATCATAGGCATCGTCGCGCTGAACCAGATCAAGGCGCGGGGCGAGCGCGGCCGCGGCCTCGCGATCGCCGGCATCGTGCTGTCGGTGATCGGCATCCTGATCTCGCTGCTGGTGATCATCGCGGTGGTGAGCAGCAAGTCAACCTGACCGCAGATGCTGCCACAGCCTTGGCAGCAGCTCCCGCTGGACTCCGCGCCAGTAACTGCGCTCGGCGGCGTCCAGCGGGCGGGGCTGGCCGCTCGCTGAGGCGGCCAGCCAGACCGAGCACGCGGTCGCAAGCAGCCACATCCTGGCGACCGCCTCGCCCGGCGTCGGCCCGCAGGTGAGCGCGCCGTTGCCGCGCAGAAGCAGCGCATGGGCCTCAGCCCCGGCCTCGGTGAGCGTCCGCGCGGCCGCCCGCGCCAGCTCAGCGCTTCGCAGCAGCCTCGCATCGGCATGCACGGGCACGGCCGGGCCGAGCCAGGCGGCCTGGCCGTGCAAGATTGGCAGCTCGCTCACGAGCGAAGCCACCGCGAAGGCCGAAGGTGGCTGAGCCCGCGCGATCGCCGTCACGTCTGGCCGCACCGCATAAATCTGCAAATGGCCCCAAGCCTCGGCCGGCGCTCCCTTCGGGAGCTCCGGCGGCAGGCCGAGAGCTTCCTCTTGCCCGCGAGCCCCGTGATGACCGCGAGCCAGGGCCGGGTCGGCGGCGGCTCGGGCGGGTGCGACCGGGACGCGGCCGGCGCCGGGCTGGTCCGCCCGGGTGAAGGTGATGGGGATGAGGTCGGCAACGGTGACGTCGCGGAGGTCGGCGGCGGGGGTAATCAGGATGCCGCCCGGCACCCGGGCCGAGACGTGCCCGAAGGCCGTGACCAGGCCGAGCCTAGACAACGCATGCGCCGCCACCACCATCTCGGCCCCGATCGAGCTGCCCTGAGTGCTCACGGCATCCGTCCTTGCGCATTCCCCAACACTAGCTAAACTGTATACAGTTTATGTAAGTATGGGAAGTCCGCGTGGAAGACGGGAAGGACAAGCCGGTGATCTCTGGGTTGCATCACTACGCGCTCGAAGTACCTGACCTGGCGGTCGCCGAGGGGTTTCTGCAGGATTTCGGGCTTGAGACCGAGGATAAGGGCGGCACGCTCGTCGCCTCGTGCGCGGGCCGGGACCAAGAGCAGGTCCGCCTGCTCGAAGGTCAGGTCAAGCGGCTGCACCATGTGTCGTTCACGCTTCGTCTCGGCTCGGCCGACGCCGTGCGCGAGTCGCTCGAGCGGGCCGGCGCGCCGGTCACCGAGCCGCCGCCGGGCGCCGACGAGCACGGGATCTGGACGGTCGACCCTGACGGCACCCCGGTGCAATTGCTTGAGGGGGCGCAGGCGCCAGCTCGGCCGGCCGCGGCGATCTTGATCAACTCGGGGTCCAGCCGGCAGCGGGTCGGCCAGGCGGCCTGGCGGGAGGTCACCAGCGACATCAGCCCGCGCCGGCTCGGCCACTCCCTGCTGTTCACGGCCCAGCCGACCGCGATGACCGCCTTCTACACGCAAGTGCTCGGCCTCGCGGTCAGCGACGTCATCCACCGCGACCTGGTGACCTTCCTCAACGCCGGCCCTGGCGACCACCACATCTTCGGCTTCATTTCCTCCAGCCATCCTGGCTTCCATCACGCCAGCTTCGAGGTGCCGTCGATCGACGCCATCGCGATCAGCGCGGACCGGATGCGAGCCAAGGGCCGGGACGAAGGCTGGGGCCTTGGCCGTCACACGATCGGCTCCAACTTCTTCCACTACAACCCCGACCCTTGGGGCAGCTGGATCGAGTGGTTCTCCGACATCGACCAGATTGATGACTGCTGGGTCGCCGGTGACTGGGACGTCCCGCCCCACCTGTGGGGCGCCCCGCCCCCGCCCACCTTCCTGACCAACGCCGAGCCCCCGCGCCCCTAAGTCCTTTGCATCCGATAGGGGGCGGTCGCGGCTCTAGGCGGTGGCGTTATCGCCTGCGGCCACCCGGCGCATGGCGGCGAGGGTGGCCTCGACGGCCTTGAGGTAGTCGACGTTCATGCCGTCGGCGTAGTCCTTCTCGGCCGGCGAGCCGCCCTCGGCGCCTTCCACCACGAGCGCGAAGCTGAATCGCAGGTAGAGGTCGTCGCCGTCGCCCTCGACCTCGTTCGCGATGGTGCCGAGGACCGGGCCGGCCAGCCTGGTGAACACGACCCGGTGCGGCTCCTGGAGCGTGATCCGCTCGGTGAAGCGCTGGCCGCGGAAGTCGATGTCGCGGTCGAAGACCGTGTCGCTGTGCTTGGCGGTGACTTCGCAGAAGGTCATCGCGGGGACGAACGGCAGCGCGTTGTTGGCCTTCATGACGAGGCCATCCCAGACCTGGGCCTGGGTCAGCCTGGGGTGGTCGCCCTCGTTGACCGGCAGCCGGTGGGACACGAAGATCATTTCTCGCTCCTCTCCGCGTCGATGACGCGGTTGCTGATCTGACCGAGGCCCTCGATGGCGGCGGTCACGACGTCGTTGTGCTTGAGCGCGATGCCGCGAGTGACGCCCACGCCCGCCGGGGTGCCGGTCGCGATCACGTCACCTGGTTCCAGCGTGGTGATCAGGCTCGCCGCGGCGACGAGCTGGTCGATGGGGCAGATCATGTCGGCGGTGGTCTCGTCTTGCTGCAGCTCGCCGTTGAGCCACAGGCGAAGCCGCAGGTCGTGCGGGTCGGGCACGAGGAACGCCGGGGTGATGCCTGGTCCGAGCGGTAGTGACGTGTCGACGGCCTTGGCGGCGAACCAGTCGTAGCTGAACGGCTCGGCCGGGACCACCGTGCGGCGGTGGTAGCCGCGCGCGGTCACGTCATTGGCGACGCAATAGCCTGCTACGTGCTCCAGGGCGCGATCAGCTGGGATGTCGCGGCCACCGAGGCCGATCACGACGGCGAGCTCGATCTCCCAGTCGTAGCGGGCCTGCTCGGCGTCGCGGATCACGATCGGGTCATCGGGGCCGATCACTGTCGTCGTCGGCGGCTTAAGGAAGAAGTACGGCTGCCAGCCGGACTCGGGCACCGTGCCGCCCATCTCGGCGACGTGCTTGCGGTAGTTCACGCCGGCGCAGAGCACCTTGCGCGGCCAGCGGATCGCGGTGTGTAGCTGGGCGTAGTGCACTGGGGCGAGCCCGGTCAGGTCGAGGCCCGCGAGGACGCCGGCTGCGGTCGGCCAGTCGTCCAGCAGGGCGAGCATGCTGGGCCAGCGCTTGAGCCCAGGCGGCTCGACGACCTGACCCGCCGCGACCAGGATGCCGATCCGCTGGGCGGACTGGCGCTGGTCGTCGCCGTCGCTGAAGGTGACGAGGGAGAAGGTCATGCCTGGCCTTGATCCTTGCCTTGGTCCTGCGCTTGGGCGCCGGAGCGATCGTGGTCCGCAGCGGGGCTAGCAATGGCGATGGCGGGGTCGGCGCCGGCCAGCAAGTCATGGATGGCGGCGATGTCGAGCTCGGCCCAGCCTTCGATCATGGCCTTGTCGAACAGCGCCTTGGCGGCGCTGAACACCGGGGGGTCGATGGCCGCGATCCTGGCCGCGTCGTCGATCTGCTCGAGGATCTCGTGCAGGGTGCCGATCGGTCCAGGGGCCGGGCTCCAGTGACGGTTCCGCATCATCGGGCCGCGTTGCTTCCAGATCGCTGAGGATCCGATCGAGTTGTCCAAGGTCTGCTGCACGAGCTCAAGGTCGAGGCCGAGGCGGCGGGCCAGCAGCATCGCCTCGGCGGCCGCGGCCGTGTGGGTCGCGACCAGCATGTTCGCGACGTACTTGAAGCTGGCGCCGGTGCCGAACGCGCCGGTATAGACCCAGGATCCTGAGATCGCGCCGAGCACGGGTGCGACCTGGTCGACGCTGGCCCGCTCGCCCGACACGAACGTGGTCGCCAGGCGGGGAGTCACCATGGGTGGGCTGCCGCTGATCGGGCAGTCGAGCAGGTCGCCGCCGGCGGCGCGGGTAGCGTCGCGGGCGCGTCGCTTGCGCTCGACCGGGATGGTGCTCATCTCGATGTGCACGGTTCCTGGCCGCAGCGAGCCGGTCGTGGCCGCGACGACCTCGTCGACGGCGTCGGCGTCGGGCACGATCGACAGGAGCACGTCGGCGCGGGCCGCGACCTCGGCGGCCGAGCCGAGGTTCGTGCCGCCCGCCTGGGTCAGCTCGTCGCTAGGTGACCGGCGATAGCCGACGATCGCGAAGCCCCGGTCGAGCAGGTTCCTGGCGATCGGCAGGCCCATCCGGCCGAGGCCGATCACTCCGACGGTTGTCCGGGCACTCGTTCGAGCACCAGCAGGCTCTGCCATGCATCAAACTGTATACAGTTTTAGCGTTGGGTCAAGAGGCTAGTCGCCGAAACTGGTCATTGGGCGATCGTTGAAACGTCGTACGCCAAGGTGCCCGTCGGCGGATCCTCCGCGATCATGTTCCACCGCGTGGTCGCGGTAGTCGGCGCGGGCTGGTTCGCTCCGCGATCATGTTCCACTTCATGATCACGGTAGTCTGCGCGGGGTGGCTCGCTCCGTGATCTTGCTCCATTTCATGATCAAGGTAGTTCAGAGGGTGACCATCGGCTCGAACTACCGTGATCATGGCTGCGCCACGATCACGGAGTACTGCGGGGCGGCTTTCAAGATCACCAGTGCGGCGGCAGCCTCGGCTACGCGTCGGGATGTGCGTGATCAGGGGTGGCTTCATGATCACGGATGATCGTGTGGGGTTGGTCGTGAGTCGTCATGGGTGAGGCAGCCGGGACTCATTCGCTCTGTCGCATCGGGGGCACTTTGGTGTCGTGTGAGCAGCATCAAAGTGCCCCCGATGCGTGGGTGCGGGGCGCGTGGGGGCGGCCGGGCCGGGGCGAACGTGACGGACGTGATGGGCGGGACGTGAGGGGCGGGGTGGGAAGTAGCGGCGGCGGGGCGGGATGGGCATTAGCGGGGGCCCCGGCGGGGCCGCGGCGCGGCGGGGCAAGGTCGGGGCGCGGCGGGGCGTGGTCGCGGTGGAGCGCGGCGGGCGAGTCATGGGCGAGGTGTATGCAGTTCGGGGCGGGGATCGGGGACAATGGGGGCATGCCTCGTACGCCGACGATCGTTCCTGGACTCCGGAAGGTGGAGCTGCCTGAGGCCAGGCAAGCCATTCCGGCGCTGCACGCCTACCTGCGCGAGTGCGTGCTCGACGGCACGCTGACTCCAGGTACCAAGCTCTCGCAGGTTGCCCTGGCCGACCAGCTAGGTGTGAGCCGCACGCCGCTGCGGGAGGCGTTGCGGATGCTGCAGGAGGAAGGCCTGGTCGAGATCGAGCCGAACCAGCGGACCCGGGTCGCTGGCCTTGACCCGCAGGAACTCGACGATATCTACGCTAGCCGGATCCTGCTGGAGACGCTCGCGCTGTCAATGACGCTCGACGCCTTTACGGCCGATCCGGCGGCCCAGCGCGAGGCCAAGAAGCTGCTCACCTCGATGCGGCAGGCCGCCAAGACGGGTGACTTCCCGCAGTGGTTCGACTCGCACACGCAGTTCCACCGGATCATCACCGACGGCGCCGGCACGGCGCTGCAGCGGCAGCTGAGCGCGTTCGCTGACCGGACTACCAGGTACATCAGGATCTACCAGCTGTCGGAGCCGGCGAGCTGGCAGGCGGCCGGGGACGTGGAGCACGCAGGGATCCTCGAGGCGCTGGTCGAGCACGACGACCAGGCCGCGCTGTCCGGGCTGGCGCATCACCTGGCGCGCACCGCTGAGCGGGTGCTGGCCGACTGCGCGCCTGAGTACCCGGCCAAGGCGGTCAGGCACGCGCTCGACCTGGTCGAGCGGAGCAAGGTCGCGGCCGGCTGACCAGGCTTTGGTGAGCCGCGGCGACGACGGCCCGGGCCGGCTCCGGCGAGCCCGGCCAGCGAGGCCGGGGCGAGCTGGTTCAGCCCGGCTTGCCGGGCTGAACCAGCTCATCGGGGGCCAGGAATGGCTCGACGACGGCGAGGAACTCGGCGGCTCGCTCGATCATCGTCCAGTGGCCGCAGGCACCGATCAGGTGCAGCCGGCAGTCGGGCAGCAGGTCGACCATCACCGCGGACGAGGACCGCCAGGGCACGACCTGGTCGTCCCGGCCGTGCACGAGCAATACCGGCTGGGTAACCGAGTTGAGCTCGGCGCCGGACAAGGACAGGTCGTCGACCCAGCGCTGCCGGGGTGGCGGGAACATCGCTTCCCAGGAGTCGCGCACGGTCGGCTGGAGGGATGCCTCATAGCGCAACTGCACCAGGTCGTCGGTGATCAGGCCGCGATCGTAGGCGAACAGGCCGATGACCTCGCGCATCGCTTCCACGCTGGGGCGATAGGCCCAGATCGTATCCAGTCCTGGCGGCAGCGCCATCGCCACGCCCATCGTGCCCATGAGCACGAGCCGGCGGATCGCCGTCGGTCGCGCGGCGGCCAGGGACAGGGCGATCGCGCCGCCCATGGAGTTGCCGATCACGTCGGCGGTGGCGATGCCGAGCGTGTCGAGCAGGGCAAGCGCGTGGTCGGTCCAGGCGGCCCGGCCGAAGGTGTGCTTCGAGCCGGTCGCGGTGCCGCCGAAGCCGAGTTGGTCCGGGGCGATGACCCGGTGCGTGACGCTCAGCGCGGGGATCACGACCCGCCAGTTCGCGGTCGCGCTCACCCCGGGCCCCGAACCGTGCAGCAGCAACAACGCGGGCAGGTCGCCGCCGGAGTCGATGACCGCCGTCGGCACCCCGCCCACGTCGAGCAGCGAAGGAGAAGGCGTGACCCGGGGCATTGGTGTCATAGCGCCT
The DNA here is from genome assembly GCA_035511035.1 of Streptosporangiaceae bacterium. Lineage (GTDB taxonomy): Bacteria > Actinomycetota > Actinomycetes > Streptosporangiales > Streptosporangiaceae > Chersky-822. Next base: position 28,691 of record DATKFV010000165.1, read on the forward strand.
CCTCCTTCAGCTGCGGCTGGGTGACGGTGCGCCTGGTCGGGCCCAGCCACATGTCGATCGAGCCCGGCTCGTCCGGGTCGAAGGTCCGTGGCCGCCAGGCCGCCTCGTCGGTAATGCGGCGAACGCCGTAGGAATACTCATAGGTAAAACCTTCAGGACCAAGGAAATACAAAAAGACCGCCGTGGACTGGGGGTGCCGACCCGGCCCCATCTCGATCTCGACTCCGTGGTCGGTCAGGAAGTGCCAGTTCCTGAACACGTCGTCGATGGCCTCCACCTGGAAGTTCAGGTGGCAGAGCCCCGGCCCGTCCCCCCGGAAGACGGCGAGCTTGTGGTGCACGGGGTCGATCCTGATCAGGCAGGCGGCATCGCCGATCCAGTCAGAGACCCGCGCGTTGAAGCGGGAGTTCCAGAACCGGTAAGCCTCGTGCACGTCGGGCGCGTCCAGGCACAGGTGCCCGAACTCGGTGATGCCAGCTGGCCTGGTGAACGCGACCGGCCTGGTGATGCTCTCCTGCTGGCAGGCCAGTTCGATCCGGTTGCCGAACGGGTCGTCGAATCCGATGAAGGACCGTACCCGCCGGGACCTGGCGCTGGCCGGATCGCCGCGCCGCACGGCGAACCCGGCCCGCTCCAATTCGGTCTCGGCGGCGGCGAGCGCCTCCTCGTCGGCCACGGTGAAGCCGGACGCGATCACCCCTGACCGTCCTTGCACCAGAGCCAGGCAATGGTGCCGCCCGTCGGCGCGCAGATGCGCTACGCCAGCCTCGGTCTCGGCGGCGAGTTCGAGGCCGACGATCTCGGTCGCGAACGCCACGGCCTTGTCGAGGTCGGCGACGCCCGAGCGGACGTAGGCGATGTCGGTCAGTTCGATCACTGCCGGTTCCCTTCGTCAGGCGTAGACCGGGGCGACGTCGATGTAGATCTGCCAGTTGCTGACCAGGTCACCGTCCCAGGTCAGGATGTCGGCGTTCGGCACGGTCACGTGCTTGCCGTCGTGGCGCACGTACTCCACGTTGATCTTCGCGATCGACACGTCATCGACGTCCCAGACTTGGAGGATGTGGTGGGTCAGGCCGCCGATCGAGCTGAAGAACCCCGTGACGGCCTCTTTGACCGCAGCCCGGCCCACAGCCGGCTCGGCGTTGCCGAACCTGAACACGACGTCCTCGGTGAGGTGGGAGACGAATTTGTCGGGGTCGAACGCGTCGATGTCGGCGAAGATCGCTCGGGTGTCACGGCCCATGGCCGCCTCCGTTTCCAGAGTGAGTACCGGGGGTTATTTGCTGAAACTGTATGCAGTTCACTAGGTACTGTATGCAGTTTGACTGCTCTGGGGCAATGCTGTCAGCGGGGCGTGATGTTGTAGTTGAGCCGGAACAAGTTCGCCGGGTCGTACTGGGCCTTGATCGCGCCAAGCCGGGCGTACTTGTCCTGGCCATAGGCCTCGACGACCCGGTCCAGCTCGTCGAGGTTGAGCATGTTCACGTAGATGCCGTCGCCGGTCCACGGCTTCAGGTCGGCGACGATCGAGCGGGTGCGGGCCATGTAGTCGGCGTCGCAGGCGGGGTCGTCCCAGCTCATCGCGAAGTTGAGCCACATCAGGTACTGGCGGTTCGAGAACGCGGTCGCGTCCTCGGCCACGTCACCGATCGCGCCGCCGAGGCCGATGATCTCGACCTCGCCGCCCATCGGCATGTCCCGCCAGAACTCGACCAGCTTGTCGATGGCCTCGTCGGCGAGCTGGGCGACGTGCGCCTCCTTGGTGTAGTAGCGGTGCCCGTCAGCGAACTCCTCGTCGATGATCCGCTGCACGCCGGCGGCGAACGGCAGTACGGTCGCGGCCTGGACGCACGGGTTGCCGACCGAGTTGAGCCGCTCGATCAGCTCGACGCCGGCCGGATCCTCGGCGTCGTCCAGCCACATGGTGATCAGCATCAGCAGCCGCTCGCCCACGAGTTCGTCGGGCACGAACGGGAGCTTGGGCATGTCGTGCTTGAGGGCGGCGTGCCAGCCGACGTTGCGGCCGAGCGTGGGGTAGATCGCGCTGTACTCGCGGAGGGCCTCGGCGGCCTCGTCGATGGTGTACAGGGCGACGCCGATTCGCATCATCGGGCCGAAGTCGTAAGAGCGGAACGTGAAGCGGGTCACCACGCCGAAGTTGCCGCCCCCGCCGCGCAGGGCCCAGAACAGCTCGGGATGGCAGTCGGCTGAGGCCGTCACGACCTCGCCGTTGGCCAGGACGACCTCAAGCTCGACGAACTGGTCGCAGGTCAGGCCGTGCTTGCGGGAGAACCAGCCGATGCCGCCGCCGAGGCTCAGTCCCGCGACGCCGGTCTCGGACATGATGCCGGCCGGGACGATCAGGTCGTGCTTGGCGGTCGCGGCGTCGACGTCGCCGAGCAGGCAACCGCCGTCGACGTGCACGAGATGCTTGTCGGGTTCGACGGTGACGTTGCGCATGCCGCCGAGGTCGATGGTGAGGCCGCCGTCCGCCATGGCCTTGCCTGCGACGTTGTGGCCGCCGCCACGGACGGCGGGAGCAAGCCCGAACTCGCGGGCCACGCCGACGGCCGCGACCACGTCTTCGGTGCTGGTACAGCGCAGGATCAGGCCGGGGTGCTTGTCGATCATCCCGTTCCAGACCGTTCTCGCCTGGTCGTAGCCGGCGTCGTCCGGGCTGGTGATGGTGCCGCTAAATCGAGACGAGAGCGTGTCGATAATCTGCTGGCGCGTCGTAGCGTCGATCGTAACCTCGGAGCTTGACGTGGTAGTAGCGGTCATTGGTCCGTCGCCTTCCTCGGGCTGCCAGCGACGCGATGGTCACTCGCGGGATCAGGAACGTCTCCGTGCAATGGATGGCGTCAGCCAAAACTGTATACAGTTTGGAGATCCTGTCAAGGGCGACTCGGGAACCGCGCACCCAAATCCCCGTGATCAAGGTGCCGGTCGTGATCACGGCAGTTGGGCGCGGCTCGATGGCACGCGTGGCTCACCGTGATCACGGTGCCGGTCGTGATCACGGAGGCCGAGGCGGGTGATCACGCGCCTAACTGCCGTGGTCAAGGATTTTCCATGATCGCGGAGGATTGAGGTGCGGCCGATGGCACGCGTGCTCACCGTGATCACGGAGTCGGTCGTGATCACGGAGCATCGCGAGGGCTGGCAGTGTCCACCGTACGAGCCGGACGCGACGTTGAGGTCGTCGCGCGGCTTCGGCTACTGCTTGGCGGCGACTCCGGCCCAGAGGGCGGCCGGACGGCTGGCTTCTTCCTCGCTGGCCGGGCGCCACTTCGAGGCTTGGACTAGGCCGGGTTCGACCAGGTCAAGCCGGGCGAAGAACCTCGCCACCGCGTCGTGGCTACGCAAGGTGACCCTCTCGGCCATCGTCGTGTTCAGGCCGGAGGCGACCCTGGCCTGAGCTTGAGCCTCGATGTCGCTGGCCGGGTGCGAGAGCGTCATGTAGCTGCCCGGCGGTAGCGCGGCCATGAGCGTCGCCACGATCTGGTCCGGATTCTCGTCGTCGCCGATGTGCTGCAGCATCGCCATCAGCATGAGGGCGACCGGCTGGCCGAAGTCGAGCGTCTGCGCCGCCGCCCGGAGGATCTGGTCAGGATCGCGCAAGTCGGCTTCCAGATAGCTGGTCGAGCCGGCTGGGTCGCTCGCCAGGAGCGCGCGCGCGTGGGTGGCCACGATCGGGTCGTTGTCGATGTAGACGACGCGCGCGTCGGGCGCTACCGCCTGGGCGACCTGGTGTGTGTTGTTCGCGGCGGGAATCCCGGTGCCGATGTCGAGGAACTGCCGGACTCCGGCCTCGCTGGCCAGGAAGTGGACAGCCCGGGCCAGGAAGGCGCGATTGGAACGAGCCGACAACGCGATGCCAGGGAACGCCCGCATCGCCTGCTCGGCGGCGGCCCGGTCAGCGGCGAAGTTGTCGGTCCCGCCGAGCCAGTAGTTGTACACCCGCGCGATGTGAGCCACGCCGGTGTCCAGCCCAGTCGCGGATGTTAAGGGAGCGCCGTTTCCTGTTCCAGCCTCGTCGGCCATGACGTCGCCTTTCCGCCGGCATGAGGTACTCACCCAAAACCTAGCGCACCAATTGACCGGTTGCCCGGTCGTCGCCGGCCAGATGGCTAACTGACGTCGGCGGCCGTGCCGGCGGTGATGCGTACCAGTTCGGTGAACGAGGTCGGGAACACGGTATGAGCATGCCCGGCGGCGGCCCAGACGACGTCGTATTGAGCCAGCCACGAGTCGACGAGGGTGCGCACCGGCTGCGGATGACCCACTGGCGCGACGCCGCCGATGACCTGCCCGGTCGCCGCTTTGACGAACTCCGGGTCAGCGCGGCGAACGGCCTTGGCGCCGATCTCGGCCGCCACCTTCTCTGTGTCCACTCGGTGCGCGCCGCTGGTCAGGATCAGCAAGGGCTCGCCGTCGGCTTTGAAGATCAGGCTGTTGGCGATGGCTCCGACGTCACAGCCAAGCTGGGCGGCGGCCGTCTCTGCTGTAGGGGCCGGCTCGGGCAGCTCCCTGACCCCGCCTGGGACGCCGTGGCCGCGCAGCACGTCAGCGACATGTTCGGCAGCAGGATGCATGCCACCGAGCCTACTGCCGGTCCACTACGACCACGCCCGCCACCGCGCCTACCCGGCTAGGTCGGCGGGCCGCAGCAGTGCCCGCAACGTAGTCCTGTCGCTGTTGCTGGATCCCTTGCCGAAACCGCAACGTAG
>DATKFV010000166.1:0-24252 GCA_035511035.1 Streptosporangiaceae bacterium
GCGCACAGCAGCGGGTTATCGATCTTGGTCTTGTGGGTCCAGACCTCGACGTCCTGCTGGAAGCCAAGCCCGATGAACTCGGCGAACTTGGCCGCGATCTTGTCGCCCTGGGCATCGGTCACCCCGGCCGGCTTCTTGACGATGATGCCCCACTGGAGCAGGAACTTGTCGGGCGCGACCGGGTAATGGCAGTTGATCAGCACGCTCTCCATGACCAGGCCGTGATAGTCGTGCCACAAGTAGTCGATCATGTAGGAAGGGCCGTAGTAGGCCGCCTCGGAGCGGAGCGTGGCCTCGCTGTAGTTCGACCCGGCGGATACGTCGGGCCGGGACTTGGTGTTCAGGTACTGCGCCGCGATATGGCCCTCGAGCACGTTCTTGAAGAACGTCGGGAACGCGAAGTGGATGTAGAAGAAGTGCGCCATGTCCACGACGTTGTCGACGACCTCGCGGCAGTTCGAGTTCTCGACCAGGATCGAGTCCCAGGTCCAGTTCGACCATTCGCCGGAGAACGCGCCCTGGATCCTCGGGATCGTGACCTCGGGCGGCGGCGGGTTGCCCTCGGCGTCGTGCCACACGAACAGGTGCTTGTTCTCCTCGAGCGTGAGCCAGGAGCGAGTCCGCGCCGCCGGCGGCACCCGCCGGGCGTAGGGGATCATGGCGCACTTGCCGTCGCCGCCCCAGCGCCAGTCATGGAACGGGCAGGCGACCTGGTCGCCCTTGATCGTGCCCATGGTCAGGTCGCCGCCCATGTGCCGGCAGAACCCGTCGAGCACGTGCAGTGCCCCGGCAGAGTCGGCGAACACGACCAGCTTGGTGCCGAACGCCTGCACGGCGTGCGGGCCATCCTGGCGGTACTTGTCGGTCGGCCCGAGGCAGTGCCAGCCGCGCGCGTACCTCGTCGGCAGCGGTGCGGCCTCGATCGTCCTGGCCCCGTCCCGGTCGCTCATCGGGTCCGCTCCCTCCCGCCCCAAGAAACTAGCAACTGAACTAGTAGCCGCTAGCTGCCGGCTATCAGCCATAGACTAGAACAGGTTCTAGTTCGCGTACTAGTCTATGTGCCAGTCGCGGCGAGCGTCACGCTGGCGGCCTGGCGTTCGCCGCGATGGAATCAGACGGACCGCCGGCTCAATGGCTGGTCGGGGCGGTCGAGCCGCCCGGTTCGGCGCGCGGAAGGGACAATCGGTGAGCGATAAGGTCGGGCAGTCCGTACTTGACGCCGTCGGCGAGTTGCTGCCCGTATTGCGCGAGCGGGCGCAGGAGTCCGAGGACGCCAGGCAGATCCCGGCCGAGTCGGTGAAGGCGCTGGCGGAGGCCGGCTTCTTCAAGCTGCTCCAGCCCGCCAGCTACGGCGGGTTCGAGGCCGACCCGGTCACGTTCTACGAGGCCGTGCGGATGATCGCCAGCGCCTGCGGGTCGACCGGCTGGGTTGCCTCTGTCGTCGGCGTGCACGCCTGGCAGCTCGCGCTGTTCCCCCCGGAGGCGCAGCAAGAGGTCTGGGGCGATGACCCTGGCACCCGGATGTCATCGGCGTACGCGCCGACCGGCCGGGCCCAGCAGACCGAAGGGGGATACCGGCTGTCGGGCCGCTGGAGCTTCTCGTCCGGCTCGGGCCACGCGACCTGGGTGCTGCTCGGCGGGATCGTGACCGACGCCGAGAAGAACCCGATCGACTTCAGGACGTTCCTGCTGCCGATCGGCGACTACCAGATCGACGACGTGTGGAACACCGTCGGCCTGCGCGGCACCGGCAGCAACGACATCGTCGTCGACGGCGCGTTCGTTCCCGAGCACCGGTCGCTCGGCTTCGGCGACGTGACCAAGTGCGAGTGCCCCGGCCAGGAGGTCAACGCGGCCCCGCTGTACCGGATACCGTTCGGCTCGCTCTTCTCCACCGCGATCACGACGCCGATCATCGGCATGGCGACCGGTGCCTACGACGCCCACGTGGCCTACCAGCGGGAGCGGGTCAGCACCGCCTACCTCGGCGCCAAGACCGCCGAGGATCCGTTCGCCCAGGTCAGGGTCGCGCGGGCGGCCGGTGACATTGACGCGGCCTGGCTGACGATCGCGACCAACATGACCGAGCTGATAGGGCACGCGCGGGCCGGAGAGCCGATCCCGATGCCGCTGCGGCTGCGGATCCGGCGGGATCAGGTGCTCGGCACCCAGCGCGCCGTCGGCGCGGTCGACCTGCTGTTCGAGAACTCGGGCGGCCGGGCCCTGCGGAACGGCACCGCGATCCAGCGCTTCTGGCGGGACGTGCACGCCGGCCGGGCGCACGCGATCAACGACCCCGAGCGGGCCCTCGCCATGTTCGGCCGGGGCGAGTTCGGCCTGCCGCCAGCCGCGGACGCGATGCTGTGACGACCGCGGCGCAGGACACCAGCCGGTTCGCCGACACGGCGATGCTCTGCAGGCAAACACCGGCAGTGGGGTCAGCGGACGCCGGGCCGCTGACCCAGCTGAGGCTGCACTACTACGACGCCGGGTCAGGGCCGGCTGGCGCGCTCCCTGTGGTCATGCTGCACGGCGGCGGCCCCGGCGCCTCGGCCTGGTCCAACTTCAGCCGCAACCTGCCGGTATTCGCCGACCGCTTCCGCACCCTCATGGTCGACCAGCCTGGCTTCGGCGACTCGGCCAAGCCACCGGTCGAGGGCAACTACTTCACGTTCTCCGCCCGCGCGCTCGCCAGCCTGCTCGACCAGCTCGACATCGAGAAGGTGCACCTGGTCGGCAATTCCCTCGGCGGCGGCACCGCCGTCAGGTTCGCGCTCGACTACCCCGAGCGGGCCGCGAAGCTGGTGCTGATGGGGCCTGGTGGCCTCAGCCTCAACGTGTTCGCGCCCGACCCGACCGAGGGCGTCAAGCGGCTGGCCGAGTTCGCGGCGCCGCCAGGGCCGAGCCGGGAGAAGATGGCGGCTTTCCTGCGGACCCTGGTGTTCAAGGCCGATCGCGTGACCGACGAGCTGATCGACGAGCGGTTCGAGGCGGCGAGCCAACCCGAGTCGATCGCGGCCATGGCCTCGCTCGGGATGTCGTTCTACGACCCGGCGACGGCGCAGGACGGCATGCTCTGGCGGGAGGTGCACCGCCTGCGCAACGAGGTCTTGCTGATCTGGGGCCGCGAGGACCGGGTCAACCCCATCGACGGCGCGCTGGTCGCGCTCAAGCAGATCAGGCGAGCGCAGCTGCACGTCTTCAGCGGCTGCGGCCACTGGGCCCAGCTGGAGAAGTTCGACGAGTTCAACCGGCTGACGCTCAGCTTCCTCGGCGGCGCGGCATGAGCGGGATCTCCTCGCTCGGGTTCCCCGGAGGTGCGCGGTGAGCGGGATAAGGTCCCTAGGGTACCTGCGGATCGAGTCGACCGACCCAGGTTCCTGGCGCGACTTCGGAACGAAGCTCCTGGGCCTAGTCGAGGGCCGTGGGCCCGAGCCCGGCGCGGTTTATTTGCGTATGGACGATTTTCCGGCCCGTTTCGTCGTCGTGCCGGGTGAGAGTGATCGGCTGCTAGCGTCCGGCTGGGAGGTCGGCTCGCAGGCGGAGCTGGCCGACCTCAGCCGCCGCCTGGACGCCGCCGGGATCCCGGCCAAGGCCGGCACCGCCGACGAGCTGGCGGCCAGGCGGGTGGCGGGGCTGCTCGCCTTCGATGACCCGTCGGGTCACACCATCGAGGTGTTCTGGGGCGCGTCGCTCGACGGCCGGCCGGCGTTCAGCGCCTACGGCGTCAAGTTCGTGACCGGCGACTACGGCATGGGGCACGTCGTGATCCCGGCGACCGACGACGAGGCGGCGATGGAGTTCTACGCCGGCTTGCTGGGGTTCAGGCTGCGCGACACCATGGCGATGGCACCTGAGCTGTTCGGCCGCCCGGCCGGCGGCCCGCCCGCGATGATGCGCTTCCTCGGCGTCAACCCCAGGCACCACTCCCTCGCGCTCGCCCCGATGAACCCGGCCTCGGGCTGCGTGCACGTCATGATCGAGGTCGCGACGCTCGACGACGTCGGCCGCGCGATGGACCGGTGCAGCCGGCGCGACGGCAAGATCAGCGCGTCCCTGGGCCGGCACGCCAACGACCAGATGGTCTCCTTCTACGTGCAAACTCCCGGCGGCTTCGACATCGAGTACGGCACCGATGGCCTGCTCGTGGACGACGCCACCTGGATCAGCCGCCAGACCACCGCGATCAGCACCTGGGGCCACGTCTTCGCGCTCGGCGCCCCCCACTGAGCCGTGGTGCCGCACCCGCGTTTCCGCGATCACGTCCGGCCCCATGATCGCGGAAACTGGCACCTCGTTTTCCGCATAGAGATCACCGTCTAAAGGGCCTCGGCCGCGAATACCCTCTCGCGGTGCCAGTCGAGATACTTCCGAGCCGGTGCCTGGGCTCCGGCCGGGAGCAGCAGCGCCGGCAGCAAAGGCGGTCGGCCGTAGTACTGGCGGGTGAGCGGATCGGCCTGGGCCGCGTCGGCAAGGGACCGGGCCACGTGGATGCGCAGTCCACCGTTGACGGTCAGCAGGCCGGTATCGAAGGCCGCGTCGTGCGCGGGGCAGGCGGCCAGCCCGTTGCGGGGATCGAGGCGCTCGGTCGACGTGCTGTCCTTCCACGGCTTAATATGGCCGGCCAAGAGCATCCGCTTCGCCACCGGGGCCGCCGGGCGGAGGAAGCTTCGACAACGCTGGCCCGTTGCGGCGGTCCCGCTCTACGCGGACGCCGCTCGGCGGGTTTTGCGTAGTTGCGCTGCCTGATCGAGGATGTCGGCTAGCGCAGCTCCGAGTAGCGGCGGGCGCTCTGGCGTCTGGTCGCAGCATGGAGGCTTGGTACGACGGGTGCTGTCGGGAGTGTCAATACCTACAAGTCGATAAAGCTCGGCATAGACATTGAGGATCGGGTCACGCTCCTGATGTGGCGCCACCAGCAGGATCCAGGCGCGCTTCGGAGTCTCGAACGCGACGCTGACTCTGAACGAGCCGATCAAGTGTTTCACGCACAGTTGGTCGACGGGGGTCGGCCCGCTGAGTCGGTAGGCGAGTGCAGCACACCCGCGCGCGGCCAGGTCATCGACGAATTGGTCGAAGACCTTTGCTGCTCGTCGGCGTAAAGCGACTATCTGCTGCTCGGCCCGGCGAGTCGCGAGTACCTCCGTGTGCATGCCGCGACTCTATTGGTCGCCTCTGTCACTTCCGCGGGCGTAGAACCCGGCCTTCGTGGTTGCGCATCTGTTCGATGCTTTCGGCTAGGTCGGTGCGTTCTAGCAGCGCGGCGTCATTGAGCCGCCGCCAAACTTCGTCGAGAAGGTCGCGCTCCTTGCCCAGCGCTCGCAGCTCCTTGAGGATGTGACTGGTGGTGTGGACGCTGCGCACGTCGAGGAGCAAGCGAGGTTTGTGTTGAGTCACCGCGAGTACTCCGTCCGCAGCCCAGGCGCGTATGGTCTTCTCGCTCAGGCCCAGGAGCCTGGCCGCGATGACTGGCCGTACCGTCGCTTCCTCGGCTAGTTCCGAATCCGACACGGCCAGCAGCTTGGCTCGGCGGTCGTCGTCCTCGGCCAGGGTATCGGCGACGTCCTCGACCGCCTCGACCCGCTCGAACAGGTTGCGGAGTCGCCTCTCCTCGATAGCGATCGTCACCGGGCACCTCCCTCTGTCTACTGTTCCGAGTATCAGGCAATTTCTCGGAACCCGCCACCCCTGGAGGTCTGCCGCGTGGCTAATGCGATAGCTGCGACGTCTTCGCCCTAGGCGCCGCCAGTGATCGCCCGGAGCGTCGGCAAGTTCGCTGACGTAGGGGGGCAGTAAGGTCGGCTGCGAGGAGGAAGCCTATGCCGCAGTCGCAGCAGTGGACCGTGGTCGACCTGTTCTCAGGTGCCGGCGGGATGAGCTACGGGTTCCGCGCTCACCGAGGGTTCTCGGTAATCGGAGCCGCCGACGCTCAGATCGGCAAGCCCAGTACTAGGCGCGGGACGCTCGGCTGTAACGCCAGTTACCTGGCCAACATTGGAATCAGGCCGGTCGAGGCCGACCTGTCCGCTGTCGACCCGGCCGACGTCTGTCAGTCGATGGGCGTGCCTGAGGACGGCGTCACAGTGCTGTGCGCTTGCCCGCCTTGCACCGGCTTTTCGCGGACGCTGGCGCAGAACCATGTCCGTGATGACAGTCGCAATACTCTCGTTAGGGTCATAGCAGACTACGCGCGGGTATTGCGGCCTCAGATCATCGTCATCGAGAATGCTCGCGAGTTGGTCATGGGCCGTTTCTCTGTGCATTTGCGCGGCCTGACCGATGACCTAGCGCAGCTTGGCTATTCGACATCGGCGGTGACGCATTTCCTCAATGATTTCGGGCTTCCGCAGCGCCGGGAGCGGGCCTTGGTCGTGGCCGTCCGGCGTCCGATGCCACCGCGCGAGCTAAGTGACCTGTGGTCGGGCTACCGAGTAAATAGGAAGGCGACCCACGTTCGCAGAGCGATCTGGGATCTGCCGCCCGTCGACGTTGGCCAAGGCGATCCTCGTGATCCGATGCACGTATCGCCGATGATCACCTCCGACGCGAACCGAAGGCGGCTCGCGGCAACTCCGCCGGATGGCGGCGGTTGGGTGGACCTGATTGACCACCCCGAGTCTGAGCAGCTCCTGACGCCGTCGATGAAGCATCGAGCCCACGTGCGCGACTTCGGGAGCCATCCGGACGTATACGGGCGGCTTTGGTGGGACAGGCCTGCGGTCACCATTAAGCGTGAATGCGCCCACATCGGAAATGGGCGGTACGCGCATCCCGAGCAGAACCGGCTCTGCACAGTCAGGGAAATGTCGATCCTCCAGGGCTTCCCCGGCGACTACACCTTCGTCGGAACCCTGACCAACATGTACCGGCACATCGGGGACGCAGTGCCGCCGTTGATCAGTTACCAGCTAGCCGCGCTGTGCGAGTGGATTCTAACCGGTCGGCGACCAGGCCTTGAGGAAATGATCCTGCCGGGCTGCCACCTGAGTCTCGAGGACATCGAAGTCGTTCCTCAGTTGCCCATCGCGGTCTGATCTCCACCTAGATCGCGCGATCTATCCAACTGGTGAGTCGGGCCGTGTAGGTTCGGCGGAATGACGAGAGGTTCCGATCGCACAGGTCTGCACCACAAGATCGATGAGCTTTCGGACGGCCAGGCCGACGTGGTCGCCGACTTCGTGGACGCGGTGCTGGCTCCGCTTCACAGCGAGCCTTTGCCAGCCACCTGGCTTACCGTGCCGGCGTGGAGCGATGCCTTCCTGGCCAGGCTCCGCGGCCACCACGGCCTGAGCAGAGAGCCTCTTTCTACGACCCAGTTCGAGGCCGCCTTCAACGAGTCGTGCCGCGCCGCTGGCTGGCGGGTAGAGCCTGCCGACTCGCCGACTCAGCGCTTTTACGACACCACCGTGAGGGTAGCCGACGCTGCGCCTCGACGGCTATCGCTCAAGGCGTCCTCGGCCAAGGACATGAGTGTCAGAACTGTCCATATTTCGAAGCTCACTGAGGCCGCCTGGATCCAAGACGCCAGGAAAAAGGTAGAGCGCAGGGATCATATCGTCACGCTGTTCCAGGACTATCGGCGGATCACTTCCGCGATAGTGATGCTCAGAGGGTTCCGCGATCGAGATGGATACTCTACCCTTTACGAGCTTATCGAGATTCCGACCGATCTCTTCGTGACGGTCGATGACCTGACCGTGGACCAGGCTCAGCTAGGTACGATACGGATCCCCAACTCGGGTAAGCCCGATTTCGCGATCCGTATTGACCGCAGCGACTCGAAGATCACCCTGACCAGCATCCACCTCGATAAATGCGTGATCCACGGCCGGTGGGGCGTCGGCACGTCCGACACTCCCGCGCAGTGACCTGGCTGTCGCGGTGACTACGCGTCAGTCGCCGGGGCCCAGACGCGGCTATTCGGCGTCGAGCACTGGGGTCAATTTGCGGCTATAAAATCTCGCGACCGACCGCGCAGACCGGTCAGCACATGGTCGAGGAGGTGCCGAAGCTGGCGTCCATCAGCTCCAGCGCGGCGCTCTCGGTCGCGAAGTTCAGCACCGAGTCATTAGCCGCGAACTTCACATCTCCCCACAGGAAGCCAAACTCGTTCAGGTTGGCCGAGGCCGGGCTCGACGTCTCCGTGTCCTGATCGAACGACCAGGCCGAGGCCGCGTTGGCGGCGATGAACCGGCCGATCGAAGGGTCGGCGAAGCCAGCCGCAGGCAGCGTCCGGGCGACGCAATACGCGTTGGCGATGAAGATGCCCTTGTTCGGCAGGAACGGCGAGTCGCCGTACTGGCCTGGCCCGGTCCGCACTCGCATGACGCAGTCGGCCGGCCACCGGCCTTCCTGGCCTGGCGGCGGCTCGCAGGGCTCGGCGAGCACGCCGCCTGGACCGACCGTTGGCGGCTCGAACGGGCGGCTGCCGGGGGTGAAGTAGATTCCCTGGTAGCCGGGCGGTGACTGGCCGGGGCGCGAGGTGTCGGTCATGACGGTATCGGTGATGTTGTCGGCGACGCGGAGGTAGTAGCGGGCGTCGGCGGCGTCGCCGAAGAGCTTGTCGGCCTGGTACAGGTCGGCGAGGGCGCCGACGGCGATGCCCTGGGTGTGCAGCCACATCTGCTGCCCGATCGGCCCGCAGGACGCGGTCAGGTGATCATCCACCAGGATCCGGGAGCCGGGCGAGCCGGCCGGGCGCGCGGGGAGGTCGGGGGAGAGCTCGCTGCGGAACGGGCCGCCGATCATCGCCGCGGGTGGCCTGGTCGCGGTGCCGCCGTGGGACGCGCTTCCGGCCAGCCACCGGGCGACCCGGTTGGCGCCGCCGACGCCGCCGGCACCGCCCGCGCCGCCGGCGCCGCCGGTCCCGTTCAGGTACCGCGCAGCGCCGGCCGTGCCCTGGCTCTTGGCGATGAAGTACAGCCAGGCCGACAGCCGCAGGTACAGCACGTTGACGATGGCGTCCTGCGTCGATGGACCGCGCTTGCTGGTGGTCGCGTGCTGGCGGAGCGCGCCGCCGCAGGACTTGTCCCAGCCATCGACGGTCAGGTAGCTCCACAGCTCCTGCGCCAGGTACAGGTACGAGCGGTCGCGAGTCAGCTGGTAGGCGTTGACCCAGGTGAGCGCCCACCAGCCAGTGTCGTCGAAGTAGCGGTTGGCGAAGTTCGCGACGCCCGAGCCGTATGGCCAGGACTCGTTCGCGCGCGACGGGCAGGTCGAGCCGCAGATCTCCTGGTAAGTGCGGGCGAGCGCGGACTCGATCGAGCTGACCGCGAGCGTCGCCGACGGCTCCTGGTCGGCGAAGCTGGTGAGCGCGGACAGCGCGATGGCCGACCACCACCAGCAGTTCCCGGCCCGGTAGATGTTCGAGCACGTCTTGGCGCCGGGATCGGTGGGGGTGCTGAACAGGCCAGCGAACTTGCCTGACTGGTTGTACCAGGTCAGCAGCTGGCTGGCGATGGCCAGGGCGCGGGCGGGGGCCGACGATGCCGACGGCGCCGGGGCCAGCCAGCGCTGGACGCCGGCGCCGGCGCCGGCGGCGCAAGGCCTCACTGTCGCCGGATCGCCGGCCCGGACGCTGCCGGCGGGCGGGGCGAGGCAGTCGCCGGTGCCACGGAGCTTGACCTGGCCGCCCGAGACCAGCCACTGCTGCTGGCCGGAGCCGTCGCAGGGCAGCAGCCGCAAGTCGGCCCGGGCGCTGGCCTGGGCGCTGGCCTGGCCGCTCCCGGCGCTCAGGCACAGGCCGTCGATCCTGATCGTGTGGTCGGCCTCGGCCGTCCAGACCTGGCTCCAGGTCGTGATGCCGGGCCCGCCGCAGTTCAGCAACCTGACCGCGACGGCCTTACGCCAGTCGGGGTTCCGGCCCTGGACGTTGCTCAGGCACACGCCGCGGTTAGCTGCGCTCCTGATCGCGCCGGCGGCGATCGCGGGACCTGGCGCCCCTGCGGTCGCCGCCTGGGCGCGCGGTCCTAGTAGCGCCAGGCCGGCGATCAGGGTCAGCGCCAGGCCGACCGGCCCGATGCGGAGCAGGGGTGACCACGGAGCCTGCTGGCCGCACCTGATGGCTGATCGTCGCATTTGCACCTGTACAGCGGTCTCTGACTTGGCAAGAACCGGACGCTGAGATACTACCTGTCGGAAACACCGACAAGACCGTAAATATGCAAAAAAGGCACGTAGGGGGTGCTAGCTCCCGGACTGGTCGCTGACTGCGGCCGCAGGCGATGCCGGCCTCGGCCCGGCGGGCTGGGCGGCTGGCTGGGGGAGGGCCAGGATGGCGTAGAGGCCGGCGATCACGACGAGGGCGCCCGAGCCGGCGAAGATCGTGTCGATCGGGCCGAGGTGCACCCCAGCCACCGACCCGCTGAAGTTCCGCAGCACCGAGCTAGCGAGCCAGCCTGAGATCGCGACCGACAGCATCGAGGCCAACTGCACCAGCGGGTTGAAGACCGCCATCACCCGGCCGAGGTACTTCCTCGGCGCCGAGGCCAGCAGGAGCGGGGTCATCGCCGTGTTCATCATCGTGACCGGCACGGCGACCGCGAAGAGCAGCGCGATCCCGGCGATGAAGACGGTCTGCCGGGAGTAGGCGATGATCAGCAAGCCGGCCACGATCAGGCCAAGGCAAGTCGTCCGGCGCGAGCCAAGCCGCTTGACGACCCGCCCGGCGCAGAGCGCTCCGACGATGCCGCCGATCCCCATGGCGGTACCCAGGTAGCCGTACAGGTGCGACGAGGCGTGCAGGTCGTCGGTCACGAAGAAGATGCCGAGGGCGCTGAGCGCCCCGGTGCCGAACTGGCAGATAGCGGCAACCGACAGTAACGCGACGAGGAACCGGCTGCTGGCGAAGAACCGCAGGCCAGCCAAGAAATCGTGGCGAACGCCCGGCCGCGCGGAGCCGGCCGCGGCCGCTGGCGAAGACGCGGTTTTCGCGGGGCTCGCGCCGTGATCGAGGTTGACCGACCGGATCGCGATGAACGACACCACGTAGGAGATCGTGTTGAAGAGCAGGGCCCACTGCAACCCGATCGTGAATAGCAGGGGCGCCGCGATCGGCGGCCCGATGATCGCCGCCGTCGAATTGGTCGCCTGGCTGAGGCCGGCCGCCCTGGCCCGGTCAACTTCGCCGGAGACGATGTCGCCGATCGTCGCGAAGCGGGCGGGGGAGAAGAACTGGCCGGCCGCGTTCAGCACGAACACGACGACGTAGATCACCGCCAGCCAGGCCCACCGGGGCAGGTCAGCGACCGGCAGCAAGGACAGCAGGGTCAGCAGGCCGACCAGGATCGCCCTGATGACCTCGGAGCCGAGCATGATCCGACGCCGGTCCCAGCGATCGACGAACACCCCGGCGAGCGGGCCGACCACGAGCACGGCCGCGCCTGCCGTGATCACCACGCCGCTGACGGCGGCCGGCGCCCACGGCCTCGCCCTGGCCAGGACCGTCGCCACCCAGAGCACCAGGGTGGTGTTGAACGCGTAATCACCGAGCGTCGAGATCGCTTGCCCTGTCCACAGCCTGGCGTAATCCCGATTGATCAGGACCGTGCTAAGCGACCGCATCGCACTGCCAATCTGATATCGCGTCAACCGGCGGCCAGGCCGAACTCCGCCACGTCAGGCTAGTGAATTACCGGCCAAGTTTAAATGATCGCGAACGTTGCCGGAAGGCCCGGCGCCTGGCCCTGCTTGTTGCCCCTGCCGTGCCCCTGCCGGACCGGGTCTTGCCCAGGTCTTGCCCGCGCAAAGCATAGTCGGTCGAGGGATGGACTAGCAGACCGCGATGAGCGAAACTACTCAATGGGTTATGTCGAATCGCGGGCGCTCCTTGCCATTTTCGCTTCCCGGCAGCCACTGATTTCGACGCGGTCCCGATTAGCGCACTCGGTTGACGGCCGGCCTTTACAACGTGACGATTCATTTGGTTCGCTGAGCTTTATGCCGCAGACGATCGCCTACCGCGTCGGAACCTACCGCCCGGCCGATCCCGAGCGAACCTGGGAGCGGGTGCAGCCGGTCCTGCCCAAGGTGGGCATCAGCCGGGTGGCCGATATCACCAGGCTTGACGACATCGGCCTGCCGGTGCACGTCGCCTACCGCCCGACCAGCCTGACCTACGCGGTCAGCATCGGCACCGGCCTGACCGCGGCGCAGTCGAAGGTCAGCGCCGTCATGGAGAGCATCGAGACCTGGCACGCGGAGAACCTGGAACTGCCGATCGCGGCCCGCGCGCCCGCGGCCGCGCTTGACCTGGGCTACGACGTGCGCTCGCTGCACCTGGCGCACCGCTCGCCGCTGACGTCGTCGGTAGTGCTTGACTGGGTCAGCGGGCCCGGCCTGCTGACCGGCCAGGAGCTGCTGGCGCCGATCGACTACATCAGGCTGGACGGAACCGCGCCTCGGCACTGGGCCAGGGCTCTCTTCTTCCCGACCAGCAACGGCATGGCCACGGGGAACACGGCCGCCGACGCCGTGCTGCACGGGCTGCTCGAGCTGATCGAGCGGGACAGCGTCGCCGGCTTCCAGGCGGCCGCCCCTTCGACCCGCCGCTACGTCGACCCGGCGAGCTGCGGCGATCCCAGGACCAGGCAGATCTACGAGGCCCTGCGATCGGCGGGCTGCGTGATCGCCGTCGGCGACGCCACCGGGCCGGTCGGGCTGCCGGCCTACGCCGCGGTCGTCTGGTCCCCAGACGTGCCGATCCGGTGCGGCGGCTACGGATGTCACGTGGACCCGGCCATCGCGCTCGGCCGGGCCATGGCCGAAGCGGCCCAGTCCAGGCTGGCGGTCGTGTCCGGTGCCCGTGACGATGTCGATGCCGGTGCCTACGAGGAGGTGCGCAGGCCGGCTGTGCCGGCCGAGCTGGCCAGCGTGGGGGACCGTCCCGCCGCCGCCGATGATGGCGACCTCGAGTCCGTGATCGCGCACTGCGCGGCGAAAGTGGCCGCCGTTACCGGGGTGGAGCCCTTCGCGGTGCGGCTCGACCATGAGGATATCGGCATCCCGGCCGTGAAGGTGCTCGCGCCCGGCCTTCGGATGATCGACGCCCACCGGAGCAGCCCGGCCAGCTCGTCGTCGGTGGCACCGCCGACGCCGGCCGAGGCCGCGGCCGGAGCCGCGTCGTGAGCGGCTGCCTGGTCTTCACCGGGCCGACCCTGGCGCCCGAAGCGGTGTCGGCGGTCGTGCCGCAGGCGCGCGTGCTGCCGCCGGTCCGCCACGGTGACCTGCTGAGGCTCGATGTCGGAGCCGGGGACACGGTACTGATCATCGACGGGTTGTTCCTCCAGACCGCCTCGGTGCGGCACAGGGAGATCCTCTACCTGCTGCAGCGGGGGATGACGGTCGCTGGCAGCTCGAGCATGGGCGCCCTGCGAGCCGCCGAGCTGTGGCAGTACGGCATGCGCGGGTTCGGCGAGGTGTTCAGGCTGTACCGGGACGGCGAGATCGACGGGGACGACGAGGTCGCCATCGTGCACGGCACGGCCGACGATGGCTACCAGAGCTACAGCGACCCCCTGGTCAGCATCAGGATCGCGGTGCGGGACGCGGCGCGGGACGCGGTGATCAGCGCGGCCGACGCCAGGGTGCTGCTTGAGCTGGCGGTCGGACTGCCGTTCCGGTCCCGGAGCTTCCGGCGGCTTGACCTCGTGGCCGCCGAACACGTCTCCGCGGCCTCGGTCGAGGCCTTCCGTACCTGGCGAGCGACCCGTGACACGGACGCGAAGGCGGTCGACGCGCGGCTGATGCTCAGTGCCTTCGCGGACGGCGATCCTGAGCTCCGCCCAGCCGGACCGGGCGACCTGCCCATCAGGAACGTCCATACCCGCATCTTCGATGTATGGCAGAACCGCTTCCACGGCAGTGAGGCTGACGGCGAGTGGGTCGCTGACGCTGACGCTGACAACGTGATCAGGGTGGCTCATCCGGCGTTCCGGGACGCGCACCGGCGCCAGGTGCTCTCCTGGATCGCGGGTCTCGACCCTGGCCATCCCGCCCTGGTCGAGCGGGCGATCGCCGCCGCCAGGGCCGGGGGGCTGTGCGGCGGGGATCCCGACGTCAGTGCTAGCGACGACCCCAGTGCTGGCCCCGACCTCAGTGTTGCCCGCGACCGGTCGGACGCTTGGCTGATGCCGGGGGAGTTCGGGCAATCAGCCGATGAGCTGCTCGTGACGCTGCTGGTCCGCGCCTTCGGCGCGGCGCGAGGCCGGTACCGGACTAAATGGGACATGCCCACCGAGCTGAGGACCAAGGCGGCGCGGGACTGGGCCTGCCAGTTCGCCGTGGACGCGCGGGTCGCCCACGAGGCACTGCTCGGCCCGGCCGAGGGTCCGCCCAGGAAGCTGAAGCCGCAGGCCGTCGACCAGAGCATCGCGGACCTGTGGGGCTGCGACATCGCTGACCTCCAGGCGCAGGCCTGGGATCGCGGGATCGCCGACCTCGCCACGCTACGCGAGATCGCGCAGCCCTTGGTGGCCTACATCAGATTCGGCGAACCCGGGCCTCCGCCGCCGATCGGCTGAGCGCCACTGCGACCGGCTGGCTGAAATCCCCGCTGGCCTCAGGCAACTGCGGCTCGGGCACCGACTCGGCCGGCCGCGACTCGGACCGCAAGGGCTGGCTCACGGCGAGGTTGTGCACGGGGTTGGCGCGCGGTGGCCACTCGCCGCTCACGAGAATGCCGTGCACATATAATCTCGCGACGAGTTCGGTCCGATTGCGCGCGTTGAGATTGCGCAGCATCTTAGCCAGGTGAGCGGCGACGGTGTGCGGGCTGAGGAACAGCTTGCCCGCGATCGTCTCCGTTGACAGCCCTTCCGCCAGCAGTCCGGCAATGGCCAGTTCCCGGGCGGTCAGCGGCCTCGGGTACGGCATCGAGGGCCGTCTTGTCATCCGCAGCAGTCCTCCGTGTGCGAGCACAACGATTGGGCATCGCGTTACCGTCAGTGACGCGGTCCTTATCTTGGTAATAGTCTGCTCGCGTACTATCTGATTGTCTATGCGATTTTCGGGCCAAGATGCGCCAAGCGTGGAGCACATCACTTCAGTGCGCCTGTCTGGACAGTTCTGCCCGGACAGTTCTAGGCATAAGTATAACATCAGAGTTACAAATGGTGTTCGCGTTGCTGATGATTGTGGCTTGGCGTAATTGGTGTCTTGCGAAAGTTACGGAGACCGATGCCCGTCCATGCCCGATCCGTATTATCTCTTCATCTTCGCGTGATTTATTGACCGGAAAATATAGTCAGTCGAGCGATGGGCAAGCTTGTCCCGCGATGGTGATCCTTGGTTAGGCCGGAGTTCCGGAGTGCCGGTTCCAAGCGGGAGGAAGATCATGGCAGACGCAGAAGACACGACCCAGGGCGAGACCCCGAGCGAGCGGAAGGCTCGACTGATCGAAGAGATCAAGGAGCGGGCGTACGAGCTCGTTTCCCCCGGCGACGAGGTCGAGGCCCACTCGATGGGTGCTGGCCCCGACGTCTTCGAGGAGTCCGTCGACGCGGTCACCGTGTGCGCGCTCGTCTACGTGTCGGACAACTGATCGCCGAGTCCCTTCATATCTCATGACACCGAGATAGCGGCGACGCCCGCATCCGGCCTCGGGCCGCATGCGGGCCTCGCCGCGTTGTCCAGCCGAGCGCACAGGAGGACCTGGTGTTCCGCCTTATTCGGGGAGCCGACTGCTACTGGGCAGTGGGGCAGCGGCGAATCGCGCGAGTGCCGCTCGATAGCGTGACGGAAGACGGGGTGCTGACCCCCATGCAGGCTGAGCGGGTCAGGAGCGCCGACCTGTCTCCGGTGATCGATCATGGCGTGTACCACATGACCGTCCTGGTCACCACGAGTTGCAACCTGGCCTGCTCGTACTGCTTCCAGAACACGGCTCCGGCTGACCTGTCCCTGCGGCGCCCGCCCGAGCGGATTCCGGCGGCGGCGCTCGACGACGACGCCGCGGCGGCGATCCTCGCCTTCTGCGAACGCCAGATGACCGGCCGCGGTGCCACCAAGCTTGACCTGATGCTCTTCGGCGGCGAGCCGACGCTTTACCTGCGGCAGTGCCTGAACCTCCTGGCGGGCGCGGCAAAGATCGGGCTGGTCCACGCGGGCATGATCTCGAATGCCACCAGGCTCGGGCCGGCCGCCGCGATCGCCCTGGAGCAGGCCGGGCTGCGGTCGGTCCAGGTGACGCTCGACGGGGATGCTCCCGTTCACGACCGGATCAGGGTCACGCGCGGCGGCCGCGGTACGTTCGAGCAGATCATGCGCAACCTCGAGCGCGTCGCCGCGCGCACGTCGCTGCGCTTCATGCTGCGGGTGAACCTGACCGGCGAGTCGATGGACTCCGCGTGGGAACTCGTCGACCGGCTTGCCACCAGGCTCGATCCGGCCCGCTTCGGCATTGGCTTCGCCCGCGTCAACGACGCCGGCCCGGAGTTCGCCGACACGATCGAGATGTCGGCCGCGCAGGCGCACGTCATCGGCAAGCTGTACAAGCACGCGCTCGACACCGGGTTCCGGGTGGGGCTGCCGACGCTGAAGCCCTGCATCGCCTGCGGCGTCGTCGGGGGCGGCACCGGCTCCGTGGTCAACGCGGACGGCACGCTCTACAGCTGCTGGGAGTCGGCCGGCAAGGAGGGCTACGAGGTCGGGACCGTCGCCGACGGCTACCTGGCCGACGAGGTCATCGCGCCCCGGTGGGTGTCGTGCGGGTTCAGCGGGTCGAACCCGCCGGGCACGCCCGCCTTCGACGCCTTCAGGGACGTCGTCAGCGCCGACATCCTCGACTGGATGTATGACTCTGGCCGCCTTCAGCGCGGCTTCGCCGCGGCCCGCGGCCCAGCCGATGACAGGACGCAGGAAGCGAGCGCGGCGACCAGCGTCGGATGATAGGCCGCCTGGGCTGAGCTCGCTCCCGCTGACGTCGCGATCGCCCCGTCGGCTCGCTGCGCCCGCACCAGCGCCCTGAGCATGCTCTCGCCGAGCGGCGTGCGGGCCGCGTCGTGGCGCAGGCAGAACTTCGCCAGCAGCAGCATGCCGGCGAGGTCCCAGTCCAGGTCGCGCAGGCTGTCAGCGGAGAGCTGGCTCACGACGCCGTCGATCCGCTTCAGGTCGTCACCGATCAGCGGCGGGACATCGAACCCGAAGTCCGACAGGTAGCAGATCGCGTGCGCGATCAGGTACCGGTCGGGCACCGTCACCGGCTCGCCGGGAGTCAGCCGGGCCAGGATCGTGGCCCGGTAGAGGTCCGCGTACGTCTGCGCTAGCGGCGGCCGGTCGCCATCGGCCCTGGCCAGGTCGAGGAAGTAGCGGGTCTCTAGGCGCAGGTAGGCGACCTGCTCGGCCGAGAGCCCGGCAGCGGTGATGGTCGCGGGCGCGGCGGCGCCAGGTTCGCTCGCCGCTCCCGGCGGCGCCAGCGCCGCCGCCAGCACGCCGAACAGCCGGGCCCTGACCGGGTCCGCGGCGATCAGCTCAGCGAACCTGGGCTCGCGCCAGATCCCCCGAAGCAAGCGCACCGCCACGTCCAGCCTGGCATCCCCCGGCCGGGCCCTGACCCAGCAACGGCACAGCAGCGCCAGCTCTAACGCCGCCTTGGGGCTCGACCGGTCAGCGCCAGCGAACGGATCGAACAGCTCAAGGTGGGACGTCAGCCAGCGCGCGGTGCCGCCCAGCAGCGTCTCCAGGTCAGCGCTGGGATCGTAGCGGTCGCGGCGATCACCCATCCTGGTTCCGGTCTAGCACATGGACGACGATCCGCCCAGGCTGGCGTTGAGCGCCTCAAGCGCCTCGCTCTGGGTGGCGAAGTCCTGTCAATAACCATTGAAGGGATTATCGTGCTTTGAAGGATCATTGGACTATTCATGCGTAACTCGCCGGCTTACGGCCGGCCCGGCCTGGCCGCCGATCCGGTCGGCGGCGCCGTCCCCGGCACTCAAGCGGCGGACCGAGCCGGGAATGAACTGCGGCTTCCCGGCGCTCGGCATGTTCGTGGAACACGTAGGCACGCCGGTGCGGCATGAGCCTGACCCCGAGCGGTTCCGGCAGGTGCTGGGCCACTTTTGCACGGGTATCACGATCATCACCGCCGTCCATGACGGCGAGCCGGTCGGCTTCTCCTGCCAGGCGTTCGCCGCGCTGTCCCTGGATCCGCCGCTTGTGCTGTTCTGCCCGGCCCGTAGCTCGTCGACCTGGCCGAGGATCGAGCAGGCCGGCCACTTCTGCGCCAACGTGCTTACCGCCGACCAGGGCAAGCTCGCGACCTTGTTCGGGCGGAGCAACTCCGAGCGGTTCAGCGAGGTCGACTGGACGCCGGACTCGACCGGGTCGCCGATCATCGACGGCGTGCTGACCTGGATCAGCTGCCGCATCGCCGACGTGCACACGATCGGGGATCACTACGTCGTCATCGGCGAGGTGCTCGGGCTAGGGGAATGCGGGCCTGACCGGCCGCTGCTGTTCTACCGCGGGCGGTACGGCACCCCGTCTGCGCCCGCGGCCGAAGGGCCGCCCGAGGTGGTCGAGACCATGCTCGCCTGGCCGAAGTACGCGGACTGGATGTAGCTTTCCGCGCTCGTCAGAACGCCAGGTCGTCGGCTAAGGCCAGCGGCTCGGCCGGGCCGATCACGGCGTCGGCGATCCTGGCCAGGTGGGCCGCTGGCGGCCCGAACAGCTGACCGGAGCCGTGGGCGCGCTTGAAGTAGCGGTGCGCGTCGTACTCCCAGGTGACGCCGATCGCGCCGTGCAACTGGATGGCTTCAGCGGCGACCTTGGCCAGCACGTCCGAGCAGCATGACTTCGCGGCCGCGGCCAGCAGCCCCACCTCGGCCTGGCTCGCGCCGGACGCGGCGACCTGGGCGGCCCGGTAGGCGAGCGCCCGCGCCGACTGGACCAGGGCGTGCAACTCGGCCAGTCGGTGCTGAACCGCCTGGAAGCTGGCGATCGGCCGGCCGAACTGGATTCGCTGCTTCGTGTAGGCGACGGTCAGCTCAAGTGCCCGCGCGGCCGCGCCGACCTGCTCGGCGCTGAGCGCGACGCAGGCGAGATCCCTGGCCCTGGTCAGGGCCTGGGTGCCGACGGTCGTTGCTGTTGTTGCCGCGGTCGGCGCTGCCCCGGTTGGCGCTGGCCCGGTTGGCGCTGCCCCGGTCAGCGGCGGCCCGACTCCGGTGGCCAGCCGGATCGTGGCCAGCCGCCTCGTCTGGTCGACGCCGGCCGCGGCCTGCCGTTCGACTCCAGGCCGGTCGGTCGCCGCCTCGAACAGGCCGATGCCGCCCTCGGGCAGGCTGGCCGCCACGATCAGCACGTCAGCGACATCGCCGTCGAGCACGTAGTGGGCGGTGCCGGTCAGCGTCCAGATGCCGTCCGCTTCCCCGTCCCGCTGCACCCGCCGCTCGGCGTGGCAGGCGGCCGCCGCCGGATCCCAGCCGCCCCTGGCGCCGGTCCAGGCCAGCGCCGCGATCCTGCTTCCCGACGCGATCCCAGGCAGTAGCCGCTGGCAGGCCTGCTCGTCCCCGCTGCCAAGGATCGCCTGGGCCGCGAGCACGGCCGAGCCGAGCAGCGGCACCGGAGCCAGCGTCCGCCCGAGTTCCTCGGCGACGATGCTCGTCTCGACCGGGCCCGCCCCGGCCCCGCCGTACCGCTCGGGGATGGCGAGCCCAGCCGCGCCGATCCCAGCCAGCCGCCGCCAGAGCTCCGCGTTCGCTTCGGCGGCGCCGGCTTCGCCGGCTTCCTCGTCCAGCCGGGCCGGGTGACGGCGGAGCAGGTCGGCGACGGACTCGCGCAGCGCTTGCTGCTCGGGGGTAAGCCCGGCCAAGGCGTCCAACGTCAGCTCCACGGGCCGGTCTGCGGCTCGGCCAGCGCGGCGAGCACGACCGCCCGGTGCTCGGCCTGGCTGCCCCAGGTCGACGACAGCGCCCTGACCTTGGCCAGCCAGAGGCTGACATCGCACTCGCGGGTATAGCCGATGGCCCCGTGCACCTGCAGCGCGGTCCTGGCCGCGAGCCTGGCCGCGTCCGCGCAGGCCACCCGAGCGGCGGAGACATCACGGGCGGCGGTGGCCGACTGGTGGCGCAGGGCGATCGCGGCCGCGTAGACCAGCGGCCGCGCGAACTCGACCGCGATCAGCACGTCGGCGAGGGCATGCTTGACCGCCTGGAATGCCCCGACCGGGCGGCCGAACTGCTCCCGGGTGCGAGCGTGGCCGACGGCCACGTCCAGCAACCCTCGTCCGGCCCCCAGCAGCAGCGCCGCACTAGCCAGCGTGCCGTACCTAACCGCTAGCGCCGCAGCCGTCCCAGCCAGCGCCCCGGCTGCCCCGGCCGCAGCCGCCCCGGTCGCCGCAGCCGCCCCGGCCTGCGGCCCGGTCGCGAGCACTTCATCCGGCGACACGTCGAACAGTCTCCGCGTCGGGTCCATCGACGCCAACCCCGACCGCACGCGGGCCCGCCCCACCCAATCCGCCTTAGCGAGCAAAACGAGCCCAGCCACGTCCGCGTCAAGCGCGTATGGCACCAACGGCGGAATCGCAATAGTAGCAATCACCCCACCACCGGCCATTTCCTCCAGCCACTCGACGGCTTCGCCGCCATCCCTTTCGCATCGGGGGCACCTTGGTGTCGCCATAGCAGCATCAAAGTGCCCCCGATGCGCGCGGGACGACGCCGGTGGCGGGGCCTGTGGGGTTAGCGGGGACTGTGGGGCTGCTGGGGTCAGAGGGCTGAGGGCGGGACCCGGCGCCGGGCTTGGGGGAGCGACGGCCAGGGCGGCCGGGGCGGCCTGGGCCGCCGGGGCCGCGAGGCCGGCGAGCAGGATGGGGATCGCCGCGATGGACTCGGCGATCGGGCCGGGGACGGGGTGGTGGCCTAGCTCCTCGCAGGCGACGACGAGGTCGACCGGGTCGGCGCCGAGGCCGCCGAAGGACTCGGGCACCATCAGCGCGGTCACGCCGGCCTTGGCCAGCTCCGCCCAGATCGCCAGGCCGGGGGCGTGATCGCCGTCCCCCCAGGCCCGCGCCGCCACAGGTACGTCCGCGTCCGACAGCAGCTCATGCAAGGCGGCGCCGAACTGGCGCTGCTCGGCCGACAGCGCGAACCTCATCGGGGCATCCCGAGCAGCCGCTCGGCGATCACCGAGCGCTGGATCTCGTTCGTCCCGGCGTAGATCGGCCCGGCCAGCGCGAACAAGTAACTCCCCGGCCATCCACGCTCGGGCCCGGTCAGCTCGGCTTGCGGCCCAAGCAGGTCGAGCGCGGTCTCGCACAGGCTCACGTCAAGCTCGGACCAGAACACCTTGCCCAGGCTCGACTCGGCGCCGAGCGTGCCGCCAGCCTCAAGGTCGGCCACGACGCCGAACGTATGCAGCTGGTAGGCCCTGGCCGCGATCCAGGCGTCGGCGACGCGTGCCGCGACCGCTCCATGGGCTCCGCTCGCCGGCCCGTCGGCGTCCGAGCGCTGCCAGAGCCCGGTCAGCCGGTCGGCCGCCGCCAGGAACCGGCCGGGGCTGCGCAGCGATAGCCCGCGCTCGTGGCTGGCGGTCGACATCGCCACCCGCCAGCCTTCCCCCGGCGTCCCGATCACGTCGGCGTCGGGCACGAACACCTCGTCAAGGAAGATCTCGGCGAACCCAGGTTCCCCGTCGAGCTGGGCGATCGGCCGCACCGTCACGCCCGGCGCCCGCAGGTCGAACATCAGGTAGGTCAGCCCCCGATGCGCGGTGCTATTCCGGGGGGACGACCCCCCGGAACTCCCCGGGGGGCCTTCGGACCTGAACAATCCGAACGCGCGGTCGGCGAACGCTGCTCGTGAGCTCCAGGTCTTCTGGCCCGATAGGAGCCAGCCACCATCGACCGGGCGCGCCGCCGACCTGATCGCGGCGAGGTCGCTGCCGGCCCCGGGCTCGGACCAGGCCTGCGCCCAGACCACCTCGGCGGTCGCCATCGGCGGGAGCACCCGGTCCCGCTGCTCGTCGGTGCCGTGCGCGAACAACGTCGGCGCCAGCAAGAACAGCCCGTTTTGGCCGACCCTGACCGGCCCGCCCGCCCGGTAATACTCCTCCTCGAACACCAGCCACCGCGCCACCGACGCGTCCCGCCCGCCGTATCGGGCGGGCCACGACACGGCCGCCAGCCCGGCCCCGGCCAGCATCCGCTCCCAGTCCCTGTGCGCCGCGAACCCGGCCGCCGTGTTCACCGAGGGCAGCGGCGGATCGGGCACGTGCTCGGTCAGCCAGGCGCGCACCTGCGCGCGAAATGCCTCGTCGGCTGGGTCAAGGTCGAGGTCCACTCGGTCAGCTGCCCGAGGCCTTCATCGACCGGGCGTCCATGCCGGCCAGTGAGTCGACCCCGGTCTCGGCGTTGTGCGCGTGCGCTACGTGGTGCAGCCCGAAGGTCGAGTCCATGCCGGGCCGCAAGCCCATCTGGTCCTCGCACTGGTTCACCGCCCGCTTGGCCAGCGCCAGGCCGAAGGATGGCATCAACGCGATCCGGTCGGCGATGGCGAACGTCGTCTGCTCCAGTTCCTCCCTCGGCACGACCCGGTTGACCATGCCGAGCTCGTAGGCCCGCTGGGCCGTGAACCGGTCCCCGGTGAACAGCGCTTCCTTGGCGAACCTGGGCCCGAGCACCCAGGGGTGCGCGAAGTACTCCACGCCGGGGATGCCCATCCGCACGACCGGGTCGGCGAAGAACGCGTCGTCGGAGGCGACGATCAGGTCACAGACCCAGGCCAGCATCAGCGCCCCAGCGATGCAGGCGCCGTGCACCATCGCGATCGACGGCTTCGGCATCTCCCGCCAGCGTCGGCACATGCCGAGGTAGACCTCCATCTCCCTGGCGTACCTGGCGTCCGCGCCCTCCTTGTCGGTGTGGTCCCACCACAGCACGGCCTTGCGGTCGTAGGGCACGTGCACGTCCCGGCCAGGCGTGCCGATGTCGTGCCCGGCGCTGAAGTGGTCGCCGGCGCCGGCCAGCACGATCACCTTGACCTCGTTGTCATTGACGGCCCGCTCGAAGGCGGCGTCGATGGCGTAGGTCATCACCGAGTTCTGCGCGTTGCGGTACTTCGGCCGGTTCAAGGTGACCAGCGCGGTGCTGCCGCGCCGCTCATAGAGCACGACAGGCTCGTCGGGGGTCTCGTCGGTCATGGGCTCTCTCCTTTGAGCACTCGCTTGAGCGGCTTGCCCGCCGGGGTGCGGGGCACGTCGGAGCGGAACTCGACCTGCCTCGGTACCTTGAAGTTAGCCAGTTGCTCCCGGCAGAAACCGATCAGGTCGTCCGGCGTCACCGTGGCGCTGCCAGGCCGCAGCACGACGAAGGCCTTGCCGACCTCGCCAAGCCGCTC
Organism: Streptosporangiaceae bacterium; assembly: GCA_035511035.1. Lineage (GTDB taxonomy): Bacteria > Actinomycetota > Actinomycetes > Streptosporangiales > Streptosporangiaceae > Chersky-822. Next base: position 23,328 of record DATKFV010000166.1, read on the forward strand.
GTCGGGCACCCCGACCACGACCGACTCGGCGACCGCCGGGTGGCGGGCCAGCACCTGCTCGACCTCGGCCGGGTACACGTTGAAGCCGCCGCAGATGTACATGTCCTTGAGCCGGTCGGTGATCGTGAGATAGCCGCGCTCGTCCAGGTGCCCGATGTCGCCGGTGTGCAGCCAGCCATCGGCGTCGATCGCCTCGGCCGTCGCCCCTGGATCGTCGAGGTAGCCGAGCATCACGTTCGGCCCCCGCAGCAGGATCTCGCCCGTGGTCAGCGATCCGGCGGATGCGCCCGGCCCGGTCGGCGCGATCATGATCTCGAACCGTGCCGTCGCCCGGCCTGACGTGGTGGCCACGGTCTGCGGGTCATCGCCAGCCCGGCACATGGTGACGACGACCGCCTCGGTCAGGCCATAGGCGGTCAGCACGAGGTCGAAGCTCAGCTCGGCCCGCATCCGCTCGACCAGCGCGACCGGCACGACGGCCGCCCCGGTCACGGCGAGCCGCAAGCTGGACAGGTCGTGAGCGTCCCGATCGGGATGACCGAGAATCGAGGTGTACAGCGTCGGCGCGCCAGGGACCACCGTGATCTTCTCCGCCTCGATCAGCCTGATCGCGGCGCCCGCGTCGAAGACGAGTTGCGGAACCATCGTGGCGCCGGTCAGCAGGCAGGCGAGGATGCCCGCCTTGTAGCCGAAGCTGTGGAAGAACGGATTCAGCACCAGGTAGGAGTCCGCCGCCGTGACCTCGCCGCAGGCGGCCCAGGCCCTGGCCATGTTCAGCGACTGAAAGTGAGCGCTCATCGCCCCCTTGCTGCGGCCGGTCGTGCCCGAGGTGAACAGGATGTCGCTGACGTGCTCCGGCTCGACGGCGGCGGCTCGCTCGGCGGCGAGCTGCGACAGGCCCGGCCCAGGCCGCTCGAACTCGGGC
>DATKFV010000167.1:0-45705 GCA_035511035.1 Streptosporangiaceae bacterium
GGCAAGCCAGCGTACGGAACCTGCGTGGAGGCTCAGGACCTCACCGACCAGTACTTCAGTGACCTGTTCTTCACCACCAAGGGCGGCCATTACTCGATCAATGGCCTGTCGAGCGGTCGTTACGCGCTCACGTTCTCCGCCTGCTTCACCGATTCACCGAACCTGGCCTCGATCACCTTGCCTTCGCAGGTCCACATCACCGCGCCGCACCCGGTCACCGGGCTCGATGTCTCACTCGCGGCAGGCGGCACCATCAGGGGCACCGTGACCGGCCAGTCCAGTCCGTCGAGTCCGGCCGGCCCGCAGGACCAAGCCTGCGTGGTCGCCCTGCCGACCAACCCCGACGGCAGCGACCAAATCGTGTTCACCAACGCCGCCGGCCAGTACCGGCTGGATGGCCTGGCGGCCGGAACCTACCGGGTCGAGCTAGGTGATCCATTCTGCGCTAACGACCTGGGAGTCAGTGACCTCGCGCCGCAGTGGTACCGCGATCAACTCACCGAAGCTGGCGGCAGCCTGGTGACCGTCACCGCCGGTCATACGATCGGCATGGTCAACGCGACCCTGCGGCCGCTCGGCGGTATCGATGGCACGGTCACCACCGCGGCGCACACGGGCGTCACCGGCGAGTGCGTCACGGCCGTGCCGTTCCACGCCTCGGCTGACCTGCTCGCTGGCCCGCCATCGGCCGACGTTGCCATTACCGCCTCGGGACATTTCCGGCTGATCGACCTGCCCGCCGGGCAGTACAAGATCGAGTTCAGCGTCGGCTGCGGCGGCAGCGGATACGTGACCCAATGGTGGGACGGCACGGCCTCAGCCGGGTCGGCCAAGGTGGTCACCGTGGGAGGCGGGACTGTGACCGGGATCGATGCAACCCTTCGCCGCTGACACGTACGCAGAAGCAACCCTTCACCGCTGATACGTACTCAACCTGATCGGGACATGTCCCGATCAGCGCCGCCGGAACGCAACCGCCGGGGACACAAAGGACACGCCACCACGCCACCTTCAGCAATGAAAGGACCGCGAGCCAACCCATGATTCGACTTCCGTTAATGCCAGCCGCGACAGCCCGCCGAACAATCGCCATCGCCGCTTCGGGAACGACCCTGGCGATAGGGCTTCTCGCGAGCCTCGCCCCAGCCAGCCAAGCATCAGTCACCCAGGCACCAGCCACCCGGGCGCTCACCACTCAGGCACCAGCCAAGCACCTGTCAGCCCCTCCGGCGTCAGTCCGCCGGCCGGCAACCCGGGCGCGTGCCACCGGCACGGACGTCGCCGCAAGGCGGGCGATGAGCGTTATCGACCCGAGGGCCGTCACTGCCAGGGCCCGGATGGCGCTGACGGCACTCAGGGCCGAGTCCGGTGCGGCCACAGGCGGTGGAGTCGCCAAGACCGGCGCCGACGGCCGCTCCGAGCGGACCGGGATGATCACGGGCACCGTGGGCAGCATCGCGGGGGCGGGAGTCGCTGGTACGTGCGTGTTCGCGACCAGCCCGGCCGGGATCTCCGTCGCGACCGTGCGGCCGGATGGCCGGTACCTGCTGGGGAGCTTGCGGCCAGGACGCTACTCGCTGCGCGTCAGTTCGTGCCCTGGCGACGCCGAGGCGGGCGGTGCCGCATCGTCGTTTGGCGTGGCCTGGCCAGGCCTGAGCGGCGGGGTAAGAGTGCTGGCCGGCCAGGTCAAGACCCTCGGGCCGGCGACGATCTGGCGGACCGCGGCACCAGAAGCACGCGCGGTCAGATCCCGGAACGCGGGCCAGCCGGGCATGACCAGGAGGTCAAAGACGGGCAGCATCTCGGGAGTGGTGACCGGCAAGGGCAACCCCCTTCGCGGCGTGTGCGTGAACGCCCAGAGAGTCAGTACCGGCCTCAGCATCGGCTTCGACGTCAGCACGCGCAAGAACGGCACCTACAAGGCATCCGACCTGGCGCCGGGCAAGTATCGGGTCGAGTTTCAGGCCGCTGCCGGCTGCGGCAATGCCGGCAACTGGCTGTCGCAGTGGTACCCGTACGTCACCGCGCCGCTGCCGACTTCCAAGGTCATCAATGTCGTCGTGCGCGGCGGGAAGGTCACGAGCGGCATCGACGCCAAGATGAAGCTCGGCGGCCAGATCTCGGGCATCGTGCGGAGCGCGACCGGCAAGCGGCTGAGCGGGATCTGCGTCCTGATAAACGGCGAGGTTCCCGGCGTGTTCGAGGGATTCGAGTCCGCGACCAGCAAGTCCGGCTTTTACGCCGCCCACGGGCTCTTTCCTGGCAAGTATCAGGTTGAGTTCTCGATCGGCTGCGGCGGCCACGGCAACTACGCCTTCCAGTGGTGGCGCGGCACCCCGCTCGCCTCGCACGCGACCACGATCAAGGTCACCGGCACCCAGGTTTTCAAGGACATCAGCCCCACGCTGCTCCCCGGTGCCACGATCGAAGGCAAGGTCACCCAGCGCAGCGCCAGCGGCCATCCCATTCGGGGCGTCTGCGTCCAGGCCTCCGACAACGAGGGCGACGACTTCGCCGACGCGACTACCAACCACGACGGCGACTACCAGCTCCAAGGGCTGGCAGGCGGCCGATTCCTGGTCGTATTCGACCCGACCTGCGGAGGCGAGTTCAGCTCGAACTACCTCGGCCAGCAGCGGTGGGCGACCGTGAGCAGCGGCCGGACCCGGCCAGGCGTCAACGCCTACTTGCGGCTGGGCGGCGGAGTCAGCGGCCTGGTGACGAGCACGAGCGGAAAGCCGCTCGGCGGCGTCTGCGTGCAGGTCAATGACAACGAAGTCGACTCGACCACCACCAATTCGAACGGAAGGTACTCGATTAGGGGAATCGAGCCCGGCTCCTACTCGGTGCAGTTCCTAGGCGGTTGCGGCAATAGCGGCAGCCTGGCCACGCAGTTCTACGACAACCAGCCGGACCTGGACTCCGCTAGCCTCGTCAAGCTTGTCGCCGGCGAGACGGCGTCGGGGATCGACGCCATCATGCGGCCGGGCGGGACGATCGCGGGCATCGTGACGGGCCCGTCCGGGCAACCGCTGAACCAGGCTTGTGTTGCCACCTCGACCCTGAACCAGGGCGAGGCCATCAGCGACTACCTCAACATGGCCTTCACCGACAGCGATGGCGAGTACGTGCTGTCGAACCTGACCCCGGGGACGTACCTGGTCAACATCGGCTGCGGTGGCGGTCGCTACGCGGGAACCTGGTTCAAGTCCCAGCCAGACCCGGACTCCGCCGACCTGCTCGCTGTCCATGCCGGTGTCACGACGACGGTGAACGGCCAGCTCAGCCGGGCAGGCGCGATTTCAGGAACGGTGACCAACAAGGCCGGGCACCCGCTGGCTAACGTCTGCGTTACCGCCCAGTTCGCCCCCGACGGCGCAACGGTGACCAACAGCGAGCCTGAGACGAACCGCCAAGGGAACTATCGGATCGGCGGCCTTGCGCCTGGCCGGTACCTGATCTCATTCAGCGACTGCTCCAACAACCCGCGTTACGGCACCCAGTGGTACCGGGACAAGCTGAACACGGCCTCGGCGACACCGGTCACGGTCACCGGCGGCAGGACTACGACCGGGATCAACGCCACGATGACCGATGGCGGCTCGATCGCAGGGACGGTGACCAGCCCGTCTGGCAAGCCGGTGGCCAAGGCCTGCGTCGAGGCGTACGACTCCGCGTCGCAGTCGTTCGGCTTCGCGAGCACCTCGGCCTCGGGCCACTACGTCGTGACCGGCCTGTCGAGCGGGCGTTACTCGGTCTACTTCACTCCGTGCGCCGCCGGCGGCCCGAACCTCGGGGCCGTCTTTAGCTCGCACGAGGTGCGCGTGACCGCGCCGCAGACGACCGGGGACGTCAACGCCAGGCTGCCGCTCGGCGGCTGGGCGTCGGGCCGGGTTCTTGGCCAGTCGGGCAAGTTCACGGTGCCGCTCGACCAGACCTGCGTGCTGCTCAACCCGGTGAGCCCGAATGACAACGCGAGCGCCATCGCCTTCACCAACGGCGCCGGGTACTACACCGCCGCTGGCCTCGCGCCTGGTACCTATCAGGTGTACTTCGGTGACCAGTTGTGCGACTTCTATGACGGCCCCGACCCGTTCGCTCCTCAGTGGTTCAATGACCAGCCGACGGAATCGACCGCGACGACGATCACGGTCACGGCCGGCGCGAAGACGACGAAGACCGACGCGACCCTGTTGCCACTCGGCTCGATCGACGGCACGGTGACCGGCAAGTCGGGTACGCCGGTCAGCGGCGAGTGCGTCATCGCCGTGCCGTTCCGGGCCCAACTCGATCCGCTCTTCGAGACGGCACCGAACGACGAGATCGCGGTGAGCGGCGGCGCCGGCCGTTACTCGCTGATCGGCGTGCCGCCAGGCAAGTACAAGGTCGAGTTCACGACCGGCTGCGGCGACGCTGGCTACGCCACTCAGTGGTGGTCCGGTGCCAGTTCTGCGGCCGACGCCACCGTCATCTCTGTCGCCTACGCGACGATCAGCGCGATCGACGCGACCCTGCGACGGTAAGAGACCGGTTCCCCTGGTTAACCCGCCGCCGATCCCCGGCTGGCAATGATCGCCTGACTGAGGATCGGCGACGGGTTATCGCCCTCAGGGGCAAACGTGCGTGCTCAGTACGCACACCAGACTCGGGGTCGTCCCCGTGAAGCAGAGATTGGGGAGGCGATCGGCAGAGCTATGCAGTTCATCACACAGGTCCGCGAAGACGGCGTCTGGGTCGATGGTGTCAGGGCCAGCTAGGCGAGGTTCCAGGCTAAGGAGAGCGTTCATAATCTTCTTTCGGATTTCAGGCAGCGCCATCTGGCAGGCCGTCTTTCTTGTCATAGTGAGCAGGCTTCGCGGGGGTGTCAAGCCCCCGGTGACCAGCGTGGCGGCCAACCGCCTTGACGAGCCGTTCCAGGCCATTCACCATGGCTATTGATCTTTAAATGCCGGGTTATTTACTGCCGCTCGGGTGACTGGTGCCTGGGATTGAAGGTGACGTGCGCTCTCCGCAGCCAGCTGACGACCCCGTCGCGCGGCTCGTCAGGAATGGCGTCAGCGCGGACTACCTGGTGACGGCCGGACCGGTCTGGCTCATGGTGACGCCCGCAGGCGCGGAACTGGCGCAACACGGCTGGAAGCTGCATGTCTCCGCCCGCGCGGCCGCGCTTCCTGACCTGGTCCAGGCGATCTTGCCGGTGCTGGTCGCGGCGCGGAGCACCTTTAAGCTGGCCCGGACGTGCCAGGTGCTCGCCGAGCTGAACGACGGCATCAGCTCGCCCGCCACGGTGGGCAAGGCGGTCACCATCTACCCGGACCAGCACCTGGTCGCTGGCCTGGGCCGGGAGCTCGCCCGGCTGCTCGCTGGCTGGCCGGGCCCGAGGATACTCAGTGACCGGCGGGTGGCGCCCTCCGCGCCGGTTTATTACCGGTACGGGCCGATCGCCGCGAACTGGGAGGCGGACCCGCTCGGACGGCTCAAGGCCAGGGTGCACGGCCCCGACGGCGAGGTGTTCGACGGCACGGCGACACTCGCGTACCGCCAGCCGTCCTGGGCGACCGACCCATTCACCGGGGAGACGGGCGAGCAGCGCTCGGCCGACGCCACGACCGTCGGCGGGCACTACGAGGTAACGGCCGGCCTGCGGCTGGCTGCTCAGGGCAATGTCTACCGGGCCGTAGACCAGCGCGACGGCCGTCCGGTCGTGATCAAGCAGGCCCGTGCGCTCGTCGCCGAAGGCCAGGGCACGGCCGACACCCGGCTGCGGTTGCGCAACGAGCGCCGCGTGCTGCAGGTGCTCGCCGGGGTCGCTGGCGTGCCCAGCTTCCTCGACCACTTCCAGCACGGTGACGACGAGTTCCTGGTCACCAGCGACTGCGGCCCGGCCAACCTGGCCGAGGACCTGTTCAGCCACGGCCCCTACCCGGTGGCCGACCCGGGCGCGCGCAACCTCGGCGCGCTGGCGACCGGGCTGGCCCGCATCGTCGGCGAACTGCACGACCGCGGCGTCATCATGAGGGACCTGTCGCCGAAGAACGTGGTGATCGGCGAGGCGGGGCCGTACGTGCTCGATTTCGGCATCGCCAGTTACGACGGACTGCACCTGCCGGGCGCGACGCTGGGCTACGCGCCTGCCCGCCAGCAGGCCGGAGAGCCGCCCGCCGAAGCCGACGATTACTACGCCCTGGGAATGACCCTGCTGTTCGCCGTCAGCGGGCTCGAGCCGGTGAGCGTCGGCGATGACCCCGGCCAAGCGCGGGTCAGGGCACTGCAGCTGATCGGGTCAGCCTTCGGCGAGCGGCCCGCCGGGACCATCGGCCTGATCGCCGACCTGCTCAGCGACGACGCGACGACCGTGGGCGCGGCATTTGGCCGGTTGCGCGCAGGCCAGCTCAATAACCGCCGCCGGTCGGCGACTCCACTCCCGGTCACGGCGGCGTTCGATCAGGAACTGGCGACGGACCTCGCCGGCACGCTGCTCGCTGACCTCATCCAGGGCGCGGCCGGGTTGCTGGACAGCTCGCCGCGCCAGCCGGCCGCGCACGACGCGAGCATCTACCGCGGCAGCTCAGGGATCGGGCTTGAGCTACTGGCGCACCTGAGCGCGCCGGGAGTCGCGGAGCTAGTCGGCAATCTCGCCGTGTTCAGCGTGGCCGCGGCGGAGCGGGTCAAGCTACCGCCGGGCCTGTTCCTTGGCACCACCGGGGTGAGCATCTTCCTGCGCGAAGCCGCGGCCAGCGGGATCGCGGTGCCGACGCCGCCTTGGGATGTTCCAGGACAGGATTGGCAGCCGACCAGCACCGACCTCATCGCGGGCGCCGCGGGCGTGGGCCTCGGGCACTTGTGGCTGTACCAGGCGGACGGCGATCCCGCCCACCTTGACGTCGCCCTCCGCTGCGCCGAATACCTCATGACCAGCGCCGCGCCAGAGCCCTCCGCTGACGCGAGCGCCAAGGCCGGCATTGGCGTCGACCCGGCGGCCGGCCGGGCCCACGGCCTCGCCGGGGAAACCGAGTTCCTGCTCGCCCTGGCCGCGCAGGCCGGCGACCACGCCATCGTCACCGCGGCGGCCCGGCGCTGCGGGCAGCTGGCCGAGCGTACCCGAGAGCTGCTGCCGCAGGTTCGCGCCGCCGCGGCCGCGCCCATCGCGGTGTCCTGGTGCCAGGGACTGGCCGGCATCGGGCAGGTGCTGCTACTTGGCAGCTCGGTACTCGGCGACGAGCCCCTAGCCGAACTAGCCCGCGACGCGGCGGACGTCTGCATCTCGCGGGTGCGGAGGCTCAGCGCGCTCGGCCGATGCTGCGGCGCCGCCGGCGTCGGCAACTTCCTTATCGACCTCGCGATCGCCACCCGCGATGAGCGCTACTGGCAGGCCGCGCAGGACGTCGGCCGGCACCTGCTGCTGCGCAGCGGCGGGTCGCCGCGCCATCCCGCCTTCGTGCGAGACGCCGCCGACCACAGCGACATTGCCTGGGCCTTCGGGATCGCGGGCTTGCTGCCCTTCTTCCGCAGGCTCGCCGACCGGGCCGGGCCAGACAGCCTGCCGCTGCCAGGCCCGCAGCTCCGATCGGCGGCGCCGGCCCCTAGCGGCAGCTACTCGAAGATCACGTAGACCTTGCGGATAGTCTCGTGGATCTGCCAGGTTCCGGCCCAGCCGCGCGGGAAGACGGCGGTATCACCGGCGCTGATCTCGGTCGGCTCGCCGCCGTCCGGGGTGACGGTCATCCGGCCGGCCAGGATCTGCACGAACTCATGGGTTTCCAGCTTCCAGTACGACGGGCCCGGCGTGCACTCCCAGACGCCGACCTCCTGGTCGCCGTCCTTCCAGAAGGTGAGCCCGCTCGTCGTCATCTCCGGGCCGGTCGCCTCCTCGAGCGGTCCCCAGTCCTCGAGCTCCGCCGCTGCGGCATCGGCGAGGTACGGGGTCACGGCGGTGATGTCAGTCATCTGAGTTCCTTTCGGCCGGGTCAGTCAGTGCGGTGCTTGCTCGGGATAGCCGGGGCTTGCTCGGGAAAGCCGGGGCTTGCTCGGGAAAGCCGTGGCTTGCTCTGGGAAGGGCTGTGCTTGCTCTGGGAAGGGCAGGGCGATCGGGTCGGTCGCGAGGCGACTATGGCCAGCCTCGTCAAAGCGGTCGAGTCCGAGCTCGGCGGTGTCGACCACCGCCGAGCTGCCGGTCAGGGCCACGTCGGCGGCGGTCTTGGCGACTCCTGGGCCCCACATCATGCCGGCCCCGCCGGCACTAGCCACGGTGGCCCCTTTGCAGATGTGGCCGGAAATGATCGCCGGCCCGATGATCGGGAGGTGGTCAGGTGTGTAGTCAATAGTGGCCGCCCAGATCCGCCGCAGCCTCAGTTGACTGGTGACCGGGACCAGCTCGGCCAGGCGCTCCCGCATCAGGTCGAGATAGCGCAGGTCCACGCAGCGGGCCTCGCCCGGAGGCTCGGCTGGGTTGGACATGCCGAAGAGCATGCCACCCTCCTCGGGCCGCCAGTAGAGCCCGGCGGACAGGTCGAACACCATCGGCAGCCGGGACGGCGCGAGGTCCTGGTGGGGCTCGGTGACGGCGACCTGGTGCCTGACCCCGCCCGCCGGGATCGTGATCCCGGCTAGCTGGCCGACGTCGGCGAGCTGAGGCCCGCCAGTCAGCACGACCAGGGGCGTGCTGATCTCCCCGGCGCTGGTTCGCACCCCGGTGACCGCATCCTGCGCCGTGACCAGCCCGGTGAAGCTGGTGTGCTCGAGTACCGTGACGCCGCTGGTGGCCAGGGCCACGCAGTAGGCGGCGACGTTGCGGGGCGGGTGCAGGTAGCCGTCCTGCGCGCAGTAGGTTCCGCCGAGGGTCAGCCCTGGCGCCAGCGTGGGGTTGAGCGCGTCGAGCTCGTCAGGTTCCAGCCACTCGATGTCGACGCCGAGCTGGGCCTGCATCAGCATCCGCTCGTGCGCCGCGCTCACGTCGGCCGGGGAGAAGCAGGGCAGGACGTAGCCTTGCGGGGTGAAGCCCGAGTCGATGCCGAGCCACTCCCGCTGGCCGAGGTAGAACTTCCGCGACCACTCGCCGAGCCTGACCGCCCACGGCGTGCCGCCCTGCGTCCGCACGACCCCGGCCGCCCGGCTGCTCGCGCCCTGGCCGAGGGCGTCCTTCTCGATCAATACGACCTGCTCGAGACCGGCCTCGCGGAGGAAGTAGGCACACCACGCGCCGACCGTTCCGCCTCCGACGATGACCGTGTCGGCGGTCTTCGGGCAGCCAGAAGAACCCATTGGCATGAGGCCGATGCTGGCATAGACTGAACGTTCAGTCAAGGAATTGGGCGGCATCCGGCATCCGACGTCGCGCGTCCCGCGGCTACTGGGCCCGCCAAGCCCGCCGAGCCCCGCCAACCCGGCAGGAGAGACCGATGTACAGCCTGTCCGATGCTGATCTCGATATCCAGGCGCGCGCGCGGACGTTCGCGGACGAGCTGATCCCGCTGGAGGCCGAGGTCGAGCTGGCTGACGGCGAGCTCGCGGCCGACCTCGAGGCCGCCCACAAGAAGCGGGCGATCGAACTTGGCCTCTACGCCGCCAACATGCCCAAGGAGGTCGGCGGCGGTGGCTGCACGTCACTGCAGCAGGTGCTGATCCAGGAGCAAGTCGGCCGGGTCACCAACGCCCTGGCCTGGGTCGTGGCCACGCCGCCATCCTGGCTGCCCGAGGTCGCGACGCCGGACCAGCTTGAGCGTTACGTGCGGCCGGCCGCGCGGGGCGAGCGGGACGAGTGCTACGCGATCACCGAGGAGGGCGCCGGCTCGGACGTGGACGCGATCGTCGCGACCGCGGAGCGGGTCGGCGACGACTACTTGCTCAACGGCGTCAAGTGGCACGTGACCTCCTATGACGGCGCCGACTACGCGTTTTTCCAGGGCAAGCTGGTCGGCGGCGAGCACGCGGGCGAGCACGCGATGTTCCTGGTTGACCTGCCGAGCCCGGGCGTGCGGGTCGTGCGCACGCCCGCCTACATGCACACGCTCGGCAAGGCGCACCAGCACCCGATCGTCGCCTTCGAGGACGTCAGGGTGCCGGCCGCCCAGCTGGTCGGGGCCGAGGGCGACGGGATGAGCTTCGCCTACGAGTGGTTCAGGTTCGAGCGACTGATGGTGGCCGCTCGCTGCCTCGGCGCGGCCGAGCGGCTGGTCGCCGAGATGACCACGTTCGCCAAGGAGCGGGTGGTGCAGGGCCAGCCGATCGTCGCCTTCGGGGCCGTGCAGGCGATGCTGGCCGACAGCCTGACCGAGCTGTTCGCGGCCAGGTCGCTGACCTACGAGACCGCTCGCGGCATCGACGCCGGCGCCGACGTGAAGGTGCAGCACGCCCAGTGCTCGATGGCCAAACTGTATGCGGCCGAGATGGCGAACCGGGTCGCCGACCGGGCGGTCCAGGTCTTTGGCGGGCGGGGCTACATGCGGGAGTACGCGGCCGAGCGGTTCTACCGCGAGCTGCGGGTGGAGCGGATCTGGGAAGGCACCAGCGAGATCCAGCGCGCGATCATCGCCGACCAGATGGCCAAGCGCGGCCCCGGCCGGCTCGCCTGAGGCCGGCCGCCGGCCAGCACCGCCGGCTCGCCTGACGCCGCTCGTAACACCTACCTATGTCCGGCACGAGCGCCCCCATTACGGAGGGCGCACCCCCAAATCCTCCGAGATCAAGGAATATCCATGATCCCGGTGGTTAGGCGCGTGATGACCCAGGCGAACTCCCGTGATCACGAGCAGGCCAAGATCACGGACGATCGCAAGGGCACACTCACCCGCACGAACCCCCGTGATCATGGAGGTCTCATGATCACGGACATCCTCTGCGGCGCGGGGTCGGGCAAGGCCAAGATCACGGGGGTCCCCTGCGGCGCGGGGTCCGGGTCGGCGCTGCGAGGCGCATACGGGCTTCCGCGATCACGGACGGCACCATGATCCCGGATAATCACACCCCGGAATCCGCAGCCCAGACCCCGTGATCACGGGCTCGGCCAAGATCACGGAATCCCGGCTGCGCAAGGACCTGGTCGGCTCCGGGAGCCGGGCCGGGACGCGGCCCCGCGATGGTCTCGGGCGGCCCACTGTCGTTCTCGCGACCGCAGAGTGCCCCAGCAGCTCTGGGATCCGGGCCGGGACGCGGCCCGGTCGCATCGGGCGTGGATGGGTCAGCCGGCCAGGTACGGCCTAGCGGCCCCTCCGGGCCAGCGGCCCGCGCGGCCGGAGGCCGCGCGGGCACCGGCACTAGGCCGGGAGGTTCTCCTCGATCGCGGCTACCACCTCGGGGGACTCGGGGTCGGTCATCGGGCGGAATCTCGCCACGATGTTTCCCTCGCCGTCTAGGAGGAACTTCTCGAAGTTCCACTGCACGTCGCCGGCGTTGCCCTCGGCGTCAGCGACGGCGGTCAACTCGGCGTAGAGCGGGTGCTGGTCGGGGCCGTTGACGTCGATCTTGGCGAACATGGGGAAGGTCACCCCGTAGTTCACCGAGCAGAACTCGGTGATCTCGTCGGCGGTGCCTGGCTCCTGGGCGCCGAACTGGTTGCAGGGGAAGCCCGCCACGGTGAAGCCACTATCGGCGAACCGGTCGTGCAGCCGCTGCAGGCCGGCGTACTGCGGGGTCAGGCCGCACTTGGACGCGACGTTGACCACCAGGACGGTGCTGCCGGCGTAGTCGCCGAGCTTGGCCGGCTTGCCTGCCAGCGTCGTCAGATCGATGTCGTGCACGCTCACGTAACTGTTCCTCCGTTGTGTGGGGCCGAGCACTGCGCTCTCGCGAAGCACTGTTCTTGCCGAGTTCGTTCGCCGTCAAGGCGTCTGTCCACTGCCGAAGAGCTAACGCCCACAACATTGGGGACGAGGAAGTTATGCCGCGCGCCCGTGTTCCCCTGATCGCGGATAGTGAGCGAAATAGACACCAGCCGTTCATCTTATGTTCATCTGAACCTTTGCCGTTGTTGAACCCAATCTCGTTAACGCGCCTAATGTCCAAGACCGGGACAACCCGTGAGCGGGTCAAAGCGACCATGGGTTGTGCTTTGCCGTGCTCGCGTGATCGCCGACCCCGGCGTTAGGAGGCAATCATGACGATTGAGGTGACCCGACGTCAGCTCATGATGTCCGCGGGAGGGATGGTACTGGCGTCGTTCGCCCTGCCGTCCAACCTGCGCAAGCTCATCGAACACGCACCAGCCTCGCTCCTTAGCAAGTCACGACCTGGCGCGCCGCTCTCCGACATCAAGCACGTGGTCGTGCTGATGCAGGAGAACCGGTCGTTCGACCACTACTTCGGTGCGCTGCCAGGTGTCCGTGGCTTCAACGACCCGTCCGTTCCGAAGTCGCTGTTCTACCAGAAGGACCCGAGCAACCCGGACAACTACCTGCTCCCCTTCCACACCGACAGCCACACGACCGACGCCCAGCAGTTGCCGTCGAACAGCCACAGCTGGGGCCCGCAGCACGACTCGTGGAACAACGGGGCGATGGACAGCTTCGTGACCACGCACCTGTCGGTCGACGGCACCGCTGGCGCGTACACGATGGCCTACTTCAAGCGGGACGACATCCCGTTCCACTGGGCGCTGGCCGACGCGTTCACCGTCTGCGACGGCTACCACTGCTCGATGATGGGCCCGACCTGGCCCAACCGGCTCTACCTGATGACCGGCCAGGTCGACCCGGGCGGCACCAAGGGCGGCCCCGTCTACGGCAACTACGTGCCCGACACCGGCTATTCCTGGCAGACCTATCCGGAATTGCTGACGAACGCCGGCGTGCCGTGGAAGGTGTACCAGGAGGTCGACAACTACGGCTTCAACGTCCTCGAGTACTTCGACAACTATCAGACCGCGCCGGTCAACTCGACGCTCTACCAGAGCGCGATGAAGTTCTACCAGCCCGGCCAGTTCGAGTACGACGCGCTGCACGACCGGCTGCCGACCGTGTCCTGGCTGCTGCCGCCGTCGTACCAGTCCGAGCACCCCGAGTTCATGCCCGCCTTCGGCGCCGACTACATCAAGAGCAAGCTCGACGCCATCGCGGCCAACCCCGAGGTCTTTGCCAAGACCCTCTTCATCCTGGTCTACGACGAGAACGACGGCTACTTCGACCACGTCGCCCCGCCCACCGCGCCCGCGGGCACGGCCGGCGAGTACATCACCGTCGACAAGGTCGCCGACCCGATCGGCCTCGGCTTCCGCGTCCCCTGCGTTCTCGTCTCGCCGTGGACCCTCGGCGGCTTCGTCTGCCACGACACCTTCGACCACACCTCGGCGATCCGGTTGCTCGAGCGGATCACCGGGGTCGTGAACCCGAACATCACCGCCTGGCGCCGGGAGACCGTCGGCGACTTCACCTCCGCGCTCGGCACCGTCCCCAACCGCCGGTTCCCCCGGCTCCCCGACACCGTCGGCGAGCTCCTGCGGGCCGAGCGGGACTCGCAGCGGTTCGAGCTGCCGCCGATCCCTGGTGCCAACCAGACCTTCCCGACCCAGGGCCACGGTTCCCGTCCGGTCCGCAACGCGGCAGCCGCCTCGGCTGTGGTGGGAGTGTGATGACGATGTCGCAATCCGAGATCTCGGTCCGTTCCCGGTTCTGGGCCAGCCGTCGCGGGCTGCTGGCTGGCGCCGCCGTGGTCGTGCTCGCCGCCGGGGGCGCCACCGCGCTCGCCGCGAGCCACGCGGGCTCGCACCAGCGGGCCGCCTCCGCCACCCGGCTGACTTCGGCCTCCTGCAGCGGGCCGACCGGCGCGGCCTACATCGCGCTGGCCGGCTGGGACGGGTTCAGCGCCATCAACACCGCCAACTGCGACATCCTGCAGACCTACAACGTGGGTGACCCGCAGGTACCAGGCGACCCCGGCGACTACAACTACGCATCCACCGACGAGGGCGTCGCCGTCAGCGGCAGCAACCTGTACTTCGCCGACGCCGGCAGCGACAACATCTCGGTGATCGACTCGGCCACCCTGGACCCGAGCAACTACAACCCGACCGAGACCGACATCCACGTCGGATTCGTCCCGACCGACCTGACCGTGAACCCGAGCGGATCGCAGCTCTGGGTCGCCGACACCGGCCCGCAGACCGACCTTCGGCACGCGCTGTCCGGCATCAAGGTGATCTCCACGGCGTCCAACACCGTGGTCGGCAAGCTGCGCTTGCATGGCGGCCCCGAGGAGATCGCGTTCTCTCCCTCGGGCAGCTACGCGTACGTGACCAGCTCGATCGGCCTGTACGTGGTCAAGACGTCGAACCTGCACGTCGTCCGCGTGATCCCCGGACTCGGCGACCCGCACGGCGTGGTCGTCTCCCCTGACGGCAGCCACATCTACGTCACCAACACCCAGCGCGGCGAGGTCGACGTGTTCAACGCCGCCACGCTGCGCCTCAGTGGCCGGATCGCCGTCGGCCAGCTGCCCTGGCAGATCATCACCTCATCGGATGGCAGCACGATCTACGTGACCGACGCCGACTCCAACGCCGTCTCGGTGATCAGCGCCGCGACGCAGACCGTGACCCACACGATCTCGCTGGCGGGTGACCCGGACACGCTGGCATTGACCCCGGACGGCAGTGAGCTCTGGGTGGCCGGGCTGACCTCGGCCTGGGTCACGATCTACGACACCTCCAACTACACGCAGGCCGGCACGATCAACCTCGGCGGCTTCTACGCCAACTCGGCCGACGGCTACGAGCCGACCGGCATGATCCTGGTCAGCACCCCGACCCCAGGCTCAAGCGCGAACGTCAAGTTCAAGCAGAACGGGCCGGGCAGCACTAAGAGCTAGCTCGGTCTAGCCCCGAAGCAGATTGGCCTCAGGACACGGCAGTCCTGGGGCCAATTTGCGGCTTAAGGCTTTTCTGACCGGGTCGGGGTTGCTACCGCGTCGCCTCGATGCCGGCGAGCCAGCCGCGGACCAGGCCAAGGACGAGGTCGGAGCGCTCGGCCTGGCTCATGTGCGAGCAGCCGGGCAGCACGACGAACTGCGATCCGGGGATCGCCTCGTGGGCCTGGCCGACGGTCGCGGGGGTGACCTCGTCGAACTCGCCGCAGAACAGCAGCGTGGGCGCCTGGATCTGGCCAAGCTGGCTGACGATGTCGAAGTCCTTCAGCGGGCCGATGACGTGGAACTCGCTCGGCCCGTTCATGGTGAAGTACACCTCGGGGTTGGCCTCGATCGAGTCGAAGGTCGCCTGCACCCAGTCCGGATACGGCCGGACCCGACAGACGTGCCGGTCGTAGAACTCGATCATGGTCTGCTGGTACTCGTCGCTGTCCGTAGTGCCGGCGGCCTCGTGGCGGCGAAGCACGTCGTCAACCGACTGAGGCAGGGCGGCTCGGAGAAGATCAAGCTCTTTCAGCCAAAAAGGCACCGAGGCTGGTGAGGACTCGACTAGCAGACTGACCAGGCCTGCCGGCCTGGTGATCGCGTAGGCCATGCCGAGCATGCCGCCCCAGGAGTGCCCGAGTACGTGGCACTGGTCCAGGCCGAGGGCTTCGCGCACCGCGTCGACCTCGGCGATGAAGAGTTCATTAGTGAACATCGAAGGGTCGTGCGGCTCCTTGATCGCCGAGTTGCCGCAGCCGACCTGGTCGTAGCAGATCACCCGGCGGCCGACCGCCAGCTCTTCATAGGGGGCCATGTGGTGCCAGCTGGCGCCTGGCCCGCCGTGCAGGCACAGGAGCGGGAACTTGCCCGGCTCTTCCCCCGATCCGGTGACCCGGTACCAGGTGCGGTGACCCGCGTACGGAATGTAGCCCTCAGCCACCTCCTTGACCGCTGCGACCTCTTTGCCCGTCATGGTCATTTTTTATCACAATCGCGGGTCGACGGGCTCCGACTCAAGCGCCAGAACTGCGAAGACGCACTCGTGTACCCGCCAGAGCGGCTCGCCGCGCGCGGCCCGGTCGAGCGCTTCGAGCCCGAGCGCGTACTCGCGCTGGGCAAGTGATCGCTTGTGTCCAAGGCCTCGGGACCGCAGCCGGTCGAGGTTGGCCGGCTCGGTGTAGTCGGGCCCGTAGATGATCCGCAGGTACTCCCTGCCCCTGACCTTGAGGCCGGGCTGCACCAGGCCGCGCTTGCCCCGGACGAGGCTGGCGGCGGGCTTGACCACCATGCCCTCGCCGCCGGCACTGGTCAGCTCCTCCCACCAGGCGCTGGCCGCGCTGGCCGAAGCCGGGTCGGCGCAGTCGGCGTAGACCCGCCGGGTCGGCGCGACCAGCGCGGGATCGGCCGCGACGAGCCGGTCGGCGATGGCGAGGTGCCAGTCGTGCGGGCGGCCGGCGTGACTGGCCCCTTCGCTGGCCAGCAACTGGAACGGCGCGAACCTGATCCCGTCCAGGCCGCGGGTCGGCCAGCAGTAACGTCGGTAAGCGGCGCGAAAGGCCTCCGCGTTCGCGGCCCTAGCCCGGGTACGGGCAGCCAGGCCGGCGACATCGAGGCCGGCGGCGGTTGCCTGGTCGAGCGCGGCGACCGCCACGGGCAGCGCGTGCGCCGCGGCCGCGCCGACCGAGGCGTACTGGGAGCGGAGCAGTTCGATGGCCTTCGCGCTCCAGGGCAGCAGTTCGGCGTCGAAGAGCAGCCAGCCAGCGTCGAGCTCATCGAACAGGCCCGCGTCCGTTGCGGCTGCCCTCAGCCTGGACAGCAGTTCCTCGGTCAGCGCCTCGCCGAAGAAAGACCGGCCTGTCCTAGTCCAGACCGCGCCCGCCGCGCCGCCGGGGGCGCCGAACCTGGCCGCGGCGGCTTGCTGGTCGCGGCAGACGAGGGCGACCGCCCGCGATCCCATGTGCTTCTCCTCGCACACCACGTGCTGGACGCCGGCTGCGGTGAAGGCCTCAAAGGCCTGGTCGGGCTGCTCAAGCAGGCCAGGGGTGCGGGCGGTCGCCACCGGGCTCATCGTCGGCGGCAGGTAGAGGAGCCAACGCGGGTCGATCGCGAACCGGCTCATCACCTCGAGCGCGGCGGCCGCGTTCTCCTCCCTGATGCTGATCGGCCCGTGGTAGCTGGTCTCGATCACCCGCCGGCCGATCACGTCACCGAGGTCGAGCACGTCGGGATCGCGCCGGGCCGCCTTCACCCGGCCGGCCGCCGCGGCGGTTGTAGCCGGAGTGGCCGTAGCCGAAGTGGCCGTAGCCGAAGTGGCCGTAGCCGAAGCCGACGCGGCTGTACCCGACGCGGCTGTACCCGACGGGTCGGGGTCGGCGGCCGGGGCTGGCCGGTCCGCTGCGGCGGTCGCAGCGCCGGGGTTGGCGGGGAACGGGCGGGCAGGCTCGTAATAGACCCGCGCGGCCGGCACGGCGACGAGCTCCCGTTCCGGGTACCGCAGCGCGGTGAGCTGCCCGCCGAACACGCAGCCCGTGTCCAGGCACAAGGTGCCGTTCACCCACTCGGGCACCGGCACGGGCGTGTGGCCGTAGAGCACCATCGCCCGGCCGCGATAGTCCGCCGCCCACGGGTACCTGACCGGCAGCCCGAACTCGTCGGTCTCCCCGGTCGTCTCGCCGTAGAGGCAGAAGGACCTGACCCGGCCCGAGGCCCGGCCCTGCAGCCGCTCGGTAATGCCCGCGTGAGCGACGACGAGGTTCCCGCCGTCGAGCACATAGTGCGAGACGAGCCCGTCGACGAAGGGCTCGACCTCGGCCCTGAACTCCTCTCCCTGCTCCGCGAGCTGCTCAAGCGACTGGGCCAGGCCGTGGCTGACCTGGACCTTGCGCCCTCGCAGCGCCCGCAGCAGCTTGTTCTCGTGGTTCCCGGCGACAGCCAGGGCATCCCCAGCGCGCACCATCCCCATCGCCAGGCGCAGCACGCCTGGCGTGTCCGGACCCCGGTCGACCAGGTCGCCGAGGAACACCGCTGTCCGGCCCTGCGGATGCCGCGCCCCGGTCGCGCGGCCCTGGTCATCCCTGGCCAGCTCATAGCCGAGCTCGGCCAGCAAGGCCTCCAGCTCGTCCCGGCAACCGTGCACGTCGCCGATCACGTCGAACGGGCCGATCCGCTCCCTCAAGTCACAGAAGAGCCTAGTCCGCACCACTGACACCGCATCGATCTCGTCCTGCGACAGCAGCACGTGGACGCGACGGAAGCCTTCCTTCTCCAGGCCGCGCACGCCCCGCCTGAGCTGGTCGTGCTGCCGCCTGATCACCTGGGCGCCGAACTGCCGGTCTGGCCTCGACTCGTTCCTGGCCGCGCAGACCCGCTCGGGCAGGTCGAGCACGATCGCCACTGGCAGCACGTCGTGCTCCCTGGCCAGATCGACGAAGTGCTTGCGCGCCTGCGGTTGCACGTTGGTGGCGTCGATCACGGTCAGCCGAGCCGCCCCGAGCCGCTTGCCTGCGATGTAGTGGAGCAGGTCGAACGCGTCCTTTGTGGCCGACTGGTCGTTCTCGTCGTCGGCAACAAGGCCACGGCAGAAGTCGCTCGAGATCACCTCGGTCGGCTTGAAGTGGCGGCGGGCGAAGGTCGACTTGCCTGATCCGCTGACGCCGATCAGCACTACCAGGCTCAGTTCGGGGATGTCGACGACTCGTTCGGCGCTGGTCACGGCGTCACTTCGGCCGCTGCCGCGCTGGCGGCGGAGAAGACGGCGAGCTGGGTCGGCGGGCCGACCTCAGGGTCGTCGTCGCCGACCGGGTGGAAGGCGACCTGGTAGCCGTGCTCGGCGGCTACCCGTCCGGCCCAGGAGGTGAACTCGGCTCGGGTCCACTCGAAGCGGTGGTCGCGATGGCGCATCGCGCCGGGGGCGAGGAAGTCATAGCGCACGTTGTACTCGGCGTTCGGCGTCGTGACGACGACGAGACCGGCCGCGGCCGCGCCGAACACCGTGCGCTCGAGCGCGCCGAGCCTGCTCGGGTCGACGTGCTCGACGACCTCGACCAGCACGAGCGCGTCGAGCCCGGCCAGGCGCTGGTCGCGGTAGGTGAGCGAGGACTGGATGAGCCGCAGGCGGCTGCGCTGGCGGTCCGGCATCCGGTCAAGGCGCAGCCTGCGCTCGGCCACCTCAAGCGCCCGCGACGACACGTCGGCCGCGATCACCTCGGTGAATTGGCGGTCGGCCAGCAATTGAGCGGTCAGCGCGCCTTCGCCGCAGCCGAGGTCGGCCACGCGCCGGGCTCCGGCCGCCCGCAAGATGGCGAGCACGGCGTCCCGGCGCTGCTCTGCGAGCGAGGCGGGCTGGGCTGGTTCGAGGTCCGGCTCGGTGCTAGCCGGCTCGGTGCTAGCCGGCTCGGTGCTGCCTGAGCCGGTGCTGGCTGAGCCGATGCCGACCGGCTCGGCGCTGGTCGCGTCCGGCGCTGCCGGGTCGGGCTGAGTCTGCTCGGCGAGGGATTGCTCGGGGATGGCGTTGTCGAAGGACTCGGGTACAGCGTCGTCGACCTCAGCGAGCCTGGCGATCGCAGACCGGTAGAGGCCGGACCGGTGCGCGAGGTAGCGGCGGGTGATCAGGCCCCTGGCCGGATGCCCAGCTAGCCAGCCACCGCCCGCCCTGATCAACTTGTCCACCTCCTCGGGGCTGACCCAGTAGTGCTTCGCGTCGTCAAGCACCGGCAGCAGCACGTACAGGTGGTTCAGCGCGTCGGCCAGCCTGACCTGGCCGGAGATCACCAGGTCGAGATAACGCGAGTCGCCCCAGGATGGGATCGTCTCGTCGAGTGCGATCGGCTCGGCGCGGACCTGCCAGCCCAGCGGCTCGAATAGCTGCCCGGCGAGCTCGCGGCCACCCCGGCACGGCAGCACGGGAACGCGGATCTCCAGCGGCAGCGATCCGGCCGCCAACTCGGGCCGAGCGTCACAGCGGCCGGTCATCGCGGTCCTGAACACCCGCGCCAGGGCGACCGCCAGCATGCTCGAGGCGGCGTAGGGCCGGTCGTTGACGTACTGGCCCAGGCTGAAGCCCTCGGGCTTGGCCCCCTGGTGCCGCCCTCGGACCAGCCCGACCGGGTCGACCTCGAGCAGCAACGCGGCGGTGCACCGGCTTGCGTTCGCCTCTGGGTAGAACACGTGCGCCACGCCCATCGACACGTCGAAGGACTGCACCCGCTGCGGGTTCTTGTGCAGCAGGAAGCCCAGGTCGGTGGCCGGCCACTGCCCCGCGGGGGCGATCAGCGGCGCGGTCGCGGTGATGGTGAGGAGCACGATCGTCGATCCTCCCACGCGGCCCGAAACAGGCGCCGCTTATTTTTCCCGAAAATACCTAAATAGGGCGCACTCGGCCCTTGCTCAGGGTCACATAGGTAACGCTCACATGATTCGGGTGAGGAAGGCGACGCAGCGCGGTGGGTGTCGGGATGAGGGGCCGAAGGCGGAGGGCGGACGAACGCTCGGGCGCCACCGGCGCCCACCCCGCCTGTCAGCAGGCAGGCGACCAGCCCAGCCACCAATCGTGGGGGTCCGGGGTCCGACGCGACAGCCAGGCCGATCGCGACGCCACCAGCCCAGCCACCAATCGTTGGGGTCCGGGATCCGACGCGACAGCCAGGCCGATCGCGACGCGACCAGCCCAGCCACCAATCGTGGGGGTCCGGGGGTTCGTACCCCCGGGAAAACACTCCGGCCCACGGCGAAGCCGATCAAAGATCGGCAAGCACGGTGAGCCGGCGCGTGGAGGTGGCGGGAATCGAACCCGCGTCCTTCAGTACCTCTCCAGGGCTTCTCCGGGCGCAGTCTGCTGCTAGTTTCTCAGCCCCGGCAGTCACGCAGACAAGCTGCCGATGGGCTCAGTCACTGTTTGATGTCCCGGTTAGTCCCGCGACCGGACTACCCGGTGGATCCTCCTAGATGACGCCAGTTACCGAGCCGGAGGAACTCCCGGACTGACGGTCCCGTTATCTCGCTTAGGCAGCGAGGGCGAGACTAGTGCGCTGTGAATTGGCACTTATACGTTGCGGCGACAGGATTTTCGAGGTCACCACCGCAACCCTCGGCCCGCTTCCCCTGGATCAACTACCGAAGTCGAAGCCAGTCACCCCCTATGCAGTTTTAACGATCGTACCGACCGGAGAGGACAACGCCAACCCGGCCCTCGGCGACCGCAGCAGCTTGAACACCCGCTCACCGATCGTCATTCCCTCCCCCCGGGCTCCTCACGCGTTGAGCAACACGACAAAGCGTCCCAAACAGCCAGATCCACCCGCCAAGCGCCCCATTTGATCGTCCGTGATCACGGTCGCGTTCTTGATCCCGGACGATCGCCGCGTGATCACGCGGGTCAACTACCGTGATCACAGAGTTTCCATGATCACGGGGGATTTGGCGGTGCTGCAATCACCCGCGGAGGTCGCCGTGATCAAGGAAGTGAGCATGATCGCGGAGGATCGCGGGGTCGGCGATCATCCGCGGCGCCGTTCCGGTGGCGACTCTCGCGCATCGGGGGCACTTTGGTGTCGCTGCAGCGACATCTAAGTGCCCCCGATGTTCTCGGTCTACCCAGCGATCCTCCGTGATCAAGGTGCCGACCTTGATCACGGTAGTTCGGGCGACTGATGAGCTCCGCGACGCCCGGCGGGAGAGCCGGCGGGAGGGCCGGCGGGAGGGCCGGCGGGAGCATAGAAGAGCCGGCGGGAGCATAGAGAAGCCCCTGCGGGCGCTGGCGGTGGCCGAAGACGCGCCCGCAGGGGCAAGACCGGCAGGGTCGGGGCCGGTCACAATGGCCCGGGCCTCCCCCGAGATGAGGCCCGGTTCTCATCACGACTACTGGGCCGCAACCCCCCAAGCGGCAGACCAGCGTCACTAGGTAAGACGCCGGAGAGTCACAGGTTGGTTGCTCTCCGTAGGCAGATTTCTCAGGAAGCTGGCCGCCGCTGGTCCGCTAACTCAGCCGACGGCAGCCTTATCTAAGATTTCTCAGCCGCTAACTCGGCTCCGCGGAGCCACCAAGCCGAGCCAGCCCGAGCCCAGCCGAGCCACCGAGCCAGCCCAGCCCGGCCCGGCCCGGCCCGGCCGAGCGCTGGCACGACGCGGTTGGGATGCGGCGCTTGGCCCGGATCGCTCAACTGCGAGGCAAGCCGGCCGCGAACTGGCCGGCGATCTGCACGGCCGGGGTGAACGCGGCCGAGCGCGCGAACACCACCACGGCGAACGCGACCTTGCCCCGGTAGCCGACGAACCAGATCGCCCGCAGGTGATGATGTCCAGGCAGCGGCGCCGAGCCGACCTGACCGTAGAGCGGGCTGCCCGGCTGATAGGCCACCTTCGCGGCCCCCGACCTGACGGTGATCCACATCAAGTTCTGGAGCTGCCTGACGATCCGGCGGCTGAGCTTCGGCGACGACGTGGACGCGCTCGGCATCGTCACGAGCTTCGGCGCGTGCCAGGAACCTGAGTCGATCGCGCCCGCCATCAACGCCATGGCCAGCGGGCTGACCACGATGCTGCCCGAGCCGATGGTGTCGGCCGCCAGTTGCGCCTGGTTAGCGCCGGGACTGCTCATCTTGCCTGGGAACGACGGCACGGGGAGCTTCCACGGAACCCCGCCAATCCCGAGTTCCTGCGCCGTCCCGGTCAGCTCGCGGGACGTCAAGTCGTAGGAGAGCACGGCGAACGCGGTGCTGCACGCGTGGGAGAACACGTCGCTGAACCTGGGCTCGGCCCCGAGGTTCGGCTCGGCCGGGACGTTGGCGAACGGCTGGCCCCCGACCGGGTTGCTCTTCGGGCAGGAGACCCTCGTATCGGCCTTGAGCGGGGTCGCCCCGAGCAACGCGACCGACGAGGCGATCGTGAACGCCTGACCAGGCTGGTACTGGCCGTCGAGCGGGCTGACGACGGGCGCCCCGTGCTCGGTGTGCCTGGACACCGCCAGGATCTGGCCGTTATCGGCGTCGACGGCGATGATCGCGGCGGACAGCCCGACCCCGCTGATCGCGGCGTTGGCCGCTTGCTGCACGCCCGCGCTGATCGTGGTCCGCAGGTCGAAGGCCCTGACCCCTGGCCACTGGTGCAAGACCTTGATCACCTTGCCCGCGGTGGTCTGCACGACGACCGACGTCGTCGGCTTGCCGGCCAGCGTCCCCTGAAATGCCTGCTCGAGTCCGGACAGGCCGATCGTAGTACCCGGCAGGTAGGGATCGCCGTCTTCCACCAGCGTCTTAGCGGTCTCGGTAGCGACCGTGCCGGTGACCACGGGCACCGAGCTGTCGAAGAGCCGCTTGATCACCTGGTGATGCCGCAGGGCCGGGATCCGGTTCAGCTTCTTGCGGAGTCGGCCGTACGCGGACGGGGTGAACTGGATCAATTCGTCGAAGGACCGCGGCGGCGCGGCCTCGATCTGGCTGGCCATCTCGTCGGCATCGGACTGGGCCAGCCCGGCGACCTTAGCCAGCCGCTCAGCGGTCCGCAACGGAGCCCGCACTCGGTCAGGGATCACGCCGACCTCGATCGCCGCCGAAAGCGGGATCAGCGGCAGGCCCTGACGGTCAAGCACGATGCCACGGCTCGGCAAGCTGGTCTTGACGGCCAGCCGGTCCCCGCGCCCGAGCCCGGGAACGATCACCGAAGGCGACCAGACGACCCGCCAGCCCGCCGCGGTCCGCCGCAACCCGAAGTGACCTTCGTAATCCCACGACAGGCCGCCACGGCCCAGGTCGAAGGACGCGTAGAAAGACGCACGGGCCATCCCGCCCCTGACCGCGATCGATCTCATGTCGAGCGACAGGTCCTGTGCGCCAAGCTGGCGGTAAACGCCCTGCATGGCGTCGGTGACGACCAGTGGCCGGCCGGTGGTCATGGCGGCCGCGGCCGAGTAGTTCTGCTCTTGCCAGTCAAGCAAGAACGTCTTCACGCTCGCGGTCACCGACGAGCCAGCCGGCCCTGAACTCGTGACCCCGATCACGACCACGACGGCGGCCGCGCACACCAGCGAGAGCAAGCGGACCGGCGAGCGCTTCGACTTGCCGCCGCTCCTCTTGGCTTGCTTGGCTGGCCGACCACCG
Source organism: Streptosporangiaceae bacterium (assembly GCA_035511035.1). Taxonomy (GTDB): domain Bacteria; phylum Actinomycetota; class Actinomycetes; order Streptosporangiales; family Streptosporangiaceae; genus Chersky-822. The sequence goes on from DATKFV010000167.1 coordinate 23,931, forward strand.
GCCCCGCCGGCGGCAGGACCAGGCCGAGGCGGCCCAGGACTCGCGGGATCAGCGCCATAAGGCCCCGAATCCGGCAGCGCCAACGGCGGCGCGGGGAAAGCAGGACCCGGCGCCAGCGGCGCAAGCCGCTCAGGTGACCGCAACGCCGCTCCAGGAAGCGGCGCCAGCAGCTGGTCACCGAGAACTTCGCCGGCCGGGCGGGCCTGGTACCGCGAAGGAGCACTAGGCCCGGCCAGACTCGACGGAACACCAGAACCAGGGTCAGCAAATACACCAGCACCAGGCCCTGAACCAGCAAAGGACTCAGCCCCGGGCAACTGACCAGCCCCAGGCCCAGCCAAAGGCCCAGGCCCAACTCCCGGCCCAGGGCCACCACCAGCTAGGTCAGGCATGGTCCAGTCAGGCACAGGCTGGCCGCCCCCGCCACCCGGACCGCCAGGAACCGGACCGCCAGGAACCGGACCGCCAGTAAAAGTACCGCTCGGAGAATTGAACGCGGCCGGAGCATCGAACCGCGTAGGCGGCGCGAACGGCCGTGGTGGCTCGACCGGCACAGCCGCATCGAACGACTGCGGCCCGTACTGACTGGGGGCGGGTCCGTACTGGGAGGGACCGGGCAACCCTAGCCCAGGCCCGCCAGACGTCGTCATGCCGAGCCCGGCCGAACCGGGGTCGGTGAGGTCAGGCCTGCGCACCTCCGATTGAGGTACGTCGGGCCTAGCGGCATCGGGCTTAGATCGTCCGGCCCGATGCCTCGCTGAATGGGTGCCGCGCTTAGCCATGCCGGCCATCACATGCCATTGTGCTACCTACGGCGTCGCAAGGCACGCTCGACCTCCCGCTGCGCGTCCCTGCGGGCTAGTTCGTGCCGCTTGTCGTAGGTTCGCCTGCCCCGAGCCAGCGCAAGCTCGATTTTGGCCTTCCCATCGGTGAAATAAAGGGACAAGGGGACAAGCGTCAGCCCGCCCTCGGCGGTCACCCGCGACAACTTGTCTATTTCCCGTCGATGCAGCAGCAGCTTGCGCACCCGTCTCGGCTCGTGGTTCGTCCACGTGGCCTGGGCGTACTCAGGTATATGCACACCGTACAGCCAGACCTCCCCGTCGTTGATCATGGCGTAGCCGTCGGTGATCGTCGCTCTGCCCGCCCGCAGCGATTTGACTTCGGAACCGGTGAGCATGAGCCCGGCTTCGACCACATCCAAGATCTCGTAGTCGTGCCTGGCCCGCCGGTTACTCGCAATGATCTTCTTGCCTTGCTCTGGCGACACCGTAAGTCTGATTCCCCTAGACGCGGAGATAACGCCTGAGCGTGAGGAACGAAGTCGCTCCGCATAGCACGACGCCGATCAACATGGTCACGAGCACGACCTCGATGAGGTCCCCGGCCGACAGCTGGACGGGGAACGGGAAGTACTGCTGCAGCCCGTCCAGGCCCGTGCGGGCGCCGGTCAGCAGCGCCACCGAGATCAGCCAGCCGAACAACCCGGCGATCATACCCTCGACCAGGAAGGGAAGCTGCACGTAGAAGTTCGACGCGCCGACCAGGCGCATAATCGCGGTCTCCCGGCGCCGGTTGAACGCCGACAGCCTGATCGTGTTCGCGACCAGCAGGATCGCGGCCACGATGAGGATGATCGCGACCACGATCACCGCGTTCCTGGCGCCGTCCAGCAACTGGTAAAACTTTGTCAGGATCGCGGCGTCGTCACCAACCGAATCCACTCCCGGCTGGCCGGTGACAGCCTGGGTCACCGGCACCGCGTCGGCCTGCGCGTTCTTCATCTTCACGATGAACGAGGCGGGCAGGTCACCAGGCTGGACGAAGTCGAGCATCACCGGCTCGTTGGCGAACAACTGCTTGGCCTGCTTAAAGGCCTCCGCCTGGCTCTGGAAGCTGACGTCGACCACTTGCGGCAGCCGATGCAGAGTCGTGTAGATCTGCTGCTTCTCGGCGGAGGTGACCGGGCCGTTCTTCGCGCAGGCCTGGTCGGGGTTGACCGCCGAGCACAGGTAGACCGACAGTTCGAGCCTGCTTTGCCACAGGGACCTGGTGTGGTCGACTTGCTTGACGAACAGCAGACCGGTTCCCAGCAGTGACAGGCTGATCGCGACAACGACGACCAGCGCGGCGGTCATGGTGAGGTTGCGCCTGAGCCCAATCCACACCTCGCCGAATACGAACTGCGCACGCATGTGACCGATCCTTTGGTTGTCATTGCCCGGCCGGTTACCTGGCCGGGCGAGTGAGCCCGCACCTGATAAGGCCCGCGCTCAATAGGCCTGGCCGTAGACGCCTCTCGACTGGTCGCGCACGACCTTGCCGTACTCAAGCTCGATGACTCGCTTGCGCATCGAGTCCACGATCGCGGCGTCGTGCGTGGCCATCACGACCGTGGTGCCGGTCCGGTTAATCCGGTCAAGCACCTTCATGATGCCGATGGAGGTCGCCGGGTCGATGTTCCCAGTCGGCTCGTCAGCGAGCAGGATCATGGGCCGGTTGACGAACGCGCGGGCCATGGCCACCCGCTGCTGCTCGCCGCCAGAGAGCTCATCGGGCATCCGGTCACCCTTGCCCTCGAGCCCGACCAGGTCGATGACCTCGGGTACGACCTTGCGGATGAAGCGGCGGGGCTTGCCGATGACCTCAAGCGCGAACGCGATGTTCTGGTACACGTTCTTGGCCGGCAGCAGGCGGAAGTCCTGGAACACGCAGCCGATCCGGCGTCTCAGCTGGGGCACCTTCCAGTTAGTGAGCCGGGCCAGGTCACGCCCGGCCACATAGATCCGGCCGTCGCTCGGCCGCTCCTCGCGCAGGATCAGGCGCAGGAAAGTCGACTTTCCTGAGCCGGACGGACCGACGAGAAAGACGAACTCACCCTTCTCGACGTCCAGGTCAACGGTCTCCAAGGCTGGACGGCTCTGATTCGGGTACGTCTTGGTGACGCTTTCGAAGTGGATCACGGCCCCGCCGTAGTGCTCGATAATGAGATGAGGCCGGGGACTTGCCGCCCCGGTTTGATCAGGGGACAGTCTAGGGGGGAAACTGGGCTGGAACGTCCAACATTGTCGAAGAGGGCGGACGGCACCTCCCGGGAGGCAGACACATGAGCTGCGAACACCTCATCTGCGCGCAGTGCGCTGGGCCGGTGGCGGAGGGGCGCTGCCCGGTATGCCGGGCGGCCAAGTCTGACCTGCACCGACACGGCCACGGCAGCAACATCCAGTACGCGGTAATCCTGCTGCTGCTGGCGATCGCCGTGGCGCTAGCAGTGCAGCACCTCGCTCACTAAAGCGAGAGCCAGTACCTCTACAAGCCCTGAGTCCTCAGCCAGCGGATCTCGGCTTCGATGAACTCGTCGATCTCGCCGTCCATGACGGCGGCGGTGTTGCCGGTCTCGTACCCGGTGCGCAGGTCCTTGATGTTCTGGTAGGGATGCAGCACGTAGTTCCTGATCTGGGTGCCCCAGCTGCGCCTGGACTCGCCGCGAAGCTCGCTGAGCTTCGCGGCCTGCTCCTCGCGCTTGCGCTCGAGCAGCTTGGCCTGGAGCACCGCCATCGCGCTGGCCCGGTTCTGGATCTGACTGCGCTCATTTTGGCACGTGACCACGATCCCTGTCGGCAGGTGCGTGATCCGGACCGCCGAGTCCGTGGTGTTCACGCCCTGCCCGCCCGGCCCGCTCGACCGGTAGACATCGATCCGCAGCTCGTCGTCGGGGATGTCGATGTGGTCGGCCTGCTGGACCACGGGGATCACGTCGACCCCGGCGAACGACGTCTGCCTGCGACCCTGGTTGTCGTACTTGGAGATGCGGACCATGCGGTGCGTGCCGTGCTCGCCGCGCAATGTCCCGTAGGCGTAGGGCGCCTTGACCGCGAAGGTGGTCGACTTGATCCCGGCCTCTTCGGCGTAGGACGTGTCGTAGACCTCGGTCGAATGCCCGTGCCGCTCGGCCCAGCGAAGGTAGATGCGCTGCAGTCCCTCCGCCCAGTCGGCCGCGTCGGCGCCGCCCGCCTGGGCCGTGATCGAGATCAGCGCGTCCCGCGAGTCGTACTCGCCGGACAGCAGCGTCCTGATCTCCAGCTGGTCGATCTGCGCGCGGATCGCGGTGAGCTCGGCAAGCGCCTCGGTCCGGCTGGCCTCGTCCTCCTCGCTCTCCAGCAGCTCGAACATGACGTCGAGGTCCTCGAGACGGCTCCGCAGGCTGGCGAGCCTGGACAGCTCGGCGTCAAGGTAGGAGAGCCGCCTGGTCACCAACTGGGCGTTCTCCTGGTCCTCCCACAGCTTGGGATCGGCCGAGCGCTCGCGCAATTCATCGGCCTCCTTGCGCATCGTGTCAGGGTCGAGTACCGCCTCTATGCTGACAAGCTTTGACGTTAGGTCCGATATCTCGCCGGCAGGGTCGATTGCCATGCCGGAAGCCTACGCGAACCTAGTCGTCTACGGGCGCCTTGAACTACTGGGCCGGCAGTGTACTCGTGGAGACGAGCGTCCTGATGGTTCTGACGGCCACCGAGAGGGTGGCGACGTCGAATACCTCGCTCTCCCAGATCTCGACCAGGGTCCGGCTGGCCCGCGCGACCGCCGACTCGTTCCTCGCCTCCCAGGCCGCGAGCCGCGACTCAGGGGTACCTGGCTCGGTCACCGTGAGCACGTCCCTGGCCAGCGCGGCGTGCGCGGTGTACAGGTCGTCCCGCAGCGCGCCCCTGGCCATGGTGCTCCACCGGTCGTCCCTCGGCAGCGCGGTGATCCGGTCGCGCAGCCTGGTGATCTGGAGCCGGTCAGCGAGGTCGAAGTAGACCTCGGCCGTCTCCTCGACGCCGCGACCCACGTGCGAGGCGATCTCCACGATGTCGAACGCTGAGTAAGCGGGCACCATCGCGGCGATCCGTTCGGCCAGCGCGTCAGGGAAGCCGAGGCCGATGTACTGGTCACGATGCTCCTGGTAACCGACTAGGTCGAGCCCGACGAGCAGCTTGGGCAACCCGGCCGCGACGGCGAGCACGCCATCGGCGAAGTAGTCGATCGTGGCCTGGATGTCGAACGGCGGCCGCCGGAAGTGCAGCAGCCAGCGCGACGCCCGCTCGGTCAGCTTCCGGCCCTCGAGCAGGGCGAGGATCTGGGCCGAGGTGTCGACCTGGCCGTCGAGCAGCTTGAGCTGGAACCAGAACCCCGCCATGTCGAAGACCTCGCGGGCGACGAGCCAGGCCTGGGTGATGTCAGGGGTTGAGGCACCGGTCTCCTCGTTCAGCCGGAACGCGAACGTGATCCCGGCCCGGTCCACCATGTCGTTGATCACCGCCGTCGTGATGATCTCCCGGTGCAGCCGGTGCGCGGCCATCCGGTCGGCGAACCGCTCCCGCAGCGGGACGGGGAAGTACGCCGTCAGCACCCGCCGCAGGTACGGGTCGTCGGGCAGGTCAGAGGCGAGCATCTCCTGGGCCACGGCGATCTTGGTGTGCGCGAGCAGCACGGAGAACTCGGGCAGCGTCAGCCCGCCGGACAGCGACCGGCGCTCGGCGATGTCCTTGTCGGCCGGCAGCACGTCAAGGCGGCGCTTGATCCGGCCTTCCCGCTCCAGCTTGCGGATGTACCTGGCGTGGACGTGCAGCATCGGGGAGGCCTGGGCCCTGGACGCCGCCAGCGCCCGGTTCTGGTGGTAGTTGTGCGCCAGCACGAGCCGGCCGACCTCGGCGGTCATCCTGGCGAGCAGCTCGTCCCGGTCCGCCGTCGTCATGACGCCGTCGCGTACCACCTCATCGAGCAGGATCTTGATGTTGACCTCGTGGTCCGAGGTGTCCACGCCGGCCGAGTTGTCGATGAAGTCGGTGTTGACCAGGCCGCCGCCCAGGGAGTACTCGATCCTGGCTTCCTGGGTCAGGCCCAGGTTCCCGCCCTCGCCGATCACCTTGCAGCGCAACTGGGACGCGTCTACCCGAACCGCGTCGTTCGTGCGGTCGCCCGCGTCCGCCTGGACCTGGCCGCTGGCCTTGACGTAGGTGCCGATGCCGCCGTTCCATAGCAGGTCGACCGGCGCCTGCAAGATCGCTGAGATCAGCTGGTCAGGCGACAGCGTGGTCACCCCGTCCGGCATCCCGAGTGCCGATCGGACCTGCGGCGAGATCGGCACCGACTTGGCCGTCCTGCGCCACACTCCGCCCCCGGCCGAGATCAGCCCGCTGTCGTAGTCAGCCCACGACGAACGAGGCAGGTCGAACAGCCGTCGGCGCTCGTCGAAGCTGGCCTGCGGATCGGGGTCAGGGTCGATGAAGACGTCCCGGTGATCGAAGGCGGCGACCAGCTTGATGTGCTCGGACAGCAGCATGCCGTTGCCGAACACGTCACCCGACATGTCGCCGACGCCGACGACAGTGAAGTCGGTCCCGGCGATGTCCATGCCCAGCGTCGTGAAGTGGAACTTGACCGACTCCCACGCACCCCGCGCGGTGATCCCCATCTTCTTGTGGTCGTAGCCGGCCGAGCCGCCAGAGGCGAACGCGTCGCCCAGCCAGAACCCGCGCTCGAGCGCGATCTCGTTCGCGGTGTCAGAGAACGTGGCGGTGCCCTTGTCGGCCGCCACGACCAGGTAAGGGTCGTCACCGTCGAGCCTGACCACGCGCTCGGGCGGGATGACCAGGCCGGCCTTGAGGTTGTCGGTCACGTCCAGCATGGCCCTGATGAACATCTTGTAGCAGGCGCGCACCTCGGCCGCGTGGGCCTCGCGATCGGCCGGGTCGGGCAGCCGCTTGCAGACGAAGCCGCCCTTGGCCCCCGATGGCACGATGACGGAGTTCTTGACCTCCTGCGCCTTGGCCAGGCCAAGGACCTCGGTCCTGAAGTCCTCGCGCCGCTCCGACCAGCGCAAGCCGCCCCTGGCGACATCGGCGAACCGCAGGTGCACGCCCTCGAACCTCGGCGAGTACACGAACAGCTCGAACTTCGGCCGGGGCGCGGGCAGGTCAGGAACCGCCGCGGCGTCGAGCTTGAACACCAGGTAGGGCTGGCTGCCCGACCCATCCAGTGGGTCACAGAAGTAGTTCGTCCGCGTCGTGGCCAGGATCAGGCCGAGGTAGGCGCGCAGGATCCGGTCCTCGTCCAGGCTGGCCACGTCGTCGAGGCCGCCGGCCAGTTCCTCGGCGAGCGCCTCGCTGCGCTCGGCCGCGGCGTTCTGCCGGTCAGGGTCGAACCTGGACTCGAACAGCCGGATCAGCTGCCGGGCGATGACCGGGTTGTGCCTGAGCACGTGCGCGATGTAGTTCTGGCTGAACGTGGTCCCGGCCTGGCGCAGGTACCTGGCGTAGGCGCGGAGCACCACGACCTGCCGCCAGGTCAGCCCGGCATCGAGCACCAGGGCGTTGAACTCGTCGTCGTCGATCTCAGAGCGCCACAGCGCGGCGAGCGCGCCCTCGAGCTGGCTGGCGACCGAAGCTAGCTTGGGCTCGTCGCTCCCCGCCCGGTCGACTCGTCCGGCGTGGGCAGCTGCGGTCTGGTCGGCCCGCAACCCGAAGTCGTAGACCCAGAACGGCTCGGCCGCCCCGAACTCGTACGGGTGCTCGTCGACCACCTCGACGCCCATGTGCTGCAGGCGGGGCAGCACGTCGGTGAGGGTGATCGGCGGCCCGTTGCGGTGGATCGTGAGCCGCCAGACCCTGCGCTCGGCCGGTTCGGGCTCGAGCTCGACCGGTATCCCGCCGACGTAGCCCGATGACTCCCACATCTCGAACGAGATCTCCTGGCCGCTTTGCCGCATTTGCCGGATCTTGGCCAGGTCAGACACGGCGGCGGCGGCCGGGACGTCGGCCTTGTAGGTCTCGGAGATGGACCCGGCGACGTCAGCGAGCAGCGCCCGGCCCGCCTCCTCGCCGAGCTGGCCGACCGCCTCGGCGACCAGGTCGTCATCCCAGGACCTGACCGCGGCGGCGACCGCCTGCTCCAGCTTGCTGACGTCGGGGGCGGCGAGCTTCTGGCCCTTGTCGGGCCTGACCACGATGTGCAGCCGGGCGATCGGCGTCTCGTCGACGATCGCGCTGTAGTCGATCTGGGACCCGTTCAGCTCAGTCCGCAGGATGTCCTGGACCGCCAGCCTGACCTTGGTGTTGTACCGGTCCCTGGACAAATAGACCAGGCAGGACACGTACTTGCCGTACACGTCCCTGCGCAGGAAGAGCCTGGTCTGCATCCGCTCCCTCAGCCTCAGCACCGCGGCCGCTACCTCGGCCAGCTCGGGAACCTTGGTCTGGAACAGCTCCTCGCGCGGGTAGACCTCCATGAAGTCGGCCACGTCCCGGCCGTCGTGGCTCTCGGCTGAGATCCCGCTGGCGTCGTAGACCTCGGTGAGCTTGCGGCGCAGGACCGGGATCCTGGTGATGCTCTCGGTGTAGGCCATGTGGGTGTAGAGCCCGAGGAACCGGTACTCCCCGACGACCCGGCCGTCGGGCGAGACCTTCTTGACCCCGATGTAGTCCAGGTAGCTGGGCCGGTGCACGGTCGCCCTGGTGTTCGCTTTGGTCATGATCAGGCGGTGGGCCGGGTCGGTCGCGAGGCCGCGAGCCTGCGGCGGGAGCACTTCGAGCGAGGTCGTGTTGGTCTTGTCGTGGCGCAAGATGCCAAGGCCGGTGCCGGGCACGCCGCGAAGCGCCAGCCCGGCCGAGTCGGCGACCAGGTCGTACTCACGGTAGCCGAGGAAGGTGAAGTGGGCGTCGACCAGCCAGCGGAGCAGTTGCTCGATCTCGCCGAGCGAATCGGGCGTGTCGTCCCCGTCGGCCGCTGACGCGGCGGCTTTGCCGGCCGCTGCCGCCATCTGGTCGGCGAGCCGCTCGGCCATCGCCCGCATCTTCGGGTAGTCCTCGACGGCCATCCGCACGTCGGCCAGCCCGCGCTCGAGCGCGGCGGCGATCGCCTCCGCCTTCCCGGCCGGCAGCTTGGACACCTCGAGGTGCGACCAGGACTCGGCGAGCTGGTCAGGCTCGGTCGCGCCAGCCAGCTGCTGGCGGTCGACCCGGCGCGGTCCCTCGATCGGCTGCAAGACCTCGTGCAGCACCCCTGACACGTCCCTGCGGACCAGCAACTGCGGGTGCACCACCAGCTCAGGCGTCACGTCGTGGCCCGCCAGCGTCATCGTGATCGTGTCGACGAGGAACGGCATGTCGTCGGTCACGACGTCGATCACGTCGCGGCTCGCCAGCAGGGTCTCCTCCGCGCCCGGCCGCACGCGCACCAGCGCCCGGCCGTGCGGGCGGTTGGCCGCCAGCTTCGCGTGCTCGGCCGCCACCTCACCGACCCGCCTGGCCCCAGCCGAGGTCAGGTCGCCAGGATCGACGTGCCGGTAGTAGCTGCGGACATAGTTGAGGTGGTCGCCGACGCTGGCGATCCCGGTGATACTCGCGGCTGCCTGCTCAAGCAGCGCCTGCTTGGCCGCGCCCTGGTGCTCGGACATCCGTCCCACTCCCTCGTGGTGCCATGCCTGGCCGAGGCCGTCCCCGGCCGGACACCTATAGCCTGTCCCGAAGTTCCCAAAGAAACGGGTAATAGCGCAATGGCACACGGCCGTACAGATACGGAGCGCCGGTAGAACCGCCGGTACCCGACTTGGTCCCGATCTGCCGTTCGACCATCTGGACGTGCCGAACCCGCCACAGCGCGCTGATCTCGTCGTGGGTCAGCAGGCCTTCGGCGAGCTGCCAAAGGTCGTCATGGGTGGCCCGGTCCTTCGCCACGACGAGCAATGACTCGCCGACCTGCTCGTCCGAGCCGACGTCGAGTCCGCGGCGGTCGAGCAGCCCGAGGTAGGCGTCCCACAGCGAGGGCTCGGCCAGGCGCAGCGCGAGCCGGTCCCGCTCGGCCGCGGTCAGGCCGCGGAACCGGCCGACGAATCGCTCGTCCTTGGCCCCGGACAGGAACTCAAGCTCCCTGAACTGCACCGACTGCAAGCCGCTGGCCGGCGCTAGCGCCGCCCTGAACTCACCGAAGTCTTGCGGTGTCATGGTCTCGAGCACGTCGATCTGGGTCACGAGGAGTCGTTCGATGACGTGCCCGCGACGGAGCAGATGACCTGCCAGCGGCGTCCTATTTGCTGCCATAGCATTTCTCGCCTCGACCAGCTCGTGCAGCAGTTGCTTGAACCAGAGCTCATAGACCTGGTGGACGGTAATGAACAGCAGCTCATCGTGTACGGGCGGATCGGCGAGGGGAACCTGCTGGGCCAGTAGCTCGGGCAGGTGCAGGTAGGTGCCGTAGGTCAGCCGGCCGCCCTCCTCGCCGAAGCTGCGGCTGGTGGGTCCGGTGTCGGCGTGACTAGGCGTCAAGGTCGGCCCGCCACGAAGTAGGCGAGCACGTCAGGGTTCGCGAGCGAGGCGGGGTCGGCGGCCTGCTCGACCGGCGTGCCGGTGAGGATCTTGCGAACGGGGACTTCGAGCTTCTTGCCTGACAAGGTCCTGGGCACGCCGGGAACTTGATGGATCTCATCAGGCACGTGCCTGGGTGACAGGGCCGAGCGCAGGGCGGACTTGATCTTGGCGATGAGCCCGTCGTCGAGGCTGGCCTGCTCGGCCAGCACCAGGTACAGGATGAGCCGACCCTCGGTGCCAAGTACGCCAGTGTCGATGACCAGGCTGTCGGTGACCTCGTCGAACTCCTCGACGACGCGGTAGAACTCGCTGGTCCCCATCCGGACGCCGCCCCGGTTCAAGGTCGCGTCCGAGCGGCCGTAGATGACGCAGCCGCCGTCGGGCAAGATCATGATCCAGTCGCCGTGCCGCCAGACGCCGGGAAAGTCCGCGTAGTAGCTGGCCAGGTAGCGCTCGCCGCTGTCGTCGCCCCAGAAGCCCACCGGCATGCTTGGCAGCGGCTCGGTCAGGACGAGCTCGCCGACCTGGCCGATGACCGGTTCTCCGGCGGCGTTGAAGGACTCGACCTTGGCGCCCAGGCAGGGACCGGCGATGATGCCGCTGCGGACCGGCAGGAGGGGGTTGGGGCCGACGAAGCCAGTGCAGACGTCGGTGCCGCCGGAAAACGAGCCGAGGGCGAAGGAGGCCGTACTCGTACTTGACTGGCCCGAGGCGGGAGCTACCTGGTCGTAGACCCAGTCGAAGCCCTCGGGCGGCAGCGGCGAGCCGGTGGAGCCGACGCCCCGCAACCGGGACAGGTCGTGCTCGGCGGCGGGGCGCGCCCCGGCCTTCATGCACGCGATCAGGTAAGGCGCGCCCGTGCCGAAGTAGGTAACGCCAGTCTGCGCGGCCAGTCGCCAGAGCTTGTCGGTGCTCGGGTAGGTGGCGCTGCCGTCGTAGGCGACCGCCGTCGACCCGGCCAGCAAGGCCCCGGCCAGGTAGTTCCACATCATCCAGCCAGTCGTGGTGTACCAGAAGAACACGTCGCCTGGCGCGATGTCCTGGTGCAGGCACAGCGCCTTGAGGTGCTCGAGCACGATCGCGCCGTGGCCGTGCACGATCGGCTTGGGCAGGCCAGTAGTGCCCGAGGAGTAGAGCACCCAGAGCGGGTGGTCGAACGGCACCTCGTCGAACTCGGTGCTCGGGCCGGCGTCGACCGACTCGGCCAGGTGCTCCCAGGCCAGCGCAGGCACCGGCAGTACTGGCCCTTCGCCGGCGGCGCCGAGGTAGTCGACCGTGATGATCGCCTCAAGGCCGGGCAGGGTGGCGGCGATCGCCGCGACCTCTGGGCGCCGGTCATGCGGCTTGCCGTTGTAGACGTAGCCGTCTACCGCGATCAGCACCTTGGGCGCGACCTGCGCGAACCGGTCAACCACGGCGGCGAGGCCGAAGTCGGGCGAGCAGGAGGTCCAGATCGCGCCCAGGCTGGCCGCGGCGAGCAGCCCGATGAGGGCCTGGGGCGAGTTGGGCAGGTAGGCGGCGACCCGGTCGCCCCGTCCTACGCCCCGCTTGATCAGCGCGGCCCGCAGGACCGCGACCTGCCGGTCAAGCTCGCCGTAGCTCAAGGTCCCTTCCTGGCCGGCCTCGGATCGGTAGACGAGGGCTGGCCGGTCCGGGTCGGTGCGGGCCGCGCGCAGCGCGTTACGCGCGTAGTTGATGGTCGCGCCGGGAAACCAGCTGACGTCCGGCATGACGTCGCCGACGATGACCGGCCCGCTGCCCCGGTCGCCGAGCACGTCGAAGTACTCCCAGATCGAGTCCCAGAAGTCCGCTATATGGCTGACCGACCACTGCCACAGCTCGGCGTAGTCGCCGTCAGGGGCGATCTCGTGCCGCTCGGCGAGCCAGCGGCGGTAGTGGCTGATCCTGGCCCGCTCGATCGTCCGCCGGCTCGGCGTCGACAGCACCGCCCCGTAGCCGCGCCCAGCGGCCGCGCCTAGCCCCTGCTGCATCGACCGCTCCCCGCTCATCCAGTCAGCCTGCTCGCCGATCATCTACCGAAAACCGCCGAAGCGCTACCAATGCCCAGATCGCCTCGACGGCGCCGAACGGCCACGCCCCGGACAGGAACCCGTAGCTGCTCGCGAGCGCGCAACCGCACGCGAACAAGAGCACGTAACGCCGGTGCCGCCGCTCGAGCGCGTACATGGTCATCATGAAGGCGAGCGCGAGCACGCCGTAGATCGTGAGCGCCAGGTGGCTCATGGGCTGACCGCCGCCACCACCAGCGCCGGGTCCGACAGGTCGTCGAGCACGACGTCGGCGCCCGCGCCCCGCAGCTCGGCCGCCCTGGACCGGCCGCTGGCGACGCCGACGGAGCGGACCGCCGCGACCTTGGCGGCGGCGATGTCCCTGACCGAGTCCGCGATGTAGACCACGTCGGCCGGGGTGAGCGGGACGCCGTACTTGGCGCGGGCGAGGTCGAGGGAGCGCAGGATCAAGGTGCCCTTGGGGTAGACGTCGGAGCCGAAGCCGCCGACGGACAGGTCAACGTAGCCGTCAAGGCCGAAGGCCTTGAGCTTGTGCTCGGCGTTCTGCTTGATGGTGCCGGTCAGGACGGACTGGATGACGCCGGGCAGCCGCGCGGTCGCCGCGAGCGCGTCCCTGGCCCCTGGCAGGAGGCGTCCCTGCTCCGCCAGCAGCGCCGAACGCGCGCCGAACGCCGCCGCCAGCTCAGAGTTGTAGCACGCGAGCAGGTCATTGTCGGCGAGCTGGCGGCGGTTACCGCCAGGCCCGCGCAGCCCGCCCGCCCCGCCCGACGGGGTCTCGTTAAGCGCCAGTGACTCGAAGAAGATCTCCGAGTCGCTCGCCCCGGCGAGCTGCGGCAACGCGACCAGCCTGCCTCCGGTCGCTCGGTGGAACGCTTCCGCGTAAGCGGCACGAGACACCCTCGCCACGTCCACGAGCGTGAGGTCGATGTTCCACAAGATCAGGCGATCGATGGCCGGCCTCCAATGCGAGCCTGCAGCCGCGAGCCTGCGGGCCTGGGCGCTTAGCCCATGTGCGGGTAGCGGTAGTCGGTGGGGGGTGAGAATAGCTCCTTGATGTTCCGCGCGTTGACCCAGCGGATCAGGTTGAACAGCGAGCCGGCCTTGTCGTTGGTGCCGCTGGCCCTGGCTCCGCCGAATGGCTGCTGGCCGACCACGGCGCCGGTCGGCTTGTCGTTGATGTAGAAGTTGCCCGCGCTGAACCGCAGCCGGTCGGTCGCCGCGGCGATCGCGGCCCGGTCATTGGCGATGATCGCGCCGGTCAGCGCGTACGCCGCGATGTCGGCCGCCTGGTCGAGCACCGCGTCGTAGGCGCCGTCGTCGAAGACGTGCACCGCCAGGATCGGCCCGAAGTACTCGGTGGTGAAGACCTCGTCGGTGGGGTCGGAGCACTCGAGCACGGTCGGGCTGACGAAGTAGCCCCGGCTGTCGTCGGTCGTGCCGCCGACCAGGACGCGCACCGACGGCCTGGACTTGGCGCGCTCGATGGCCGCCGTGTGCTTGACGAACGCGCGCTCGTCGATCACGGCACCCATGAAGGCGGACAGGTCGACGGCGACGTCGCCCATCGTCAGCGACTCCACCATCGGCAGGAACGTGTCCTTCATCTTCTCCCACACGGTGCGCGGGATGTAGGCACGAGACGCCGCCGAGCATTTTTGGCCTTGATATTCAAACGCACCGCGCACGAGCGCGGTGCTGAGCACCTCGGGGTCAGCGGATGAATGGGCGATGACGAAGTCCTTGCCGCCGGTCTCGCCGACTAGGCGAGGATAGCCCCGATAGCCCGAGATGTTCTCGCCGACCAGCTGCCAGAGCCGCTGGAACGTGCCCGTCGACCCGGTGAAGTGGATGCCAGCGAGGTCGCGGTGCGGCACGGCGACCCTGGAGATCGCCTGGCCGTTGCCGGTGACCAGGTTGATCACGCCGGGCGGCAGCCCGGCCGCCTCGAACAGGCGCATCAGGAAGTGCGCCGAGAGCTGCTGGGTCGGGGACGGCTTCCACAGCACCACGTTGCCGAGCAAGGCGGGCGCGGTCGGCAGGTTGGCGGCGATCGAGGTGAAGTTGAACGGGGTGATCGCGAGCACGAAGCCTTCAAGCGGCCGGTACTCGAGCCGGTTCCATGAGCCAGGCGCCGAGACCGGCTGCTCGGCCAGCAAGCGCCTGGCGTAGTGGACGTTGTACCGCCAGAAGTCGATCAGCTCGCAGGACGCGTCGATCTCGGCCTGGTAGACCGACTTGGACTGGCCAAGGATCGTGGCCGCGTTGATCGTCGCCCGCCAGGGGCCAGCGAGCAACTCGGCGGCGCGCAAGAAGATGGCGGCCCGGTCGTCGAACGACAGCTCCCGCCAGCCAGGTGCCGCGAGGCTGGCGGCCTCGATCGCAGCCGCGACGTCCTCGTCGGTCGCCTCACCGAGGCGGCCGAGCCGGTGCCCGTGGTTGTGCGGCTCGACGACGTTGATCCAGTCGCCGCCGCCCATCCGCTGGACGCCGCCGACGGTCATCGTGAGGTCAACCGGCTCCCGGCCAAGTTCCTTGAGCTTGGTCTCAAGGACGGCGCGCTCGCTGCTTCCGGGGGCGTAGGTCTTCACCGGCTCGTTCGCGGGAACCGGGACACTGGTGACGGCATCGAACATCGATCGCTCCTGTCGCCTGCGCGAGCTGACCTCCGTTGGCCAGCGCTAAGCGCCTTTGGCCAGGCTAACCGATCAGGTAGATCAGTTCTTGAGTGGCGTACCACAGCAATTCGTGACCCTCGGCACCGTCGACGACGAACTGCGCGTCACCGTCGCCCGCGTCCGAGGCCGGCAACGCGGCCGCGGCCGCATCGATGTCGGCGGTCGCCTCGACGCCGTCGACGTGACCTGAGACCACGTCGGCGAGCTGGACCGGCAGCACGACCTCGACCTTGCCCGGCTTGTCGAGCCCGTTCTTCGCGATGACGTCGGCCGGCCCAAGCTCGGCCGCCAGCACGACCCGCCGTCGCGGCGCCTTGGTCTCCGCGTGCAGCAGCCGGAGCGACGCCTTCGCCGCCTGCATCATCGCGACGTACTCAAGCTCTTCCAGGTCGCCACTCGCGTACCACTCGCGCAGGGCAGGCGTCACGGCGAACCCGATCACAGGCGCCGGCCCGATCTCGCCCGACACCAGCGCCGACGCGAGGTCGGCCAGGGTGCTCGGCAAGTAGACACGCATGTGGTCCCCAATGGCTTACCGCACGAGTAGATGTCGATCCTCGCGGACTCAAAGGGCCATGGCGGGGAGCGATCTAGAGTCTGCCACTGCGCAGCGGCCGGTGTCAGTCAGAGGGCGCGGCCCTGCCGGGTATTACGGTCACGACCGCGCTAATGGCCGCGTCCAGGGACTCGTGCTCCCAGAGCCTGATCACGGTCCAGCCCGCCGCGCCGAGCGCGGCGTCGGCGGCCCGGTCGCGCTCCACATTGCGGCGCAGCTTCGGTTCCCAGTACCAGGTATTGGACGCTGGCTGGCTGCCGTGCTGCGGGCAGCAGTGCCAGAAGCACCCGTCGACGAACACCGCGACCCGCTTGGCCGTGAACACGATGTCCGGCCGCACCCGCACGCCGCTGGCCAGGTCGAGCCGGTAGTCCTTGCGATACCGGTAGCCCAGGCCGTGCAACGCTCGCCGCAACGCCAGCTCAGGCTTGGTGTCCGTCCTGCGGTTGCCCCTCATGTTCGCCGAGCGCCCAGGACTAGACGGCATCGGATACGGCTTCAGCGGCTTCATGGGCTTAGCCGGCTTAACGGGCTTAGCCGGCTTGGCCGGCTTCGTGACGGCCGCGCTCGCCAAGACCGATTCTTCCGGCATGGCGCCAGGCTAATGCGCGCCGAGGACGGCCAGGGGCCGTTCGGCTCAGGCCGCGTCGGCGGTCAGCAGCTCCCGCAGTTCAACCCGCGTCGCCGCCGGGTCACGATGGTGCACGGCCGCGAAGCCGAGCGCCCGCGCGGCCGTGATGTTGCCTTCCATATCGTCGACGAACGCGCACTGCGCGGGCGCCAGCCCGAGCTCGTCGGCGGCGAGCAGGAAGATCCGCTCCTCGGGCTTGCGCATCCCCACCCTGGCCGAGATCACGACCGCGTCGAACAGCTCATCGAGGATGGCGCGCGGGTAGCTGTCATCGCCACCGCCCCAGGAGTTAGAAAGCAGCCCGATCCGTAGCCCGTCGGCGCGCAATTCCCTGATCAGATCGAGCATCTCGGCCTGAATCTGGGACGCGGCGAACATCCGCCGCAGCAGCCCGTCGGCGGACACGACTCCGCCATCTCGGCCCACCAGCAACGCGGCGAGGGTCCGCTCGAACTCAGCGTCGCTTACCTCGCCCCGCTCAAGCGCGTGAATCGGCGTGTCCTTCTGATCAGGCCCGTAGGCTCTGCGGACCCATGGCCGCATCGCGGCGGCGTAGCTGTCCCTGTCGATCCGGTCAGCGGCCAGCCACGCCTGCACGGTGTCGGCGATCGGATTGGTGATCACTCCGCCCCAGTCGAAGATGACGCCCCGGACGACGGGGGCAGCCGGGGACGGTTCAGGTACCTGCGCTGGTTCAGCCACGAAACCGATGCTAAGCGACGCCTATGACCGAGCCGCGTAGTCATGAGTACTCCCGAAGGCGGTTCGGCCCGGCTGGCAGAATGCCTGCCATGACGCGGACAGCAGTGGTGACAGGCGCGAGCAGCGGCATCGGGGCAGCCTCGGCGGAGCGGCTCGCCGCCGCCGGCTATCACGTCGTGCTCGCGGCCAGGCGCCTTGACCGGCTCGATGCGGTCGCCGACCGCATCGCCGCCGCCGGCGGGCAAGCTGAGGCCTATCAACTCGACGTCACCGACCGCCCGGCGGTAGCCGAGCTGGCGGCGGCGTTGCCTCGCTGTGACGTCCTCGTCGCCAACGCGGGCGGCGCCATCGGTGCCGAGACCGTCGCGCAGTCCTCCCCGCAGGACTGGCTCACCATGTACGAGTCCAACGTCCTCGGCACCTTGCACCTGGTCCAGGCCTTGCTGCCGAAGCTGATCGACAGCGGCGACGCCGCGATCGTGCTGATGTCATCGACGGCCGGGCTGACCGCCTACGAAGGCGGTGGCGGCTACGTCGCCGCCAAGCACGGCACCCACGCGATCGCCGCCACCTTGCGCCTGGAACTGTGCGGCCAGCCAGTCCGGGTGATCGAGATCGCCCCCGGCATGGTCAGGACCGAGGAGTTCGCGCTGAATCGCTTCAGGGGCGACGCCGCCAAGGCCACCTCGGTCTACGCCGGCGTCGCCGAGCCCCTCACCGCCGACGACATCGCCGACGCCGTCACCTGGGCCGTCACCCGCCCGTCCCACTTCAACGTGGACCTCATGGTGCTTCGCCCCCGAGCCCAAGCCGCCCAGTACAAGGTCCACCGCACCCAGTAGCCCAGCCCCCTCCTACTCCCGCCCCGCCACACTGCCACCCGGCCGGCTCATCGGCACCCCGCCACCCCGCCACGCGGCCGGCCCGCCACCTCGCCACCTCGCCGGCCCGCCGGCCCGCCGGCCCGCCGGCTCGCCGGCCCGCCGGACTCCAACCACCGGCGCCCACGCCATCCTCCGTGATCATGAAATTCTCGTGATCACGGCACTTCGCCCGGACGATCACGCGCCGATTCTCCGCGACCCCATCTCGTCCATGATCGCGGAAACCACCACGGGCGGCATCACCCGCCCAATCGCGCGTGATCACGAGAAAGAGCATGATCACGGAGCTTCGTAGGCACGATCGAGCGCCGCGCCGCTCAGGCGGTTTGCGTCACCTTGCTCAAGCCGCGCGGATTGTCGGGATCGATGCCCAGGCGCCGCGACAACGCCTCGGTCAGCAACTGGCCGGGCACGATCAAGCCGATCGGCGCCAGCCACTCAGGCAACGAAGGCCCAGCCAGCGCCCGGCTGCTCACCGCCGCCAGCGCCGACCCGCCCCCGATCGCATAAGCCCGCGCCCCCGCCTCAGTCACCCGCTTGGCCAGGCCAACCGCCGCCGCCAACGTCGGCCCCGAGTCGGCCGCCATCACGACCGCCGGAGTCGTCGCGTCGACCACTGCGATCGGCCCGTGCTGCAGGTCCGCGTAGGAGATGCCCATGGCGTGCAGGTAGCACGCCTCCTTGATCTTGAGCGCGAGTTCGAGCGCCGCCGAGTAGGCGAGCCCCCGAGCCGACACCACGAGCCCGTCGATCTCGGTAAGCTCAGCCACGATCTCATCCACCCCATAGCCAGGCGCCGACGCCTTCACCAGCAAGTCGTCGATCGCGGACGGCAGCCGCCGAAGCTCGTCAACGTCAAGCTGGGCTCCCAGCCCGATGGACAGCACGGCGAGCGCCGCGAGCTGGCAGGTGAAGGTCTTCGTGGCGGGCACCGCCCGCTCGACGCCAGCCTCGGTCACCAACGCCACGTCAGCAAGCTCTGTCAGCGGCGAGCCCGCCGAGTTCGTCACCGCCACCGTCTGGGCCCCGCAGTCGCGAGCCCATTGCAGCGTCTCCACGATCTCCCGCGTCCGCCCCGACTGTGACAACGCCACCGCGAGCACCCCGGATAGGTCGATGCGGCTGTGGTAGGCCGTGGCCACGGAAGGCGAGCCGAGGCTGGCGAGCCGCCCGCCCGCCGTCTGGATCAGGTAGCTGCCGTAGACGGCCGCGTTGTCCGACGTCCCGCGCGCGAAGAAAAGCACCTGGCGGCTGCGACTGGCCAAGGCCGCGACCTCGGCGATACGCGGCAGCAACGCGTCGATCGTGGCCGCCAGCGCCGCCGGCTGGGCCAAGATCTCCGATCGCATGAACGTCGAGTGCCCCTGCTGCTCGGCGAGCGCGTTCACCATGACCCGTCCTATTCGTACCGCTCGGATGCCTATGTACGTTCTGCGACATGACCAGCCTAACGGCCGATCCAGCTCCCAGAGCAGCTCAGGGTGCCGGCTATTCACCATAAGAACCCTCAGGATCAGCAAATTTGCGTCAGGCCGGTCCCGTAAACGGGACCTGCTCAACTAGCGAGGGGGTGGCCGTAGACCTGGCGGCCCGCGATCCAGGTCGCGTGGGTGCGCAGGTCGTCACTGACCCAGGTCAGGTCGGCGGCAGCCCCGGCGGCGATCCGCCCGAGGTCGGGCCGGCCGATCAGGTTGGCGGGGAGTCTGGTCGCCGCTGCGACCGCCTCAGCCAGCCCGACCCCGACCGCGACCAGGTTGGCCACCGCGCTATCCATCCGCAACGCCGAGCCGGCCAAGGTACCGTCGGCCCGGACGGGTGGCGTCCCGTCGCCTTCGGCCAGTTCGATCGGCTCGCCGCCGAGAATGTACTCGCCAGGCGGCATGCCGGCGCAAGCGGCGGCATCGGTGATGAGGCAGATCCGCCCCGGCGCGGCCGCGAAGGCGATCGCGACGACCTGACCGCTGACGTGGAACAGGTCCGCGATAAGACTGCTGGTCAGCCGGCTGTCGGCCAGCGCCTGCCCGACGACGCCTGGCTCACGGTGATGCAGTGGGCGCTGCGCGTTGAACAGGTGCGTGACCATTCGGGCGCCGCACATCGCCGCGGTGCTCACCTGGTGCGCGGTCGCGTCCGAGTGGCCAGCGCTGACCAGCACCCCAGCCTTAGTGAACTGCTTGACCGCCGCCAAGGCGCCGTCGACCTCCGGTGCCAGGGTCACGAGCTTGAGCTGGCCGGACCCGGCCGCGAGCAGCGCGTCGACTGACTCGGCGGTCGGAGCGACGATCCACGCGGGATTGTGCGCTCCTGGCCGTTTCGGGGAGATGAACGGCCCCTCCAGGTGCACGCCAAGTATCCGGGCGCGCCCGCGCCGCACCGCGAGCTCAGGCTCAAGCTTCGACAGTCGACGCAATGCCGTAGTGAGTTCGTCGATCGGGCTCGTGATGAAGGTCGGGAGGAACGCCGTAGTCCCAGTCTCTGGCAACCGGTCAAGGACCGTCGCCCAGCCGGCCGCGTCCGCCGTCGCCAGCTCGACCCCGAAGTAGCCGTTGACCTGCAAATCGACGAAACCCGGAAGCAGGAAGCCATCCCGCAAGACCACATCAGGCCGACTGGCCGGCCACCCGGCGCTGACCCCGACGATCCGCCCGTCCACGCAGTTGACGTAGCCGGGCGATAGCACTGCGTTGGCACCAGAACTTGGGCCGCTGGCCGTGATGATCCGTGCCGCCGCGATCAACATATGGCTAGCATCGCACTCGATTCCTGGCGCGCGGTTTCTCGCATCCCGGTCAAGCAGATCATTCCCGGCAACTCGGCGTTCCCAGCAAACTCAGTGTTCTCGGCAACTCAGTGTTCTCGGCAACTCAGTGTTCTCGGCAAGTGAGGCCAGGTTGGGCCGACGTGGCGAGCCCTTCCAGCTCAGCCGCCAGGTCGCCGCCCAACCGCACCGAGTCAAGGAACGATCGGATCTCGGTGGCCACGCATCCTGGTCGCTCCATCATCGCGACATGGCCGACCTGCGGGAAGACCACCACTCTAGCCGCCCGGAAGCTCCTCGCGGCCTTGACTGCCATGACCGGATTGACCAGCCGATCGCTGCTGCCGTGCAGGATCAACGCCGGCGCCGTGGTCGCTTCGGCATCGCGCCAAAGCGACCTGCGGCCGACCTTGAAGTACTCGGCAATGAGGCTCCGCGCTGATCCGATGAGCGCCGTCCCGGCGTAGCCGAGGCCGTCCCGCCGCAGCAACTCCGCGACCTCTTGGTCCCGCCGCAGCGGATGCATCAAGGCAGGATCGGCGTACAGCTCCCTGATCGACATGTCGGTCCGGTCGGCCGCTGGCTGCCGGGCTATCCGGTCAAGCAAGGCGGGCCCGATCCCCGGAGCCGCGACGACCATCAGCCGCAACGGCAGCGGCCGCGGCCGCAGGTCAGGAAGGGCAGGCGAGACCAGCGTCAGGGATCTGACCAGGTCAGGACGATGAGCGGCGACCTTCGCGATGACGGCGCCGCCCATCGAGTTCCCGATCAGGTGCGTCGGTGCCGTTCCCAGGTGCTCGATCAGGCTGATCACGGTCCTGGCGTGCGCTCGGATTGAATAACCGCCTTGCCCCGGCGGGGAGAACCCGAATCCAGGCAGGTCGAGAGCGGCGCAAGACAATCTCGGTGACGGCGGTCCCGCCGCGGGCGCGTGCGGCCCCGACAGCAAGTCCATCAGATCGGTCCAGTTCGTCGCGGACCCGCCGAGCCCATGCACGAGCAGAACCGGCTCGACGTCGGCTCCGCTGGCCTGCCCAGTCGCGTCGGCGAAGCGCACATAGACCTGTCCTTCCGGCAGGTCGACGAACCGCCCAGGCCAAGGATCGATCGGCAGCGGCGAACTTACCCGCCCCTCCTCCACGTCACCCAGCACGTCGCGTCCCCCTAGCACCACCCGATCTCGGACTATCCGA
>DATKFV010000168.1:0-27717 GCA_035511035.1 Streptosporangiaceae bacterium
CAGGATCGCGTCCACGTCATCGGCCAGCTTCTCCTGGCGCTCCTTGACGTCCTCGTTCGCTTGCGGCGCAGCCTCCTCGGCCTCCTCAGTGCGCCTGGAAGTCTGCCGCTGACCACCGGTGTCCTTATTAGTCGCCATACCAAACCTCCGTGATCCAGGGTCATTCCCGCAGCTTCAACCGTATCCTCGCCTGTCAGCTACTCGTCCAACCCTGGATCTGGACATCACTATTTATTCGCGCCGGGCGATCAGCTCTGGCCGGTGAGCGCGGCGACGAGTTCAGCGGCCGTACGGCAGCGATCCAGCAGGCTGCCAACATGGGCCCGGGTCCCGCGCAGCGGCTCAAGCGTGGGTACCCGCTGCAGCGACTCATGGCCGGGAATGTCGAAGATCACCGAGTCCCACGAGGCGGCCGCCACGGCCTCCGGGTACTGCCGCAGGCACCGGCCCCGGAAATAGGCGCGGGTATCCTCCGGAGGATTCTCGATGGCCCTGATCACATCCTGCTCCGCGACCAGCCGGATCATCCGGCCCCGCGCCACCAGCCGGTTGTACAGGCCGCGCTCGGCGCGGACGTCCGAGTACTGCAGATCAACGAGCTGGAGCTGCGGGTGCCCCCAGCCGAGCCCGTCACGGTTCCGGTAACCCTCAAGCAGTTCCAGCTTGGCCACCCAGTCCAGTTCCCTGGATGTCAGCATGGGATCCTCGGCCAGCCTGGTCAGCAACGATTCCCAGCGGGTGAGGACATCCGCCGTCATGTCGTCGACATCGGATCCGTACCGGTCCTCGGTGTATTTCCGGGCCAGATCCAGGTACTCCATCTGGAGCTGGATGGCCGTCATCTTCCTGCCGTCCCGCAGTGTGGACAGATGGCGGCAGGACGGGTCGTGGGAGATGGCGCGCAGTTCGGCGACCGGCGCCTCGATCGAGAGGTCCTTGTCCAGGAATTTGTCCTCGATCATGGCCAGGACCAGGGCGGTCGTGCCGAGCTTGAGGTAGGTGCTGACCTCGCTCATGTTGGCGTCGCCGATGATCACATGCAGCCGCCGGTACTTCTCGGGGTCGGCGTGCGGCTCGTCGCGGGTGTTGATGATCGGGCGCTTGAGCGTCGTCTCCAGACCGACCTCGACCTCGAAGAAGTCGGCTCGCTGGCTGATCTGGTAGCCGTCCTCCCGGCCGTCGGCGCCCCGGCCGACGCGGCCGGCCCCGCAGACCACCTGGCGCGTCACGAAGAACGGAGTCAGGTGCCTGACGATCTCGGCGAACGGAGTCGACCGGCTCATCAGGTAGTTCTCGTGGCAGCCGTAGGAGGCGCCCTTATTGTCGGTATTGTGCTTATAAAGCTGGATCGGGGCGCTGCCAGGAATGGCGGCGGCCGCCGTGGCCGCCTCTTCCATCACCCGTTCGCCGGCCTTGTCCCACAAAGTGGCGGCGAGCGGGTCGGTGCACTCAGGACCTGAGTACTCCGGGTGGGCGTGGTCGACGTAGAGCCTGGCGCCGTTCGTGAGGATGACGTTGGCGAGGCCGAGATCCTCGTCGGTGAGCTGGCTCGCGTCGGCCGTGTCCCTGGACAGGTCGAACCCGCGAGCGTCCCGCAGCGGGTTCTCCTCCTCGAAGTCCCACCTGGTCCGGCGGGCCCTGGCCGCCGTCGCCGAGTGGTAGGCGTTGACGACCTGGGACGAGCTCACCATGGCGTTCGCGCCTGGCTGGCCCGGCACCGACACGCCGTACTCAGTCTCGATGCCCATCACTCGGCGAACGCTCATGGCTCCCACATTAGTGCCGCGCAGCCGCGACTCGGGCAGATGAGCGCGGCCACACGGCGTTGTGTCGCCCGGCGATCACTACCAGTCACCGAGCCGCCATGCCGCCAGGCAGCTACTTCACGTCCACGAGCCGACGGCCAAGCGCAGGTCACAGGTACTGGCCGGTGTTCGCCACTGTGTCGATCGACCG
Source organism: Streptosporangiaceae bacterium (assembly GCA_035511035.1). Taxonomy (GTDB): domain Bacteria; phylum Actinomycetota; class Actinomycetes; order Streptosporangiales; family Streptosporangiaceae; genus Chersky-822. The sequence continues at coordinate 1,957 of DATKFV010000168.1, forward strand.
GCCCGCCTCGTTGCCGCTCTTGCCGGAGACCAGCGTCCTGATGTAGACGATCCGCTCGCCCTTCTTGCCGGAGATCCTGGCCCAGTCGTCGGGGTTGGTCGTGTTGGGCAGGTCCTCGTTCTCGCTGAACTCGTCGACGCACGCGGACAGCAGGTGCGCGACTCGCAGGCCTTTCACCCCGGTGTCGAGGAACTCCTTGATCGCCATTTTCTTGGCCCGGTCCACGATGTTCTGGATCATGGCCCCGGAGTTGAAGTCCTTGAAGTAGAGCACTTCCTTGTCGCCGTTGGCGTACGTGACCTCAAGGAAGCGGTTCTCCTGGGTCTCGCTGTACATCCGCTCAACGACCCGCTGGATCATCTCGGACACGGTCGCCTCGGCCGAGCCGCCGTGCTCGGCGACGTCGTCGGGGTGCAAGGGCAAGCCGGAGAGGACGTACTTGGAGAAGATCTCCCTGGCCGCCTCGGCATCGGGGCGCTCGATCTTGATCTTCACGTCGAGCCGTCCCGGCCGCAGGATCGCCGGGTCGATCATGTCCTCGCGGTTGGACGCCCCGATCACGATGACGTTCTCAAGGCCCTCCACGCCGTCGATCTCGCTCAGCAGTTGCGGGACGATCGTGTTCTCCACGTCGCTCGACACGCCCGAGCCCCTGGTGCGGAAGATCGAGTCCATCTCGTCGAAGAAGACGATGACCGGCATGCCCTCCGAGGCCTTCTCCCTGGCCCGCTGAAACACCAGCCTGATGTGACGCTCAGTCTCCCCGACATATTTGTTCAAAAGCTCTGGGCCCTTGATGTTGAGGAAGAAGCTCTTGCCTTCCTTGGTCGCCTCGCCCGCGGTGCCCGGCTGGCCGCCCTGGCTGGCGAGCGCGGCGGTACGCCGGGCGACCTGCTTGGCCAGCGAGTTCGCGACCGCCTTGGCGATCAGCGTCTTGCCGCAGCCGGGCGGTCCGTAGAGCAGCACGCCCTTCGGCGGTCGCAGCTGGTGCTCCTTGAACAGGTCGGCGTGCAGGTAAGGCAGCTCGATCGCGTCCCTGATCTGCTCGATCTGGGGCCCGAGGCCGCCGATGACCTCGTAGGTGATGTCGGGCACCTCTTCGAGGATCAGTTCCTCGACCTCAGCCTTGGGGATCCGCTCGTACACGTAGCCGGACCTGGGCTCAAGCAGGAGCGAGTCACCTGACCGCAAGACGCCGTCAAGCAGCGGCTCTGCCAGCCTGACGATGCGCTCCTCGTCAGCGTGCGAGATCACCAGCGCCCGGTCGCCCCCCTCAAGGAGTTCCTTGAGCATGACGACCTCGCCCACGGTCTCGTAGCCGAGCGCGATCACGACGTTCAGCGCCTCGTTGAGCACGAGCTCCTGGCCGCGGCGCAGCTCGTCGAGGTCGATGCTCGGGCTCACTGAGACCCGCATCTTCCGGCCGCCGGTGAAGACGTCAGCGGTGCCGTCGTCGTTGGTCTGCAGGAACACGCCGAAACCGGACGGGGGCTGAGCGAGCCGGTCGACCTCTTCCTTGAGCGCGATGATCTGATCCCTGGCCTCGCGCAAGGTGGCGGCCAGCCGCTCGTTCTGACCGGTGACGCTGGCGAGCGCCGCCTCGGTCTGGGCTAGCCTCTCTTCGATCAGGCGAGATGTCCGGGGCGAATCGGCAAGCTTACTGCGCAGCGCCGCTACCTCCTCCTCAAGGAAGGAGACCTGGTCTGTCAGAACCTTCACCTTGACCTCGTCATCATGGCGCGCGGCGCGAGCGCTGTCGTCACGAGAGGCCATGCCCCTCACCCCCTCCTTAGAGCGGACTTACTTAGACCCTACCTACGCCCGGTCATTCCGTAACCTCGCGCAGGGCATCCGTCTAGTGTTTTCTGCTCCTGCCATCCGGTCCCGCGACCTGATCGTTACTCTTCTGGGGCGAGCCGACGGGAGGCCCGCCCCAGCTAGTAGCATTTCGTCGTTTTCCCCGGCTAAACATAAGCCGGTCCGATATCTACACATATCCATCATATCTGGTATGACAATTTTATTCCGTGTTTCGGTGCCCCGTGTTTCGGTGCCCCGTGTTCCGATGTTCAGGGCTCGGTGCTTCGGGCGCGCGAGCCAGCGGCCACCCGTCCTCACTCCTGGGCCCCCTTCGCCGGCCGGCGTCGTCGCGGCGGCGCTACCACGCCGGCGGCCAGCCGCCTGGCCGTCACCAGGAAGCCGGTATGGCCCACCATCCGGTGCTCGGGCCGGACGGCCAGGCCCTCTACATGCCATCCGCGCATCATGGTCTCCCACGAGGCTGGCTCGTCGAAACCGCCGTGCCCGCGCAGTTCTTCGACGATCCGCGACAGCTGAGTCGTGGTGGCCACGTAGCAGCAGATCAGCCCGCCGGGGATGAGCCAGCTCCCGGCGCCCGCCACATGCTCCCACGGGGCCAGCATGTCAAGCACGACCCGGTCGTAGTCATGAAGGAGCGGCTCGCCCTCGTCATCGGGCAGGTCCGCGACGACCAGTCGCCAGGCCGGGTGTGGTTCGCCGAAGTAGGCCTCGACGTTGCGCCTGGCGATCTCTGCGAAGTCAGGCCGTCGCTCGTAGGACGTCAGCAGGCCAGACTCGCCGATGGCCCGGAGCAGCCAGCAGCTAAGCGCGCCGGAGCCGGCCCCGGCCTCGAGCACCCGAGCGCCGGGGAAGATGTCGGCTAGGCCCACGATCTGCACCGCGTCCTTCGGGTAGACCACGGTGGCGCCCCTGGGCATCGAGACCGTGTAGTCAGCCAGCAGCGGCCGTAGCGCGACGTACTGGGTACCGCCCGAGGCCTTGACCACGCTGCCCTCAGGCTGGCCGATCAGGTCGTCGTGCGCCACGGCGCCTCGGTGCGTATGGAAGGCCTGGCCCGCGGAAAGCACCAGCCGGTGCCGACGGCCCTTCTCGTCGGTCAGTTGGACTTGGTCACCAGGCCGGAACTCTCCGCGCCGCGCGTTGATCACCGGCACAGGCTAGCGTTCCTGGCCCGCTCCGAGACCGCCCCCCAGGCCAGCACCGACTCAGACTCCAGCGAAGGCGATGTCAAGGTCAGAGGACGCGAGCACGCCGAACACCTGGCCGTTGGGCTCGATTAGCAGGTACTCGCTCGCGGGCGCCTGCTGGACCGCCTTGATCAGGTCCATGCCGGACAAGTCGGCGGACAGCACCATGTTCGGCTCCAGGGTCCGGGCCAGCGAGCCTGCTTCGATCCAGGGCCTGCGCTCCTCGGGCGTGGCCTGCACGGCGGGCTCGCTCACGATCGCGGTCGGCGTGTTCTCGTGATCGACGATGACCAGCGCCCTGGCGCCAGCGGCCTGGGCCCGCCGCACCGCCTCGGCGAGCGGCAGGTTCGCTGCCACCGGGATGGCCTTGCGGCCCAGCCGCCGGGCGCTGACATTCGGCAGGCGCTCGCGAATCTTCGCGGCCCTGATCGCCTGGGTCGACTGAATCCACATGAACCCGGCGATCACCAGCAGCCAGAGCCAGTACAGGTTGAGGAAGGAGGTCGACGAGCTTTGCTGACTATAGATCGCCAGCAGCACGAGCGCGATCGTGAGCACCCGCCCGGCCCAGGCCGCCGCGATCGTCGCGGTGTACGGGCGTCCCGTGATCTTCCACACCCCGGCGCGGAAGATCCGCCCGCCGTCCAGTGGGAGGCCAGGCAGGAGGTTGAAGATGCCGACGATCAGGTTCGCGAAGAAGAGCTGGACGATCACCTGGTGCGCGAGGCCGCCTGAGACGACCTTCGCCAGCTCGTAGCCGAGCCCGGCCAGCACCAGCGAGATCGCGGGTCCGGCCCCCGAGATCAGCGCCTCGCGGGCGGGCGTGCCCGGCTCTTTCTCGATCTCGGAATAGCCGCCGAGCGGGTAAAGCAGCACCCGGCGAACCGGCAAGCCGAATCCCCTGGCCACGACGCAGTGCGCCAGTTCGTGCACGAGCACGGACGCGTACAGCAGCAACACGAAGACCGCCGCCACTATGTAGCGGTCGGAGACCTTCGGCAAGTTTGACTCAACTCCCGTGGCGTACATGACCACGAGCACGGCCGCGAAGATCAGCCAGTACGGCGAGATGTACACGGGAATGCCGAACGGTCGCGCCACGACCAGGCCAAGGCGCGGATCGCGCCGGACCGGACCGCCGCCTGGACAGCCGCTGCCTGGACCGCCGCTGCCTGGACCGCCGCCGCTGGGGCCGCCGCCGCTGGGGCCGCCCTGACCTGGGCCGGTGCCGTCCTGCCCGCCTGGCCCTGAGTCGGTCGTGCCGCGGTCGGGCGTACTTGTTGCCACGACACGATGCTATGTGGTTTGCCGAGCGGTTGCTCGGCCAGGATCGCCGCGCGGTTGCCCGACGGCAAACACCCCCGAATCGCCGATCAATGCGCGACGGACTGTCGGTCTCCTGGCCTAGTCTGCGGAGAGTGGAAGAAAGCCAGCTAGCACCAGCGTGCTCAGCCGGGGTGGACACCCTCGCTGTCGACTTGGCGCCAGGCGATGCGCAGCCTGGCGCCGCGCTCGTGACCGCTGCGCCGGCGGTCGGCGTGCCGGTGGTCGGAGAGCAGGCGGCTGAGGCGGGGATCCGCGGGTGGTCGCTGTCGCCGTCCCGCGCGGCTGATTTCATGACTTGCCCGCTGCTGTATCGGTTCAGGGTCATCGACAAGCTGCCCGAGGCTCCCAGCGCCGCCGCCGCTCGCGGCACCCTGGTCCACGCCGTGCTCGAGCGGCTCTTCGACGCCCCGGCCCTGGCCCGCAGCCCGGAAGCGGCCGCGCAGCTGATCGAGCCGGAATGGCAGCGGCTCGTCGCCGCCGAGCCCGAACTGGCGGACGTGTTCGGCGATGAAGCCGAGACTAAGACCTGGCTGACCCAGGCGAGGGCCATGCTTGACCGCTACTTCACCTTGGAGGATCCGACTAGGCTCGAGCCGGCCCACAGGGAGCTCCAGGTCCAGGCGGTGCTGTCGTCAGGACTGCGGTTGCGCGGCTACATCGACCGGCTGGACGTCTCCCCCGCAGGCGACGTGAGGATCGTCGATTACAAGACGGGCACCGCGCCCCGCGCGGAGTTCGAGGCCCGCGCGCTGTTCCAGATGAAGTTCTACGCCCTAGCGCTCTGGCGCAGCATGGGCACGGTGCCGAGGCTGCTCCAGCTGATGTACCTCGGCAACGGCGAGCTCGTCCGCTACTCCCCCGACGAAGCCGACCTCCTCGCGACCGAACGCAAGATCGACGCCCTCTGGCGCGCGATCCAAAAGGCCCGCGAAGCAGCCGACTGGCGCCCGCGCCGAGGCCGGCTCTGCGCCTGGTGCTCTCACCAGCAGTTCTGCCCCGAGTTCGGTGGCACTCCGCCGCCGCTGCCTGAACCCGGTGCCGTCGGTCGGTCGTCCGCCGGCGACACGGCCCAAACCGCCCAGCCGACCGAAACATCACACCTCGTCGACCTCGTCGACCTCTAGCCCGGCTGATGTTGTAACTCCGCCAATGGATGATGGGCCAGGGGTTTCCGCCCCATCACGGGTGCCGTTCTTGTCGCTGGGCTCCGTCCTCGCCCTGCCACGTCCCTGGACTCGGCCTTCGCCGACGTCGGCGGCAGTGACCCCGCAGTCTCGTTTCCGCAAACAAGCCGTGCTCCATGATCACGGCAATTCGCACCGCGGAATCCGCACACTGGTATCCGTGATCACGAGGTGGCGCTAGCGGCGACGGGCGGGGTGTGGTCCAGGGCGGCGCTGGCGCCGACAGGGGCGGGGCGTGGTCCCGGCGGCGACGGGGGCGTGGTCCCGGGGTGGCGCTGGCGGCGACAGGGGGCGGGGCGTGGTCCCGGCGTGGCGCCGGCGGCGACGGGGAGGTGTGGTCCCAGGGTGGCGCAGGCGGGGGCTGTGATCACGGAATCGGCTATGCGGATTCCAGGGTGCTATTCACCGGGATCATGGTCGTCATCGTGATCACGGAGTTTGGTATGCGGGTGATCACCGAGTTTGGCGGCCGGTCGCGGGGTGGCTTCCCTCGTGATCATGGTGCCGGGCGCGTGCGGGCCTCGTGCCGGGTCCAGGCCTGGTGATGGGCGCTGGGTTCGCGGTGGGATCTGGGTCCAATTTGACAACGTGCGATTAGTCTCACGATACTAATCGCGTGAATCTTACCCGGCTGATGGTGCTCGCGACGCTGGCCAGGCACGGCCCGCGGCACGGGCACGAGATCAGGCGCCTCGCTGAGGTCACCAATGTCAGCGAGTGGGGCGGCGTCGCCGTCGGTGCGCTATACCGGGAGTTGCGGCTGATGGAGGGCGAGGGCCTGGTCGATGCGGTGCGGACCGAGCAGGTCGGGCGGCGCCCTGCCCGGACGATCTACGCGATCACCAATGAGGGCCGGCTGGAGTTCGGCATGCTGCGCGAGAAGGCGATCAAGTCGGTGCGGTGGGGACCTGATGCGCTCGCGGTGGCGCTGACATTCGCTGGTCCGCTGCCGGACCGGGCTGAACTCGCTGACTGGATGTCGGCCAGGCGGGAGGCGATGGCGCTGGCGGCGGCCGACATCGAGACCGACCTGCGGCGGCTCATTTCCAAGGGTTACCTTGACCCGTTCGCGGCCGCGTCCATGTACCGGTCGCAGTTGCACGCCGAAACCGAGGTGCGCTGGCACGACTATTTTGCCAAGGTTCTCGCAGAGCTACCGGACGATGACAGTGAGGATGACGATGCGCAGGCACAGGAACGGGCCATGCGCGCCGTCCTCTCCCCGCTGACCGACCCTGGGACCGACCCCTGACCGACCCCGGGCCGACGCTGGCCCAGGCGAAAGCACAACCCCGGCGTCGGCGACTAAGAGACCAAATACGCGATATTACTTGACTACCTGACTTGCGTTAGTACTTAATGTGAGCAGCTCGACCGACGCGAGAGCGATGCACGACCAAGCCCGAGTGCCGAGTGCCGAGTGCCGAGAGACGAGCTCGGACAAGTGAGAGCTCGGACAGCTGAGCGCTGGGACACGAGCGCCGAGGAAATGCGGGGAGAGATGTCGATAATCGAAGCCAAGGGCCTGGCGCGAACCTTCACAAGCCGGCGGGGCAAGGTAGAGGCGGTACGCGGCGTCGACCTGACCGTCGGCGACGGCGAGATCGTGGGTTTCCTCGGCCCGAACGGCGCCGGCAAGACGACCACGCTCCGGATGCTGACCACCTTGCTGCGGCCGACCGCGGGCACGGCGACCGTCGCCGGCTGCGACCTGCTCCGAGACCCGCTGGGCGTCCGGTTCAGGATCGGCTACGTGCCGCAAGCCATCGGCGTCACCGCCGGCGGCACCGACCCGGCCAGCACCGTCGGCGAGGAACTAGGCATCCAGGGCCGGGTCTACCGGCTCTCGGCGGCCGATACCGCCGCCCGCGTCAAGTTGCTGACCGATCAGCTAGACCTTACCGGCCTGGAGTCGCGGCTGTGCAAGACGCTCTCCGGTGGCCAGCGCCGCCGCCTGGAGATCGCGCTCGGCCTCATCCACTCCCCCGTCGTGGTCTTCCTCGACGAGCCCACGACCGGCCTTGACCCGCAAAGCCGCAGCAACCTGTGGGACCACATCAGGGACCTGCGCGGCAAGCTCGGCACGACGATCTTCCTGACCACGCACTACCTTGAAGAGGCCGACGTGCTGTGCGACCGGGTGCTGGTCATCGACCACGGCAAGATCATCGCCGAGGGCGTGCCCGATGACCTGAAGCGCCAGATCTCCGGCGACGTCGTGACCCTCTCGGTCAGCGGCGACCCGGCGATGGCGAAGGCGGTTCTTGCCGAGCATCCCGGCATCCGCGAGATCTCCCTCGACGGCAAGGAGATCCGGATGACCGTCGAGCACGGGGAGGAGGCGCTTCCCGCCATGCTGCGAGCGCTCGACACCCACGGCATCACGCTCGCCTCGATCCAGCTGGCCCGGCCGACGCTTGACGACGTGTTCCTCACCCTCACCGGCAGGTCGCTGCGCGACGACTCGGCCTCCGCGGCCGGGGGCGGCGGCGCCGAGGCCGAGGGCGCCCAAGCCGAGGCCGATGGCGACCGCGACGATGACGCACCAGAGCAGGACGCGCTCGCTGGCGCGGGCAAGACCGGACGGAGCTAACCCATGACTGCCACAGTGACCTCGCCCGGCACCGCCGCCCCGGTCTCAGCCGCGCCCGGCCGCCGCGAGCCCCAGCGCGAGAATCGCGCGCTCACGTTCTTCAGCGACACCTGGCTGATCTTCACCAGGCAGCTGCGGCTGTCGCTGCGCAACCCCGCCTGGGTCCTCATCGGCCTCACCCAGCCGATCCTGTACCTGGCGTTCTTCGGCCCGCTGCTGTCCAGGATCGCGAAGACCGGCGCGCTCGGCGTTCCCCCGAACAACCCGTACAGCTTCTTCGTCCCCGGCCTGCTCATCCAGCTCGGCCTGTTCGGCGCCGCTTTCGTCGGCTTCACGATCATCTCGGACTGGCGAGCCGGCGTGATCGAGCGGTTCCGGGTCACGCCGGTCAGCCGGATGGCGCTGCTGGCCGGCCGGGTGCTGCGCGACGTGGTCACGCTCACCGTTCAGGCGATCGTGCTCGTGCTGGCCGGGGTCGCGTTCGGCCTCCGCGCTCCAGTCGGCGGGGTACTCGTCGGCCTCGGCTTCGTGGCCGTCGTCGCGGTCAGCCTGTCCGCCGTGTCCTACGCGACCGGCCTGCTGCTCAAGAGCGAGGACGCGCTCGCGCCGCTGCTCAACATGGTCATGGTGCCGCTGATGCTGCTGTCGGGGATCATGCTGCCGATGACGCTCGGCCCGTACTGGCTGCGCATCGCGGCCAAGTGCACCCCGTTCGGCTACATCATCAACGCGATGCGGGGCGCCTTCGCCGGCCACTTCCTCACCACGATCATGCTCGAGGGCAGCTGCGTCGCCGTCGGCCTCGCCGCCCTCTGCCTCTGGCTAGCCAGCCGTGCCTTCATGAAGGAGAACGCCTAGCGGGCCGCGACCAGGCTGCGGAGGCGGTCCAGGTCAAGGTCGGCGAGCGAGTCCACGATCAGCAGGCCTGGCCGGGCCGTGATCGGGACCAGGCCAGGCACGGCCACGGTGGCGCAGCCGGCCGCCAGCGCCGAGCGGACGCCGTTCGGCGAGTCCTCAAGCGCCACGCAGCAGCGCGGATCGGCTCCCACCAGCGCCGCCCCGAGCCGGTAAGGCTCGGGATCGGGCTTGGGCTGGCTCACGTCCGCCCCGCACACGACCACGTCAAACCCGATCCCGTGCCGGGCCAGCGCCTTGAGCACGGCGTCGGCGATGACCCGCTCCGACGACGTGACCAGCGCGTAGCGCAGCCCGGCGGCCGCCACCTCGCCGATCAGCGCGACCGCGCCCGGCATCGGCTCGATCTCGCTGGCCGCCAGCAGGTCAGCCATCCCCCCGATCAGCCAGTCGGCCACCACGTCGAAGGCAGGCGCCTGGTCAGGCCGGGCCGAGCGGCTGATCAAGTAGTCGACGCTGCGCCGCAGCGACCCGCCCACCAGCGCCTGCTGGTCAGCGGCCGTCCAGTCGCCGCCAAGCCGGGCCATGACCAAGCGCTCGACCTCGAACCAGACCGGCTCGGTGTCCACCAGCAAGCCGTCCATGTCGAACAGCACGCCCTGCAATCCAGCACAGCCAGCCACCTGGCCGTCGGCGCCATCCTCAGCGACCGGGCCCATCAGGTGCTGAAGTACTTCGCCTCGGGGTGATGCACGATCAGCGCGTCGGTGGACTGCTCGGGATCAAGCTGGAACTCCTCGGACAGCGTCACCCCGATCCGCTCCGCGTCGAGCAGCCGCATCACCTTGGCCCGGTCCTCCAGGTCAGGGCAGGCCGGGTAGCCGAACGAGTACCGGCAGCCCTGGTATCCGACCCGCAGGATGTCATCAAGGTCAGCCGGGTCGGCCGCGCCGATCCCGAGCGCCTCCCTGACCCGCGTGTGCCAGTACTCCGCCAGCGCCTCCGCCAGTTGCACGGAGAGCCCGTGCAGCTCAAGGTAGTCACGGTAAGCATGCTTGGCGAACAATTCGCCGGTCGCCTCGCTGATCTTCGGCCCGATCGTGACCAGCTGGAAGGCGACCACGTCGGTCTCCCCCGATGAGGCCGGCCTGAAGAAGTCGGCCAGGCAGAGCCGCCGGTCCCGCCGCTGCCGGGGGAACGTGAACCGCTCCCGCTCCGCCCCGTCGTCGCCCAGCACGATCAGGTCGTCCCCGTCGCTCACGCAGCGGAAGTATCCCTGCACCACTGCCGCCTGGAGCAGCCCCTCGGTCTGGGCCCGCTCCAGCCACATCCGCAGCCGCGGCCGGCCTTCGGTCTCGGCCAGCTCATCATGCGAAGGCCCGCCACCGCCCCTGGTCGGCTTCAGGCCCCACTGCCCGAGGAACAGCGCCCGCTCATCGAGGTAGCTGGCGTACTCCGCGAGCGCGATCCCCTTCACGACGGCGGTGCCAAGGAAGGGGGGTGCCGGCACCGGCACATCCCGCGCAACATCGGATGCAAAAACTCGCGGCTCGGCTCCCGGCTCCCCGACCTGCTCACCATCGGGGCTATTTGGTGTCAGCGCCCTCGCGGCTGGTCGGACGCGCCGCTCCCGAAGAGCGGGCAGGCTCGCCCCTGGCACTCCGCGCTTCACCGCCATCGCGGCGTCCATCAGCCGTAGCCCCTCGAACGCGTCGCGGGCATACCTGACCTCGCCGTCGAACAGTTCAGCCAGGTCCTGCTCAACGTAGGACCTGGTCAGCGCGGCCCCGCCGAGCAAGACCGGCCACCGGCCGGCCAGGCCGCGCGAGTTCAGCTCGGCCAGGTTGTCCCGCATCACCACCGTCGACTTGACCAGCAAGCCCGACATGCCGATCACGTCGGCCTCGTGGTCGATCGCGGCCTGCACGATCGTGGAGATCGGCTGCTTGATGCCGAGGTTGACCACGTCGTAGCCGTTGTTGGAGACGATGATGTCGACCAGGTTCTTGCCGATGTCGTGCACGTCGCCCTTGACGGTGGCGAGCACGATCTTGCCCTTGCCGCTTTCCGCGGTCCGCTCCATGTGCGGCTCGAGGTAGCCGACCGCCGCCTTCATGACCTCGGCCGAGGTGAGCACGAACGGCAGCTGCATCTGACCAGAACCGAACAGGTCACCGACCGTCTTCATGCCGTCGAGCAGGATGTCGTTGACGATCTCCAGCGCCGGCCGTTCCGCCAGCGCCTCCTCGAGGTCGGCATCAAGCCCCTGCCGCTCGCCGTCGATGATCCGCCGCTTCAGCCGCTCGGCCAGCGGCAGGCCGGCCAGTTCGGCCGCCCGGCTCGCCTTCAGGGACTTGGTGTCGACGCCATCGAAGAGGTCGAGCAGCTTGGCCAGCGGGTCGTACCCTTCCCGGCGACGGTCGTAGACGAGGTCGAGCGCGACCTGGAGCTGCTCGTCCGGTATCCGCGCGATCGGCATGATCCGGGCGGCGTGCACGATCGCCGAGTCGAGCCCGGCCCGGACGCACTCGTTCAGGAAGACCGAGTTGAGCACCGCCCGGGCGGCCGGGTTCAGGCCGAATGAGACGTTCGAGACGCCGAGCGTGGTCTGCGCGTCGGGGTAACGCCGCTTGACCTCCCGGATCGCGTCGATCGTCTCGATCGCGTCCCTTCGCGTCTCCTCCTGGCCGGTGGCGACCGGGAACGTCAGGCAGTCGACGATGATGTCGGACTGCCGCATGCCCCAGTTGCCGGTCAGGTCGTCGATCAGCCGGCTGGCGACGGCGACCTTCCAGTCGGCGGTCCTGGCCTGGCCCTGCTCGTCGATGGTCAGCGCGACCACGGCGGCACCGTGCTCGCGGACGATCGGCATGATCTTGGCCATCCGGGAGTCAGGACCGTCGCCGTCCTCGTAGTTCACCGAGTTGACCACGGCCCGGCCGCCGAGCAGTTCAAGGCCGGCCCTGACCACGTCGGGCTCGGTCGAGTCCAGCATCAGCGGCAGCGTGGCGGCCGTGGCCAGCCGGCTGGCGAGCTCGCGCATGTCGGCCACGCCGTCCCGGCCGACGTAGTCCACGCACAGGTCGAGCAGGTGGGCGCCATCCCTGGTCTGGGCCCTGGCGATCTCCACGCAGCCGTCAAGGTCGCCGGCGAGCATGGCGTCCCGAAACGCCTTGGAACCGTTGGCGTTGGTGCGCTCGCCGATCGCCAGAAAGGCGGTGTCCTGCCGGAACGGCACGTGCTGGTACAGCGAGGCGATGCCCGGCTCAGGCCTGGGCTTGCGCTTGGTCAGCGGCCGTCCGGCCAGCCGGGCCGACAACTCGGCCATGTGCGCGGGCGTGGTCCCGCAACATCCCCCGACGAGGGCAAGCCCGAACTCGCGGACGAAGCCTTCGTGTGCGCTCGCCAGTTCGTCCGGTGTCACCGGGTAGTAGGCGCCGGACGAGGTCAGCTCAGGCAGGCCGGCGTTCGGCATGCAGGAGAGCGGCACGCGGGCGTGCGCTGCGAGGTACCGCAGGTGCTCGCTCATCTCGGCCGGCCCGGTCGCGCAGTTGAGCCCGATCAGGTCGATCCCGAGCGGCTCGAGCGCGGTCAGGGCCGCGCCGATCTCGGTCCCGAGCAGCATCGCCCCGGTCGTCTCGATGGTGACGTGACCGATCAGCACTATGTCACTGCAGACACCCTGGTCGAGCGAGGCGGCGATTGCTCGTTTCGCGCCGATGATGGCGGCCTTGGCCTGGAGCAGGTCCTGGCAGGTCTCGACGATGATCGCGTCCACGCCGCCGTCGAGCAGGCCGGCCGCGTTGACCTGGTAAGCGTCTCTCAGCTCGGCGAAGGTGACGTGGCCGAGCGTCGGCAGCTTCGTCCCTGGCCCGACCGAGCCAAGCACCCAGCGCGGCCGGTCGGGGGTGGCGACCGCGTCGGCCGCGGCCCGCGCGATGGCGGCTCCGGCGTGCGACAACTCGTAGATCCGCTCGGATATGCCGTATTCGCCGAGATTGCCGAGGTTGGCGCCGAACGTGTTGGTCGAAATGCAGTCGCTGCCCGCTTCCAGGTAGCCATCGTGAATCGAGCGCACGATGTCCGGCCTGGTCAGGTTTAGTATTTCGTTGCAGCCTTCGTAGCCATCGAAATCATCGATGGTGGCCGCGCTGTTCTGCAGCATGACCCCCATCGCGCCATCGGCGATGACGACCCGCTGAGCTAGCGCAGTCCGCAGTGAGCGGGCGTCCTGAACTCGCTGACGGTCCGGCTGGGGCTGATCAGCGTCACGCGACATGATGCCTCTATCCTAAGGGGCGTCGCCAGGCACGTAGGCTGGAGGCCGTCAGCTTGACGCGCCGGCCGTTCGCTTGGCGCACGTACCAGGCCGTGGAGGTGGCTTCAGATCGAGTTCGACGGCATCTCGGCAGCGAATTCGCCGACACAGAATTCGCCGACACAGAACTCGCCGGCATTGGACTTGTCGGCACTGAACTCGCCGGCGGTCATCGCGGCCTTTGAAGGATGGAACGACGCCGGCGAGGCCGCGAGTGCCGCCGTGGCCCACTTGAGCAGCGCCTGGGACGCGACCGCGATCGGCGAGATCGATCCAGAGGACTACTACGACTTCCAGGTCACCAGGCCGGTCCTTGAGGTCATCGACGGCCAGGCCCGGCGCCTCACCTGGCCGACCACCAGGCTCGCCGTGGCGCATCCAGCCGGCCTGCAGCGGGATCTGATCCTGGTGCACGGCATCGAGCCGAACATGCGCTGGCGCGGGTTCTGCCGCGATCTGGTCGACGGCTTCACCAAGCTGGGCGCGGAGATGGTGATCCTGGTCGGCGCGCTGCTGGCCGATTCTCCGCATACCCGGCCAGTCCCGGTCACGGTGGCTGCCTCGGACGAGAAGCTCGCCGTCGCGCTGCAGATCGACCCGGTGGACTACACCGGGCCCACGGGGATCGTGAACGTGCTCCAGGACGCCTGCTCGGCGGTCAATATCCCGTCCGTCTCGCTCTGGGCGGCGGTGCCCCACTATGTGGCCCAGCCGCCGAGCCCGAAGGCCACCCTGGCGTTGCTTCGCGGCATCGAGGACATACTCGACGCCCCGATGCCCCTCGGTGACCTCCCCGACGAGGCGCGCGCGTGGGAGCGCGGCGTGGATGAGCTGGCCGAGCAGGACACCGAGGTCGCCGACTACGTGCGGGCGCTCGAAGAGGCAAAGGACGCGACCGACCTGCCCGAAGCCAGCGGCGACGCCATTGCCCGCGAGTTCGAGCGCTACCTCCGCCGCCGAGGCGACCGCGGCGAGCAGCGCTAGCTTGCCGGGCTCCCTATATGGGCGGCCAGGGGACGGCGGGCCAGTCGTCGGGTGGGTAGGGGTGGACGCGGTGCTCGAGCAGGAGCTCGGTGCGGAGCTGGGTCGCGGTGACCTCGTCGGGGGTTAGCCACTGGCTCAGCTGGTCAAGCAGGTCGCCATCGGCCATCTGATCACGCAGCTTGCCGAGCGCCTCGAGGTCAGGATCGGTCAGCGGATCCCCCCGCCACTGCCAGAGGACGGTACGCAGCTTGTACTCCTCTGCGAAGCAGACCCCGTGGTCGCAGCCGTACAGGTGCCCGTCGACGGTCGGCAGCAGGTGGCCGATCTTGCGATCGGCGTTGTTGATCACCGCGTCGAACACGGCCATGCCCCGCAGGGCCGGATTGGAGTGACTGCGGGCGAGCGCGACGAGGTCGAGCTCGGCATCGGCGTCGATCCACAGCTGGCACATGCCGGGACCGAACGGGCCATCCCTGTGCACCGTCGGCGGCACGACGTCCCAGCCCGAGGCCTTCGAGACCAGGTACGCCGACACTTCCCGGCCGGCCAGCGTGCCGTGCGGGAAGTCCCAGAGCGGCCGCTCCCCCGCGACCGGCTTGTACACGCAGGCGGCCTCCCGCTCGCCGTCGCTGACGATGCAGTACAGGGTGGCGTTCGACGCCTCGGCGAGCCGACCGGCGACCTTGAGCTGGCCGGCCTTGAGCAGCTCGATCGCGTCGTCTTCGCTGATCACCGGGTCATCCGCTCGCCTGCGCGGCGGGCGCCGCCTGGGCCGGTCGGGTGACCGTTCAGTTGCGGCCAATCCTGTGTCCGTTCTGGCGCGGGCAGACGTGGCCGGAAGCGTCCAGCGGCAGTCCGCAGAGCGGGCACGGCGGCCGGCCGGCCACGACGAGCTGGATCGCCCGGCGAGCGAACGCCCGGGCCGCCGCCGCCGTGATCGTCACCCGCAAGATCGCGGGCCCGTCGTCGGGCAGGTCGTCGGTGAGCGGCTCGATCGGCTCGTCGCTCAGCTCCTGGGCTTCGATGATGACCCGCTGGCTGTCGCCGTCCCAGGCCAGTGCGATCGCCCCGACCCTGAAGTCCTCCATCAGCGGCTGCTCAAGCGGCCCGTCGTCGGCAAGCGAGTCAGGCGCGCTCGCCGGGATCGCGGCCGAGCCGCCGGTGCGCCTGCGGACCTCGTCGAGCAACTCGTCCAGTCGCTCGGCGAGCTGGCTCACCTGTCCCTTCTCCAGCGACACGCTGGTGACCCGGCCGCCGCCGGCGGCCTGCAGATAGAAGGTGCGCTCGCCCGGCTGGCCGACGGTTCCGGCAACGAACCTGTCCGGCGGGTCGTACGCATAGACCGGCATGAACCTATCCTCCCGCGCCGCCGCCCACAGGCGCATCACCTGGCCGGAGGGCGGAGGATCCGGCCGGAGTCTTCTCCGATCTGGCAAGTGCGCTCACGCTCCCGCCAGTGTCATTCAGCCGCTCTACGAACGGGCGGAGCGGCGTGAAGCGGATGACGCTCAGCGAGCATGGATCGATGATGATCCGCTGGTACATATCGAGGTGCAGACCAAGGCTATCGGCCAGCAGCGCCTTGATCACGTCGCCGTGCGAGCAGATCAAGTACACGCCCTTCGGGCCGAACTCCTCGTTCCACGCGCGGACCGCCGCGACAACCCGGCGCTGCACGTCTGCCAGCGCCTCTCCGCCATCGCCGGGGAAGGTCACGGCGCTCGGGTGCGCCTGAACGACCCGCCACAGCGGCTCGTGCGACAGCTTGCGCAGCGACTTGCCCGTCCAGTCGCCGTAGCCGACCTCGATCAGCCGGTCGTCGGTCCTGACCACGGTGCCAGCGGTCGCCTGGTCGGCCGCGATCGCCTCAGCGGTCTGGAAGCAGCGCTCAAGCGGGCTCGACACGATCGCGTCGAGCTTGACCTCAGCCAGCCTCGCCGCGACCGCCTTCGCCTGGGTCCGGCCTCTCTCATCGAGCGAGATTCCCGGTGTCCTGCCGGTCAGGGCCGAGCCGGTCGCCGCCGTGAGGCCGTGCCGCACTACTAGGACCAATGTCACGCACTGACTCTACGGCCCCGCCCGGCTAGTCCGTACCTGGCGGTAGGTCGACGGCCGCGCCGGCCTCGTCGGGGAGCGGTTCGTCGTCGGCGACGACGAACACGACGTTGCCGAAGGTGATGTGGTCACCGGGTCGCACCTGCACCTGCGACATGACCCGCCAGCCATTGAGCCTAGTGCCGTTGGTTGAGCCGAGGTCGGTGAGCACCCACTGCTCCCCGTCCTTGTGCAGCTTGGCGTGCCAGCGCGACACGCTGATGTCGGGAACGGTGAAGTCGCACGACGGTGCCCGGCCGATGCTCAGCCTGCGGTCGGCCTGCCGCGGTAGCATCAGCCGCTGCGGCGGCAGGCCCCAGGCCTGGTAGCCCGGTGCCGGAGCGACGGCGCCTGGGACCGGCGATGGCTGGCCGAGCTGCTGCTCGAACTGCGGGTGCACCGGCGACCCTGCGCGCGGGGTGCGAACGGGCCGCCGCGGCCGAGATCGCACTCGCCACGGATCGCGGCGGCGCCGGCCGCTCGCGGCTAGCCGCAGCCGGCTGACCTGCTCCCTGAGCACCTGGCCCGCGCCGCGCTGTCCCTCTTCCTCCCTGGGCAGGTCGACGAACAGGCCAGACAACTCGGAGGGAAATTTCGCGCGCAGCGCCGCGTCCATCCGGTACAGGAAAGTCTCCTGGCTCAGGCGACCTTCGGCGAAGCTGTCCCTGAGCTCCCCGATGGCATCTTCACGCTCGGCGTCGGACGCCCGCACTTCACCCCGGCCGAGCGCAATGGGGTCGCTAGACGCGCGCATAGCGAAAGTATCGGTCGTCCTCGCTATGCGCACAAGTAATCCGATCGCTTATGACGCCGCGACAGCGAATTCTCTGGCCTAATCCGCGGACTGAACGGATGCTGGCATCGCGGCGATGCTGGCATCGGCGGGCGCCGTCTGCAGCGGGAAGTGACAGGCCGCGATGTGACCGGGACCGAATGCCCGTAGCTGGGGCTCCTCTTGCGCGCAGATGTCCTGGGCGAGCGGGCAGCGAGTGCGGAACCGGCAGCCGGACGGCGGGTGGATCGGGCTCGGCAGCTCGCCGGTAATGCCGATGCCGCGCCGCGACCTCGCCGTCACCGGGTCAGGCACGGGGATCGCGCCGATCAGGCCCGCGGTGTAGGGGTGCGCGTGCCGCTCGTAGATGTCGTCGCTGGTACCGAGCTCGACCAGCTTGCCCAGGTACATGACGCCGATCCGGTCGGCCATGTACTTCACCACGGCAAGGTCGTGCGAGATCACCACGTAGGTCAGGCCGTGCGAGGCCTGCAGCCGCTTCATCAGGTTGAGCACCTGGGCCCTGATCGACACGTCGAGCGCGCTCACCGGCTCGTCAGCGACGATTACCTGCGGGTTCAGGGTCAGCGCCCGCGCCAGCCCGATGCGCTGCCGCTGGCCGCCAGAGAACTCGTGCGGGAACCGCTCGACCGCGTTGCTCGGCAGGCCCACCTCGCCGAGCAGCTCGAACACCCGGTCCTGCTGTTCCTTGCGGCTGCCGATGCCCTGGATCGTGAGCGGTTCCTTGATGATCGCGCCGACCCGCATCCTCGGGTCAAGCGAGCTGTACGGATCCTGGAACATTAGCTGCAGGTCGCGCCTGCGCTTGCGCAGCTCGTGGCCGTGCAGCTTGGAGATGTCGGTGCCGCTCAGCGTCACCTCCCCTGAGGTCGGACGCTCCAGGGCGACGATCATGCGGCCGATCGTGGTCTTGCCGCAGCCGGACTCGCCGACGAGGCCGAAGGTCTCGCCCGAGCCGACCTCGAAGGAGACGCCAGAGACGGCATGGACCACGCCGATGGACCGCTGCAGGATGCCTGAGGTGACCGAGAACTCCTTCACCAGGTTCTTGATCTCAAGCAGCTTGGTGCCGTCGGCGACCTGGGGCGCGACGCGGTCCTGGACCAGCGCCGCCGGCTCAGCGGTCACCACGGTCGGCGTGACCACCTCGATGCCGGCGGCCGCCTGAGCCGCCCTGGCGGCCCGGGCCGCGAACTCGATCTCGTCCGGCGCGAGCGGCCCGTCCACCGGGTGCCAGCACGAGTAGAGATGGTCAGCGGTCTCGCCGATCAGCGGTGGCTCCTCGCTGCGGCACCTGTCCGTGACCCGGCTGCAGCGGGCGGCGAACCGGCAGCCATCCGGCGGATGACCGAGGTCAGGCGGCAGGCCGGGGATGTTGAGCAGGCGCTGGTTGCGGTCCTGGGTCAGCTGCGGGATCGAGGCGAGCAGCGCCTGGGTGTAGGGGTGATGCATGTGCGCGAACAGGTTGATGGTCTCGGTCGTCTCGACCAGCCTGCCCGCGTACATCACGTTGACCCGGTCGGCGTGCCCGGCGATCACGCCCATGTCGTGCGTGATCAGGATCATGGCCATGTTCAGCCGGCTCTTCAGGTCATCGAGCAGGTCGAGGATCTGGGCCTGGATGGTAACGTCAAGCGCGGTCGTCGGCTCGTCGGCGATCAGCACCTTGGGCTCGCAGGACAGCGCCATGGCGATCATGACCCGCTGCCGCAGGCCACCGGAGAGCTGGTGCGGGTAGTCTGAAAGCCGCTCGGCCGGCCGCGGCAGGCCGACCAGTGAAAGCACCTCGGCCGCTCGGTCTAGCGCTTCCTTCTTGCTCGCGCCCCTGTGCAGCGCCACCGGCTCGGCGACCTGCGAGCCGATCGTCTTGGTCGGGTCGAGCGAGGTTAGCGGATCCTGGAAGACCATCGCGATCTCGTTACCCCTGACCTTGCGCAGCTCGCGTTCCGGCAGCCCGACGAGCTCGCGCTCCTCGAGCTTGATCGAGCCGCCCACGATCTGCCCGCCGGGCGGCAGCAGGCCCATGATGGACAACCCGGTCATGGACTTTCCGCAGCCTGACTCACCGACGAGGCCGAGCGTCTCCCCCGGATCCAGGTACAGGTCGACGTTGCCGACCGCCTGAATTGTGGTGTTGCTCTGCTTGATGTGAGTAGAGAGATTCTTGATCTCCAGCACGGGGGCCACGAGTGCTCCTAGTCCGGGGGCGGGGGTTGGCTGACGGGGGCGGCGGCTAACGGCGCCGCAGTCGGACGTCGAGTGCGTCGCGCAGGGCGTCACCGATGAGGTTCATCGCCATGACGGTGAGCACGATGCACACGCCGACCGGGTAAACCTCCCACCAGTAGCCATTCAGCAGGTTGTTGGTGCCGCTGGCGAGCGTGTCGCCCCAGTCAAAGGTCGGGTAGTTGAGCCCGAAGCCCAGGAACCCGAGCGCCGCGACCAGCAAGATCGCGTCCGCGACCTGGAAGGTGATGTTCACGATCACGACGCTCAGCGCGTTCGGGATCAGGTGCCTGAGCACAAGCCGCGACCGGCCCGCCCCTGCGGCCCTGGCCGCCGCGACGAAGTCGCGTACCCGCAGCGTCAGTACCTCGCCCCGCACCAGCCTGGCCGGAACCAGCCAGGAGAAGATGCCGATGATGATCGCCAGGTTCAGTACGTTCGAGCCCCACTTGGCGCCCACGATCAGGATGACGAACAGCAGCGGGATCGACAAGATCACGTCCACGACCCGCATCATGAGCCCGTCGACGACGCCGCCGACCAGGCCAGCGATGGTGCCCCAGAGCGTGCCGACCACGGTGGCGATCGTGGCGGCCAGCAGGCCGATCTCGAGCGAGGCCCGGCCGCCCACCATGATCTCGCCGAGCACGTCGAACCCCTCGGTGTCGGTGCCAAGCGGATGACCCACCACTGGGGGCGAGTTCGTGTTGACGATGTTCGCGACGCTCACGTCGCCGTGGTAGAAGATCGGTCCGAAGAAGCAGAAGACCACGAAGAACAGCAGTAGGCCCAGGCCCACCACCGCGAGCCGGTTCTGCGCGAACGCCCGGAGGCCAAGCCGCCAGCCGCTCTGGATGACGGTGACCTCACCGCCCTCGGCGATAGTGTGATCGGTGGTGGCCGGCGGAAGTGTTTCGACATCTCTAAACACGTGAGCCTCCGGTCACGCGAGCCTGATGCGCGGATCGGCAACCGTGAGCGCGATATCCGCCACGTAATTGCCTACGACGGTGAGTACACCGCCCATGAGCGTGTAGGCGAGAAGGACCGGGTAGTCCTCCTGCTGCAACGCATCGATGAACATGATGCCGAGACCGGGATAGTTGAAGACGTTCTCGGTGATGAGGTTCCCGGCTAGCAGCAGCGGGATGCTCAGCCCGATCAGCGTGACCATCGGCAGGCAGGCGTTCCGCACCAGGTGCCTGATCAGCACCAGCCGCTCAGGCAGGCCCTTGGCCCGAGCCGCCTTGATGTAGTCCTGGGCGAGGGCGTCGAGGGCCGATGACCGCATGTACCTGGAGTAGCCGGCGACGGAGATGAGCGTCAGCGTCGCCACCGGCAGGACCATGGCCCTGGGGTCGAGGATCGCACCCACCACGGAGCTGTCCTGGCTCACTGAGGCGGGTGCCCCGACCGGGAAGATGCCGAGCGTGATCGCGAAGATCTGGATGAGGAGCAGGCCGAGCAGGAAGACCGGCATCGAGTAGGTGACGAACGCCGCGGCCGTGATGACGTTGTCGCCGAGGGTGTTGCGCTTGACCGCCTGGTAGATGCCGACAGGGAGCGCGATGATGATCGAGAAGAAGAGGCCGAGCCCGGACAGGTAGGCCGAGATCGGCGCGTGCTCGGCGAGCACCTGGTCGACGGACTGGTTCAGCTTGTAGGACTGGCCGAGATTGCCATGGATCAGCTGGTTCATGTAGGTCAGGTACTGGATCGCGATCGGCCGGTTAAAGCCGTGCGTCTTGTCCCAGGCGAACACCGATGCGGGCGAGGCCCGCAACCCGAGTACGGCCCGCCCTGGCGCGCCGCCAATAAGGTGCAGCATCCCGAATACCAGTATCGAGATGCCGATGACTATGATCACGGACGTTCCGGCCCGGCGGAGCAGGTAGGTGCTCATCTCCGCTTCTCCTCGCTCACCCTGTTTGGACTACTAACGCGTTACCGACCTGGTCAGTTCACGCCTTGATCGGCCGCGACGGTCCCAGGGGGTGAAGTGCCCTTGTTGACAGGATGCCTGCCGGCGGCCGGAAAGGCTACCGGCAGGCATCTCAGTCTTTGTGCTAGCTACCTACTTCACGGGCACTACTTGGTGAAGTACCACAGCTCCGGGTTCACGGAGAACTGCGGGAGTTCCCAGAACGAGGCCTGCGGGCCGGACAGGTTGGTCTTCCACGCGTACACGTGGTCGGAGTCCGGCTGGAACAGCGCGGGCAGGTCGGTGGCGATGTAGGCCGCCTCGGTCTTCACCGCCGCCTCGTTCGAGCCGTAGACCGATGCGTTGATCAGCTTGTTGGCGGTCGGGTCACTGTAGTCGCCGATGTTGAACGAGCCACCGGTGTTGAAGATGGTGTTCGTCGTCGGGTACAGCGAGGTGCTGAACCCGCCGAAGTCCTCAGCGGCCCACTTGTCGATGTTGGCGGGCGCGGCGAGGTCGTAGTAGTTCGACAGGATGAAGTTGAACGACTTGCCGACGAGGGTGACGTCGATGCCTGCGCTCTTGGCGTCGGACGCGAATGCGGTGTCCTCAGCGGTGATAGCGGGCGAGCCGTTGTTGTAGACGAGCGTGAAGTTGAGGTTCTGGCCCTTGGGGATGCCAGCGCCGCACTCGTTGCTCGCGGTACCTGGGGACTCACAGGTCTGGATGCCGCCGACTTCCTTCCAGCCGTGGGAGGCCAGGGTCGACTTGGCGTCGGCGACGCTGAACGCGTAGACCGGCTTCAGTGCGTTGGCCGGGGTGAACGGGCTCTGCGGGACCGAAGGCACCGGGCCGTCAGCGCTCGCGGCGTAGCCGTGGAAGATACCTGAGATGTAGCCCTGGTCGTCCACCAAGTGCGCAAGCGCCTGCCTGACGTAGAGCTGGCCGATGACCTTGTTCCAGTTACCGGTCGTGTCCTTGAAGTTGAAGAGCAGGTAGTCCCAGCCGAGGTCGGGGAAGCCGAACACGTTGAAGCCGGACTTCTTCAGCGTTCCGATCTGCGGGTAGTCGTCCGAAGGCACCAGGCCGACGGTCAGCTGCCCGGAGCGCAGCGCGGTGTACTCGGCGGCGTCAGAGGTGAAGGCAACTTCCTGGAACTTGGCGATGCTGGCCTTCTGGCCGGAGTACGCCGCGTTCGGCACCATCGTGTTGGCGTCGGTGCTCGGGTTGAAGGCGGTCAGCTTGAACGGACCGTCGACGTCCTGCCACAGCGGGTTGGTCGCGTAGGTCGACAGCTTGGTCGCCTGGGCGTTGAGGAACTTGTAGATCTTCTCGGCACCAGCGAGCGTGCTGTAGCTGACCGGCTTGCCGCCAACCGCGTCGATGTCCCACGCGGTGCTGGGCAGCGGGGTGAGCAGCAGCAGCTGGTCGAAGTACAGGTAGCCAGGGTTGTAGGACTTGGTGAACTGGATGGTGACCTGGAACTTGCCGGTCGCCGTCGCGCTCGCCACGTTGTCGGGGAAGTAGCCAGGCGAGTAGTTGCCGTAGTTAGCCGGGCTGATCTTGACGGCAGCCTTGACCAAGTCGATGAAGAAGATCACGTCGTTGGCGTCGACCGGCTGGCCGTTCGACCACTTGTAGTCGGACTTCATGTTGATCACGACGGTCTTGTTGTCGTTGCTGAAGGTCGGCTTGCTGGCCAAGCTCAGCCCGTAATCGACATCAAGCGAGTGACCCGTGGGAGTCCACCACAACGGCTTCCACATCAGGCTCTGGAAGAAGCTGGCCGTGTACACCGACGAGTCGGCGCCCGGGATGACCGGGAAGATGTACGTGGGGGTTGCCCCGGCGGCCATGCCGAACGTCACCGTGCCGCCAGCGACGTGCTTGGTAGCCGGTGCCGGAATGCCGGTAAAGCCGCTCTTGCTGGACTGCTGGGTGGTGCTGGTGCTGCTCTTGGCGCAGGCGGCCAGCGCGGTCACGCCGACGACGGCTAGCGCCGCCACCTTCGTAGCCGTACGGGCAAATGTCATTTGTCAATCCTCCTGGATCACGTGACGATCGCCGCGGGCTCGGCTTGCCGAGACCTTGACCGTCGCCCTTGATACTCCGCAGCCGAGCGACTCGCTCGCCGCCTCCTCTTGTTGCCGATCCGTGCGGTGCCGTACCGGGTCTTGACCGCGACACGGCTACTGCAAGGGTCACCGGAAGCGTAGATTCCAAGTGGTAGCGATCCTAGGCCGAAACTGTCACAACTTGTTATCGATGCAGGTTTCATCCGGTGCTCCCATAGCGAGGAAATCCTGGCTTCCAGCCGGTCGCTCCCAGGATCGCGGGACTGCCAGCACCCCATTTGAGCAGCCAAGACACAGCAGCAAATAGCACGGCTGTTACAGGAGAAACGTACGAGGTAAAAGTGCCTCATGGTGGTGACGACCGGTAATGACCTCGTGATCACGGCCAGTCAGGAGCGTGCTGGCTAGTAGGGGCTGGGCTGGCAGGGGCTGGCTGGCAGGGGCTGGCTGGCAGGGGCTGGCCCGGCTAGCGAGCACGCCTAGCCCCCGACTGCGTGGACGCCCCCGTCGACGTGGACGATCTCGCCTGTCGTCGCGGGGAACCAGTCCGAGAGCAGCGCGACGCAGGCCTTGGCGGCCGGCTCGTGGTTGCCGAGGTCCCAGCCGAGCGGCGCGCGGGCGTCCCACATCTCCTCGAACTGCTCGAACCCGGGAATGGACTTGGCCGCCATCGTCCGCAGCGGGCCAGCGGCCATCAGGTTGACCCTGATCTGGTACGGCCCCAGGTACTTCGCCAGGTACCTGGCGCAGGACTCGAGGCCGGCCTTGGATACGCCCATCCAGTCATAGGACGGCCACGCCCGCGAGGCGTCGAAGTCCATTCCCACGATCGCTCCCCCGTGCTCTTTCATCAACGGCAGCGTCGCCATCGCGAGGGACTTGAGCGAATAAGTGGAAACGTGCAGCGCGGCTGATACTTCGGCCCAAGGCGTGTCAAGGAAATTGCCCCCGAGCGCGCCGGCGGGCGCGTTCGCGATGCCGTGCACCACGCCGTCGAGGCGGTCGACGTGCTCGGACACGCGTTCGGCGAGCGAGCCGAGGTGCTCGTCGCTGGTGACGTCAAGCTCGAGCACGGGCGGGGTCTGGGGAAGCCGCTTGGCGATCCGCTCGACCAGGCTAAGCCGCCCGAAGCCGGTGAGCACGACGGTCGCCCCCTGCTGCTGCGCGATCTTGGCGACGTGGAAGGCGATCGAGGAATCGGTGAGCACGCCCGTGACCAGGATTTGCTTGCCGTCGAGTAGACCCATCGAGCGCTCCATTTTGCGGATATTTAGGCGGTTAAAGGCAGTTACTGGTACGAGCGAGTCGTGGCCTGATCAGTCGTCGCCTGATCAATGTCCCATGCCGAGGCCGCCGTCGACCGGGACCACCGCTCCGGTGATGTAGGCGGCGTCGGGCCCGGCGAGGAACGCGACGACGCCGGCGACCTCGTCGGCGGACGCCGTGCGGCCAAGTGGGATGCCCGCCACGATCGCCTTCTTGCGGTCCTGCGACAGTTGCGCGGTCATGTCGGTGTCGGCGAAGCCAGGCGCGACGACGTTGACCGTGATGTTCCTGCTGCCGAGCTCCCTGGCCAGCGACCTGGCCAGGCCGACGAGGCCGGCCTTGGAGGCCGCGTAGTTGGCCTGGCCGGCCGAGCCGAGCAGGCCGACGACCGAGGAGACGAAGACGATCCGGCCGCGGCGCAGCCGCATCATGGGGCGCACGGCGCGCTTGGCCACCCGGTAGGCGCCGGTCAGGTTGGTGTCGATGACCGAGGTGAACGCGTCCTCGCTCATCAGCGCCAGCAGCTGGTCGCTGGTCATGCCGGCGTTGGCCACCGCCACCTCGACGGGTCCGTGCGCGGCCTCGGCGGCCTTGAACGCCTCGTCGACCTGGGCGGTGTCACGGACATCGCACTTAGCGACGAGCAGGCCATCGATCGCCTCGCCCGAGCGTGAGGTGACCGTCACGTCGTCGCCCGCGGCGGCGAGCCGGCGCGCGATGGCGAGCCCGATGCCCCGGTTACCGCCGGTCACCAGCACAGAGCGGCCCATCAGCTACCTCCGCGGTTCGGATCGACCGCGTTAGTATGACAGACCGCCGGGCGGAACCTCCGTGCGCTCAGGACTCGTGCGCTCCGGACTCGTGCGCTCAGGAGTCCTCGAGCCGGAAGCCGACCTTCATGCCGACTTGATAGTGCGCGATCTCGCCGCCGTCGAGCTGGCCGCGGATCTCGGTCACCTCGAACCAGTCCAGGTGCCGCAGCGTCTGCGCCGCCCGGCGCAGGCCGTTCCGCACGGCCGCGTCGACGCTGTCGGGCGAGGTACCGACTATCTCGGTGACCCGGTACGTACGATCAGTCATCTTGTCCTCCGCAGAACGAACAGACCTACCCGGCGCCC
>DATKFV010000169.1:0-2967 GCA_035511035.1 Streptosporangiaceae bacterium
CGGTCCTGGCGTCGTTGGCGCCGGTGCCGGTCAGCGGGCTGGCCGACCAGACGATGCTGCCCGACGTCGCCGAGCCGCTGGCCGAGCTGGTCGGCGCGGCCACGGCGGTCGACGAGCTCGTGCTGCTGCCCAGGCCGCTGGTCGACGTGCTGCTGCCCCCGCTTGAGCCGCACGCCGCCAGCGCCAGGACCCCGGCCGCGGTCAGCGCGAGACCCACGCCGCCGCGGCGTATGAAGGCCGCGCCTTGTCGTCTTCGAGACATTCTTCCTCCCGATGAATTCGCCCTGAGTTGGGCTGGGACTTGATTCGTTTTCACTGGATGATCTGGGCCAGTTGGGACGCCATCTCTGATAGCGCCTGCTGGGGTGTCTCCCGCATCCGCAGTGCAGCCTGCACCGCGCTGGAGATCACCAGGCTGGCCTGGTCGTAGTCGGCGCTGACCGGGCGCGGCTGGGCGGAGTCGATGGCCTGCTCGAGGACTGGCAGGTAAGGGAACTGCTTGCGCAGGCTGGGGTCGCTGTAGAGCTGCTTCCATACCGGCGGGAACCCTCCGTTCTTGAGCATGGCCGTCTCGTTGGCCAGGTCGGTGAGGTAGGAGATAAAGTCGAGCGCCGTCTGCTGGTGCTGTGAGTAGGCGCTGATCGCGAGGTTGGCGCCGCCCAGCGAGCTCGATCCCGGACCGGACAGGCCCGGCAGCGCGACCACGCCGAACTTGCCGACGACCTTGTTGCCAGGCCCCGGCTGGCTGGCGGCCGCGTAGGCGTCCGGCCAGTCGTTGAGGAACAGGAACTTCCCCGCCTCGAACGCCTGCTGGGCCGAGACCTCCTCGTAGCCGAGGTCCAGCGCCGGCATCCAGCCCTGGCGCAGGCCGTTCACCAGGAACTCGAGGCCGCGGACGGCCTGCGGCGAGTCGACGGTGACCTGCGAGCCGTCGGGGGAGAGGATCGACCCGCCCGCCGACTGGACCGCCTCCGCGAAGTTGACGGTGAGGCCCTCATAGGGCGCGAGCGTGGCCGCGTACCCGTAGACGTGGTACTTGGGGGCCACCTTGGAGGCCAGCGACTGCAGCTGCGCCCACGTCGCGGGCGGCTTCTGGCGCGCCGCACGGAGAATGTCGGAGCGGTAGTACAGCAGGTCGGCGTTGCTGTAGTCGGGGATCGCGTACAGGCGGCCCTGGTACATGGCGCTGGCGACGGCCGGCGGCAGGAAGTCCTGCAGCGGGAACTTGCCGGCCGGCAGCGGGATGATCCAGCCCGCCGAGGCGAACTCGGCGGTCCACACCACGTCCAGGTCGATGACGTCGTAGGCGTCGGATTTGGCCTGCAGGTCGGCGACGAGCTGGGCCAGCTGGTCGTTGGCGGCCTCGGGCAGGTACAGAGGGGTGACGCGCTGGCCGGGGTGGCTTGCGTTCCAGGCATTGAGCACCGGGGTGAGCCAGGAGATGTCGTCGGAGCCGATGGCGAAGGTGATCGGGCCGATCCCGTCGGTCAGCGAGGCCGACCCGCCCGTCCCGCTCGACGCGGCGCCCGACGCCGGGGCGCAGCCGGCCAGCGAGACGACGGCCACCGCGCTGAGCGCCAGGCACGCCGCGGCGACAGCGAGCACCCTCCCGGCAGCCCTGCGCGCCATCGCGCCCTCCGCATCACAGGTCGGTCCTACTGGTCATGCCATACATGCTTGTTATGCACCCACGTAATCCATATGTCAACGACCTACCTCGGTGTTAGGTATGGCGTTAACCTAGGGATAGAGGATTGTGACCCATTTGCGACACCGCCCTTGCGACACCGCCCCGGACCCTGGAGGTGACTTCAATCGTGCGGCAGCCCCTGCTGGCACTGCTGGCAAAGGAGCCGGCCCATGGTTACGAGCTGAAACTCGCGCTTGAGCAGACGTTCGGCGCGGCGTACCCCTCGCCGAACATCGGGCAGATCTACGTCACGCTGAAACGCCTGGAAGCCGACGGCCTGGTCCGCAGCCAGGACGTGGCTCAGACCACCCGGCCCAACAAGCGGGTCTACGAGCTGACCACGGCCGGCCGCGAGGCGGTCGCCGCGTGGGTGGACGAGCCGAGCGACGGGCCGCGCGTCCGCGACGAATTCTTCGCCAAGCTGATCCTCGCCCCGCGGGCGGGCCTAGCCGACCAGATGGAGCTGATCAACAAGCAGCGCCACCACTACTATCGGCTGATGCGCGGACTGAACGAGTTGCAAGAAGGCGCCCGCCGCCACGACACCACCGCCCGGCTGCTGATCGAGGGCACCCTGCTGCATCTCCAGGCCGACCTCGACTGGCTGGAGCGCTGCCAGGAGGAACTCGTGTGACCGGGGCAGCGCCGGTCCCGGTCATGCTGCGGACCCGCAAGCTGGTGAAGGAGTACCGGGCCGGCGGCCTGTGCGCGGAGGCCCTGCGCGGGGTCGACATCGACCTCGCCTTCGGCGAGTTCGTCGCCGTGATGGGGCCGTCGGGGTCGGGCAAGTCGACGCTGCTGCACGTCCTGGGCGGGCTTGTCCAGGCGACCAGCGGGGAGATCTGGCTCCGCGGCCAGCGCGTGGACGCGCTCTCCAAGCGCGACTGGGCGATCCAGCGGCGACGGCACATCGGCTACGTGTTCCAGTCCGCCAACCTGCTCTCCACGATGACCGTGGCCGACAACGTCGAGCTGCCCGCCATCTTGGCTGGCGTGTCGGCCCGGCAGGCGCGACAGCGTCGCGAGGAGCTCCTCGACGACCTCGGCCTGACCGACAAGGCCCGCGCCGCGCCCGCCCGGCTGTCCGGCGGCGAGCAGCAGCGGGTGGCGCTGGCCCGCGCCCTGGCCCACCACCCCAGCCTGCTGCTGGCCGACGAGCCGACCGGCAACCTGGACAGCGCCAACACCCGCGACGTGCTCCGGCTGCTGCGCCGCACGCACGCCGAGGGCCAGGCGATCCTGCTGGTCACCCACGACGCGCGGGTGGCCAGCAACGC
>DATKFV010000170.1:0-43528 GCA_035511035.1 Streptosporangiaceae bacterium
CTCCTGATCGGACTCCCACACGCCGGGGAAGGCAAGCTCGTCCACCGACTCGATAGGACGCACGCCCTGAGCGTGGTAGCTGCTCCCCGGAGGATCCAATCGAACCCTGCTGACCGTCCACCTCCGGCAGCCGCTGACGCCCAGCCTGGCTGATCTGTTCAAAAGAACGCGGGCCTCGCACTCATCAGTCGTGTCATCGACAACCAATCCGCTCGACTCAGTGCCGCGTCCTGACGGCTGCCACGCCCAGATCCTGCTGCCACCCTGCTGCCACAAAGATCAAGGCCCGACCACCGTGTCCGGTGATCGGGCCTCTGACCTGCACTTTCTCGTAGCGGGGGTAGGATTTGAACCTACGACCTCTGGGTTATGAGCCCAGCGAGCTACCGAGCTGCTCCACCCCGCGTCGGTGACTCCACTCTACGACGATAGTGAACCCCAGGCAAATTGAGCGAGCGACCACACGGCGCGACCGACCGCGCTGACTGACCTGGTCACAGTGTCATCGGAGACTTTGCAGCCCAAGAGAATTAGGAGAAACCGGGCAAAATTTTGCAAGGACGACCGCGCGGTCGGATCGCGGGGCAGTCGATGTTCCTTGATCAAGCTCGTCGTGATGATCACGGACTATCACCGGGGGTGAACGGGCCCACCCAGCGTTCCGTGATCATGCCAGGTCGGTGATCACGGATGATCCGCTGGGTTCCCACACCCTGGGCTTCCCTGATCATGACCCAGCTCTTGATCACGGAGGACCGCTGGCGTGTGGGGGGGAGGACCGCCGGGCGTGGGGAGGGTGTGGGACAGGAGGACCGCTGGGGATGGGTGGGGGCACGGACTGTGCACCGGCAGCGTGAGCCGGAGCAGGAGACTCGAAGGCTGGTCAACGCACCAGGTGGCGGCTAAATCCCGACGGCAGGCGAGTTGTCGACGGCCATCCAGATGGTGAATCGCGCTGGCCAGGGCGATCCGGCCGCCTGGGTCAGGTCGTGGGAGTCCTGGGTGGTCAGCAAGTTGAGCACCAAGGTCGGCGAGCCGCCGAACCCGGCGACCTCAGACGGCTTGGCCCCGAGCAGGACCGGATGCCGGCCAGCCTTGACGATCCCGGCGATGACGGCGTCCACTGTGCTCGTCTGGCTGCCCTGGGGCAGCCACGCGACCGGCACGCCGCACATTCCCCTGATGACCTGGGTGAAGTCGGCCGCGACCCGACGGTCGAGTATCACCACCGACGAGGAACGGCTGATCGAGGCGCATAGCCCCTTTACCGCCGCGGTCTCCCCCGCCCCGACCGCGTGCTGGGCGAGGCCTCCCGCGCTTGGTCGCAGGCCGCCGCCGGTCCCTGAATGGGACAGGCCGATCCCGAACGACGTCGTCGCCGCCGGGACGGCCATCGCGCCGACGCACAGGGCGGCGACAAAGGTGGCCGTGACCACGCCCGCGCCCCGCTCCTTGGCCCGCCGGGTCAGCCAGGCCGCGGCCCAGGTCGCGAGGAGGATCAGGCCAGGTATTACCAGCGGCACCAGGCGACGGCTCGCCCACGGCTGGTCGGGCACGGTGAAGGGCTGCCACAAGATCGCGGCGGAGCCGCCGAGCACCATCGCGACCGGGAGCGCCCAGTTCAGCCGGGTGCCAGAAGGATCTTCCCAGGTCAGCAAGGCCCGCAGCGAACGCCGGACCATGATGGCGGCGCCGAAGGCGCCGAGCAGGACGGTCGCGATGCCCGCGTACCAGATCACCCAGTACAGGGTGTCTTCCGAGTACAGCCTGGTCGGATCGATCTTCAGGCCGGCGATCCGCTGCAGGTAGGCGACGTAGTCGGCGTCGGCGTGCCCGAGTGTCCCCCGCACGGTCTGGACGTAGGGGCGGGCCGCGAGCGCGGCGAACGCGAGCACCACGATCAGGCTCGCGAAGCCCGGCAGCCATCGCAACGGGCGCTTGGCCAGCACCTTGCGGGTCACGCCGCGTACCCGCGAGTTCCGAAGCAACGCGATCACGAGCACCGTCACCAGTGCGACCACGGCGGCGTCAATGCCGATTACCTTCAGGATCGCTGCCACCGAGCCTGCGAACGGGCGAGCGAGCACGTAACCGGCCACGAGCCCGTAGCCGCAGCCAACGAATAGCCCTATGCAAAAGGCCACGCCAACCGCTCGCCTGGCAACGACGAGCACTCCCGCCACCGCGATGGCAGGAAGCAGGTACACGAGCGATCCGAGGCTCAGCAGTGACGTGAGGCCCAGTGCCGCGCCGCCAAGCCAGCTCAGCATCCGCTCCGCCGTGAGCCCGGCCATGATGTCGGCCGGCAGCCTGCGCCAGTCGACCGAGCGCGCCCAGGCGGCGAGGCGCTGCGGGCGAGTTCTCAGCCAGCCCCGGCCCCGGCCGAGCAGGCCGGTTCTGGCCTTCCTGGCCTGGGCGGCTGACCCGGCCGCCGTCGCTGGCTCGGCCGGCAGCGGGCCAGGCGGCACCACCGGTATCGGGGTCGTCAGCTCCGAGTCCGCCTCATCGGATATCCCTGACCCGGCGCTCGCTGCGGTCGGCGCTGCCGCTGACCCGTTTTCATCGGATGCCCCCGACTCAGCGTTCGCCGCGGTCGGCGCTGCCGCTGAC
Organism: Streptosporangiaceae bacterium; assembly: GCA_035511035.1. Lineage (GTDB taxonomy): Bacteria > Actinomycetota > Actinomycetes > Streptosporangiales > Streptosporangiaceae > Chersky-822. Next base: position 2,611 of record DATKFV010000170.1, read on the forward strand.
CCGTTCGATGCCGGCGCAGCCGATGCGGCCGCCGACTCCGGGTCCGGGGCCGGGGCCGCCTGCTCAGGCTCGGGCTCGTAGGGCTTGCCGCCGATGACCGAATCGGCCAGCCTGAGCGTCTGCGCCACCTGGTCATCCTTCAGCTTCGCGACAAGCGTCTGCTTGGCCTGGGACGCCAGGGCCCGCTCAGCCGCCTCCATTGCCCGGCTCGCGGTCAGGGCGTCAAGCAGCAGGCACAGGCCGCCGAAGAGCAGCACCTGAACGACCGGCTCGCTGAACGCGTCCCTGGTCGTGTACATCTCCGGCGCGGTCAGGGCGAGCAGCAAGGCTCCAGCCGGAGCCCACTGGCGGCCTGCCAGCCTGCCGACGACGCCGCCAAACGTGAAGACCGCCAGCCCGCCGATCACCGGTGCGACCATGGCGCCGCCGGCGATCCCGCCGCTCCAGAAACCGCCCGCCAGCAGCATCGGCAGTCCGGCGGCGACGGCCGGAACGATCGAGTGGCCCTGCTGGAAGAAGCCAATGCTGGACAGGTGCAGGCCAGGATGGGAACCGCCAAAGGCAGCCAGCGATCCTGAGATCGGCAGCGACCCGTGCTGGGCGAGCCAGTAACCGGTCTGGAAGGCCGCGCCGGGTGTCCTGGTCGCGATGACCGACGGCGAGTTCTTGGCCAGCTGCCAGCCGACGAATCCGCCCGCCACGAAGCCCGTGCCCAGCAAGCCGAACCACGGCATCCAGCCGCTATCCCGCCCCCGGCCCGGCAGTTGCGACGGCCATCGGCTCGGCATCCGGTGCAGCACGTTGACGGCCAGCGCGGTCGCCAGCGGCGCCGCGATCAGCAACACCGGCACGGGCGCGAACACGCCAGCGAGGAGCAAAGGCAAGCCGGTCAGCAGCCAGGCGAGCACGCCGATCACCGGCAGTACGGTGAGCCGGCCGAACGCCCGCCCGGCCGCGTCGTGGGTCCGGCCCGACCCGGACCGCTGACCGCCGAGCGCGGACCGGCCCCTTTTGGCGGCGGCGCCGAGCCAGCCTGGTGCCCGCACCGACACGGCGGGCAGCCTGATCTCAAGCGTCCGGCGCGCGCCGTCAGACTTGACCGGGCCATCGGGCTTGACCGGGCCATCGGGCTTGACCGGGCCATCAGGCTTGACCGGGCCATCGGGCTCGGTCCGCCCGTTCGACTTGGCCTGCGCTTCCGCCTCGCCCGTCGTCATCGGCGAGACCTTCCCAGCGTCGACCGCTGTATCCAACCCAGCCGCATCCGAGCCAGCCGTGTCTACGGCGGCAGGCGCGTTATCGCGCGATGCTGGGTCAGGCGGCGAGGGGGGCGGGGCCACGGGCTCCACTGTAAGTGGACTGGCGCTCGGCGCAAATGCCGGCAGTCGCGGGCTGCGCGGACGGACATGGAACTCAGCGCCGCTCGGCAACGTTTGGATAACGACGCGACCAGAGGGTCCCAACGGTTAAGGGCCAAAATCGCCCACCAGACCGCGTACCATGGGCGCGTTGCGGCCGAATCTGACCGGCTGCCGCCTGACTTGTGCTCGTGAAACCGTGCCCGGAGGGGATCAATGTCGCGCACGCGCCTATCCGGCGCCTCGGACAGACGCCACGGTGCTCGTCGCAACACCGCCGGTCGCAACGGTGCTGGTCGTAGCAGTGCCGGTGGTAGCAGTGCTGGTCGCACCAGTGCCGGTCGCGGGGGTCGTGGCGGTGGCGGTGGCGGTGGCGGGCTCAGGGGCTGGGCCATCAATGTGCTGCACTTCGGCCCTCGAAATAGGCATTCACGTCGGCTCCTGCTCACCGGGTGGGTATCCATCGCGCTCACCGGCGTCCTGGTTATGGGGACGCTCTACGCGTACGCCCAGTACCGCGGCATCCTTGACGGCATCGACCACATCGCGGTCACCGACCTCGGCAAGCGCCCGCCCCAGTACAACAAAGCGCTGAACCTGCTGCTGATCGGCTCCGACAGCCGGTCAGGCAAGAACGGCAAGATCGGCGGACACCACGACATCTCCGGCCAGCGCTCCGACACTGTGATGATCGTCCACATCTCCCCTGGCCGGAAGCGCATCTACGTGCTGAGCTTCCCGCGCGACTCGGTCGTGCCGGTCTACCAGTGCGACAAGGAGCCTGGCTTCGCCGGCCAGGCCGCTCAGCCGGCCGGGAACATCGAGCAACTCAACGCCACCTTCGCCTACGGTGGCCCTGGCTGCCTGTGGAAGACGCTTGAGCACACGACGCACATAAGGATCAACGACTTCATCGAGCTGAACTTCACCGGGTTCATCAGCGTCATCAACGCGCTCGGCGGGGTCGAGGTCTGCCTGCCGACCGCGATCGAGCCGTCGCCGTATGACCACCTGAAGCTGTCGGCCGGCCGCCACTTCCTCTACGGCTACCGGGCGCTCGAGTTCTGGCGGCTGCGCGAGGACTTCGGCCTCGGCTCGGACCTGCAGCGGATCCAGCGTGACCAGCTGCTGATGGTCGCGCTCGTGCAGCGGATACTCAAGACCGGAGTGCTGCACAGCCCGGCGAAGACCTACTCGATCGTCTCAGCGATCGTCCACGCCCACGCGCTGACCACGGACAACGGGCTGACTCCGCAGAAGCTTCTGGACGTCGGCGAGAGCATGAGCGGCATCTCGCGCAAGAGCGTCCAGTTCATCGAGGTTCCGGTCATCGAGTACCAGCCGGAGCCCGACTGGGTGCAGTTCGATCCGACCCAGGCACCAAAGCTGTTCTCGGCCGTGGCCCACGACGTCAAGCTGCCCAAGCTGCACAAGCCCAAGAAGGGCGCGAAGGGCAAGGGAGCCAAGGGAGCCAAGGGCAAGGCGACCACGAAGTCGGCCAAGCCCGGGCCGACCAAGCTGCTCAGCGCGTCCGACGTGAGCGTCGAGGTGCTGAACGGCTCGGGGGTGCAGGGCATCGCCGGGACCACAGGAACCGCGCTGACCTCGCGAGGGTTCCACGTACTCGGCGCGGCGTCCGCGTTGTCTTCAGCTGGCGCGCCTGACTTCAGCTACGTCAAGTCGGTGGTGGAGTACAGCTCAGCGGCCGACTTGCCGGCCGCTGAGACCGTGGCCGCGCAACTGTCCGACGTGACGCTGCAGCTCAACTCGTCGGTCACGGCTGGCACCGTGGACCTGATCCTGGGCTCCGACTTCAGCGCGCTCAAGTCGGTCAAGCAGAGCCAGTCGACCTCGCCAGGCAACCTCGCTGGCCAGTACAACGGCTATACCGGCGGCACCAACGTCTGCAAGGGCTACGGGTCCGCGTTCTCGTCCATCTAGAGGCCGCTCGCCCGGCGCGAACTGCCACGGCTCGGCAAACCTTGCGCACAGGTACGGCGCCCGCTGGTTACAGCCGCGCCCGACGGTTACATAGCCGCCGAGCGCTATGCACAACCAGGGGATCAGCAGCAGGGCAGCGGGATGAGCGGGCCGCGGGGGCGGCGCGCCTCCTACATCGCCGCGTGGATAGGGGCCGTGCTCGCCTGCCTGCTGGTGGCCGGGGCGCTGACCGGCTATGCGGCCTACCGTGACCTGTTCGGCAAGATCCACCAGTTGCGCGTGACCGACCTGGGGAAGCGGCCGCCCAAGTACAACAACGCGCTGAACATCCTGGTGATCGGCTCGGACAGCCGCGAGGGCAAGAACTCAAGGTTCGGCGCGCACATTTCAGGCCAGCGGTCCGACACGATCATGGTGCTGCACCTGTCGCCAGGCCGCAAGCGCGCGATCGTGCTCAGCATCCCCCGCGACTCAGTGGTGCCGGTACTGAACTGCCCGTCCGCGCCGGGGGCACCTGGCCAGGCCGCCCAGCCTGGCCAGGTCGAGCAGATCAACGCCACGTTCGCGTTCGGCGGGCCTGGCTGCCTGTGGAAGACCATCGAGCAGACCACCCACCTCCGGCTTGACCACTTCATCGAGCTGAACTTCACCGGCTTCGAGCGCGTCATCAACGACCTGGGCGGCGTCGACATCTGCCTGCCCTACGCGATCAAGGATCCGCGGTCCAACCTGCATCTGACCGGCGGCCTGCACCACGTCTGGGGGGCCGAGGCGCTCGCCTACTGGCGGGTCAGGTACATCGGACTCGGCTCGGACCTGGAACGGATCCAGCGCGACCAGTACCTCATGGCGTCGCTAGCGCAGAAAGTGAAGCGCACCGACCTGTTCGGCAACCCGGCCAGGGTCTACAAGATCGTCTCCGATGCCGCTGCCTCGCTGACGACCGACAGCGGCCTGAACCAGGCCGCCTTGATCTCGCTCGCCCAGGGCCTGCGGACCATGCGGCTAGCCGACGTTCACTTCATCTCGGTGCCGGTGCTCCCCTACCCGCAGAACCCGAACTGGGTGGTGTGGGCACCGCAGGCCAGGACATTGTTCAGCGCGATCGCGCGCGACCGTAAGCTGCCGCAGCGGCACCATCAGGCCAAGCGCGACGGCAAGCACGGCTCCGCCGGCGACGTCCTGCCCGACGCCCGGCGGGCATCACCGCCAGCCAAGCAGCCCGCCCTCAACCACATCTCGAAGAACTACGGTGGCATCACCGGGCGCGCCAACGTCTGCCGGGATCGCAACGCGTTCGCCGGCCCTCTCGGCCACCACTGAGCCGCCCGCTCGGCCTGCTCAGATGACCGGCGGGCGTCCGGCCTTGGTCATCCGCCACATCGCGCGCCATGAGAGCGGCTGCCTGCGGCCAGGATTGCGCCGCCAGCCGTCAGCGAAGCCGGCGAACCAAGCGCGCAGCGCGGCCGCGGACCGCTCCCTGACCACGGTGAGCACGACCCAGTCGGCCAGGTAGCAGAACGCGACCGGCCACGGCAGGTTCCGGCGAGCCAGCCAGACCCGGTTCCTGGCCTCGGTGCGGTACCAGATCTCGTGCCTGGCGTTGCTGACCGCCGGATGGCACATGAGCGCGGCCGCGTCGTACTCGATCAGGTAGCCCCGTTCGATCAGCCGCCAGGCCAGGTCGGTCTCCTCGTGGCCGAAGAAGAACGCTTCAGGAAGCCCTCCGGCCTCGTCGTAGGCCGACCGCCTGATCGCGCAGGCACCGCCGGCGAACGTGGTCACGATCGAGCTGCGCTCCGGGTCGCCCGCCCGCAGCCTGGGCACATACCAACGAGCCCCGGCCCCGCTGACCGGGTCGATCACCCTGAACGACAGTACGGCGAGAGCTGGATCGGCCGCGAACCGGTCAGCGACGTGCGTTGCGAGCTCCTGCGGCTCCGGGTACCAGCCGTCGTCGTCGAGGAAGAGCACGACGTCGCCGGTGCAGACCGCCACGGCCGCGTTGCGCCCGCCGGAAACGCCGAGGTTCTCGGCCAGGCGCAACGTCGTCACCCCGGCGGGCACGGGCGGCGGGTCGGCGCCATTGCCGACGACCAGGACTTCGGCGCCGCCCGCGCGCATCACCTCGGTGCTGGCTATGGCCCTGGCCACCTCATCAGGGCGGTTGCCCATGGTCAAGATCACAATCGAGAGCTTCATCGCAATCGCCTCGACGCCATGACAGCGACCAGGTGGGCCACGACCATCAGGCCCGCCACGACCAGGCAGGCCAGCAGCAGCACCCGCGTCGCGGTGAGCCCGCCCCGGGCCGAGTCGATGATCGCGGCCACCAGGACGAGCAATGAAAGCTCCACCGCCTGGGTGATCCTGTGCAGGCGCAGCACGCTCGCTAGCTTCCTCGCCTTGGCCATGCCGGAACTGGTCGGGGCCAGAGCGTCGTCGCTATAGCTCGCCGGCAGCCCGCCCTTGACCCTGGCTACGATCACGTTGTCGGTCTCCGCCTTGACGATCATGGCGAGGACGGCGGTCGCGAATCCGGCGGTCACGTAGGGACCCGATGCCCCGAGATGACCCTGGGCCCGAAACCCGAGGCCGATGATCAGCGCGCTCTCACCGAGGTAGTGACCGACCAGGTCCAGGTAGATCCCCCCGGCCGACGTGCGGCCAGACCATCGGGCGAGCTCGCCGTCCGAGCAGTCGAAGAGCAGATAGCCCTGGATCAGCACCGCGCCGGCGATCGCGGTCCACAGGCCACCGAACGCTATGACCACCCCGGCCGCGATCCCGCACAGGATGTAGGCGGCGGTGACCGCGTTCGGCGGCCAGCCAAGCCGGGCGAAGACCCAGGTCGCGTACGGCGACACCTTGCGCATGTAGAGACGGCCGAACCAGTGCTCATCATTGACCCGGCTGAGTATGGCGGCAGGCTGGCCCTGCGACCTGAGCTCAGCCAGCGACGGCGCCGACATAGTCCTCCACTGCTCGGGCGGCCTGCGCCGGCGACATCGCCAGCCGCTCCAGGATCGTGTACCGGCCAGGACGAGTCGCCGGCGCGTGCAGCACCGCCTCGGTGAACTGTGCGGTGGTCAGGCCGATCTGCTCAGGCTGCCTCGGCAACCCGTGCCTGGCCAGGCAGGACGAGATCTCGGCGAACTGCTGCTCGTCGCCGCGGAGGTAGTCGCAGAACAGCGCGCCGAGGCCAGCCAGCTCACCATGGCTCGCGCGGCCGGGGAACAACTGGTTGATCGCGTGCATGATCTCGTGGTCGCCGCCGCTGCTCGGGCGGCTCGACCCGGCGACGGCCATGGCCAGGCCCGACATGATCAGCGCCTCGGCCAGCACGGTGAGGAAGCGGTCGGACATCGCCGGGCTGTCGTCGTGCAGCACCGCGTGCGCGGCGGTGCGCGCCATCGCGACGGCGAGCCCGTCCACGGGCTCGCCGGTATCGGCGGCCGACAGCTCCCAGTCGGCGATCGCGGACAGGTTGCTGACCACATCACCGACCCCGGCCGTGGCCAGCGCTCCTGGGGCCGCCCTGACCCGGTCAAGGTCCACGACCACGGCCACCGGCGGCACCACTCCGTAGGAGCCGTTCCCAGACTCGTGCGCGAGCGTGCTGACGGGAGATGCGATGCCATCGTGGGCCAGGCTGGTGGCGACGCTGACCATCGGGATGCCCGCCATGTGGGCCGCGAACTTGGTCACGTCGATCGTCCGGCCGCCGCCGATCCCCGCGACCGCTTCGTAGGCTCCCGCCCGCAGTTCCTTGCCGAGGGTCACGGCCGAGTCATGGCTGCCGTCGGGCACGCGGAACAGCTCGGCGGCGCTGATCCTGAGCTCGGCGGCGACCGACTCGCCTTGCCCAGGGCCCACGGCCACGGCGACGCGGCCCTCGGTCGCTATCCGCCGGTCGGCGAGCAGCGCTCCCAGGCCGCCGATGGCCCCGGCCGAGACCTCGATCACCAGCGGCGCCGCGAGTATCCGCGCCAGCTGCGGCATAACACTCCTTAGACCCGCACCACCTTAGACCAGCACTGCCGGGGTACTCCGACGGTCCGCCGGCACTCAGGCGAGATTAGCAGCGGGACGCGATTGCCCTCGCCTTTTGCAGGTCGGCGTGGTTGTCGACTTCCACCCAATCGACCTGGCCGATCGGCGCGGCCAGGACGGCGCCGCTGCGCCTGGCGAACTCAGCGAACCCGTCCTCGTAGTACAGGCTGGGGTCGCGCCGCCACGTCGTCTCGAGGGCGTCGGACAGCCCCAGGGCCGCGGAGGGCTCGATCAAGGTGACGCCCATGTACTCACCGTGCGCCAGCGCCGGATCCATCTCCTTGGTGATCGCCAGCAGCAGGCTAGCCGGGTCGAGCACCACCTTCATCTCCTCGTCGGCTAGCGGCTTCACGTCGTCGATCGCGATCACGATCCGGCCGAGCGGGGGCGCGTCCTGCCCGTCGGCGCGGGCCAGCACGACGTCCTCGACGCTGGAAGGATGGATGGTGTCGCCGTTGACCAGCAGCGCACCCCGGCCGAAGTATTCGCGCGCGAGCCAGAGCGAGTACGCGTTATTCCACTCCTGTGCTCGCGCGTTGTACACCAGCGTGATCTCGACGCCAGCCGATCGCTCAAGCTCGGGAACCCGGTCCGCGATCGCGGCCGCCGCGTAGCCGACGACGATCACCACCTCGGTGATGCCGACGGCGGCGAGATTGCGCAGCGCCAGGTGCAGGATTGTCGTATCGCCGTCCACCGGCAGCAGCGTCTTGGGCAGCGCGTCGGTGTCAGGCCGAAGCCGCCTCCCGGCACCGGCAGCCAGCACCACACCGATCACGGGCGCTGGTCCTCCTCACCGATCAGGTATCCGACTACCGCTTTCCGGCACATCAGCGCCGCTAGGTACGCCGCCAGCCCAAGGTACCCGAACGTTGCCACGCCAAGCGCGGCAGTCAGGCAGACGACGCATATCCTCGCTTCCCCGCCGATACCGTCTGCTGGTCGCAGCACGATCTGCCTGACCCGGGCCTGGCGGCTGGTCAGCACCTTCGTACGGGCGCCCGCGTTCCGAGGCGGCGCGGCCGCGAGTCCCGCGTACCAGACCGCGGTCATCGAGCAGGTGGCGAACACGGCCGGCCCGGGGACGCCCCGCGCCAGGCCGAACGCGGCCAGGTAGCAGTACTGGCCAAGGCAGATCAGCACCGGCACCAGCCAGTCGAGTCGGCCGTCGTGCGGATGGCCCGCGCCGGGGGCGGCCAGCAGCAGTACCAGTACCGGCGTGAGCGCGATCACTCCTGGCAGGTTCTTGATGCCAAGCGCGACCAGCAGCACGACCGCGACCAGGCCAGCCAGCGCCGGCGGCATCGGGGTGAGGTTGCCCGCGACCAGGCGACCGGCCCAGCGGGCCAGCGGCCCGTCGTCGCGGCAGGCGAGCAGCACGTTCTGCCCGCTCGTCACGGCCCTGAGCGCGTCCGCGGGCGTCCGGCCGGGGTGCGGCGCCCTGACGGGCCGCCGCGTCGCCATCGTGGCCACTGTCCGGGACAGCGAGATGACCTCGAGCACGCAGACGACGACCAGCGCCAGCCTCGGCCCGTAGCGCACCATGATCAGCGCGGCCAGCAGTACCCGAACGCCTACCGGCGGCGCCAGCAAGGCGCCGATGCCGTTCCACAGCCAGGCGGCCGGCCCGGCCTGACCAGCGCCGCCAGGTCCGGCTACCGCCTGGGCGCAGGTCCTGGCGATGCTGGCGACCGATACGAATACCACCGTGCTGATCGCCAGCGGCCAGGTTCCCGACCATCCGGCGGCGATTCCTCCGGCCGCCATGCCGCCATAGATGGCGCATTCCGCGGCGACCGTGCTCACGCCGAACAGCCAGTCGTAGCTGCGCTCGCCGAACCTGGGCATCGTGGGCGCGGCCGCCCTGGGAACGGGCACTCCGGCTGACCAGTTATAGGCAGGCAGGATGAGCCAGTCGCTGCCGCCCGGCCGCTCGTCGGCCGCTTCGGCCCGGCGAGGCTGGCGCTGCGCGACGAAGGCCTGAAGGTGCCGGGCGCTGACCCGCGCCGCGAGCCAGCCGCCGATGGCGGCCAGCCCGCGCAAGTTGTCAGCCGCGGTGCCGCCGCTGAGCCAGGCGGCCGAGCAGAGCGCGAGCAGCAGCGAGATCGCGGTGACCGAGTTCGGGGCGACCGCCCGCGCGCTGGCCCAGCTCACGACCCGGTAGGCCGACGCCCGGCCGGCCCGCGCGAGACCGATCGTTACCTCGCCGGCTCCCCTCGCGGCTTCGCCCAGGCGAGCGTCCAGCCGCTGCGACCCAGCCTCAAGCAGGCCCTTGGCGTCGCCCGAAGGCCCTTCCACCTGCGGCGCCTGAGCACCGTCAGCCCGCCTGAGCCCCCCGAAGATCGAGCCCTCCCGCTACCAGACCCGGTGTGACTTAAAACGTTCAATCAATTACTCACAGTACTGAACGCGTGCCTGGGGAGAAGCGCACTAGCAAACCAGGCGCGTCTGCTTGAAAACCCAACAGGGTAGGGTCCGGTCATGCTCACGGTCGCGGTGGTGCTCGCTGGCGGATCAGGGCTCAGGCTGGGCGGGGACGTGCCCAAGCAGCTTCAGTTGCTCGCCGGGCGGACCTTGCTCGAGCACTCGGTGAGCGCCTTCGACCAGGCGCCGGGGATCGACGAGGTGATCGTGGTGCTGCCGGCCGGCTTCGTGCCGACCGGTCAGCGGATCCTTGGCGACCGGTACCGCAAGCTGAGCCAGGTCATCGCCGGCGGGACGGACCGGCCAGGCTCGACCAGGTGCGCGATCGAGCGGCTCAGCGGTCGCGGAAACGACTGCGACGTGCTGTTCCACGACGCGGCCAGGCCGCTGGTTGACCAGCGGATCATCGCCGACTGCGTCGCCGCGCTGGCTGAGTGCGAGGCCCTCGGCGTAGTAGTCCCGACCGCCGACACGATCGTGGAACTCGCCGATGGCGTCATGACCTCCATACCGCCGCGCGAGTCGCTCGGCCGGTGCCAGACCCCGCAAGGGTTCAGGCTCTCGGTCATCCGGCGGGCCCACGAGCTGGCGGCCGCCGACCCGGACGCGGCCTCGTTCAGCGCCACCGACGATTGCGGGATCGTGCTGCGCTACCTGCCCGGCGTCGATGTCCGCGCCGTCCTGGGCAGCGAGCGCAACCTCAAGATCACCTACCCCAGCGACCTGAAGATCGCCGAGTCCCTCCTCACCGCCGAGCGCGAGCCAGACGACCTGGGCTAGGACGAACGCGCATCCAGGTGCCTGGGGCTGAGCAGGAAGCCGACGCCCCAGCTGAAGTGCATAGTCGGAAGCACCAGGGGTAGCCAGGCCAGGGCCAGGCCGCGCAGGGTCCTGGCGGCGGTCGCGGTCGCGGCGAGCACGCCGAGCAGGTACGACGCGGGCGCGGCGAAACCGGCGAGCAGCAGCAGCCAGGGCCACCAGCTGCCCGCGCCGGCCGCCAGGGACCCGAGCCCGGCCAGGCCGATCACGGTCCCGGCCAGGATCGCGAGCACGACCAGCGGAGGTGCCAGGTACCGCAGGTTGATCGTGCCGGCGTGCATCCGCGCCACCACGTGGCGCCAGCGGCCGTAGTGGAAGTACTGGGAGGCGAGCGCGCTGACGCTGGACCTTGGCCGGTAGCTGACCCGCAGCTGCGGCGTGAACCAGATCTGGCCGCCCGCGGCCAGGATCCGGTGGTTCAGCTCCCAGTCTTCGGCCCGCAGGTACCGCTCGTCGTAGCCGCCGACGCCCTCGATCGCCTCCCGGCGGAACGCCCCGAGGTAGACCGACTGGGCCGGGCCCGCGCCGCCGCCGGTGTGGTACTTGGCCGAGCCGACCCCGGCCGGCGAAGTCATCGCCCAGGCGACGGCGCGCTGGAACGGGCTGATCCCCTCGGCCGCCATGATGCCGCCGACGTTGACCGCCCCGGTCTCGCGCAGGGTCCGCACGGCCGTGGCGATGTATCCGGGCGGGAGCAGCGCGTGCCCGTCGACCCTGACGATGATGTCGTGCCGGGACGCGGCGACCGCCCGGTTCAGCGCGGCGGGGATCTGCCCGGACGGGTTGTCCACCACCGTGATCCTCGAGTCAGCCGCCGCGAGCTTCTTTGCTATGTCGGCGGTCGCGTCCTTTGATGGACCAACCGCGAGCACGAGCTCGAGTCCGCCGGCATAGCCCTGGTCAAGGACGCTGGCGACCGCCTCGGCGAGATGCCGCTCCTCGTTGCGGACCGGCATGATCACCGAGACGGGCAGGCTCGTGGCGACCAAGGGCCCGGGCTCTCCGCCGCCGCTGGCCGGCCCGGCCAGCCGCGGAGCGTCATCGATCTCGTTCATGTCGCTGGTCACCGTACCGCCCCGCGGCGGGTCCGAGCACCCTGAGCCTGCGATTGGCCGCGATTGGCTAGCCGGTCGTGTCCTCCAGCATCTCGGTCACCAGGGCCGCGATCGGAGACCGTTCCGAGCGCACGAGCGTGACGTGCGCGAACAATGGATGTCCCTTCAGCTTCTCGATCACGGCGACCACTCCGTCGTGCCTGCCTACCCGCAAGTTGTCGCGCTGGGCGATGTCGTGGGTAAGCACCACGCGGGAGCCCGCGCCGATGCGCGAGAGCACGGTGAGCAGCACGCCCCGCTCAAGCGACTGGGCCTCGTCCACGATCACGAACGAGTCGTGCAGCGACCGCCCCCTGATGTGGGTCAGCGGTAGCACCTCGAGCATGTCCCTGGCGACGACCTCCTCGATCACGTCGGGCGTGGTAACCGCGCCGAGCGTGTCGAAGACGGCCTGGGCCCACGGGTTCATCTTGTCGGCCTCGGAGCCTGGCAGGTAGCCGAGTTCCTGGCCGCCGACCGGGTAGAGCGGGCGGAAGACGAGGACCTTGCGGTGCTGGCGGCGTTCGAGCACGGCCTCAAGGCCGGCGCAGAGCGCGAGCGCTGACTTGCCGGTCCCGGCCCGGCCGCCGAGCGAGACGATCCCGATGTCGGGATCGAGCAGCAGGTCAAGCGCGATCCGCTGCTCGGCGCTGCGACCCCGAAGCCCGAACACGTCGCGGTCGCAGCGGACAAGCTTGACTGACTTGTCCGGCTGCACCCGCGCGAGCGCGCTGCCTGAGCCCGCGCAGCTTGAGAACAGCACCAGGCCGGTGTGGCAGGGCAGCTCAGCCGCCGGGGCGAAGTCGAGCGTGCCGTCGGCGTAGAGCTGGTCGAGCTCGGCCGAGCCGACCTCGAACTCCGCCATGCCGGTCCAGCCTGAGTCTGGCGGCAGCTCGGCGCGGTACTCCTCCGCCGCCAGGCCGATCGCTGCGGCCTTGATCCGCAGGGGCAGGTCCTTGCTGACCAGGATGACGCTCTGGCCCTCTGCGGCCAGGCTGCGCGCGACCGAGAGGATCCTGGTGTCGTTGTCGCCGAGCCGGAAGCCAGCAGGCAGGACGGACGGGTCGGTGTGGTTAAGCTCGACCCTGACCGTGCCGCCAAGGTCGCCGATCTCGATGTCGGCATCGAGCCGCCCTTGGCGCACCCGCAGGTCGTCCAGGTGGCGCAGTGCCGCCCGGGCGAAGAACCCGAGCTCAGGATGGTTCCGCTTAGCCTCAAGCTCCGTAATCACTACCAGTGGAAGCACGACTCTGTGCTCGGCGAACCTGCTAATGGCGCCGGGGTCGGCGAGCAGGACGCTGGTGTCGAGCACATAGGTGCGGCGAGCCTGGCCGGCCTCGGTCCGCCCGGTGGCCGAGCCGTCCGGCGCGCCGGACAAGGCCGTTCCCGCCGGGCGCTTGGATCGGGCTCCCTTCGGTCGCGCGCCTGCCGCGCTCGCTGGCGCATTCGCCACCTGGACCGTACTGGCTGGCGCCGCTTCGTGGTTGCCGGTAGTGTTCGGGCCCGACGTGCGGGCTGCTGCGGAACTGGCCACTCAGTCTCCAATGATTTGGCATGGCGACGCCTTGAGCACAAGGCTGCCGCGGGGGCCGGGGCCGGCCAGCTACGGGCCGGGCGCCGGCCCTTTGCTCATCAAGCCGGCCTTGGCCGGCGTGGAGCTCGAGAATTCTCGAGGGCCTTCCCGTCGGGCGGCATTGCACCGCCTGTCAGTTTTCGACGGTACCTGGCCCGAGGCACTGCATGGAAGTAGTGGCACGCCACGAAACTGAGCTGACCCGCCACATTCACCGGGTGTTTGTCACCAGATATGAGATTTCCGGACGCCGGCAGGTGAGGCCGGCTAGGCCGATCAGTGGCCGAAGCGACGCTGGCGCTCCGCGTAGGAACGGAGCGCACGGAGGAAGTCGACCTTGCGGAACGCTGGCCAGTAGGCGTCGCAGAAGTAGAACTCAGAGTGGGCGCTCTGCCAGAGCAGGAACCCGCCGAGCCGCTGCTCCCCCGACGTCCTGATCACCAGGTCAGGATCGGGCTGGCCGGCCGTGTAGAGATGCTCGGCGATGTGCTCCACGTCGAGGATCTCGGCGAGCTCCTCGATCGTGGTGCCCTTAGTCGCGTGATCGAGCAGCAGCGAGCGCACCGCGTCGGCGATCTCGCGCCGGCCTCCGTAGCAGACGGCGACGTTGACCTGCACGCCCGGCCGCTCGGCCGTCTCCTCGTAGGCGCTCTTGAGCACCTGGGCCATCTCGGCCGGCAGCAAGTCGAGCGCTCCGACCGGCTTCACCCGCCAGTTCTGGGCGACGAGCTCCTTGACCGTGTCCTCGATGATCTCAAGGAGCGGCTCGATCTCGGACTCCGGCCTGGCCACGAGGTTGTCGGTCGACAGCAGCCAGAGCGTGACGACCTCGACTCCGGCGTCACGGCACCAGTCGAGCAGCTCGAAGATCTTGTCGGCGCCCTTGCGGTGGCCACTGCTGACATCGGGGAACCCAGCCGACCGCGCCCACCGCCGGTTGCCGTCGCACATCACCCCGACGTGTCTTGGCACCCGCGACTTGCCGAGCAAGTACTCAAGCCGCCGCTCGTAGACCCGGTAAACAAGACCACGAAATGGGATCAGGCGCATGAGGCGCATCAGGCACACTTCCTCGCTGCCGCCAACCGTATCGGTGTTCATGACTATCTCGGCGGAGATCGCCGGGTCGCCAGCGCGCGGGCGGAGGGCCGTACGTGGCTAGCGCATTTTCAAACGGTCGATCCGCGTCGGCGTGCCAGGCGCACTATCGACAGCACTACGCACGCTATCTCACGTTGCCTGGTGGGTCGCCACGATCTTGAGACTGAGGACTGAAATATTCGGGCCGCGAACCAATCTGGCCGCGCCGCGGTGCCGTGACCTGCTCAAGCACGAGGCGCGGGCGGCGGCGAACCGCCCCCGCGCCTTGGCCAGAGTCGCTCTAGCCGATCGACTTGACGATCGCCTCTTCCAGGCCGGGGAAGGAGGCGAGGTACTCCCTGCGCTCCTTCTTCAGCCTGGCCACGAGTGCGTTGTACTCATCGAGGCGGCCATGCCGCTCGTACAGGCGGCGCGGCTGCAAGACCTCGATGTCGTCGACCCCTGGCAGCGACGCCGCGATCTCGTAGCCGAAGTCCTCGTCGGTCACCCACGCGATCGAGTCCTCAACGATCGCCTGGACGATCGCCGATGAGTAAGGAATGGTGACCTTCTTCGAGGTCTCGTCGTCCTTGCCGCCGATCCGGCCGGTGTTCAGCACGTACACCTTCAGCTCGTGGCTGTCGAGCAGCTCGAGCATCCGGTTGCCCATGTCGGCCATGTTCCTCGGGAAGAACGGGTTCGTGCCGGGAACCCGCAGGAACTTGCCCTCTTCGTCCTTGCCGCCCGCGGACGTGCCGGTCGTCTCGCCGAGCATGAAGTAGGCCGCGGCCTGCGCCCGGTCCAGCCTGGCCACCCCCGGCACGATGTTCTCGTTCCTGTTCAGGATCAGCAGGAACTCGGCGGGCGGCACCTCGTTGCCCGGCCACGGGTGGACATAGGAGAACGGCCAGGTGGTGCGGCCGTTCTTGGTGTAGGAGGTGTCGAAGAAGTCGACCTTGCCCTCGGCGTTGACGGAGACGTTCTCCAGGTAGGCGTCCGGCTTGGTGGTGGCGCCGTAGATGGCGGGCTCGTACCTGGGGTCAAGGCCGAATGTCTTCGCGAAGCAGCCGTTCTCGGTCGTGTAGACCTTGCCGCCCGGCATGAGCGCGACGAAGTCGTCCTGCGCTGGCTTGCTGTCGAGCTGGGTGGTGAACGTGGTCGTCGTCTTGCCGGTGCCGGATAGGCCCACGATGAGGATCGCGGTGGGGTCGCCGTCCCTGGGCATCACCTTGCAGCCGGCGTGCAGCGAGAGGCCGCCGCGGTTATAGACGATGTTGTTCCACATCCGCAGGCCGCCCTTCTTGGACTCGCCGAAGTAGTCCGAGTTGAGCACGCGGGTGATATTGGAGTTCAGGTCAACGGCGATGACGCGGTCGTCCGGATAGCCGGGCGCAGCCAGGTTCGGCGTGTAGATGACCGTCGTGTCGGGCTCCCAGGCCGCCGCGTCGTAGTCGTCGCCGACCGGATAGTAGAGCTGCTTCTGCATGCCCGCGACATTGGCGTTCGCGGCTTCCATGATCAGCCGGGCCCTGGTGCGGAACTGCGGGTCGGAGCCGATGTAGCCGTCGACGACGACCACGTGCTGCTTGGCGAGATAAGCGTCCTGCTCGGCGGAGATGCGGTCGTACTCGTCGCGGGTGATGGTCTGGCTGGTGGCATTAGTCGAATCGGCGACGACGAATGTAGACCTGGTGCTGCGCGAATCCACCCTGGCCTTGACGACCACGTTGTCGAACTCGGTCACCTGGGCGTTGGGCATCTTCTCGGTCAACTCGCGGAGCCGCTCCGCGGTCGGATTCCACTCCACCAACGCGGCCTTCACCTCATAAACCACGACTACTCCTCCTCGTTGGCGTCTGCGTTGACGCTCCGCTGCGGGCTAGGCAGTCCGGGCAGCACGGAATAGGCCCGGACTCGCGGGATCGATTTGGGGAGTGTACCCCGGCAGCCGGGGATCAAATATGGCGCCTTCGATCGAGCCGAGGCGGCCAGCGCGGCCGGCCTCCCCGGCCTGACGAGCCCGTGATCAGGGCGTCGCTCTTCGTGGCAAGATCCGGCCACTCCCGACTGCCTTGACGGCGCGGCGGCGAGCGGCGCGCAGGAGCCGACCAGCTAGGGCGGCCGGCACTGGGGCGGGGTCGCTGGCGGGCCGCCTGAGCCCTTTGGGGGGCTCAGGGGCACCGGGATCACCGCCCGGCGGCGACCGCTACGGGCCGTCCCCGAGGCGGTGTTCCGCACCCGTACATGAGTACGGCAGGCGGACAACTTTGCTTATGCTTGTTGGCCGTTAAATCCGGCTAATACCCTAAATCGGACGAGTTATTTGGGGCTAACTCGTACAAAATTGGTGGTCCATGAGATCCCGGCTCGGGACTGGACGGGCCTAGCCGCTGCGAGCGGGCGCGCTCAGGCCGATCGCGGTCCCTCGGCGCGTACCTGCTCGACGTGCTCGAGCGCGGTCCTCAGGTCGGCGAGCCACGAGTCCTCGTGCTCGCCCACCAGCCGCACGCACCAGGCCAGCGCGTCGCTACGGCTCCTGGCCACGCCGGCGTCCACCAGGGTGTCGAGCACCATGCGCTCGGGCTGGCGGAGCCTGGTCATCACCGGCACCGAAAACGTGGTGAACATCACAGTGCGCTCACCCGCTCTGACGCCCCATGAGACCTTCCGGCCGAACGTGTGCTCGGCCTCGTGGGCGATCTCGATCCGCTGCTCCCTGGTGTCCTCTCGGAACCTGCGGCTGCGCCCGTCCCACGCGGCGGACTGCTCGCTCGGCGACGCGTCCGCCACGACCGGCGGCGGCGTGATCGGGACGATGACGGTGATCTCCTCGCGGTCGAGCTTGACCTCGAGCGCGCCGTCCAGCCACTCGCTCGGCATCCGCCCGGTGAACCAGCCCCGCAGCCGGTCAGCCGCCGACCCCGAGGCCTTCTCTGCGTCTTCTGTACTCATGTAATGATGATTACATATCCATGAGAGAGGCGCAAGCCCGGGCCGTCCGGCCGGAGGCGAAGGACGGCGGAGCCGCCCCTACGTTGCTCCGTGATCAAGGAAAATCGTTGATCACGGCAGTCTGGAGGGCTATCACCCGTCCTCCTTACCGTGATCACCGCTGGCGCATGATCACGGAACCGCGCGGGGTCGCGTCGGCCGGACGGGGCTCCGTGATCACGATCCCGGACGTGATCGCGGATGATCGCAGCGGAAGGAGGCGGCCGAGGGCGGCTAGCCGGCGATGCTGGCGGCTACCGCGGCGGCCACCTTCGGGTAGACGCGGATCGCGCCGGCGAAGCCGGCGCCGAAGTCGGCCTTGACTACCTCGACGTCCATTCCTGGCTCGGGGGCCTGGAGCATCATGCCGTTGCCGATGTAGATGGCGACGTGCGAGATGTAGTCGGGCGCGGTCGGGTCCGTGTGGTAGAAGAGCAAGTCGCCGGGCTCAAGCTCGCTGAGCGACAGCAGCGGCCCGGTTCTGGCCTGGTCGGCCGCCACCCTCGGCATCACGACTCCGGCCTGCGCCATGGACCACTGGACCAGGCCCGAGCAGTCGAAGTCCGTCGGCCCGTCGCCGCCCCAGACGTACGGCATGCCGATCCTGCTCATGGCGGCGGTGAGGAACTTCGTCAGTTGCCCGGAGGTGAGCCCAGGCCCCTGGGCGGTGGACCCCGCGCCGAGGGTCAGCACCTCGCCGGCCGAGCCTTCGACGACCGGGGAGCGCCCGGCGATGATCTGGGTCACGAGCGCGGTGACGGCCGCGCTGGCCGGCGCCAGCTTCTTGATCTTGCGCATGAGCACGTCGAGCCGGGCGCGCGGGGCGCTGATGACGACGGCGTTGTCCTCGGGCAGGCCGAGCGACCGAGCGACGTTGTCCGACACCACGGCGTCGACGCCGCCGATGCCGACGGTGCCGAACCCGGCCACCGGCAACGAGGTCGCGCGGGCCCCGATGACCTTGACCGGCTTGGTCAGGCTGAGCCGCTCGCCCTTGGCCATCGTGTAGGAGATCGCCATTCCCCCGGCCGCGATGTTGTTCCACAAGGTGGCCGATCCCGCGGTCGGCTTGGCCGCGAACGGCCGGAACGTCGCCGGGTCGACCCCGAGCACGTTGGTGAAGACGCCGTCGACCTTGATCCGGCCCGCGTCGACGGGCACGGCCGCGACCACGCCCGCTAGCTTGCTGATCTCGTGGGCCAGGACGGCGGGTAGCCCGGAGGCGTTCACGACCAGCACGTCGGCCTGGAGCAGCTTGACCCGGCTCGGGGCGCTGGCGTGGTGCCGAGCGGTTGGAAGCGGCTTGGCGGCGACGTCGAGGGTGTAGGGCCACGCGGCGCCCGCTCCCGAGTCGGCGCCGGCCACGCCAGGTATCGACCCGACCGCGCCGCTCACGCCCGTGCCCCGCCCGCCGCCGACCGTCCGCGCCTGTCCGGCCGCGCTCGGACTACGCAGGCTGAGCGCGGATCGCGAGTGCCTGAACAGGCCGGTGAGCACCAGGCCAAGCACGAGAGCGAAGGCGATGACAGGGAGTAGCCGACGCGCCAGAGTGCGCAACTCCGTACCCTTCCGCTCGGGGGCGTTTGCTGTCACTAAAGGGATTATGCCCGGTCAACTGGCCGGAAGAAAACCGGCTGCGCCAACTAGCGACAATCCCTACCTCATCAAGCTAGACGCGCAACGTAGCCAAAAGTTTCACAGTGTTGATTTTTCGCCTCCGGATCCCAGGCCGGAAGGGTTAGCTTCGCAGCTGGGCGAGCAGGGCATCGGGGGTGGTGACCGGGAGGCGGCAGGCGAAGTCGCGGCAGACGTAAGCGGCCGGCTGGTCGTCGACCAGGTCGCGGCCGAGCAGGAGCGGGATGCCGGAGTCGGCTCCGCCTGGCCCGAGCGCGATCACGGCGCCCGGCGTGGCGCCGAACCCGGCCGCCTCGTGCAGCGCCGTCGTGCGCTCGTCGCCAGGCGGCCCGACGATCGCGATCTCGGCTGGCCCGGCGATGAAGGCCTCGGCTACGGCCAGCCCCCAGCCCGCCGCCTGCGGGTACCTGCCCGCGATCGGACGCAACGCCCCCAGCGCATTGACCGCCGCCTCCCTGTGCCCGGTCGAGCCGGTCAGCGCGGAGTAGCTCAGCAGCGCTCCCGCGATCGCGAACGTGCCCGAAGGGGTCGGCCCGTCGGCCGGGTCCGCGGGCCGGTAGATCAGCTGCTCGCTGTCGTCGGCGGTGTCGTAGAAGCCGCCGTCGGCGGCCCTGAACCGGTCGAGTGCCGTGCCGAGCAGGCCGCCCGCTCGCTCGACCCAGGCCGCCTCACCGGTCACCCCGTACAGGGCAAGGAAGCCGGCCGCCACGTTCGCGTAGTCCTCGAGCACGCCCGCGCTCGGTCCGGCGACCCCGCCCCGCGAGGTCCGGGCGAGCCGGCCAGCGCGCAGGTGCACGGTCGCGATGAGCTCGGCGGCCCGGCGAGCCGCCGTCACGTAGTCAGGCCGGACAAGCAGCAGCCCGGCTTCGGCCAGCGCCGTGATCGCCAGCCCGTTCCAGCCGGCCACGACCTTGTCGTCCCTTGACGGCCAGACCCGCTTCCCCCTGACGGCCAGCAGCCGTGACCTGACCTGCTCGTAGCGCTGCCAATCGTCGGGATCGGCGGGCAGTTGGAGGACCGAGCGGCCGTGCTCGAACGTCCCGGCCCGCGTCACCCCGAACAACTCGGCCGCGTACCGGCCGTCCTGCGGACCGAGCACCTCGGCCAGCTCAGCCGGCGTCCAGACGTAGAACGCGCCCTCCGACCCGTCGCTGTCCGCGTCGAGCGCGCTGGCGAACCCGCCCTGCTCGGTCGCCAGGTCGGCCAGCATCCAGTCGCAGGTCTGCTCCGCCACCCGCCGGGCCAGCCCCGTCAGCCCCGTCAAGCCCGCATCGGCCCCGCTCGCGGCCAGCCGCCGCCACCAGTGCGCGTACACCCGCGCCAGCTGGGCGTTGTCGTAGAGCATCTTCTCGAAATGCGGCACGACCCAGTCGGCGTCGGTGCTGTACCTGGCGAACCCGCCGCCGACCTGGTCGTAGATCCCGCCCCTGGCCATCGCCTCGGCGGTCCCCGCGACCAGCGTGAAGGCCAGGTCACCGGACTCGCCGCCGGCCCGCTCACAGTGCCGCAGCAGGAACTCAAGCGCCGGGGACGGCGGGAACTTGGGCGCGCCGCCGAAGCCACCGCGCCGGGCGTCATACTGCTTCGCCAGCGCCGCGACCGCGGCATCGCAGACCTGGCCCGCCTCGGCGAGCACCAGGCCACCGGTCTCGGTCGCGCGCTGCGTCGTCCCGGCGAGCGCGGCCGTGATCTGGCGGGCCTGGCCGGTCACGTCCTGCCTGTGCTCGGTCCAGGCGCTGGAGATCGCCAGTACCAGCCGCGCGAAGTAGTCCCTCGGGTAGTACGTGCCGCAGTAAAACGGCTCCCGGTCCGGGGTCAGGAACACTGTCATCGGCCAGCCGCCCTGCCCGATCATCGCCTGCGTCGCGGTCATGTAGACCGCGTCGACGTCGGGTCGCTCCTCGCGGTCGACCTTGATCGACACCAGGTGGCTGTTCATGAGCTCGGCGGTGGCCTCGTCCTCGAACGACTCGTGCGCCATCACGTGGCACCAGTGGCAGGCCGCGTAGCCGACCGACAGCAGGACGGGCACGTCCCGGCGCCTGGCCTCGTCGAAGGCCGCCTCGCCCCACTGCCACCAGTCGACCGGGTTGTCAGCGTGCTGGAGCAAGTAGGGACTCGTCGCGTCGCGCAGCCGTTCCGCCATGGCTCCATCCTGCCCCTCTGGCCGTCCGCCACGTCGTTCCAGCCCCCGGCCGGCCGCGTGGCGACGCGGCCGTCCCGCTCTCGGTCAGAACTGCGACAATCCTTCCATCCGCAAAAGGCCGCGGCGACTCTCGAACGTCGAGAGCTTGGCGTCCTGACTGCTACCGTGCGAGACGTGAGTACGCCCGAGCGCGCTTCCGGCGCGACGCCGCACGGCACCAGGGTCCGCGGGACGCGGCAGGCCGAGGCGGTCGCTTCGGTGCTTGACCGTCTGCCGGGGTTCTGCAGTGCCCAGCAGATCCACGCGGAGCTGCGAGATGGCGGCGAGCAGGTCGGCCTCACGACCGTGTACCGGCACCTTCAGGTGCTGAGCGAGAGCGGCCGGATCGACGCGATCAGGGACTCCTCTGGCGAGATCTTGTACCGGCGCTGCCAGACCAACGCCCACCATCACCACCTGACCTGCCGTACCTGTGGCTGCAGCGTCGAGGTCGAGGGTCGCGCCGTCGAGCGCTGGGCCGAGCAGGTCGCGCGGGAGGCCGGCTTCACCGATGTCGGCCACACCGTCGAGCTATTCGGGCTCTGCCCCGACTGCAGTGCCCCGTCCGACTGCAGTGCCCCGTCCGACGGAAGTGCTGCGCCCGCCGGCGCCGGCTCATAACCAGGGCGCGCAACCGGGCCCCCCGCGACCCGCTGACGTGGGGCGCGGGCCTGGTCCCCACGAGCGCGGGTCGATGACGTGCAAGGAAAGCGCCGGATGCGCCGCCCGGCCGGCCGGGGCGTCTGACACCAGCACCGCCGGGCCCCCGCTGGTCACCGCGAACCCGTAGGCGGGCGTGACCTGCAGGTACGCTCCGGTCGCGAGGTCAGCGGCGTAGGTCGCCGTGGTCGTGGTCCATGCGAGCGCCCCCGCCGCGAGCTCAAGTCCGCTGAACTCCTCGGCCGGCGGCAGCGTGAGCATGACCCGAGCGGGCCGATCGGCCGCTGGCGAGTAGTACAGGCTGGTCAGGGCCGCGTTGAGGTACGCGGTCCGCGTCCCGTCGGCGACCACGAAGTCGGTGCCGGCGACGGCGCGGAGCGGCAGGGGAAGCGGAGCCATCCGGTGCGCGGCGACGCTGTAGGCGTGCAACCGCGTCAGCTCGCCCGGCCGCCCTGAGGCGGGCCAGACGAGCAGGTTCCCGTCGAAGAACGGGGCCTGCAGGTGCCCGGCGGCGATGACGGTGACCCGCCCGGTCCGCAGGTCCGCCAGCCTGACCTGGGCCAGGCCGCCGGGCCCGTCGCCCTGGGCCCAGGCCGCGTAGTGGCCGCTGACGGCCGGGGCGTGCCAGGGACTGGGCCACGGTGACCCGCCAGGCTCGGTCCGCGAGTGGCCGAGCACCAGCCGGCGCCCGGTCGCCGCGTCCCACGCGTAGACGGTGAAGCCATCCAGGCTCTGCAGCGAGTACGTCTGTTCCCAAACCAGGAAGCGGCCGCCCCAGGCCCCGTCGGCCTGATCGGTGGCCGGGTCGGCGAAGCGCATGATCGGCCGCAGCGCGCCAGACCGCAGGTCGATCGCGGCGACGCCGGAGAACGCCGGGGTCCAGGCCGACACGTAGCCGGTGCGCCCGTCCGAGCTGACGCCGAGCGGTATCACCTCGTGCCTGGTCGTGCCGGGCACGCGGCTCGTCAGCCGCGTGGCGATCGCGGCATCAGGCCGGCTCGCGCAGAACGCGGTCGGGCCCCCGGCCGCCGGCGCCGGCGTGGTCACCGGGTGCGCGACCGGGGTGGCCGAGCCGGTCGAGGTTCGCTTCGGTGCCGCCGCCGACCGCGAGCAGGCCGTCAGCAGGGCCACGCCGAGCAGCAGGGCCACGCTGAGCAGGACGACCGCCGCGAGACAGGCCGGCTTGGGCCTGGCGTTACCAGACGTAGCCACGGGCCCCGAGGATGTCCACGATCGTCGACGACGGCAGCGTCGAGTAAGCGGGCACCGTCGAGTTCCAGGCGATGCTGGGCGCGCCGTGGACCGAGTCCTCGTAGGCGGTGACCGCGCCGGCCTCGGCGTAGCCCCTGATGTCGAACCAGTGCATGATCTCCTGGCCGGCCGGCTGCCCGACCAGGTGCGGCCCGCCAGGCACCTCGTAGGCGTTGCCTGCCAGCGGCACCCCGTCGCCGTGGTTCAGGTCGGTGACCAGATCTCCGACGTAGGTCGAGATCTGCTTGGCCGTCGGCGTCCACGGCAGGGCGACCGCGACGTAGTCGTTCTTGGCCTGGTGGGCATTGAGCACCCGTGGCACCGGATAGCCATGCTTGTTCGACCAGTCCGTGCCTGAGGCGTTCGTGCCGAGCGCCTTGGCCGCCGCCGGCTGGTTCAGCACCACGCCAAGCTGGGCCAGCATCTCCGAGACCGTGGCCGGGCCGCAGTAGTAGTTGCGCACCTGGGCCCGCTGGGTGGCGGCCAGGTACCTCGCCGCCGGGGGGTGCGCGGTCGCCAGGTAACTCCTGGCGGCGGCTTGCCGCAGCGCGTTCGCCCGCGCCATCGCCGGGCTCAGTGGGGGCGCGGCCAGCCCGTGCTTGGACCGGCGCGCCCGGCCCGCCCTGACCGCATCTGTGACCAAGGGCGCGGGCCGGATCGCGGCGATCCTCAGCGCCTCCGCCCGGCTCGGCCCTGGCGCGCCTGCCACCCAATGGAGCACGGTGGCCGGACGGGCCACCGGCACTTGGTAGGACGGCGATCCCGGCCGCCCGGCCGCGACCGGATGGGCGGCGAGGGCTTGCGTGATCGACGTGACGGTCCCGCCAACGGTCCCGAAGACCAGGGCCGCCATGATAACCGGCAGCCGATAGCGCGAAGCCAGCATGTCCCCCGCCCCCAGACCGGCCCGTAAGGGCCGCGATTCGTCCCCCGTGACGCCGCAACCGCCCGCATTTCCCCGTGCAGGCGCCGGCCATTCAATTAAGAGAATAGCCGAGCATCCAGGTAATCGCCTACTCGCCGGGTTAAAACATGCGAGATCAATCGGCCTACAAATGCCCAAGAACTGGATGCGGAACGTACGGCTCTTCAAGCCTGCGCACTTCTTCGGCCGATAGTTCCAGTTCCTCCGCCGCGAGCGCGTCGGTCAGGTGGCCGAGCCTGGTCGCGCCGATGATCGGCGCGGTCACTCCTGGGCGCTGCAGCAGCCAGGCCAGCGCGACCTGCGCGGTCGGCACGCCGCGGGCCGCGGCGACCTCGTCGGCCCGGTCCACCACGTCGAAGTCGCCCGCTTGCGCGTAGAGGGAGTCGCTGAACGGATCAGACCCGGCCCTGGTGGTGCGCCGCTCGCCCGACCTGGTGCGGTTGCCCGCGAGCACGCCCCGCGCCAGCGGGCTCCACGGGATGACCCCGACGCCCTGGTCCAGGCACTGCGGGATCATCTCGCGCTCTTCCTCGCGGTAGAGCAGGTTGTAGTGGTTCTGCATGGACACGAACCTGGTCAGCCCGCAGGCGTCGGCGGTGTGCTGGGCCTTGGCGAACTGCCACGCCGCCATCGAGCTCGCCCCGATGTACCTGGCCTTGCCCGCCCTGACCACGTCGTTCAGCGCGGCCATGGTCTCGGCGATCGGGGTACGGGCGTCCCACCGGTGGATCTGGTAAAGGTCGACGTAGTCCAGGCCAAGCCGGCCAAGCGAGGCGTCGATGCCCGCCATGATGTGCTTGCGGGACAGGCCCCGGTCGTTCTCCCCCGGCCCCATCGCGCCGTGCACCTTGGTGGCGAGCACGTAGTCCTCGCGGTTGGCGAAGAACTGGCCAAGCAGCTTGCCGGTGGCTACCTCGCTGGCGCCGCCTGAGTACACGTCGGCGGTGTCGAAGAAGGTGATGCCGCCGTCGACCGCGGCCTTGACGATCGGCTCGGCCCCCTCCTCGCCGAGTACCCAGGCCCTGTCGCTGTCGTCGCCATAGCTCATCATCCCCAGGCAGACCCGCGAGACCCGCAGGCCGGTCGCGCCCAGATTCACGTATTTCATCGCCACCTCCGGCTGCCATCATGCCCCAGCCGGTGATCACCAGCTCGACCGGACCCCGGCCTTGACGGCGGAACAGCCTTAGCGGCGGAAGGAGTAGCGAGCCGGCCCGATCCCGGTCAGGTGCAGCGCGAGGAACACCAGCCCGAGCAGGACCAGGCTCAGCGGGGAGAAGATGACATCGGTGGCAGTCGAGGTGATGTGAATAATGAAGGCGATCGCGAAGAGAATGGCAGCAATAATGCCGAACATTGCGTTAGCTCCTTCTCGGGTCGATACCCGATGTGATAGTCAATGACACGCGTCCGGCAGCTGCCCGTCGTCGCCCGCTTTACACTCCAATGGCCGGCTGGTTTCCTTCTCGTGTTTGGGCCCTGATCAGCCGGGCAGGTCACTGGCTTGCCCGGGCCGTCGGCTGCCCCTCGGCGTCCGGGCCGCCATCCGGGGGATGCCCGTCGCCCACGCTGGCTGACCAGCCAGTCCTTCGTGCTGAGCGGTTGACCGAAAAAGCGCTCATCACGGCCAGCGCTTATCTAGTGTGGTCGTCGTGGCAGGCGAGCCGTACGGAGGTGACGGCCCGGTGACAGGCCAGCCACGGCCGCAGGCCATGACGCCGCCCCTGGCTACCTACCGGGTGCAGTTCGGCGCGGGCTTCACCTTTGACGATGCCGCCGCGATCAGCACGTACCTGGCCGCGCTCGGCGTCTCCCACGTGTACTGCTCCCCGATCTTGCAGGCGGCCTCGACCACCTCGGCCGGCTACGACATCGTCGACTACTCCAAGCTGGACGAGCGACTCGGCGGCACGGCCGGGTACGAGCGGCTGACGGCCGCGCTCGGGCAGGCCGGGCTTGGCCAGGTACTCGACATCGTGCCTAATCACATGGCCATGGCCGGGCAGCGGAACGCCTGGTGGTGGGACGTGCTCGAGAACGGCCCCGCCAGTCGCTACGCCAGCTACTTCGACATCGACTGGGATCCGCCGGAACGCAAGCTCACCGGGCACGTGCTGATGCCGGTGCTTGGCGACAGGTACGGCCGGGTACTCGAGGCGGGCGAGCTCAAGGCAAGGCGCAGGGGCGGCTCGTTCACCGTCGCGTATCACGATCTGGCGCTGCCGCTTTCCCCCCGCACCCTGGACGAACTGCTAGCCAGCGCGGCCGACCGGGCCGGGTCAGCCGAGCTCAAGGCGATCGCGAGCGACCTGGGGAACCTGCCGCACGCGATCCTCACTGACGCCGACGCGGTGCAGGAGCGGCACCGCGGCAACGAGGAACTGCGGGCCAGGCTGGTCGCGCTGCTTGACCAGGACGTGGCCATGGCCAGCGCGATCGATGCCGAGATCGAGGCGCTTAACCGCGACCCCGACCTGCTCGACGCGCTGCTCGGCCGGCAGAACTACCGGCTCGCCTACTGGGGCACCGCCGCCGAGGAGCTGTCCTACCGGCGATTCTTCGACATCGACCAGCTGGCCGGGCTGCGGGTCGAGCGCCCCGAGGTCTTCGACGACGTGCACAGGCTCGTGCTGCGGCTGGTGGCCGAAGGCTCGGTCGGCGGGCTGCGGGTTGACCACGTCGACGGGCTCGCCGATCCCGAGGGCTACCTGACCAGGCTCAGGGAGTTGACCGGCGAGGCCGCCTACCTGGTGGTGGAGAAGATACTCGGCCCGGACGAGAAGCTGCCGGGAACGTGGCCGGTGGCGGGCACCACCGGCTACGACTTCCTCAACCTGGCGGGCGAGCTGTTCGTGGACCCAGCCGGCCGGCAGGCGATCCTCGCTGGCTACGCCACCTTCACCGGCTCGACCCCCGACCTGGCCGAGATCACCCGCGCCGCCAAGCTCCAGATCATGACCGACGACCTGGCCACCGAGGTCGAGCGGCTCACCGCCGAGCTTGACGACATCTGCGAGCGGTACCGCCGGCAGCGCGACTACACCAGGCGCGAGCTGCGGGAATCGTTGCGCGAGGTGCTCGCCGCCTTCGCCGTCTACCGCTGCTACCCAAGGCCAGGCCACGACGTGACGCTGGCCGACCGGGCGAAGGTCGCCGCCGCCGTCACGGCCGCGCGGGGGCGCCGGCCTGACCTTGACGCCGAGCTGTTCGACTTCATCGGCCGGCTGCTCGTGATGCGCTACGAGGGGGACGCTGAGGCCCGGTTCGCCGTGCGGTTCGCGCAGGTGAGCGCCCCGGTCATGGCCAAGGGCGTGGAGGATACGGCCTTCTACCGCTACCAGCCGCTCATCTGCCTCAACGAGGTCGGCGGTGACCCGGCTCGGTTCGGCGGCAGCGTCGACGACTTCCACGACGCTATGCGGTACGCCGCGCTGCACTGGCCGGACACGATGCTGGCGCTGTCCACCCACGACACCAAGCGAAGCGGTGACGTCAGGGCGCGGATCAGCGTGCTCTCCGAGCTGCCGCTGGCCTGGAACGCGGCGGTCACGATCTGGTCCGAACACAACGCCAAGCACAAGAAGCGCAGCGCTCGGCACGGGCGGGGCGGCTGGCCCGACCGGCCTGCCGAGCACCTGTTGTACCAGACCCTGGTCGGGGCCTGGCCGATCTCCGCCGAGCGACTGGCCGCGTTCATGGTCAAGGCGGCTCGAGAGGCCAAGCTGCAGACCTCGTGGACCGACCCGAACACCAGCTATGAGTCGGCGCTGACCGAGTTCGTCACCGCCCTGCTGGCTGACCCTGGGTTCGTGGCCGCCGTCGAGGAGTTCCTGGGCAAGCACAGCATCGTCACCCGAGGGCGGCTGAACTCGCTGGCCCAGGTGGCCCTGCTGCTGACCTGCCCGGGCGTGCCCGACATCTACCAGGGCACCGAGGTATGGGACAACTCGCTGGTCGATCCCGACAACCGCAGGCCGGTCGACTTCGCCAGCCGCGGCGCGCTGCTGGCCGAGCTGGCCGACGCCGGGCCAGCGGAGACGTACGCCTTCGACGACGCGGGCGGCCCTAAGATCTGGCTGATCGCCAGGTTGCTCGCGCACCGCCGGGCCTATCCGGGGGTGTACGACCGGTCATCGGGCTACGAGCCGCTGGAGATCCTCGGTGCGCACGCCGACCGGTTCGTCGGGTTCACCAGGACCGGCGGCCTGGCCGTGATCGTGCCTCGGCTCGTGACCAGCACGGCCGACCCGTGGACGGGGACCGAGGTCATCCTGCCCAGCGGCCGCTGGGTCAGCGTGCTGACCGGCCACCAGGTCGAGGGCGGACGGCTGCGCGCGGCTACCCTGCTGCGGCAGTTCCCTGTCCAGGTGCTGGCCCGCGACGTCTGATGCACACGTTCAGGGTCTGGGCGCCGCGCCCTGAGCGCGTCGACGTCGTGCTCGCTGACCGCACGCTGCCGATGCGCGCCGACGGCGACGGCGGCTGGTGGGCCTGCCGCGTCGATGACGCGGGCCCAGGCACCGGCTACGCGTTCAGCCTCGACGGGGGCCCGCCCAGGGCGGACCCGCGATCACAATCACAACCTAAGGGCATCAGCAAAATGTCGGAGCTGGTCGACCAGGCCAGCTTTCCCTGGACCGATGGCGACTGGCATGGCCGCCCGCTCGCGGGGTCGGTCAGCTACGAGTGCCACGTCGGCACGTTCAGCGCCGCCGGGACCTTCACCGGCGCGATCGAGCACCTGAAGTACCTCGCCGGCCTCGGGATCACCGCGATCGAGCTGATGCCGGTCGCCGAGTTCCCCGGCGACCGCGGCTGGGGCTATGACCCCGTGAGCCTGTTCGCCCCGCATCACGCCTACGGCGGCCCCGAAGGCCTCAAGCGACTGATCGACGCCGCCCACGGCCACGGCCTCGCTGTCGTCATCGACGTCGTCTACAACCACCTCGGCCCGTCAGGGAACTACCTGCCCGAGTTCGGGCCCTACTTCACCGCCGAGCACCAGACCGCCTGGGGTGACGCGGTGAACTTCGACGGCCCAGGCAGCGGCGAGGTCCGCCGCTTCGTGATCGACAACGCGCTGGCGTGGCTGCGCGACTACCACGCCGACGGGCTGCGGATCGACGCGGTGCACGCGATCGCCGACTCGTCGGCAACGCCCATCATGACCGAGCTGGCCGGTGAGGTGAGCGCGCTGGCCGCCCACGCCGGCAAGCCCCTGTTCCTGATCGCCGAGAGCGACCAGAACGACCCGAAGGTCGTGCGCGGGCCTGAGCTGGGCGGTTACGGGCTCGGCGCCTGCTGGGCCGACGAGTGGCACCACGCGGTGCACGCCACCCTGACCGGCGAGCGCACCGGCTGGTACGCCGACTTCGGGTCGCTGGCGTTGCTGGCCAAGGCGCTGCGCCAGGCCTGGGTGCACGACGGCACCTACTCGGCCTTCCGGCGGCGGGTGCACGGCGCCTCGCCGCTCGGCCTGTCAGGTACCCAGTTCGTGGTC
This sequence comes from Streptosporangiaceae bacterium, assembly GCA_035511035.1. Classification (GTDB taxonomy): domain Bacteria; phylum Actinomycetota; class Actinomycetes; order Streptosporangiales; family Streptosporangiaceae; genus Chersky-822. Next base: position 32,100 of record DATKFV010000170.1, read on the forward strand.
TGCACCCAGAACCACGACCAAGTCGGCAACCGCGCCGCCGGCGACCGGTCGGCCGCACTCATGAACCAGGGGCGCCTGAAGATCGCGGCCGCGCTGCTGCTGACCGCGCCGTTCGTCCCGATGCTGTTCCAGGGCGAGGAGTGGGGCGCGAGCACCCCGTTCCCTTACTTCACCGATCATCGCGACCCGAAGCTGGCGCGGGCCGTCCGCGAAGGACGCCGGCGCGAGTTCGCCGCCTTCGGCTGGGATCCGGCCGACGTCCCCGACCCGCAAGCCCAGGCAACGTTCGAGCAGGCCAAGCTCGACTGGGCCGAGCTAGCCAAGCCAGGCCACGCCGACTTGCTGCGCTGGTATCAGGAGCTGATCAGGCTGCGCGCGGCCCTGCCCGCCCTGACCGACCCCCGCTGGGAGCGCACCACCACCGACTACGACGAGGCGGCCGGCCGGCTGACCCTCCGCCGCGGCCCCGTCCTCGTCGCCGTCAACCTGGGGACCACCGACTGGACCTGCCCGGCCGCGAAGGACGCCACCCTGCTCGCCACTTCCGACCCGCGAATCAAGCCAACCCCGTCCGGCCTCCTCCTCCCACCCGACTCAGTAGCCATAGCAACCACCTAACCCGCCCCCCGCCGCGCGCCCCCACCTAGCCGCGCCACCCCGCCGCGCGCCTAGCCGCCGCGCGCCACCACCCGCCTCACGCCACCACCCCGCCGCGCGTCTAGCCGCCGCGCTCACCATCCTCTCGCAAACGTTTGCAGAGAAGATCTTGCCTAGCCCGCCATTAGCGTTGGCCCGGCGATCCTCCCTGATCATGGATGCGGGCGTGATCGCGGAAGGGCGCTGGGGGTGAGCGGCGGCGGCTGACCGAGTCCGCCGGCCGGGCCGCGCATGTGATCCTCCGGGATCAAGGGCTGCGGCTTGATCCCGGCACTTTGGCGCGTGGTCATTCGTGCAATCGTCCGTGATCACCGGGATCACATGATCACGGAACTCCGATAGCGCGCCGGGCCACCCTAGGCGGGACAGCGACCGCAGCCGGGTCTCCGTGATCTTGACCGCGTCCATGATCGCGGTAAATCGCACTGCGGAATCCGCACACTAATCCCCTTGACCACGAGCACCACCATGATCACGGGAACTCGGTGGGACGGCGGTTGCGCTGACCGCGACTAGGTGCCCGATCTCGCAGGCCTGCGGAGCCGGATGGCCCCTGCGCTGTTCCGTGATCTTGGCCATCTCCATGATCACGGCGAATCGGAGGGCTGAGAGGGCATGCCACGAATCTCCGTGATCATCGAAACTTCGAGATGACGGTAGTTCGGCCGGGCTGGCGCGCTCGCAAGTACCGTGATCATGGGTTTGTCATGATCACGGTACTTGCGAGGGCGGGGGCGGGTGGAGCAGGTGGCTGGGCGGGCTGGTCAGCAGGCGCAGGAGACGCGGCTGGTGGGCTTGGGGAGGTTGGGGCCGAAGAAGGCGGAGTTGCGGCAGCTTGAGCTGGCCTTGTAGCTGCCGGCGATGGTGCCGAGGGGCTTGCTGGCGGTGGTCTTCGCCTTGGCGGTGGCCGGGGTGGCCAGGGACGTGAACGTGGAGCCGAGGATGAGCGTCACCGTCCTGGCAGCGAGGTCTGGCACTTGCTTGACCTGTGCGCCGGAGACTTGCTTGGCGAGGGTCAGCGCGGCGAGCCGGTCGGCGGGCTGGCTGTACTCGATGACCGACTGGACGTACCCCGAGGTGGCCGCGTCGGCCGGCTGACCGACGATCACGAAGCCACGGCTGGTCAGTTGGGAGGCTGCCCCAGCGGCGAGCCCGCCGATCAGGGTTCCGTTGAGCACAGTCACCTTGACCCGCGCCGGGGCGACAGTGGTCGCGCGAGTTTTGGCTGGCTTAGCGGTCTTCTTGCCTTTCTTGGCGTGCGCCTTGGGCAGCTTCTTATCCCTGGCGATCGCCGCGAACACGGCCTTGGCCTGGGGCTGCTCGAACTCGAGTTCCGCGTCTGGGTCGGCCGGATAGGGCACCGTGAGCGCGGTCACGAACTGCACGTGCTTGCTGGACACGTGCCGCAGGCTGGAGGCGATGCCGATCAGGTCGGAGGTGCTCGCGTCGGTGGCGATCGAGCGGGCCAGGTCGCCGAACACCCGGTAGAGCGTGGCCGGGCTGGACAGCAGGCCCTTGTGCAGTACGCCCTTGAAGATCTGGCCCATGAGGTACTGATCGCGGCTGATCCTGGCCAGGTCGCTGCCGTCGGCCAGGGCGTACCTGGCCCGCCAGAACTGCAGTGCCTGCCGGCCCCAGAGGTGGTCGCGGCCTGCCTTGAGCTTCAGGCCGCTGCCGTGGCCTTCGGGTCCAGGGGTGATCGGGTCGCTAATCGCGACCGGCACGCAGACTCTGACGCCGCCGACGTCGTTGATGACCTTCTCGAAGCCGGTGAAGTTCAGCATGACCGTGTTGTTGATGTAGATGCCGGTCTGCTGCTCGACCGTGGTCCGCACGCACTCGGGTCCGCCGGCCTCCAGGGTTGCGTTGATCCGCTCGTACACGCTGGAGTCGCTCGGCTGGCCCGGCGTGCCCTGGACGGCCGTGCAGGCGTACTGCGGCACCATGGTGTCGCGCGGGATACTGAGCACCGTCACCTTGCCCCGGCCCGGCGAGATGTGCGCCAGCATGATCGTGTCCGAGCAGTCGCAGCCGACCCGGCCGCCGATCCTCGCGTTGCCGCCAGTCCTTGAGTCGGAGCCGAGGAGCAGGATGTTCACCGCGTCGGTGTACCTAGGCGGGCGGTGTGAGTCGTCGGCGATAGCGATCCGGCCGATGCTGTCGAGCTTGACCCTAACGTCGAAGTAGACCCCGAGAACCCCGATGACGAGTACCGCACTCAGGCCGATAGAGGTCCAGGCAAGCAGCCGCGACCGCCGCGACGGCCAAGACCCGATCGAGAGCCACCGGGTAGCCCAGCGAGGTCTCGGCACTCGTTTCCTCCTCGATGCGCGGCCATGCCGACGATAAGCCAGCAAACCAGACATCTCGCCTGCATGCTTGTCTGACCAGCAAACCCGGCGCTGATCGCCCGCTAACCGGACGCTGACGAGGTTTCAGTCAGCAGCAGGTGGCCGGGGCGGCTGGGGCCTGGTCGTAGTAGCCGTAGAAGGCGCTGTTCCGGCAGCGGATGTTAGCCGTAATGCCACCATAGTCCGTCGACAGGCCGTCGATCGCCTGCGATGTCGACTTCGGCGGGGCCAGCGCGGTGAACGTCGAGCCGAGGATGACCTGGACGGTGCCTGGGGTGAGGTCAGGATCGAGTTCCAGCTTGACGTCGGTGAACTGCTCCTTGAGCGTGTTCGCCGCGGCTCGGTCGGCCGAGCGGGCGTACTGGATGACCGAGGTGGTGTAGGCATCGGTCGGGGCGTAGCCAGTGCCGACGACGGTGAAGCCGCGGGTGGTCAGGGCCGTCTGCGCGGCGCTGGTCTCGTCAGTGCCGTCCGACCCGTTCAAGATCATGACCTTGACGTCGGACGGGTTGACGGTCAGAAGTTGCCCGGCGCTGCCAGCGTCGCCCTTGGCGGCCTTGCCGCTCTTGTTCTTCGTGAGCTTCGGCAGCTTCGAATCGTGGGCAAGCGCGTAGAACAAGGCGTCAGCCTGCGGCTGGCTGAACTCGACCTCGTTAGGGTCGTAGGGGTAGACGGCCCAGGGCGCGGTGACGAACTGCACGTTGGCCAGCTTGATGCCGGCCAGGCTGGTCGCGATGTGCAGCAGGTCGGTGTCGCTGGCGTCGGTGGTCAGGTTCCCGGCCACGTCGCTGAGCACGTCGTAAAGCTTGGAGGGGCTGTGCAGCAGCCCGCTGTGCAGCACGCCCTTCATCACCTGGGCCAGCAAGTACTGGTCCCTGGCGATCCGGTCGATGTCCGAGCCGTTGGCGACGTTCTCGCGGGTGCGCCAGAACTGCAGGGCGACCCGGCCCCAGATATGGTGCTCGCCGGCCGGCAGGTCGAGGCCAGAGCCGCCGGCGATGGAGATCACGTTGTGGATCGCGAACGGCACGCAGACGTTGACCCCGCCGACGTCATTGATCACGTCCTCGAAGCCGGTGAAGTCAAGTTCCAGCACGTCGTTAACGTAGATGCCGGTCTGCTGCTCGACGGTCTCGCGCACGCACTCAGGACCGCCCGCGGCCAAGGTGGCGTTGATCCGCTCGACGGAGTCGGGATCGGCCTCCTGGCCTGGCAGCCCCTCCCAGGGCGAGCAGGCGTAGTACGGCACCATCGTGTCGCGCGGGATGCTCACGACCGTGATCTTCTTACGGCCGGGCGAGATGTGGACGAGCATGATCGTGTCGGAGCAATTACAGCCCTCGCGTCCGCCGATCGCCCCGTTATGGCCGTGGCGATTATCCGACCCAAGTAGTAGGATATTAAGCGCGTCCGTATAGCGATGCGGACGGTGCTGGACGTCGATCTTGGCGATGTGGGTGATGCTGTCGAGCTTGGTCCGCAGCGTGACGTAGGCGGTGATGGTGCCGGCGACGAGGATGGTCGCGATCGCGACCGCGACCCAGCCGACGATCGTCATTCGCCTCGATCGCCTGCGCTTCATGAGTCCTCCGGAACCCGTGCGCTAAGCTCGTCTGTGCCCGAACCCGTGCGCCAAAAGCCGTGCGTCGCCAATCTTCGGCCAGCGTTGGCGCCAGGCTAAACGATCACCGAGCGCCACCGATTACCAGGGCCCTAGCGCCACTCATCACCGTGTCATCAAACTGTGACGTTTCCGGTACCGGATTGGTTGTCAGCAAAACGGTCAGCCCGTTAGATAAGTTCCCCTTGTTAACGCTGTTCATGCGTTTGCCACGTCACCGATCCACGGCGGTGACTGAGTCCCTGGTCACCATCGTCATCGGCGCTCGCACGAGCATGTCGCGGGGCTGTCCGCCCTCGACCCTCGTGATCAGCGCGTCCACCGCCGTGCTGCCAAGCTCGGCCAGTGGCATCGCCACGCTGGTGACCGCCACCTCGAGGTAGGCCAGGCATTCGTCCTCGTCGAAGCTCACCACCGACATCGCGCCGGGTACCGGCACGTTGGCCTGGCGCAGCGCGGCGAGCACACCGAACAACTGGTTGAGGCTGCCGACCGCGCATGCGGTCGGCCTGACCGCCGACCCGAGCATCCGCCTGGTCGCCTCGTAGCCGCCGTCCTCGGTCGCGGCCGTGTTCAGCACGGTTAGGCGCAGGCCACGGACGGCGCACAGGCGCCGGGCCGCGCTGACCCGGCGGTGCACGGTGTCGACCGTCGCTGGGCCATCGATGATGGCCACGTCGCGGTGCCCGAGTGCCGTGACCTCGTCGAGGAAGAGCCGGACGGCGCCGGTCTCGTCCATGATCACGTTGTTGCCCCGGTCCGGGCCGCGCCGGTTCACGTAGACGTGCGGCACCGTGTCGATGCCGCCGGTGTGCTCGGCGATGCGCAGGGACGTCGCGATCAGCAGGCCATCGGCGCGGCTCTCCTCGACAAGGTAGCGATAGGCATCAGGCGGCCTGGCGTCATCGCCGGGCTCCTCCATGATCATGACCACATAGCCGCGCTCGGTGGCGCGCTGGAGGGCGCCGCGCTGCAGGCGGACCCAGATCGGGTTCCGCAGCAGCGGGATCACGAAGGCGAACGCCCCGACCCGGCGCCGCTTCAAGGCGCGGGCCAGGGCATTGGGCCGGTAGCCCTGCTGCCTGGCCACGTCCATGATCCGCTCGTAGAGCTCTGGCCGCACCGACTGGGCCGGGTCGCCGTTGAGCACGCGCGACACGGTCGAGGTGTGCACCCCCACCGCCTCGGCGATGTCGATCAGCCGAGATACCCGCCGCTGGGCGGGCACTGGCTGGATCGCCCCGTGGTTGGAAGCACCGTGGTTGGAAGCACCGTGGTGGGAAGCACCGTCGCTGGCGACCTGACCAAGATCCGCAGCCGGCTGCCCGTCGTCGGCTGCGGTGGCGCGGCCTGCGGTCACGCGGTGACTCCGCCATCGACCATGAGCACGGCGCCCTGCACGTACCTGGCGCCATCGCTGGCCAGGAACGCGACCGCATCAGCGATGTCGGAAGGCTCGCCGATCCGGCCGCTCGGCGTCCTCGCCGCGAAGTCAGCCATCGCCTGGTCGTCGTGCCTGATCCAGTCGGCCATCTCGGTATCGACCAGACCTGGGCAGACGCAGTTCACCCGCACGCCGTCGGGCCCGTGGTCGATGGCCAGGCTCCTGGTCAGCAGCACGAGCCCGCCCTTGGAGGCGCAGTAGGCGGCCCGGCGGCGGCCGCCCTTCACCCCGGCGGTCGACGCGATGTTGACCACGCAGCCATCCTTCGCGCTGATCATCGCGGGCAGGAACGCCCTGCAGGTGAGGAAGGGCCCTTTCAGGTTCGTGTCAATTATCCGGTCCCACTCGGCCTCAGGCAGGTCGACCAGGCTCTGGATGCTGAACACCCCGGCCGCGTTGACCAGCAGCCAGGGATCTCCGAGATCGCCGCGCACGGCTTGGGCGAGCTCGGCTACCGACCCGGCAGCACGCAGGTCGGCGCCGTAGCCGCGGGCACCGGCCAGCCCGGCCGCCAGCGCGCTGGCGTCATGGTCGCGCACGTCAACGCAGGCGACAGCGAAGCCGTCAGCGGCCAGCCGACGGCAGATCGCGGCGCCAATGCCGCCAGCCGCGCCGGTCACGACGGCGACCCGTGACCCGGCCTGCGGGCGGCCGGCTGGCACGGTCACACCACTTCCGCGATGGACCTGGTCAGCAGGATCGCGGCGCAGAACGAGCGGTAGACGGCGAGCGCGCTGTCCCCGGTGAACCGCAGCTCGCGGTCGCCGGTCCGCTCGACGCCGCGCACCCAGCTGGCGGCCTCGGCGATGTCGGTCGTGCGGACCGACACCTCCAGCGTGGCCGCCGCCAGTGGCGGCGGCTTGGCCGCCGTCGCCCCTGCTACCGCGATCTCCGCCTTCTCCTCGATCAGCGCGCAGGCGCGGTCGGGGTGCAGGCTGTGCGCCGCGAGGCGGCTGACCGACTCCTTGACCACGGCGGCGTGCACGCTCGGGATCAGCGCCGCCGTCTCGTCGCACGCCTGGCGATCGCCGGTCACCAGCACGACCGGCACCCCGTAGTGGGCGGCGACCAGCGCGTTGATCCCGGCCTCGCCGGTGACTACGCCGTCAAGGCGAGCCTCCGTCACGGCGCGCGGGTTATAGGTGTGCGACAGGCCGGCCGGCGCGCCGATGGAGCCGTGGTAGGAGACGAAGATGACCGCATCGAAGCTGTCGTCGAGTCCTTGCATCATGTAGAGCGGCTTGTGCGAGCCCGAGATGTAGGACGCGTCCCCCTTCAGCTCGGCCGGAGGCAGGTTGCGCATCGTCGAATGCGAGTCGTTCACCACTACCTGCGTGGCGCCCCCGGCGAGCGCTCCCTCGATCGCCGCGTTGACCTCGGCCAGCAGCAGCTTGCGGCCCGCCACGGCCTCAGGGCCCTGGCCCACGCACTGCTCCCAGTCGACGACGCCCGCCGTCCCCTCCATGTCGCTGGACAGGAACACCTTCATATCTGCTGCCTCTCGATGATGGCGAACGTGTCGTCGTCGGCGCTGATCACGCTGTAGGTCGAGCCTGCCTTCGTGGCCGCGGCGGCGTGCCGTCCGTCCGGGGTCAGGCAGAGCACCTGCAGCGGCGCCCTGAACTCGTCGCCGAGGTCGGCGGTGTCGGCCAGCACGCTCGCGCAGGCCCGCGCTGGATCGGCGCCCTGCTGCAGCGCCGCCACGACGCACCTGGCCGTGCCTGACCGGATCGCCAGCTCACCCCGGCCGGTGCAGGCGGCCGCGCCGTACCGGTTGTCGCAGTAGTTGCCCGCGCCGATCAGCGCCGAGTCACCGACCCGGCCCGGGTACTTCCACGGGTAGCCGCTGGTGCTGACCGCGCAGGCGAGGTTGCCAGCCGCGTCGAGCGCGAGCACGTTCACCGTGCCCCACGGCCCCTGTGGCGGCACCATCGCGGCGATCCGGTGCAGGGCCTGGCGGCGGTACTCGACCTCGCCGGGGCCGAAGTTCGCGGCGGCGCGGGCGAGCCCCTCGTCGCCGAGCCCTTCGCGCCACATCCGCTTCGCCTCGTCGGTCAGGGTCTCGCCCCGCTCGATCCCGGCCTCGGCGGCGAATTGCTCGGCCCCGGCGCCGACCAGCAGCAGGTGCTGGGGCAGCCGGTCGCAGACGGCCCGCGCGATTGAGATCGGGTGCGGGAAGCCCGTCACCGCGGCGACCGCGCCCGCCTTCCTCGTCGCGCCGTCCATGATCGAGGCATCAAGCTCGACGACGCCGAGCAGGTTAGGCAGGCCGCCCACGCCCACGTAGTGGTCGGCCTCGTTCGCCTCGACGACCCTGACGGCCGCCTCGACCGCGTCCATGGCGCTGGCGCCAGCTTTGAGCAATTCCATCCCGGCGGTGAAGCCGACCTCACCGCGCTCGCTCGCGATCATGACTGGAGTGGTAATGACTGGCTCCCTTCCCCCGCTGCCAATGCCCGTGCGTTTGCTAGTACGGCTGGACCGAGCCGTTGGCGCTCGCGGCCGGAGCCGGAGAGCCGAAGGCAAAATGGCACGCCGCCTGGTGGCCGCTGTTGCCCGGCTCGGCCAGCAGTTGCGGATCCGCGCGCTCGCACAGCTCCTGGGCGATCGGGCACCTGGTGCGGAATCGGCAGCCGACGGGGATGCGCAGCGCGCTCGGCATGTCGCCGGCCACGGCCGGGCCGCCTTCGGCCTCTTCCGCCGGGTTGGCGGTGAGCCTCGGGATCGCGGCGAGCAGTCCCTTCGTGTAGGGATGCCTCGGATCACTGAACAGCTGCCCGACCGGCGCGACCTCGACGATGCGGCCCAGGTACATGACCGCGACCCGGTCGCACAGGTGCCTGACCACGGCCAGGTTGTGCGAGATCAGCAGCAGCGTGAGCCCGAGCTCAGCCCGCAACTCGGCGAGCAGGTTCAAGATCGTCGCCTGCACGCTGACGTCGAGCGCGGACACCGGCTCGTCCGCGATCAGCACCTCGGGCCGAAGCACCAGTGCCCTGGCGATGGCCACCCGCTGCCGCTGGCCGCCGGAGAACTGCCTGGGATAGGCCCGCATCGCGTCCTCGCCGAGGCCGACGAGGGTCAGCAACTGAGCACAGTAGGCGTCGGCCTCGCCGGCCGGCACCACGTGGTGGACCCTGATCAGCTCGCGCAGCATGCCGCCGACGGTGAGCCTCGGGTTCAGCGACGAGTACGGATCCTGGAAGACCACCTGGATCCGCCGCTGGTCCGACTTCGACCGGCGCGAAGGCAGCACCCTGCCGTCGAAGGTGATCTGGCCTCGGTCGGCCGGCCGGAGCCCGGCCAGCGCGAGCGCGAACGTGGACTTGCCAGAGCCCGACTCGCCGACCAGGGCGAGCGCCTCGCCCCGCCGGAGGTCAAGGTCGACGCCGTCGATCGCGCGCAGCATCCGTTGCTCGTGCTTGATGCGCGCGGCGAGCCTGGAGCCGACGGCGAAGGAGACGGACATGCCGCTGACCGATAGCAGCGGGCCCGTCCCGGCGTCGCTGATCGCCCCGGCCGATGCGACGCCGGATGGCGCGCCCGTCATGGCACGATCCGCTCGGCCTCGACTGACTCGACGACCCGCTCGTAGTGCAGGCAAGCAGTCGACCGGCCGCCAGGCAGCTGGCGCAGCGGTGTGGGTTGCACCCGGCAGTCCTCCTCTACGAACGGGCACCTGGGATGGAACCGGCATCCCGACGGCGGGTGGACCAGGCTCGGCGGCGAGCCGGGGATCGGCACGAGCGAGTCCCGCACGTGCTCGACGTCCGGCGCCGATCGGACCAGCCCGAGCGTGTACGGATGGCGGGGGTCAAGCAGCACGTCGTGCACCGCCCCCCGCTCGACTAGCTCGCCCGCGTACATGACGGCGACCTGCTGGCAGAGCTGGGCCACCACTGGCAGATCGTGGGTGACGAAGATCAGGCTCACGCCCGAGTCCCGGCACAGCCGGGCCAGCAGCCGGAGGATCTGGTCCTGGATGGTGACGTCGAGCGCCGTCGTCGGCTCGTCGCACAAGATGATCTCCGGGTCGCAGGACAGCGCGATCGCGATCATCACGCGCTGCCGCATGCCGCCGGAGAACTCGTGCGGGTAGGCCTTGAACCGGCGCTCGGCGTCGGGGATGCCCACCCGCCGCATCAGCTCGACCGCAAGCTCGGCGGCCTTGGACCGGCTGTAGCCCAGGTGCACCCGGGGACCCTCGGCGATCTGCCAGCCGACCCGCATGACCGGGTTGAGCGCGCTCATCGGCTCCTGGAAGATCATGGACAGCTTCGGCCCGCGGATCCGGTTCAGCGCCGAGCCCGGCAGCGGGACCAGGTCCACCCCGTCGAGCCGGATCTGCCCGGCGGTGATCTTCGCCTCGGGCGGCAGCACGCCCAGGATGGCCCGCAGCGTCATGCTCTTGCCCGAGCCGGACTCGCCGACCAGGCCCACGGCCTCGCCGCGGGGTACCTGCAGGGACACGCCGTCCACGGCCCGGACCACGCCGCGCCGGGTCGAGATCTCCACGTGCAGGTCGCTGACCTCGAGCACGTTGGCGCTGGCGGGGCCGGCCGCAGCGGCGGTCAGGTCGCCGTCGGTCATGACTGGCCCGGCCGCAGCAGGTCGGCGAGCCCGTCGCCGATCAGTGAGAGAGCCAGGCCGGTGATCACGACGGCCAGGCCGGGCAGGGTGGTCAGCTGCCAGTGCGTGGTCAGGAAGTTCTGCCCGTTGGCGATCATGCTCCCCCAGTCCGGAGTCGGCGGCTGGATGCCCAGTCCCAGGTAGCTCAGCGTCACGATGGCCAGGATGTCCTGCACGATGTCCGACATCGCGTAGATGATGGCCTGCGTGATGACGTTGGGCAGCAGGTGGCGGCCCATGATGCGCAGGTTCGACAGGCCGCCGGACTGGGCGGCCAGGACGTACTCCTGCCGCTTGGCCACGAGGATCTCGCCGCGGATGATCCGCGCGTAGGACACCCAGCCGACCGCGGTGATGGCGATGTAGATGCTGCGCTCGCCCGGCCCCAGCACGAAGACCAGGGCGATGATGAGCACGTAGAACGGGAACGCGACGACGATGTCGACCACGCGCATGATGACCAGGTCGACCCAGCCGCCGAAGTAGCCGGCCACGCTGCCCAGGACCGTGCCGAGCACGAACGGGAACAGCACCGCGATGAACGCGATCCGCAGGTCGGTCCGCAGGCCGTAGAGCAGCCGGGTCCAGGTGTCGCGGCCCAGCTGGTCGGTGCCGAGCAGGTGGTGGGCGCTCGGCCCGAGCAGCGACGCGTTGAGATCCTGCGCGATCGGGTTGTACGAGGTGAGCAGGGGCGCGGCCGCGGCCAGGAAGATGATGACCGCGCTCC
>DATKFV010000171.1:0-9079 GCA_035511035.1 Streptosporangiaceae bacterium
TTTCGCCGCTGCCGGGTTCAGCGTGGTGATCTGGGCAGTGGCCGAAGGGTTCGGCGGCCCTTACGCCTCCGGGGCGTCCGACATCGGCACGGCGATCATCTATGCCCTGGTGTTCATGTGCCTGCTGACGCTGAGCGCCTACACCGGGCCGGACACCTACAGCGTCGACCACTACCTGGAGAAGAAGATCTCGTGGTGGTGGAGGGTCGCTGAGTTCGGCCGCCCCGTTCATGGGCAGCGCGCCCCGGTCGCGGTGACCGCCACTGAGCCGGCCGTCAGCGCGCCCGTGACCGCAGGCGCTCCGGCGCCGACGGGTCCGCCAGGACCAGCCGGCCCGGCCGGGCCAGCTGGCCCGATGGGTCCTGCGGGCCCGCCAGCGCCGGCCTTCCCGGTCATGCCTGGAGTCGACGGCGCCCGGCCAGAGCCCGTCAACCACTGACGCGTCGGCAGCTGAGCGGTCTCGCTAGTCGGGACCGCCCAGCTGCCAGCGCCCCGAGACATAACCGCCCCGATTGACAAGTCATAACCGCTGGATGCCCAGCCATCTCTTGGAGGAGACATGAAAGCCGCAGTCGTCAGAAAGTTCGGAGAGCCACTGGTGATCGAGGACCGGCCCGTTCCAGTGCCCGGGTACGGCCAGGTCACCGTGCAGATGGAGGCCTCCGGCCTGTGTCACACCGACATCCACGCGGCCAGCGGCGACTGGCCCGTCAAGCCGACTCCGCCATTCGTGCCCGGCCACGAAGGCGTGGGCCTGGTCCATGCGGTCGGCGACGGGGTAGCCCTGGCTGTCGGGCAGCGGGTCGCCGTGCCGTGGCTGGGTTACGCCTGCGGCACCTGCAAGTACTGCCTGACCGGTTGGGAGACCCTGTGCCCGCAGCAGCTCGATACCGGCTACTCGGTCGACGGCTGCTTCGCCGAGTACTTCCTGGCGCAGGCAGCCTTCGCCGCCAAGGTCCCGGACGGGATCGACCCATTCGACGCCGCGCCCCTTTCATGTGCGGGCGTGACCACCTACAAGGCCGTCAAGGTCGGCAACGTCCGTCCCACCGACCTGGTCGCGATCTCCGGCGTAGGCGGCCTCGGGCACCTCGCCGTCCAGTACGCGAAGATCTTCGGCGGCGCTGTCGCTGCCATCGACATAACCGACGAGAAACTGCAACTCGCGAAGGACCTCGGCGCAGACTTCGTCATCGACGCGCGGACTGAGGATCCAGCCGCCGTCCTGCAGGCGCACGGCGGCGCCGACGTCGCGATCGGCCTCGCGGTCGACGACAAGTCGTTCGCCACCGCCTACGCCGGCCTGCGCCGCGGCGGACGGCTCGTGCTAGTCGCGCTTCCCGCCGCCGGGACGCTGCGCATCCCCGTCTTCGACACCGTCCTGAACGGCATCTCAGTCATCGGCTCGATCGTCGGCACCCGCGCTGACCTGCTGGACGTATTTGCCCTGCACGCCGCCGGACAGACCAAGGTCAGCTACGAGACCAGGCCGCTGGCCGCGGTCAACGAGTCCATTCAGGAAGTCCTGGCAGGCAAGGCAAAGGCACGCATCGTCATGACGCCGTAACCCCGCGCGGAACACAGGACAGCCGAACACGGACAGCACAAAGGACTCACGGCACTGGCTCAGACGAGCATTGCCGCCGATAGTGGGCCGCTGGCGCGAGATCGCCAGGCCCGGAAGGAGATGGCCGTGATGATGCCCGGATTCGGAACCGGCTGGCCGGCCTGGGCGATCGCCCTGATGTGGATCGGCATGATCGTCGTCCTGGCGATCCTCGCCTGGGCGGCCTACGCGCTGTTCGCAAGGTCCGACCGCAGGCCCGGCCGCGGCCAGGGCAGCACCAGCGCCCGCAGGGTCCTGGATCAGCGGCTAGCCAGCGGCCAGATCGACACCACCGAGTATGAGCGGCTTCGCGGCCTGATCGCCCCTGGCGACCACCAGGCTGCGGCCGGCACCGCGGGCAGGACATGACCGCCACCCTGCCTGCACTCCTGCCCGCCATGAGCGCAGCAGCTGAGCCAGCAGCGATCGTCACGCCCGATGAAGGTCGGGGCGGCTATGCGCTGCTCACTGATGGCAGCACGGTCGAGATCAGGACGGCGGGCCGCGCCGATGCGGAGGCTGTCCGCCGGTTGCATGCCGATATGTCGCCGGACAATATCTACCTGCGGTTCTTCAGCCTGAGCCCGGTTGGTGCCGAGCGGGAGGCGCTCAGGGTCTGCCGGGCTCCGGGTCCTGATCACGCGGCCCTCGTAGCCTGGCGGGGTGGCGAGGCGGTGGGCGTTGCCAGTTATGAGGTGATCGGCGCAGAAGTTAGCGGCACAGCTCGGACGGCGGAGGTCGCGTTCACGGTCGCTGACGGCCTGCACGGGCATGGCATTGGCACGCTGCTGCTCGATCATCTGGTGTCCATCGCCCGGCGGCGGCACATCGAGGCATTCACGGCGGAGACACTGGCGGAGAACGCGGCGATGCTGGGCGTCTTCTCCGATGCCGGGCTGCCGGTCCGCCGGTCGCTGGCCGATGGTGTCGTGGAGCTCACGATCCGGCTCCCGGCTAGTGACGCCGACGCTGGCCTGGCCGCCTACCTGGCAGCAGCTGACCGCAGGGAAAGTCATGCGGATGTCGCCAGCTTGCGGCACCTGTTCACGCCAGCGTCGGTCGCGGTAATCGGCGCGAGCCGGCGGGAGAACTCGGTCGGCGCGCAGGTTCTCCGCAACATCGTCGCGAGCGGGTTCGCCAGGAAGGTCTACCCGGTCAACCCGCATGTCGCCGAGCTGAACGGCCTGCCCTGCGTGAGCAGCGCCGAGGAGTTGCCGGACGGCGTCGACGTCGCGATCGTGGCCGTGCCCGCCCAGGCCGTGGTCGGCGTAGCCGAGCAGTGCGGTCGGCGGGGTGTCCGGTCGCTGGTGGTAATCACTTCCGGGCTGGGCGACGCTGGCCCCGCACTGCTCGCCACCTGCCGCCAGCACGGGATGCGGCTGGTCGGCCCGAACTGCTTCGGCATCGCCATGCCGCAGATCGGCCTGGACGCCACATTCGGCCGTCACGCGCCGATAGCCGGGATCGCGGGCCTGGCGGTGCAGTCCGGCGGAGTCGGCATCGCGCTGACCGAGCACCTGTCCCGCCTCGGCATCGGCGTGTCTTCCTTCGTCTCGATGGGCGATAAGTACGACGTATCGGGCAATGACCTGCTGACGTGGTGGGAGCAGGACCAGCAGACCAAGCTGGCGGTGCTGTACCTGGAGTCGTTCGGCAACCCGCGCCGGTTCGCCAGAACCGCCCGCCGCGTCGGCCGGGTAATGCCGGTGCTCACCGTCCTCGCCGACCGCTCCCCCGGCGGGCAACGGGCGGCGCGGTCTCATGCCGCGGCCGCGGCCACTCCGGTCGTGACCAGGCAGGCGCTGTTCAGCCAGGCCGGGGTCATCGTCACGGCCAGCCTCGGTGAGCTGGTCGGGGTCGCGGCCTTCCTGTCGTGCCAGCCACCTCCGCACGGCAGCCGAGTCGCGGTGGTCACCAACGCCGGCGGCGCCGGAATGCTGGCGGCCGACGCGTGCGCCGAGGCCGGCCTGCTGCTGGCCGGGCTGTCCGAGGCGACCCTTCGGCGGCTGCGCGAGTTGCTGCCCGATGGCGCCACGATCGCGAACCCGGTGGACACCACCGCCGCCGTGACGCAGGACACCTTTCGCGCCTGCCTGGAGGCTGTCGCGGCCGACGGATGCGTCGACGCGGTGATCAGCGTGGCGGCGCCGACGGCCATGGCCGATCTCGGCCAGGCGATGATCGCGGCCGAGCTGACGAAACCACTCAGCGCCGTGCTACTCGACCAGGAGCCTGACGTCCGCCTGCTGGCCAGGACCGGGAAGGAGGGGTCCGGTGCCGGCCGCCAGCTCATCAACGCCATCCCCTGCTACGCCTACCCCGAGGGCGCGGTCCGGGCTCTCGGCCGAGCGGCTAGCTACGGCATCTGGCGCAACCGCCCGCCCGGGCACCTGCCCGAACTGCCCGAGGTGCGGACTGATGACGCCCGCGTGCTGGTGGCCAGCTTCCTGGCCGGCCTCCCCGAGGGCGGCTGGTTGCCCGCGGCCGCCGTGCGTGAGCTGCTCGACTGCTACCACATCCCGCAGGTGCCGACCGTGCTGGTACAGCCCATGGTGCGGGGCGGCACCGAGGTGTTGATCGGCGTCGCGCGAGATCCCGTCTTCGGCCCGCTGATCGTGTTCGGCACCGGTGGCGTCGCCGCTGACGTCATCGGCGACCACGCCGCTCGGCTGAACCCGCTCACCGACACCGATGCCCGCGAGCTCATCGCCAGCGCCCGCGTCGCACGGCTGCTCGACGGCTGCCCGGGCACTCCTGCCGCCGACCTCGACGCGGTCGCCGACGTGCTGCTCCGGGTGTCCCGCCTAGCCGACGACCTGCCCGAGGTAGCCGCGCTCGACCTCAACCCGGTCATCGTCAGCGCCGACGGCTGCGCCGCCGTCGACGCCCGCATCCAGCTCATGTCGGCGCAGCCGCATGACCCCTTCCTGCGGCAGTTGCGCTAACCCGAAAATTTGCGGAAGAAAGGTCTGGAGAATGTCACAGTCACCAGGAAAGACAGTTCGCTTTATCGCCGTCGGCGTCGACGGATCCCCGTCCTCTGACGAAGCGCTGCGCTGGGCGGTCAGGGAAGCCGACCTCGCCGGCGACGTAGTCAGGGCCGTCATCGCCTGGCACTATCCCACCGCCGTCGGCGGGTACGGCTGGGCGCCGGTGGTGATGGACGACGGCATCGACATGCAAGCCATCTCCGAGAAGGTTCTCGCCGAGGCCGTCGGCAAGGCTGCCCCGCCCGGCTCGGCGGTCCGGATCGAGCAGCACGTCATCGAGGGGTACCCGCCTCAGGCCCTGATCGACGCGTCAGCCGGCGCTGACCTGCTCGTGGTGGGCAGCCGGGGACACGGCACCTTCACCGATGCGCTGCTCGGCTCGGTGAGCCAGCACTGCGCGCATCACGCCAAGTGTCCCGTCGTCATCGTCCGCCAGCACTCGCACCGATAAAGGAGCAAGCCATGAATACCACCCCAACGCTTTCGACTGTTCTGCCGACTGCTGACAGCACCTCTGAGGAGATCGCCAGCTTTGTCGTCGGAGCTGCGGTCAACGCGCCATCCGTACTCAACACGCAGCCGTGGTGGTTCTACGGCGCTGACCATGAAATCGGGCTGCATGCCGACACCGAGCACAGGCTGCCGGTCGCTGACCCTGACGGCCGGGAGATGCTCATCAGCTGCGGCGCCGCGCTCTTCACCGCGCGAGTCGCGCTGCGCCACCTCGGCCTCGTTCCCTCGGTCCGGGTACTGCCCGAGCCCGATCTCCCGGCCCTGGTCGCCAAGATCAACTGGACGGGCATGGTGCCGGCGGCTGGGTACGAGCAAGACCTGTTCGCCGCGATCACCCGCCGCCACACCCACCAGGGCGGGTTCGACGATGAGGCGCTGCCCGCGGAGATCGTGAGGTCGGCCCGCGACGAGGCGACGAAGGAGCACGCGACCCTGCGCATCCTCGGCGACCAGGCCCAGCGCAACGCTCTCGCCGCGGTGGTCGAGGCCGGGGACTACGCCGTTCGCCACGACGGCGCGCGGGCACGAGAGCAAGCCCGCTGGTCCGCCGCACCGGGCAGCAAGCGCCGCGACGGAGTACCCGCCAGCGCCTACCCGGCCAGGCCCGACCGGATCGAGCCGAGGTTCCCCGCCCGCGACTACAGCCGCGGCCACGGCTGGGGCCTGCCGCCCACCGAGGGTAGCCAGCACATCAGGTCCGCTGGCGTGGTGGCCATCCTCACGACTGAAGGCGACGGGCCCGAGAGTTGGATCAGCGCAGGCCAGGCCCTGCAGCGGGTGCTGCTGTTCCTGACCAGCTGCGGCCTGTCGGCGGCGCTGCACACCCAGCCGCTGGAAGTCCCGCAACTGCGCGAGTTCACCAGGACCCAGTTCTGTCCAGGCGCGTACTCGCAGATGGTCCTCCGGTTCGGCGCCACCAGCCAGGAGACGGTCAGCGTCCGCCGGCCCGTGGACGACGTGCTGCTATGACCGCTGCGGCGATCGGCAAGTCCAGCATTTTGCTGGCCGTTGACGTTGGGCCGCACGAGTCGGCCGGGTACCTCAGCGCTGCCGTTGAGATGGCCAGTGACCTGGCTCGCGTCCGGGCGGATCAGGTTGTCGTGCTGCATGTGCGCGAATTCTCAGTGGGGCGGCTCATGCCGATGATGACCGAGCACGGCGGAGCAGACGGCCAGCGCATGGTCGACAACATCGCCGCCCGCCTGCGCAGCGCCGGAGTGAGTGCCTGCGGCCAGGTCCGCGAAGCCGACGTCGGCCACGTCGCGTCCACGATCCTCGATGCCGCCACTGAGTTCGGCGCGCGCCTCGTGGTGCTCAGCGCGCCCAAGCGGCGGATTCCGCTCGGCAGCGTGGCCGGGCACCTGCTGTACCAAGCCGACGTGCCCGTCGTCATCGTTGGCCGTACCGCAGGGGAGGAGGACAGCGAACCGACTCCGGCCGGGGCCGCACGCTAGCGCTCGTGCCGGGCGGAAGCGGTCATGACGATGCCTTATCGTTGGCGCCGTCCGTGCTAGCCTCGCAGTATCGCTCTGGACCTCGGTGGTCAATGGCGCTGCCTGTTGTGATCCACCGAGGGGCTCGGAGCACTTTTTCATGCTGGAATTCGGCAAGACACGTCCGGTAGCGGCACGTGCGTCGTTACCACCCCGGCCGGGTTCGCAACGGATAGCGACATGAGGGCCGGCCCGGTCGCGACGGTGTCCGGCCTATCAGGACCGGACCTCGCCGCGCGGCCTGCGGATGCTGGTGGCATCTCCGTCAGGTCTCCAGCAGAGGTCTTCGACGTGCTGGAAAGCTCATCGCAGGGCCTGGCTGCGGCGACCGCTGCATCCCGGCTCGCTGCGGCCGGCCCCAACGAACTGCCCGCGGCCAAGCGGCCGCCGATCATCTTGAAGGTCCTCGCGCAGTTCACTAACCTGTTCGCCCTCGTGCTCCTGGCCGCCTCGGTGATCACGTTCGCGTCCTACCTCATCTCCTCGCCCCGCGACACCGGGAACCTGGAGCTGGCCTGCGCCATCCTGGCCGTGGTGCTGCTCAACGGCGCGATTGGATTCTTCCAGGAGCACTCGGCCGAGAAGACCTCCGAAGCGCTCAGGGCAATGGTGCCGCACACGGCCAGAGTGCGGCGTGACGGCGCCCTGGCCGACATCCCCGCGCGCGACGTCGTGCCGGGAGACGTGTTCGTCCTGGAAGCCGGCGACGACATCTGCTGCGATGGCCGCCTTGTCGAGGCGCACGACCTGACCCTCGATGACGTCGCCCTCACCGGCGAGAGCGCGCCGCTCCACCGGACCGCGGCGGCCGCCCCGGCCGGCACGGCGACCATGGACGCCGCCAACCTGGTCTTCATGGGCACATCAGTGGTCGAGGGGACCGCTACGGCAGTAGCCTTCGCCACCGGAGCGGACACCCAGTTCGGCCAGATCTACCAGATGACCGCCCAGGTCGCTGAGGTCCCTAGCCCGCTGCAGCTCAACGTCAACCGGATGGCCAAGCAGGTATCGGCGGTGGCCATCGCCCTCGCCGCGCTCGTCTTCGGCCTGCGGGCCGCCACTACCGATACCGGGCTGGTCGACAACTTCGTGTTCGCACTCGGCGTCATGGTGGCGCTGGTGCCCGAAGGCCTGCCCGCCACCTTGTCGGTGTCCCTGGCCATAGCGGTGCGACGGATGGCTACCCGCCATGCCCTCATCAAGCGGCTCGCTGCGGTCGAGACGCTCGGGTCGACCACGGTCATCTGCACGGACAAGACCGGGACCCTGACCCAAGCCGAGATGACGGTCACCGCTTTGTGGGAG
Organism: Streptosporangiaceae bacterium; assembly: GCA_035511035.1. GTDB lineage: Bacteria > Actinomycetota > Actinomycetes > Streptosporangiales > Streptosporangiaceae > Chersky-822. Next base: position 7,908 of record DATKFV010000171.1, read on the forward strand.
TCAGGACGCCGCCACTGCGTCTCCGGGGTCGGCTACAACCCCGAAGGCCTCGTCAGCGAGCCGGGCCAGGTCACTGAGCTGCTCCAGATCGGCGCTCAGTGCTGCGACGCCCGGCTTCTCGGGCCCGATCCGGCTCATAGGCTGAACTGGCGAATTCTCGGGGACACCACTGAGGGCGCCATCATCGTGGCCGCCGCTAAGGCGGGCATCGACGCTGCCGCCGCCAAGGCCACTGCCCCGCGCATCGGCGAGTTCCCCTTCGACTCCGAGCGCAAGCTCATGACGACCCTGCACCGCACCCCGACCGGGTGCGTCAGCTACGTGAAGGGCTCGCCTCAGGAACTAGTCGGCCGGTGCGACACCATCTCCTGGTCCGGAACCGACGTCCCGCTCACCGAGGACTACCGGTGCCAGGTGACCGACGCCAACGACCAAATGGCCGGTGAGGCGCTCCGCGTCCTCGCGGTCGCCCGCCGGCACCTCGACACCGACCAGCCTGACCAGGACCTCGCGGAGCACGGCCTGACCCTGTTGGGACTGGTGGCCATGATGGACCCGCCCCGCCCAGACGTCATCGCCGCTGTGGCCGCCTGCCGCAAGGCCGGCATCCGGATCGCCATGGTCACCGGTGATTACGGAGTCACCGCCGAAGCCATTGCCAGACGAGTCGGCATTGTCACCGGCCCCGATCCAGGCCTCGTCAGCGGCCAGCAACTGGAGGCGATGAGCGCGACCCAGCTCACCGACGAGCTCAGCTCCCATTCCGAGATGGTGTTCGCCCGAGTCCGGCCTGAGCACAAACAGCGCATCGTCGCCGCCTTCCAGCACCTTGGCCAGATCGTCGCCGCGACCGGGGACGGCGTCAACGACGCCCCCGCGCTCAAGCAGGCCGACATCGGCGTGGCCATGGGCGTCACCGGAACCGACGTGGCCCGCGAAGCAGCTGTCATGGTGCTACTGAATGACTCCTTCGCGTCCATCGCGGCCTCAGTCGAACTCGGCCGCTCCGTGTACGCCAACATACGCAAATTCATCGTCTACATCTTCAGCCACAACATCTCCGAGCTTGCCCCGATCCTCATCGCCGCCGCTGTCGGCTTCCCCCTGGTACCGCTGAGCGCTTTGCAGGTTCTCACCATCGACCTCGGCTCCGATATCCTGCCGGCCCTGGC
>DATKFV010000172.1:0-7800 GCA_035511035.1 Streptosporangiaceae bacterium
GGTGGGCACCATGTGGAAGGGCCAGCTCACCTTCGAACCGCCGATGCTGTACACGGTCGGCTTCCTGATCACGTTCTTGTTCGGCGGTATTACCGGCATTATCCTGGCCTCTCCGCCGCTCGACTTCGCCGTGTCCGACTCGTATTTCGTAGTCGCGCACTTCCACTACGTGCTGGCCGGCACTGTGCTGTTCGAGATGTTCGCCGGCTTCTACTTCTGGTGGCCGAAGATGACCGGCAAGATGCTCAACAGCCGGATCGGCAAACTCCAGTTCTGGGTTATGTTCATCGGCTTCAACATGACGTTCCTGGTCCAGCACTGGGCGGGCGTCGAGGGTCAGGTGCGGCGTACCGCCAACTACCCTGACCTGCCCGGGAACGTGACCACGCTCAACGTCATCTCGACCGTCGGGTCCTGGCTGCTCGCCCTTTCCGTGCTCATGTTCTTCTGGAACGTGTATGTCACCTGGCGCTACGGGGAAAAGGTGACCGAGGAAGACCCGTGGGGTTTCGCCAGCTCGCTTGAGTGGGCCACATCCTGCCCGCCACCGCGACACAATTTCTACCGGATTCCCCGGATCAGGTCCGAACGGCCCGCGTTTGAAGCGCACTACCCCAACATCAAGTGGGGTCGCGAATCATACGGGCTCGAGCAAGAAATCCCGGCTATCTCAGATGCGCGGAAGTAGGTTTTCTGCATGAAGGTTGAAGGCTGGCTCTTCCTGGGCTGCGGGATCTTTTTCGGCTGTACGGACGTCGTGTACTGGTACCTCTCGAAGGAGCCCACGGGGACCACCGCGCTCGCGATCGCCGTCGCGTTCGCGGTGCTCGTCGGCTTCTACGTGCTGTTCACCGGCCGTCGGCTGCCACTGCGCCCGGAGGACGACCCGCAAGGCGAGATCGAGCAGTCGACCGGCGAGGTCGGCTTCTTCAGCCCGCACAGCTGGTGGCCGCTGTTCCTCGCGTTCGCCGCGGCCGTAACGGCCGCGGGACTGGCGATCGGCTGGTGGCTGTTCCTGATCGGATTGCTATTCACCGTGTTCGCCTCGATCGGCTTCGTCTTCGAGTACTACCGAGGCAACTTCTCCCACTGAGCCGCCGGGACGGCTAGCGGCTAGGCCGTGACCAGCCCGGACTGGTAGGCGATGATGACCAGCTGGATCCGGTCACGGGCATCGAGCTTAGTCAGCAGGTGTGCCACGTGGGTCTTGGCCGTGGCCGGGCTGATCATCAGCTGTTCAGCGACCTCGGCGTTGGACCGGCCGCGGGCAACCATCTTGAGCACCTCAAGCTCGCGCTCGGTGAGTCCTCTCAGCAGCTTGCCTCCGGCCGCTCCGGCCGCTCCGGGCTCGCCGCAGCCGCTGCGGCCGACCCGGTCCGTGTTTTGGCTTGCCGCTTGCGGCGTTCCCGCGGTGCGCGCGGTACGGGCGAACTCGCCGATCAGGCGCCGGGTGACGCTCGGCGCGAGTAGCGCGTCTCCGGCCGCCACCACCCGGACGGCGTTGAGCAGGTCAGCAGGCAGGGTGTCCTTAAGCAGAAAGCCGCTGGCCCCGGCCCGCAGCGCGGCGAAGACGTACTCGTCCAGGTCGAAGGTGGTCAGGATGAGCACGCGCACGTCGGTGCTCGCAGTGATCCGCCGGGTGGCCTCGATGCCGTCCATCACCGGCATCCGCACGTCCATCAAGATGACGTCGGGTGCGGTTCGCTGGGCGGCCTCTACCGCCTCAGCGCCGTTGCCTGCCTCGCCGACCACAGCGAAGCCGGGCGTGGCCGCGATGATCCCGCAGAACCCCACCCGGACCAGGGCCTGATCGTCGGCGACCACCACCCGGAGCGGGCCCGTCTCGGCCGGGGCGGACACCGGCTGGGTCATCACGGGCTGCCCCCGGGCAGTGGGATGCGGGCGATTACCTGGAATCCGTACCCGGACCGCGGACCCGCGCTGAAGTCGCCGCCGAGCAGCGTGACCCGCTCCCGCATCCCGATGATGCCGTGCCCGCTCCCGCCGAGGGCGCTCCCGCCGAGGGTGCTCCCGCCGAGGGCGCTCCCGCCGAGGGCGCTCCCGCCGTCGATCACGCCTTGGATGCCCTCGGCCGCGCTCCAGCCAAGCACGGGCCTTACGTCAAGCGCTGTGCCCCCTCCGCTGGCCGGGCCGGCACCGGTCACGCCGATCCGATGATGCGATATCCCGGTGCCGCCCAGCTCAGCCAGCCCCGCACCGTTGTCTGTCACCTCAAGGATCAGCTCATCGCGGCCGTAGCCGATCAGCACCTGGCACGAGCTCGTGCGCGCGTGCTTGACCACGTTGGTCAAGGCCTCCTGCACGATCCGGTAGGCGGAAAGGTCGATGCTCGCGGGCAGGTCTCTTGGCTGCCCGCCGCGGGTCACGTCGACCCGGACGCCCGCGCTTGCGGTGCGCGAAAGCAGCCGGTCCAGGTCGGCCAGCCCGGGCGCGGGGAACAGCGGCGTGCTCCCGTCAGCTTCGCCGTCCCCGGCCCGTCGGCCAGGTGTCCCGGCCTGGGCGCCGGTCTGCGCGGCCGCGTCCTGCTGGTCCGCCTGGCGCAGGGCGCCCAGCATCCGGCGCATCTCGTCCAGGGCCTCCCGGCTGGTCGCCTGGATGGCCCCGAGGGCGTCGCGCGCGTCGGCCGGCTGGGTGTCGATGACGTACTGGCCGTAGCCTGCCTGGACCGCGATGACGCTCATGCTGTGCGCGACCACATCGTGAAGTTCGCGTGCGATGCGCAGGCGCTCCTGCGCGACCGCCTTGCTCGCCGCCTCATCCTGCAGCCGGACCGCGTACCTGCGTTGCTGGCGCACGATGTAACCGGTCGACCAGACCACGATGACGCACAGCGTGACCGAGAACAGGCCGCCCCGCAGCACACCCCCGGCCCCGGTCAAGTCAAGCCAAACGGCGTCGAGGAACAGGGTCGCGAACACGGCGATGAGCACGCGTACCGCGGCCCGTCTGCGCTCGTAGGTGGCCGCGACCAGGTAGAGCACATAAGCGATGGGCAGGAAGTAGACCAGGGCGGTGTTTCTCGGCCCGGTCAACGCGGTCATGACGACCGAGCCAGCCAGCAGTACGCCGAGCATGAGCGCCGGACGCCTGCGGCGCAGCGCCACCGCGATGACCGCGATCACGACGAGCAGCAGGGCGAGGGGGTTGACCAGCGCCAGCGGCTCGGAGTGCAGTACGCCGTCGGGAAGTGCGACGTCTTGGCCGACGGCCTTCCTGACGGTCGTGAAGAGGATCACTCCGAGCAGGGCGGCGGCCAGGTAGTCAAGCGCGGCCCAGCCCCGTGGACTGAGACGCTTGGTCAGCGGCGGCCGCTGCCGGGCGGCCGGAACGTCCGAGATGGTGCGCACGTAGCTACCGTAACCGCGATAGCCGTTCGGAGCGTCATCCTGCAGGCGTACGCCCCGATGCCGAGCTACCAGGCTCCCGTGCTGGCCAAGGGCGCCGACGGGTTCCGATGCAGGCCGCAGGGGGGACGCCAACTTCACCCTCGCGGGTGATGACGCACCTACCTGCCCACTGGCACTGTAACACCCATGCCACCCAACCAAGCCCAGGCTGTCATCGAGACCAGGGCGCTGACCAAGACATACCCGGGTAATGTGACCGCGCTTGACGGCCTCACCGTCGCGGTCGCGCCCGGCGTCACCGGGCTCGTCGGCGCCAACGGCGCGGGCAAGTCCACGTTGATCAAAATCCTGCTCGGCCTCATCGTGCCGACCAAGGGCCAGGCCAAGGTGCTCGGCCACGACTGCGAGACCAGCGGCGAGCAGATCAGGGCGCTGCTCGGCTACATGCCTGAGCACGACTGCCTGCCGCCCGACGTCAGCGCTACCGAGTTCGTGACCCACCTGGGCCGGATGTCGGGTTTGCCGCCCACGGTGGCCAAGGAACGTGCGGCTGAATCGCTGCGTCACGTCGGCCTGCACGAGGAGCGGTACCGGCAGATAGGCACCTACTCCACCGGCATGAAACAGCGTGTCAAGCTGGCTCAGGCCCTCGTCGGCGACCCGAAGCTGCTGTTGCTCGACGAGCCGACCAACGGGCTAGACCCGGCCGGGCGAACCGCGATGCTCGAGCTGATCGCCAGGATCGGCGCGGAGTTCGGCATCTCGATCGTGGTCGCCTCGCACTTGCTCGGCGAGATCGAGCGGATCTGCGATCACCTGGTGGCGATCGAGGCCGGGCGACTGCTCCGCGCCGACACGATCACCAGTTTCACGCAGGCCAGCCAGGTCCTCGCGGTCGAGGTCGAGGAAGGCCTCGCCCAGCTGCAGGCCGAGCTCGCCGTCCGCGGCCTGACGGCAACCGCGCACGCCAGGACCCTGCTCGTCCCGCTGGGCGGCGACGACACCTACGACGTCGTGCGTGACTGCGTGGCGGCGCTGGCCCTGCCGCTTTGCCGGCTGGAACAACGGCGCCATCAGGTCGAAGAGCTGTTCCGCGATGAGGAGGAGGTGCCGCATGCCTGAGCTAGCCACCGGCGTCATTCATGACCTCGGCTATCGCAGCTACGACGGTCCCAGGCTCGGCCGGGCACAGATCGTAAGGGCCCTGACCTGGCATAGCTTCCGCTCGGCGTTCGGCATCGGCCGGGGCGTGAAGGGGAAGATCGTCCCGGTGCTCGCGGTGATCGCCATGTGCCTGCCCGCGTTCGTGAACGCGTTCGCGGTGGCCCAGGGTAATGCACGGCTATTCGGTTACGACGTTTACGTGCCGACTCTGCGGGTCGCCGTGGTCGTCATCTTCATCGCCGCTCAGGCGCCTGAGCTGGTCTCCAGGGATCTGCGCAACCACGTGCTGCCGCTGTATTTCTGCCGGCCGCTGCGGCGAGACGATTACCCGCTGGCTAAGTACCTCGCGCTCACCATGGCGTTGCTGCTCTTGATCGAAGTACCGCTGCTCATCCTGTACGTGGGCACGATCGCGTCGGTCAAAGGCGGCTCGGCGGTCTGGGACCAGACCAAGGCGCTGATCCCCGGTCTGGGCGTCGGCCTGCTGTGGGCCGTGCTGATGGCGGCGGTCGGCCTGGTCCTCGCGTCTTTCACGGGACGGCGTGCCTACTCCACCGGCATCGTCGCGATCAGCTGCGTCCTCACGTTCGTCGTGTCCGTGCTCCTGGTCCAGGCCGAAGGAGGGACTACGGCCACGTCGACGGGGGCCCAGGTCGCCGGGCTCTTCAGCCCGTTCACCCTGCTGGACGGGGTTCGGATCTGGCTCGGCGGCACCTCACCCGGCCTCATCGCCAATCCAGGCTCTTACGGCCCGCTCTACGGGGTCGTGACCATTGTCCTGCTTGCGGCCTGCCTCGGGGGCCTGGCCGCGAGATACCGGGAGGTAAGCCAGTCATGACCATCGAACTGCGCAACGTATCTCGCTGGTACGGCAACGTGGTGGCGGTCAACGACGTCACCATGTCCATCGGATCCGGGGTGACCGGGCTGCTCGGGCCGAACGGCGCGGGTAAATCGACGATCATGCACATGATCGCCGGCTTCCTGCCGCCGTCCCGCGGCGAGCTCACGATCGATAGCAGGGCCAAGGGCAGCACGCCCAGCTGGCGTAACCCGGCCGTCTACCGTGACATCGGCCTGGTCCCCGAACGGGACTCGGTGTACGCGTTCCTGACCGGCGAGCAGTTCGTCACGTCGACCGCGAAACTGCACGAGCTCCCGGATCCGGGAGCCGCGGCGGCGCGGGCGATCGCGCTGCTCGACATGGCCGACGCGGCGGGCCGCAAGATCGCCACCTACTCCAAGGGCATGCGGCAGCGGATCAAGGTGGCTGCGGCGCTCGTGCACGATCCGGAGATCCTGCTGCTTGATGAGCCGTTCAACGGGATGGACCCGCGCCAGCGGCTGCACATGATGGACCTGCTCGACAAGCTCGGCAGCGAGGGCCGGACGATCTTGTTCAGCTCGCACATCCTGGAGGAGGTCGAGCGGCTGTCCGGGACCATCCAGGTGGTCGTGGCTGGGCGCCTGGCCGCCTCAGGCGACTTCCGCGCGATCCGGCGGCTGATGACGAGCAGGCCGCACGTCTTCACCGTGCGCTCATCTGATGACCGCCTGCTTGGTGGCACCCTGATCGGCCGCCCGGCCGTCACGGCCGTGGAGCTGACCCGCAACGGCCTGCAGGTGCGCACGTCGGACTACGGCGCGTTCTGCCGGGACATCGCGGTGCTGGCCCGCGATCATGACATCCGGCTGCGCGAGGTCCTGCCCACCGACGAATCCCTGGAAAGCGTCTTCGCCTATCTAGTCTCGAACTGAGCCCAAGTTTCCAGCTGAGGAGCTGCGGATCATATGTCTGGCTTCTTTAACCCGACGGTCGCGGGGATAACCATGCGCGCGACCATGGGCCGCAAACGAGCGCTCTTGTTCGCGCTCCCCGCCGTGATCCTTATCTTGTTCACGGTCGCGCTCAAGGCCTCGCGTCCGCCGTTGCGGCCCTGGCCTTCGCACGTACTTGGCACGTTCGGCTTCTCGGTGCTGATCCCGCTTACCGCGCTGATCATCGGCACCAGCGTCCTCGGCGCCGAGATCGATGACGGCAGCATCATCCACCTGCTGGCCACGCCGGTGCGCCGGTCGTCGGTAATCGTGACGAAGTTCCTCGTCGCGACCGGGCTGACCATGGTCTTCGCGGCGATCCCCGAGCTCATCGCCGCCTTGATCTCAGGCGGAGGCACCGTCCCGGCCTCGCCCGGCGCCGTCCCGGCGAGCCAGGGGAGCGGGCCCTTCTTCGGCCAGGTCAACATCAGCGGGAGCAAACTCGCCCTCGGCCTGTTCGTCGGGGCCCTGGTCTGTTCGGTGGTCTATAACGCGGTCTTCGTCATGGTCTCCGTGGCCACGACCCGCGCCATCGCGGTCGGCTTGCTGTACGTGCTGATCTGGGAGGCGCTGCTTTCCAACCTCGTGAGCGGGGCCAGGCTGCTTTCGGTAAGCCATTACGGCCTCGGCATCGCCAACGGGTTCGTCCACGATTCGGCCCTGCAAGCGGGCCTCACGGTGACGACGTCCGTGGTCATGGGCGTCATCGTCACCGTGGCCGCCCTGATCCTGGCGGTGAACCTGCTGAAGTCCTTCACCCTCAAGGGCGAGCCCGCCTGACGCCCAGCCTGAAATGACCGTGGGACGCTACCCCGGTGGATAACCGGGGTAGCGCCCCACGATGACGAACCAGAACCAGGCGGGGGTTACGAACCGGGGGAGTCGCCCGAGTCGTCAGCGGCATCCCCGGCCGGCAGCTGGTCGGCCGCACCGCTCGGTGCGCCGACCGAGGCATGCCCCTCACCGCCTTCGACCGCGTGCCCGTCACCGCCTTCGACCGCGTGCCCGTCACCATCTCCGTTGCCGTGACCATTGCCGTGGCCCTCGTCGATCACGATGGTCTCGGCGAAGGCCCGGTTGGTCCGCGCCCTGACCAGGCCGAGCGCACCGCGGGAAGTAGGCGCGGGTATGCCGTTCGGGTCTTCTGAGCCTGGCGCGGGCATGAGCGCAGGCACCGTCTTCGCCTCGAGCACCGCCCGGCCCTCTGCGTTCACCGGTCTGTGCACCTCGATGAACTCGCCGTTGGGCAGCTGCCTGATGATGCCCGTCTCGTAGCCGTGCAGCAGCGTCTCCTTGTCCTTACGCTGCAGACCCAGGCAGATACGTTTAGTGATGAAGAACGCGAGCACAGGTCCCACGAACACCAGGACCCGCGCGATCCAGGTGATCGTGTACAGCGGAATCTGCAGCTTGTCGGCGATGACGTCGTTGGCGCCCTCCGCCCACAAGA
>DATKFV010000173.1:0-39625 GCA_035511035.1 Streptosporangiaceae bacterium
TTAGGGCTTGTCGGTTATTAACGCGCTGGTTTGATCTTGGGTGTGAGTGTTATGCCATGAGATGCCGCGTATGCGGTGAGCTCGGCGAGGGTGGCGCACCGGGCGGCGGCGGGTTCGGCGGTGTGGCCCGCTCGTTCCAGCAGCGGCTTGATCTGCCGTTCGGCTGTGGCGATGGTATTGGCTGAGACGCCGAACAGGTCAGCCATGACGGGCCGGGGTACTCCCAGGCGCTGCCGCATGACGGTGAGGAGGGTTTTCTCGGCGAGGGTCATCGCTGCGGGGTGGCCGCCGGCGCGCAGGCGGGTTGCCGGGCCGCCCCGGGCGATGTGGCGGCCGGCCTCGAGCTGGGCCTGGTAAGGGACGGCCAGTGCGGCGGTGAGCTGGTCCCAGTCGCGTGCTGTCATCCCGGTCAGGGCCGGGTGCGTCCAGCCGGGCCGCTCGCCGCGGCCGGGCGGGGGCGCCGGCGCCGGGACTGCGGCGGGCTGCGCGGGATACAGGGTGTAGTTCCAGTCACCGTGCCAGTCGTGGCGGCGCAGGGGAAGCGCCGCCATCTGCTCGTCGCTGATCTTCACCCCGGCGGGGTAGATCCCGGTGTCCAGCTCGGCGCGGACAGCCAGCCCGGTGCCGGTGGCGGTCGCGGAGATGGCGGCCACGATGACCTGGTGGCTGGTCAGGGGCCTGCCCCGCCAGTTCATGGTGATGTGGGAGAACAGCCGGTGCTCGATCTTGTTCCATTTGGAGGTGCCCGGCGGGAAGTGGCAGGCAGTGATCTCCAGGCCGGTTCCGAGGGCGAGCGCGGCCAGCTCAAGTTTCCAGGCCCTGGCGCGGCTGCTGTTCGAGCCGCCGGAATCAGCGGTGATCAGGAGGCGCCGGGCGCCCGGGTAGGCGGCGCGGCCCGCGTCGTTCCACCAGCGGCGGATCGACTCGACCGCGAACTGCGCGGTGTCATGGTCGGTGCCGACGTTCACCCAGCCCGTGTTCGCGGCCAGGTCGTAGATACCGTACGGGATCGCCTTGCCCAGTTCCTGATCCGGGAAGTCGTGGTCCCTGACCCGGACCGGATCACCGGCCGGCCGCCATTCCCGGCCGCCGTTGCGGTAATCGCCGACCAGCTCCTTCTTCTTCGTATCCACGCTGATCACCGGCTCGCCGGCATCGCGGTGCTCCCTGACCTGCTCGTTCAGGTAACGGAACTGAGCGTCCCGGTCAGGGACCTGGTTCCCCTCGATCGTCTTGGCGTTGCCCTGCAAGCTGAAACCCTCCTCGTGCAGCAAGCCCGCCACCGTATCCGGGCCAGCGCGGTGCCCCTGCCGGGCCAGCTCGGCCGACAGCGCCCGCAGCGACTTCGTCGTCCACCGCAGCGGCGACATCGGATCACCGCGCTCATCGGGCTCCACCAGCGCCAGCAGCGCCGGCCGCAACCCCGGGTCAAGCTCGGCCAGCCGCTTGCGGCCCCCGCCCTCCCGCCGGACCCGCCCCAGCGGCTCCTCGCCCCGCTCCAGCTCAGCGGCCCCCAGCGACACCGTCGCCTCCCGGACCCCCGCCGCGCGGGCCACCACCCGGATCCCGCCATGCCCCAGCGCCCGAGCCTCCGCGCCCATCAGCAGCCGCCGCTGCCGCTCATCCAGATGCGGGAACATCGCCCCGAACTTCGCCGCCAGCAACTTCCCGGAATCCGCCATGCCAATACGCCCTACCACATCCCCGGGCGGAAACCACGGAACCTACGAGTTATTTATCGACAGGTCCTTACCTCGCGCTGATCTTGGTCCAGTCGTCGGTGAAGTCGCTCGCCTGAGTGTCCGTGCCAGTTCCTGGCACCAGCGTGGCCTGGCTCGCGCGTCTTCTGAGCACGCCGTCGATGACCACGGGCGCGCTCAGCGCAAGCAGCAACGCGACGATCACGGTCATCACGACCGGCCGCAAGCTCGCGCTGGTGGCCAGCGTCGCATCAGGGCTCGATGACAAGGTGACGTCGGTAATCCGGTCCCGCCTTGGCAGGCCCGCCTGGATTTGCACGAGCACCTTCCGCACCTGGCCGATCACGGCTTGCAAGGTGGCCTCGGCCCCGACCTGGTTATCGCCACTGACCGAGATGACCAGGACGGATCCAGTCGTCGTGGTGGTGTAGGCCGGCGGCCCGACCGCGTAGGAGTCGGTGAATCCGCCCCGCGCGAGTTGCTGCGCGGTCTGCGGTGCCGTCAGCGCCCGAGTGACGACGTCGGCCGCCAGCGAGAGCGACGAAGTAAAGCTCAGGTACGGATTACCGCCGGTGAGCTGCGCGGCTGACTTCGAGGCCAGCAGCACGACCGACGCCTGAGCCTGGTACGTGGCGGGGAGCGCCACCAGCGCGACGACGCCGGCCACCATGGCGGCCAAGACCAGCGCGGCCGTCAGCATCGCCCGGCGGCGCCAGATCCGGATTACCTCGCCGAAATCCATCTAACCTATCCCCAATCGTGTAGCTGGCACGTTCATTGAATCCCTGTGGATACGCGATTACCATTATGGCCGGCCGGTCACGGTTACCTGATACGGTTTAATGATGCATCGCTTGGCACGCATTACCGTTATTACTTTGGCCGGTATTGTCGCTGCTACGGCCGGCCTGGCTATCCTGCGTTCTAGGCCCGTTTACACCGAAACCGCCACCGTGATCTTCACCCTCCCTTCGACCAGCCCGGTCGAAACTTACGGCGGGCAGGTCAACTCCCTGATCGCGACCGGCTCCGTCGTCAGCCAGGTTGTCATGGGACCGCAAATCGCCGCCCGGATCAAAAAGGCCGGAGGCGTCGCGAGCTATGACCTCGCGATGGTTAACCTCTATAATGACGACTATCCGGACTTCGGATACCCTGAGGCATCGCTGACCGTTTCTTCGGCATCGGCGGCGAGCACGCATCAGACCTTCCTTATCGCGCGCCGCATGCTGCGGCTCGTGCTGGCCGGCCGGCAACGCCAAGCCGGCGCCCGGCCGCGACGGCGAATTGCCGCGTCGGTCATCGGCGATACAGGACCGGTCGCGGAAGCTGGCTCGCGCAAGCGAGCGATGGCCGGGCTGGTGCTGCTCGCCCTCGTCGGCGGGGGCGCGGCCTGGAACCTCATGCGCCCGGCCGGCATTCACCACCGCGATTAGGCCCGGCTAGGCCACGGCCGCCAGCTGGCTGGCGAGCGCCACCACGATCCGCTTTCCGGCGAGGCCATCCCACAACCGGGGCCGGCGGGCAGGCGGCGGCGCGGCCAGGGCCGAGCGCGCCGCCGCGATGATCCGCGCCGGATCGGTGCCGACCAGCGTGTTGGTGCCCTCGGTGATCGTGACCGGGCGCTCGGTGTTCTCTCGCAAGGTGAGGCAGGGAACGCCGAGCACGGTCGTCTCCTCCTGAACCCCGCCCGAGTCGGTGAGCACCAGCCTCGCGCCGGCCTCGAGCGCGATGAAGTCGAGGTAGCCGGCCGCGGGCACGATCCGCAGCCGGGCGCTGGCGCTCGCCTCGCTCAGCTTGCTCGCCAGCCTTGGATGAGCGGGAAGCACCAGCGGGCACAGCGCGCTCACCTGGTCAAGGGCCGTCATGATCCGTCCGAGCACGCACGGGTCATCGACATTCGCCGGCCGGTGCAAGGTCACCAGGCCGTACTCGCCTGCCCGCAGGCCCAGCCTGGCCAGCGTGTCCCTGTCCCTGGCGCGGTCCAGGTTGACCAGGAGCGTGTCGACCATGACGTTGCCGACCAGGTGGATCTGGTCCTCGCCGCGCCCTTCGGCCCGCAGGTTCGCGACGGCGTCGGCCGATGGCGCGAACAGCTGATCGCTCACCCGGTCGGTCACGACCCGATTGACCTCCTCGGGCATCGACCAGTCGCCGCTGCGCAAGCCGGCCTCGACGTGCCCGAGGGTGACCCCCGCCTTGGCCGCTACGAGCGCGCACGCCAGGGTCGAGTTCACGTCGCCGGCCACGATCACCGCGTCGGGCCGCACGCTGCCGACGACCGGCTCGAAGGCCAGCATCACCGCCGACGTCTGGGTCGCGTGGCTTCCCGAGCCCGCGCCAAGGTAGTGGTCAGGGCGGCGCAAGCCGAGGTCGTCGAAGAAGACGTCGCTCATCGCGGCGTCGTAGTGCTGGCCGGTATGGACGAGCACGGCCTGCATCCCGATCCCCTCGAGCGCGTCCAGCACCGGCTTGACCTTCATGAAGTTAGGCCGCGCACCGACCACGCACATGACGCGCATTGCCGTCCTCACAATGTCTCGACGTTGGCGCCGGTCAGCACGTTGCGGCAGTCAAGCACGTAACGAGCGTGCGAGCTGATGTCAGCGGCATCGAACGCGTCGTGATCGGTGAGCATGACGACCGCGTCGGCCCTTGCTATCTCGGCCGGCGTCGGCTCCACCCGATTGACCCTGGCGTGGATAAGGCCTGACTCGCTCACGTGCGGGTCGGCCGCGACCACCTGCGCGCCGAGGCCCGCCAGCAACTGCGCGACCCTCGCCGCGGGTGACTCTCGCGCGTCGCCCGTGTTCTTCTTGTAGGCAAGGCCAAGGAGCAGGATCCGGCTTCCCCTGACCGCCCGGCCCTGCTCGTTGAGCGCCATCATGAGGCGGCGGACCACATAGTCGGGCATGTGGTTGTTGATGTCGTTAGCCAGCTCGACGAACCTGAACGTCTGGCCGAGCGCACGTTCCACCCGCCATGACAAGTACGAGGGGTCGATCGGCAGGCAGTGACCGCCCACTCCGGGGCCGGGCCGGAACGGCATGAAGCCGAACGGCTTCGACGAAGCCGCGCCGATCGCCTCCCACACGTCGATGCCAAGGCCATGAGCGCACATCGCGAGCTCGTTGATCAGGGCGATGTTCACGTGCCTGAACGTGTTCTCGATGATCTTCGCCAGCTCGGCCTCGGCTGGCGAGGACACCGGCACGGTCTGGTCGACCAGGCCCGCGTAGAACGCCTGGACGGCCGCCAGCGACGCCTCGTCAATGCCAGAGACGATCTTCGGGGTGGTGACCAGAGTCCACGTCTTGTTGCCAGGATCGATCCGCTCAGGGCTATAGCCGAGATGGAAGTCGGACCCGGCGACCAGCCCAGAGCCGTCCTCAAGCAGCGGCAGCACCTTCTCGGTCGTCGTTCCCGGCCAGGTGGTCGATTCCACGATGACCGTCGCGCCTGGGCGCAGGTACCTGGCGAGCGTGTGACAGGCTGACTCGACGTGGGCCAAGTCGGGCAGGCCCTCCCGCAGCGGGGTCGGCACCGAGATGACCGCCACGTCGAAGCCGACGCAGCACCTCGCCTCCGATGAAGGCCGGAGCGCGCCGCTGCCGATCACCGCGGCGAGCTGGTCCGCCGACACGTCCTCGATGTAGGACGCGGTCTCAAGCTGCTTCACCCGGTTGACGTCGGTGTCGTAGCCGACGACGCGGTGACCGACCTCGGCGGCCCTGATCGCGAGCGGCAGCCCGACGTAGCCGAGCCCGACCACTAGCACGTTCGTCATGACGCGTCGCCTCCCGTGTCGACGGCGGGAGGCTGACCCGCCGGGATACCGCCCGCTAGCCGCGCCGCGGCCGCCCTGGCCACCAGCGCCATGAAGGCGAGATTCGTGGTCAGGTACCGGCGGCCGAGCCTGACCGGCTCCTGCAAGGCCCGGTACAGCCACTCGAGGCCATGTCGCTGCCACCACGCCGGGGCCCGCCTGACGAGCCCGGCCAGGATGTCGAACGACCCGCCGACGCCGTGCACCACCTTGGCGCCAGTGGCCTCGCCCCACGCTTGCGCGAACATCTCCTTGCGCGGCGAGGAGATGCCGATGAACAACAGGTCAGCGCCCGTTGCCTTGATCGCCGCGGCGACCTGCCCGTCTTGGTCGGGAGTGAAGTAGCCGTCCCGGTACCCGGCGATGACCAGGCCAGGATGGAGCCTGGTGACCTCGGCGACCATCGCGCCGAGCACGTCGGCCTTGGCCCCGAGGAAGTAGACCCGGTAACCGCGCCGCTCGGCCCGCGCCAGCAAGCCAGTGAACAGGTCGATGCCCGTGACTCGCTCAGGGAGCGGCGCGCCGAGCAAGCCCGATGCCCACACGACCGCTTGCCCGTCGGCCAGCACCAGGCCGGAGTCACATACCGCCGCCCGCAGCGCCTCGTCCTTGCGCATGGTCACGACCTTTGCCGCGTTGACCATGCCGATCCGCAGGTAGCCGCTGCCATCGACGACATCGCCGCACCGCTGGAGCGCAAGCTCCAGGCTCAGCGCGTCGAGGCGCACGCCGGGAAGCCCGGGGCTGGCGACTCGCGCCCTGGGGGTCATGGCCGCTCCCCGCACAGCCAGGCGTACAGCAGCCAGCCGAGCTCGTACGGCCGGCATTCATAGTCGATCGCCCCCGGCGGGAACACCCGGTCAAGGCCGGGCACCGACGAGCCAGGCCGCACCGCCGTCGACAGGGCGGCCAGGCCCCGCGCCAGCTTGCGGGGGTCATCGCGCCCGACCTTGCGCCAGATGACCGGCACCTGGTCGGCGACGAGGGACCGCGGCGTCTCTGGCTTAGCCACCAGCCAGCGCAGGCCGGCGCTGATCGCGCCGAGGTGGCAGTCACCACCGGCGTCAGCGAGATCGAGCAGCGCCATCGGCGCCATCGCGTGCTGGTGGACGCTGTAGACGGGATAGCGCTCGACGACCCGGCCGGTGCGCGCGTCGTAGTGCCACCACCACTGGCCATCGGCGCCCTGGGCCGCGCAGATCGCCCCGGCGACGTGCTCGGCCGCGGCGAGCGCCGCCGGATCGTCGGCGCTCGCGTGGAGCCTGGCCAGCGCCTGCACCGGGTAGACCTGATCGGCGAAGCTCCCTACGTGGGCCCGGTACCACGAGCCGCCGACGACGAGGTGCGGGAAGACATCGCGCCTGGCGCCGAGCAGCCGGTCTCGCGCCGCGGCCAGGTGCTCTTCGACGTCCATCAGGCCCCTGGCGGCGACCAGCGCGCTCACGACCCAGGCCGCCGATACGACATCCGTCGTTCCGCCGCTGTCGACCGCCCTCAGCCGGTCGATCGCATGCGGTAGCTCGTGGTGCCTGGCCAGCGCGGCCGCCCAGCACAGTAGGGCGACGTCGCCCAGGCCAGTCAGGTCGTCAAGGCGCTTGGCCAGGATCCCGAGCAAGTCGTCGCAGTCCTGGCCGGCCAGCACGTCGCGCTGGTCAGGATCGGGCAAGCAGCGCAGGCCAAGGCAAGCGATGATCGAGTAGCGCAAGCTGCTGCCCTGCGGCAGCAGCCCGCCAGCCGGATGGGGCGCCAGGGTGAAGGCGAACTCCCCGCCGAGGTAACCGCGCCGGAGTATCGCGGTGGCCAGCGGCAGCAATCGCTCGACCAGGCCGGCGCACGCCGCGTCCCTCGCGGCCAGCGCGCCGATCCTGGTGACGTCCTTTTCAGGAGGCATCACCGCACGACGCCCTGTGCGCACATTCCTCGCCATTCATTCATGCGTTAAACCCCCTGGCGATAAAACGACGAAAGTGTTACTTAACCCCGGTAAAGGATCGTATTCCGCCGGTCATTTCAAAGCCGGTCACTTCAAAAGCCGGTCAGTTCAAAAACAGTGTAGCGGCAGGATGCCATCTAGTCTTACGGTCGTGACATGAGACCACTAGACCTGGATGGCGCCTGGCTATTCACGCCGCAGATTCACTCGGATCGGCGCGGGAGCTTTCACGAATGGTTCAGTAATGTCACCCTTGAGGCCAGTATTGGACGCCGCCTTCAGATCGCCCAGGCAAATTGCTCGGTATCACGGCGTGGCGTGATAAGGGGCATTCACTTCGGTGACGTGCCGCCTGGCCAGGCAAAATTCGTGACCTGCACGAGCGGTGCCATTCACGATGTGATAGTCGATGTCCGCGTCGGTTCACCACAATTCGGGTGCTGGACATCAGTAGAGCTCAACGCTGACAATAACGACGCCGTGTTCATCGAGGAGGGACTCGGGCACGGCTTCGTCGCCTTGACCGACCAGGCGACCGTCTTCTACCTGTCATCCGCGCCTTATGATCCGGCGCTTGAGCACAGCGTCAACCCGCTCGACCGGCAGCTAGATATCGAGTGGCCGATCGCGGACGCCAGCATATTGTCGGACAAGGACGCGACCGCGCCATCGCTGGCGGCCGCGCTCGTCGCTGGCCTTCTTCCCGACTACGCGAGATGCCAGCGGCTGGTCAGTGCTTACCGAGGTTCAGTGCTCACGCAGGACTAGTGCCCGCGGGGCCGATTCCGCCCGCTACCTGGCCGGCTGGCCTCCGATCGCGGGCCAGGCCCGCCGGAGCGCGGCCCGCCAGTCGCCGATCGGCGGAAGGCCGATCGCGCGGTGCCGGTCGTGCCCGAGCACGCTGTAAGCCGGCCTGGGCGCGGGCCTGGGAAAGGCCTCGCTCGACACCGGGCGCACCCGGTCAGGGTCGGCACCGGCGAGGGCGAAGACCTCCCTGGCCAGCTCGAACCAGGTGGCATCGCCCGAACTGGTCGCGTGATAGACGCCAAGGCGCCCCGCGACGGCGAGCGCGACCACCTGATCGGCGACGTCCAGCGTCCAGGTCGGCTGACCTCGCTGGTCGGCCACGACGTCAACGGCCCGGCTGGTAGCCGCCAGCCCGATCATCGTGTGCACGAAGCTTGGCCCTTGCCCGCCGTACAGCCAGGACGTTCGCACGATCAGGGCGCGGTCAGGCAGCAGCGCGCGCACGGCCCGTTCCCCGGCCAGCTTCGAGCGGCCGTAGGCCGTGCTGGGCGCTGGGTCCGCGTCCTCCGCGTACGGCTCCCTCGCCAGGCCGTCGAAGACGTAATCGGTGGAGATGTGCGCCATGAGCGCGCCGGTCTCGGCGCAAGCCGAGGCGATGTTCCCCGCCCCGGCGCCATTGGCGGCCCTGGCCGAGGCCTCGTCGGTCTCGGCGGCGTCCACCGCCGTCCAGCCGGCGCAGTTGACGACGATGTCCGGGTTGTAGTCCCTGATCACCGCCAGGACGCGGCGGGCGTCAGTGACGTCGAGCTCGGCCCGGCGCAAGCCGAGCACCGTCGCCTGCCGCCCGCTCAGGCAGGCCATCAGGTCGCGGCCGAGCATGCCCGCCGACCCGGTGACCAGCCACCTGGTCACCGCGGTATCCCGCCCGCAGCCTGCGCTCGCAGTCCGTCCTTGAGCGGCTCCCACCACGGCCGGTTCTGCCGGTACCACTCCACCGTCGCGGTCAGCCCGGCGCCGAAGGAGACGGTCGGCTCATAGCCGAGCGCGCGAAGCCGGGAATCATCAAGGCTGTAGCGGCGGTCGTGGCCCTTGCGATCGGCCACCCGCCGCACCATGTTCCAGCTAGCGCCGCAGCGATCAAGGACCATCCTCGTCAGCTCGATGTTGCTCAGCTCGGTCTCGCCCGCGATGTGGTACACGCGACCCGGCTGGCCGTTGCAGAGCGCTAGCTGGATGCCGCGGCAGTGATCGTCCACGTGCAGCCAGTTCCTGACGTTCTTGCCATCGCCGTACAGCGGCACGGGCTGACCGTCGAGCAGGTTCGTGACGAAGAGCGGTATCACCTTCTCCGGATACTGGTAAGGGCCATAGGTGTTAGCGCCCCTGGTGATCCGCACGTCAAGGCCGTGCGTCCTGGCATACGCGAGCGCGAGCAGGTCACCGCCCGCCTTGCTGGCCGAGTACGGCGAGCTCGGGTCGAGCATCGCGTCTTCGCTCGCGGAGCCAGCCGCCACGCTGCCGTAGACCTCATCGGTCGAGACGTGCACCAGCCGGCGGACCCCGGCGTCCAGGCATGCTTGCGCGATGACCTGGACGCCGCAGACATTCGCCGAGACGAAGTCGGCCGCGCTGGCGATGGAGCGGTCGACGTGCGACTCGGCCGCGAAGTTGAGCACGAAGTCGTGCCCGGCAACGACGTCGCCGACCAGGTCGGGATCGCAGACGTCCCCCTGCACGAAGGTCAGCGCGGGATGGCCGGCGACGGCAGCGAGATTGGCGGTGTTGCCGGCGTAGCTGAGCTTGTCGAGAACGGTCACCTCGGCTTGCTCGAAGCCCGGATAGCCGCCGGCCAGCGCGGTCCTGACGTAGTGCGATCCGATGAAGCCGGCCCCGCCCGTCACCAGGATCCTCATGAGCTGATCTGGACCTTGCTGTGGTCGCCGAGCATGAGCCGGTGCGCCCTTGGCACCGGCGGGGCCGACGTGACCTCGACGCCCTGGCCGATCAGCGATGCCTCGATTCGCCTGACGCCTCGGATCGACGCCTGGCTCAGCATGATCGAGTACTCGATCTCGCTATCGGTGACGACGCAGTCAGGGCCGATAGAGGTGAACGGGCCGATATAGGAGCGCTCGATGACCGTGCCAGCGCCGATGATCACGGGGCCCACGATCCTGGCTTGGCTGACCTGTGCCCCTTCCTCAAGCGTCACCCGCCCGATCAGCTCGCTGGCCTCATCGGCCGTGCCGTCGCACCTGGGGGTAAGCCCTTCGAGCACCATGCGGTTGACCTCGAGCATGTCCGTGACGTTTCCCGTGTCCTTCCAGTAACCGGTGATGACGGTGGCCTTGACTTTCTGCCCGTTGCCGACGAGCCAGGCCAGCGCCTCGGTGATCTCGAGCTCACCGCGACCCGACGGCCTGAGCTGGTCTATGGCCTCGTGGATCGCAGGCGTGAGGATGTAGACACCGACGAGGGCCAGGTCGCTGCGCGGCTGGTCCGGCTTCTCCGCAAGGCCGATCACGTCACCGTAGTCGTCGAGTTCGACCACGCCGAACTGCCGCGGATCCGGCACCTGCGTCAGCATGATCTGAGCGTCGGGGCGGCCGCCGATGAACTCGTCGATAAGCGAGGTGATCCCGCCGATGATGAAGTTGTCCCCCAGGTACATGACAAAGTCGTCGGTACCGAGGAAGTCGCGGGCGACGAGCACGGCATGGGCGAGCCCAAGCGGCTGCTCCTGCCTGATATAGGTGATATCAAGGCCAAACGCGCTGCCATCGCCGACGGCCGCCTTGATCGACGCCGCCGTCTCTCCGACCACGATCCCGACATCGCGAATCCCGGCCTCCGCTATCGACTCAAGGCCGTAGAAGAGAACCGGCTTGTTGGCGACAGGCACCAATTGCTTGGCTGAAGTGTAAGTGATCGGCCGGAGCCTGCTGCCTGAGCCGCCGGCCAGCACCAGAGCCTTCATGTTGAAAGAGGCTAGCGGGTGAGCACGCGGCCATCAGGTAACCATGGCAATAGCCTAAGCAAAAAAAGCAAGGCAGCCGGACATAATGCTCCGGCGCAATGATTTCCAGTCATTTCCGCACCGTCCGCAACTACCCTTAATGTGGTCAGCAGATAATTCTCGGCGAACGGCTTCTCTATCAGGTGCACATCAGGATCAAATAACGCCTGGGTGCCCAGGATCGCCTGAGTGCGGCCAGGCCCGCGCAAGACCTCCGCCGAAACCGGTGACCAGGCCAAGCTGAGCGCGAGAAGATGAGGCAATGCCCTGCACCGCGCACGTCGCCTGGTCCGACCGGCTGGTCGGCTACAACTTCGGGCCGTCGCATCCGCTCGCGCCGGTCAGGGTCGAGCTGACGATGGAACTGGCCCGCGACCTCGGCGTGCTCGACGCGGACGGCGTCAGCGTTTCCGTGCCCGAGCCGGCCACCGACGCTGAGCTTGAGCTCATCCACGACCCTGCGTACATCGCGATCGTCAAGCGCGCGAGCAGCGGGCCGATGCAGCCGATCTACGCCAGGTTCGGGCTCGGCACGCCCGACGATCCCGTCTTCCCCGCCATGCACGATGCCTCCGCGCTGGTCGCGGGGGCCACGCTCGCGGCCGCCCGTGCGGTCTGGTCAGGCTCGGCCCAGCACGGGATCAGCATCGGAGGCGGACTGCACCACGCCATGGCCGATCACGCGAGCGGGTTCTGCGTCTATAACGACCCTGCGATCGCGATCAGCTGGCTGCTGGCGCAAGGCGCCGAGCGGATCGGCTACGTCGACATCGACGTGCATCACGGCGACGGGGTGCAGGCGGCCTTCTACGACGACCCCCGCGTGCTCACCATCAGCTTGCACGAGAACCCGGCGACGCTGTTCCCTGGCACCGGGCGGGCGACCGAGACGGGCGGTGCCGCCGCCGCCGGATCGGCGGTCAACGTGGCCCTGCCCGCAGGGACCGGCGACGCGGGCTGGCTGCGCGCCTTCCACGCGGTGGTGCCCGCCCTGCTCCGCTCGTTCCGGCCCCAGGTCCTGGTCAGCCAGCACGGCTGCGACACGCACTGGCTCGACCCGCTCGCCAACCTCGAGCTGACGATCGACGCCCAGCGGGCCGCCCACGCCGCGATCCACGACCTCGCTCATGAGACGGCGCAGGGCCGCTGGCTGCTGACCGGCGGCGGCGGCTACGAGCTAGTGCAGGTGGTGCCCCGCACCTGGACGCACCTGCTCGCCGAGGCGACCGGCCGGCCGATCGATCCGGCGACCCCGACCCCGCAGTCCTGGCGCGACTACGTGCTGAGGCGGACCGATCGCAGGGCGCCTGAATCCATGACCGAGCAGTCCCCGGCCACGTTTACCTCGTTCGAGCGCGGCTATGACCCCGCCGACCCGGTCGACCGCGCGATCATGGCCACCCGCACGGCTGTCTTCCCGCTGCACGGCCTCATGCCTTAGCCTGCCCCTGCCCCTTCGCTGGCGTCGGTGCCGTCGCCGGTGCTGGGGCCGATGCTGGCTCCGGCGACGGCAGCACTAGCGCACCGAGCACGTAAGCGGTGACCACCGCCACGATCACCAGCGGCATCACCACCACCCCGTCCGAGGAGAGCAGAAGGGTGGCGAGCAGCACCGAGGTCAGCGGCAGCGTCAGCATGACCGTGGACATGGCGCCGATCCCCATGGCCGCGCCGGCCACCGCGTCGAGGCCGGGCAGGTGCGAGAAGGCCAGGCCGATCGCCGCGCCGAGGAACATGGCCGGAAAGATCGGCCCGCCCCTGAAGCTGCCCATCGACACGCTGTAGGCAAGGCCCTTGCAGGCGATCAGGAGCAGGAGCACGAGCCCCGAGTAGGTCGCGCTTCGCGTGATCAGCGACCCGATCGAGTCCTGGCCCGAGAACAGCACCAGCGAGGTCCCCCGGCCCGAACCCGCGGTGAAGGCGATGGCGAGGCCGGCCACCACGAGCCCGGCGACGGGCAAGGCGAGCATCGTGCGCGTCGCCGCGTATGCCCGCAGCGCCACCGCGCCTCGCCGCAACCCCGAGCCGGCCAGCGCGCAGGCAGCACCGATCACCAGGGCCCAGCCGAACTCGCCCGCCGTGGGCGAGCCGACGTGCGGCAGCCCGTGAACGGCCAGGGAGAACGGGCCGAGCCCGGTCCAGGCGCCAAGGCCGGTGAAGATGAGCGCGCCGATCCCGGCCGCGAGCAGCCCGGGCAACAGCGCGGTGATCATGGTCGGCCCGCCCAGTCCCGAGGCCTCCATCAGCAGGAACGCCCCTACGATCGGCGATCCGAGCAGCGCGCTGATCGCAGCGAAGCTGCCGCTGGCCCCGATCACGCTGACCGCCTCATCGGGCAGCCGGTGCCTCGCGAGACGGGTGGCGGCGACGGCGAGTCCGCCGCCGAGCGCGATCAGCGGCATCTCGGGGCCGAGCACCATGCCGAAGGCCAGCGTGGCCAGGGCGGCGAGCACGACGCCAGGAAGCTGCGCCGGTCCTGGCGGTGGATGCAGCGCGAAGCCGTAGGCCGGGGACGCGCCGCCCTCCCCCGGCAGGTACTCGATCGCGAGCGCGGCGAAGATGGCGCCAGCGAACAGCACGGGCAGCGGCCACCAGGCCGGGGCGGTGGCGAACCCGAGAGCCTGCGGCAGCGCCGTGAACAGTTCCTTTTGCAGGTAGCTGTCCAGCGCGAGGAACCCGTAGGCGGCCGCTGAGATCGGGACGCCGAGCAGCGCGGCGAGTACAAGCAGCTTGGCGTAGGCGCGCGAGCGCACCAGCGCGGCCGGGTCGGCGATCGGCCGCGTCACCGGAGGAGCCTGCTCACCAGAGGAATTGTGACGGCCGGCGGACGGGCCTGGATCATCCCGTCCGGGTGACTTTCGCTCGCCAAGGCAAGGTAATGGCGTGGTGCAGAATGAATACCATGCCGGAACTGACAACGACGCCATCCGCACCAGCCACTGCCCGCGCGATCGCCGACCGCTACGTCACCGCCCTGGCCGAACTCGACCCGTTCCTTTCCACTCGCCTGGGCATCCGCCCCGGCGAGGACCGGCTGCCTGACCTGTCACCGGCCGGCGCCGAGGCGACCGACGAACTCGAACGCGCGACCCTGGCCGAGCTGGCCCGCGCCGACGACCCCGCCGACGACGACGACCGTCGCTGCGGCCGCCTGCTGCGCGAGCGGCTTGAGGCCGACCTGGCGCTGAGCGCCCAGGGAGAGCAGTTCCGGGCCATCTCCAACCTGTTCGGCCCGCCGCAGCGGATCCGCAACACGTTCCTCGACATGCCGGCGGCCACCAGCGACGACTGGACCGCGATCGCGACGAGGCTGTCGCGGGTGCCGCTCGCGCTCGAGCAGCACCGGGTCAGCCTGGCCGAAGGGCTCGACCGTGACCTGGTCGCCGGCCCGAGGGTCGTGCGGACCGTCATCGGGCAGTTCGGCGACTGGGCCGCCGCCGGGCAGGGCAACGGCTGGTTCGCCGAGTTCGCGGCGCAGGCCGACGGGGCCAGCGTGCCGCCGGCGCTGCGCGCCGACCTGGACGCCGCGGCCGCCGCCGCCATCGCCGCGATCAGCGACCTGCGGGACTGGCTGGCCGACGTGTACCTGCCGCGGGCGGCCGACCAGCCCGACGGCGCCGGGCCCGATCGCTACCATGCCTTGGCCCGTGCCTTCACCGGCGCCGACCTGGACGTGGCCGAGGCCTACGAGTGGGGCTGGTCGCAGTACCGGGACCTGCATGAGCAGATGATGGACGAGGCCCGCAGGCTCGTCCCTGGCGCCTCGTCCACCCGCGAGGCCGCCGACTACCTCGACGAGCACGGCGAGGCCGTCGAAGGGGTCGAGCAGATCCGCGAGCGACTGCAGCAGATGATGGACGACGCGATGGCGAGCCTGGACGGCACCCATTTCGACATCGCCGACCCGGTGCGGGTGGTGGAGGCGAGGATCGCCCCCGAGGGCAGCGCCGCCGCGCCTTATTACACGGCGCCGTCGCTGGACTTCGCCCGGCCGGGACGGACCTGGCTGCCGACGCTCGGCCGGACCAGGTTCCCGCTGTGGAACCTGGTCAGCACCTGGTACCACGAGGGCGTGCCCGGGCACCACCTGCAGCTGGCGCAGTGGCGTTACCTGGCCAACCAGCTCTCGGTCTACCAGACCAGCGTCGGCACGGTCAGCGCCTGCGGTGAGGGCTGGGCCCTGTACGCCGAGCGGCTGATGGACGAGCTTGGCTTCCTGACCAGGCCCGGTGACCGGTTCGGCTACCTCGACGCCCAGATGGCCAGGGCCGTGCGGGTCGTGATCGACATCGGCATGCACACCGGGGCGGTGATCCCGGCCGACTCGCCGGTCGGCGCGGGCCTGACCTGGACGCCCGACCTCGCCAGGGAGTTCTTCGGTCGCAACAGCGGCCGTCCCAAGGCGTTCCTCGATAGCGAGATCATCCGTTACCTGAGCATGCCGGGCCAGGCGATCAGCTACAAGCTGGGCGAGCGGGCCTTCCTGGCGGGCCGGGACGCGGCCAGGGCGGCGCACGGGCCTGACTTCGACCTGAAGTCCTGGCACATGGCCGCCCTGTCGCTCGGCTCGCTCGGGCTCGACGACCTCACCGACGAGCTAGCCAAGGTCTAGCTTTCACTGGTCCAGGTGGGGGGACCTGTGCAGGGCGTTGGCTAGCAGCGCGATGGCTATGGTCGTTCCGGTAAGGATGGCTGTGTTCCATTTGATGTCATAGCCGACAAAACTGCCGAGCGGCGTGTCCGGCAAGGAAAAGGCCCAAGCGGCGAACGCGACCGGCGCGATGATCATCTCGAATACAGGGAACTTGAAGGCGTCCCCGTACTTGGTCTTCGCCATGGTGAGAAGAATGACTACCACAGGATTCGCCGCGGTGAGTATCGAGAAGAGCACCCACCGGCTGGTGAAGGATGGCGAATGACCAGCCAGCGGCGCCAGCAAGGCCAGCAGGGCAACGTAGACGGTGATAGTTTCAGTGGGAATCCACTGGGTAATCTGATTGATGAGGTTCGTTGCGATGCCCACTGCGTCCGTGGACCCGGTTGAACGGGCGTCTTGAGCTTGCTGTAGCGCGAGCTTAGTGTCGACCATTGAGGCGAGGCTCATATCTGGAACTCCACTCCGCTGCCACTCATCAACTTGTCTGCCTTATGCAAAAGGTGCGGCTCGACCGATTAAGGTGAGCTCCTAGGCAGCGAAGGGTTCCGGTTCCAGACTACCCGGTTTAGCGAGCGGACTTCAAATGGATCCAGTGTTTCAGGGCCTCCATTTAAGAATGAATTCAATGCAGGAGGCGTGGAATGGCCTGATGAGGTGACTTCCGATGAACGACGCCGCTTTGCATAGCCCCGTTCTTAATGCCGTCAGACCATTGCGGTCCTCAGCTTGGCGGCACCCAGAGCACGAGCCCCGGCGGCATGACCGTCACGGGAGAGGTAGTTCCCGCGAACACGCCGTTGATGTAGGAGGCCGCATCCCCCGCGAACGCCCCGTCATGAATCGCGGTCATTCGCAGGATCGATGACGCCTCGGTCTCTAGCTGGGCGGCCAGGTCATGAAGGGACAGCGTCCCGTCGCTCGTCCAGGCAACCTGCCCGGCCCTTATCGCCTCGGCGCGCCTGATGATCTCGCGCCGCTGCCCGGCCCGAGGCCCAGGGCCAGGGCACGTATGGCCGCCCCAAGCGCCCCCGCCCATCACGTGAGTGCCGTAGCCTTTGACGTTTACCGAGTTAGTGACCTGCAGCGGAAATCCGGCGAACCTGCTAAGCACTTCGACTAGTTGGGCCGATGCCGTGAGCTGCGCATCGGTGAGCGGGTTCGCGGTGTTGCCGTCGTCGGCGTGCTCGATCGAATACCAGGCTTGGTTGCCGGCCACCTGCGCCCAGGCGATCCAGCCTTGGCCGATCGGCCCGAATTGCCAGACCGAGCCATCCTGCGCTATGCCGAAATGGGTACTGACAGCATAAGACGGATTATTGAATATATCGACCGTACCGGGCAGGTTCCCGACCATCGTGTGCATCACGACGCCCATCATGGCCCCCGACCCCCAGGCGCCGTTACTGGTCGGAAACGGGTTATTGTAGGTAATGGCTATCGGGCCGCTCACCCGGCCGTCAGCGTCGATTTCCAGTCTGCCGATCATAGGTTTCCCTTTCTAAGCGATTCCAGTATGACACGACGGACCCTCAGCAGAGATAAAACTTTAGCGACAGCGCTTACGGCAATAACCAAGGGCAATAGCAATATCATCATTTCGGAGACTCGATCCATTAGCCGCCTTTGCCCATCAGCGGCGCCCGGAATTCGACTCGTGGCATGCAGCACACCGTGGCCGCCAGTGAATATGCTCCCAGGCTGGTTTCATGATCCGGCCATGTGCCTCCCGGTGCCGGGGCGCCACGGATCAGGTCGCCGATTGGCGGGATCCTTGATTCCCGATCGGACGCCTTGGCCGGCCATCGGCTCGTCATCGAAGCGCGGGATGACATGCAGGTGGGGGTGAAGCCCGCCCTGATCGTTCCAGCCGAGCGTGTAGCCGTCGGGAGCGAGCCGCTTGCGCAGCTCGGCTCGCACGAGAAGCAGAAGTTCCCGCGTCGCCGCCCACTCCTCGGCGGTCAGGTCGAACGGAGAAGCTCGGTGAGCTTTCGGGACGATGGTGCCGCAGCCTGGAATCACGTCGGGCGGATCACGAGGGTCTCTGGTCGAGGAGTAGATGCAAAAGTCGTTCTCTAAGTACAGGTCCGCCTCGCCCAACCTGTCGTGATCGCAAATGACGCAGCCTTCGGTCATGGGACCGTTCTGCTCGCCGCCCGGAGCGAGCAAACGAATTGAGCACCGGGGCGATGCCCCGGACACCTGCCGTTTCTGCATTCCGGGCACCTCGGCGCCGCCCAGGTCCGCGCCGCGGCAGCCGCACGCCGCCGGGGCGCAGATCACCGTCTCACCGGGGTAACCGGACTGCTTCAGGGTGGAGGACGGCGCGTCCCTCCTGCCAGACCCTCAGGTTCCCGGACGCACCCCCAGCCGCTCGGGCTGAACAGCCACATTGGGCCACCGTGCGATATCATTTTATAAGGTGACTAAAGCGTCGCAAGCGCTGTTCAGGACTGGCCGCTACTCTTTCCGCTCAGGCCAAGCTAGAAGCCACCCAAAGGTTCTTTATCCATAGGTATTGACAATTACCCCCGTTCCGCTACCTTGACGTACCAAAGCCTGCTGCCCAACAGCCTGATGGGCATCGATGCGGTGGCGCGGCCTTGCATTTAGGGGGTAATGGGAATGTTTGGTGCTCGTAGGCGGCTGCGGTGGTCGTGGGGACTGCGGGTCACAGCGGTTGCCCTCGCGGTTGCCGCGCCGCTCGCCGCGTCGGGCGGCGCATACGCCAAGGCGAGGGCTGTTCTGCCGGCGAAGGCGGCGACGTGGACATGGTCGAAGGGCGTGAAGCTACCCGACGTCGAATCACAGTCGGTCGTTTCGGGGCTGTCCTGCCCGAGCACGACTCTGTGTGTGGCAACCGCCACCGTGAACACCAAGGGCCACGGTAATAACGGCGTTTGGTGGACCACCGATCCATCGGCGCGCAAGCCCAGGTGGCACTATGAGCGCATCCTCCCGCAGGTCCATGGTGGAGCCACGCTGTACTTCATCTCTGGAGCGATCAGTTGCGACGTCGCGGGCACCCACGACGAGTGTGCGATCGCCAGTGGCGGCAATATCTGGCAGACCGCTCACCCGACCAAGGGCTGGGGAGCGGCAGCCATCGACACGAACCTACTGACCGGGGAAGCCTGCTGGGTGAACGTCCACTGCGAATCGGGCGACGATCAGGGCTTCATCCTGACCACGGAGGGCGCGACCGTGACCGAGTCCGCGCAACCCATCCCGTCGACGGATTTCGGCGTGAGCCCCGCTATCAGCTGCGCGCCGTACCGGAGCGGCAGCCCGTTCTGCGTCGAAGTGGTAGGGGATGCGCAAGTCGCCGACAGTACTGACCCGAGTGGGGGGAAGTGGACGGCTGGAAAAGTGCACGGGGCGCAGGAGATTGACTCGGTCTCGTGCGCGACCCACACCCTGTGCGTATTCGGCGACGGTGCCTCCGCCGACATCGGCGTCAGTAGCATCCCGAAGGCCGGTAAGAGCTGGTTCAAGACGATCAGACAGTTTGCGATTCCGGCAAAATTCGTTGGCGACTTCGTTTCGGGCATCGGCGCGGTCGACTGCAATGCGGAAAGCCTTTGCGTCGTCTCCGGCTTTGGTGCGAAGGGCAGTTTCGTTTACTTGTCCACCAGGCCGACGGCGAGCTCTTCCTCCTGGCACTACTACTCCATCAAGGACGGCTCGGACACCAACGCGGCTGGCGTCGCCTGCCCCACGACCAAGCTGTGCGTCGTACTCAGCCAGGAGGGGCAATTCGTGGTGGGCAAGCGAGGCTGAATCGGGCATCTCTCACGTCGAACGGCCAAGCGCCGTTACGTGCGCCTGCCAGCATCAGTGCTCGATGGCGTCGCCGTGCTGGTGCTCAACGCGCCCGAGCTCGCCACGCTGACGGGGAGCGGGGCGGCCGGTGACCCCGCGGACCTTGCGTCACTGGCCGGCAAGCTCGAGCGCGACATAGTTGTCACGCTCGGCGAGAACGGTGCGCTGGTGGTCCAGGCAGCGGAACGCTCCGCCGTGCACATCCCGCCGCCGCCAGCGCCGATCCGCGACACCACCGGCGCCGGGGACTGCTTCTGCGGGGCGCTGGCCGTTCTCCTGGCTGAGGGCGCCGACCTGACGGAGGCCTCGCGGCTGGCCGTCGCGGCCGGGACCCTCTCGACCACGGCAGCGGGCGCGCGAGGGAAGCTGCCGACCCGTGATGAGGTCACCGCGCTGGCGGCCGGCCTTGCTCCCCGGCTCATCGCCACCCCGTGACGCCGCTGTGACCTGGTCGCGATGCCGGGATGCGAACCCGGGGCCTGCGTCAGCCCAAAGTTGAGCGCGGCGCCAGATGTGGCATGTGCCGGGCAATTTTTCTGAGCCAAATGCTGGTTGCCAGCACATCGCGGTTATCCGTTCGTGATCGCTACGCTCCTGGCTTACTGCTGCGATCCGGGTGTTTGTGAACGGAGGAGCCCTGAGCGAGTACCTGTTGGGACGCCATCGATGAGGGCGACGCGGTTGCACGGCAGGCGTGATGTGCGGCTGGATGAGATCCCTGATCCTGGTGAGCCCGGCCAATTCGAGGTCGTCGCAAAGCCGCTGTGGTGCGGGCTATGCGGTTCTGACCTCAAGGGCTATCTCGGAAATGGCATCGGCGAAGGCGGTCCGCTGCGGGTTATGGGACACGAATTCTCCGCCGTGATCACCGCGGTCGGCCCTGGTGTCCGCGAGCGGCGCGTCGGTGAGCACGTCTGCGTCATGCCGCTGGAACATTGCGGTTACTGCACTGACTGCTTGCGCGGTGAGTTCAACCTATGCATCAACCGCTCGTTTCTCGGGCTCTACGGCGCCGGCGCTCTCGGCGGTGGCCTCGCCGACCTCGTGCTGCTGAAGGACTACCAGGCGATACCGCTGGAGGAGCTGAGCGACGAGCAGGGAGCACTGGTCGAGCCGGCCGCGGTGGCGATCAACGCGATCATCGAGGCCGGCGTCGGTCCCGGTCATATCGTGCTCGTCGTCGGCGCCGGCTCCATCGGCTCGCTGGTGATCCTGGCGGCTCAGGCGGCCGGCGCCGCCGTGGTGCTCGCCAGCGAGCCCAACCCGGGCCGCGCCGATTACGCTCGCCAGTTCGGTGCCGAGGTGCTCGACCCTGGGCCTATCGAAGACCAGGTGACTCAGGTCAGGAAGCTGACCGGGCCGAGATACCCGGTCGATGTCGCCTTCGATTGCGCGGGTCGGGACGGCGCCATGGAACTATGCATCGGCGCCATTAAGCCGGGCGGCCGGATCTGCATGGTCGGCGGGCGAAGGAACGGCCCGCCGATCGACGTCGCGCAACTTCAGCAGCTTCCTACCTCGATCGTGGGATCGCTCGCCTATACCCGGCACGCCTGGGACCGTACTATCGCGCTAATCCGGGCTGGGAAATATCCCGTCGAACGCGCGATTTCCTCGCGCATTAACCGCGAGGAAATCGGCACGGACGGCTTCGGGGCACTAGCAGATCCAGCCTGCCGGGAGCTGAAGATACTCGTTTCCGTCCACGCTGACTAGGATCACCATGGCCTATTCAAAGAATATTGACCGTATCGGCTACAACGACCTGGAAGGCCGGGCCGGATTCAAGCTCGCCATGAAGGAAGCCGACGGGCATTTCTACCTGTACGTGGCCTCCATGTGGGAGCCCGGCCTGTCGATACTCGAGGTCACCGACCCGGAGAACCCGCGGTTCATACGCTTCATCGCCGGACCGCCCAACACCTGGTGCCTCCAGGTCCAGGTGGCCGGCGACCGGATGATCACGAACCTCGAGCCCGTTCCCGCGGGCTGGGGATCATCGGGCGCGGGCGAACCTCAGGACGGTTTCGTGATCTGGGACCTCACCGATCCGGTCGATCCCCGCAAGCTGGGCACCTGGGTCTCCGGGAACCGCGGCACCCATCGCAACTTCTTCAACGGCGGCCGGTACGTCCACGCGGCGGCCAGCCTGCCGGGATTCATCGGGCGCATCTACGCCGTCGTCGACATCGACGACCCCGAGGAGCCCCGGATCGTCGGCACGTGGTGGTACCCGGGCCAGAACCAGGCCGCCGGGGAGACCTTCTCCGATGCTGACCAGCTCAAGCGGGTTAGCGGCCGCCCGCAGCCGACTGAGGCGATCGCGCTGCACGGGGCCGCGTACCAATCAGGTGACAGGGTCTACTGCCCGTGGTCACGGGGCGGGATGGTGATACTCGATATCTCCGATATCACCGCCCCGGCCTGGGTATCGACGCTCAGCGCCTACCCGCCGCTCGGCAGCACCTGCGGCATGCACACCGTCATCCCGGTACCCGAGCGGAACCTGGCCATTGTCAATGACGAGGCGCTGAACGAGCGACGCGACGAGCCGCTGAACTTCGCCGGGCTCGTCGATATCTCGGACGAGCGCGATCCTATGCTGCTTTCGCTGTTCCCCGTCCCTGAGGAACCGCCGGGCGCGCCCGACGGCTTCTTCCTGCGCGGTGGCCGGTTCGGCCCGCACAACCAGCACCAGCGGCAGGGGCAGGACTGCCTGGCCGATACCGGCGATCTGGTCTACCTCACCTACTTCAACGCCGGTCTTCAGGTCTTCGACATCTCTGACGTCCACCGGCCTCGCAACGTCGCGTACTACATCCCGGACGAGCCGGCCACCCGCCGCGGGCCCAAGCCGACCGACCTGGTGGTACAGGTCGAAGACGTGCTGATCGACCGGCGGTCGAATATCTTCATTTCAGAGAAGAATTCCGGCATTACCGTGCTCAGACCGTCAGAATGACTGTTATGTCACCATCCGCCGACGGGCTGAGAGCGGACGAGGCGCTGCGGATCGAGAATCTGCGGATCTCGTTCTCCTCGAGCGGCAGGAAGGTGTCCGTCGTGGACGGCATCGACCTCACCGTTGCCCGGGGCACCGTGCTCGGCCTGGTCGGGGAATCGGGCAGCGGGAAGAGCGTCACCGCCATGGCCATCCTGGGGCTGGTCGGAACATCAGGGTCGGTCGATCCCGCCAGCCGGATCTACTTCGAAGGCCGCGATCTGACCAAGCTGGATGATCATCAAATGCGCGGCCTGCGCGGTGACCGGATTTCCATGATCTTCCAGGAGCCGATGTCGTCGCTGAACCCGGTCATGCGGGTCGGCGACCAGATCGCCGAGACCGCCCGGCTGCACCTGAACATGCCAAGGAAACAGGCCAGGCAACTCGCCGTCGAACTGCTCGGGCAAGTCGGCATCGCCGAGCCCGCTAACCGCGCCCGCGACTACCCGTACCAGTTGTCCGGCGGAATGTGCCAGCGAGTGATGATCGCCATGGCGCTGGTGTGCCGGCCTAGCCTGCTCATCGCCGACGAGCCGACGACCGCGCTCGACATCACCATCCAGGCCCAGATCTTGCGGCTTCTCGCGGACCTGCGCGCCGACAGCGAGATGTCCATGGTTCTCATCACGCACGACCTCGGCGTGATCGCCGACACGGCCGGGGAACTCGCGGTGATGTACGCGGGCAAGATCGTCGAACAGGGGCCGACCGCCCAGGTGCTGACCGCGCCGCGGCACCCTTACACCCGCGCCCTGATCCGCTCGATGCCTCGCCTGGCGGCTGGCGGCGAGCGGCTCAGCTCTATACCGGGCGCGGTTCCGACACCAGGACGCTGGCCGGCCGGCTGCCGGTTCGCGCCGCGCTGCGAGTTCGCGTTCGACCAGTGCGGCGAGGAACCGCCGCTGTTCCGGTCGGGCTCACGGTCATCAGCGTGCTGGCTCGACCGCCCGGCGCTGGCTGGTCCAGCGCCCGCCGACCCGCGTCCGGCGGGTGCGGCATGACCGAGGTGCTCATCGAGGCGAGCGGGCTCAGCAAGCACTACGTCCGCCCGGCGGCCCGCGGGCAGCCCGGCGGCGTGCTGAGGGCGGCCGACGGCGTCAGCATCGACATTCGGACCGGCGAAACCCTGGGCCTTGTCGGCGAGTCCGGCTGCGGCAAGTCGACGCTCTGCCGGCTGCTCGTGCGACTGGTCGAGCCGACCGCGGGTACCATCCGGTTCAACGGCCAGGACCTGCTGAACCTGCGGGGCCGCGCGCTCAAGGAAGCGCGGCGCGACCTGCAGTTCATCTTCCAGGACCCGTACGGGTCGCTTGATCCCAGGATGACCGTGCGGCGGATCGTCGGCGAGGGGCCGAAGGTTCATGGCCTGGGTTCCCGGTCCGAGCGCGACCAAGCCGTCCTGGAAATGCTGGCGAAGGTCGGGCTGCCCGACGACGCGGCCGACCGTTACCCGCACGAGTTCTCCGGCGGGCAGCGCCAGCGGATCGGCATCGCGCGGGCGCTGGTGATGCGGCCCCGCCTGGTCGTAGCCGACGAGCCGGTCTCGGCCCTGGACGTCTCTGTCCAGGCGCAGATACTCAACCAGCTCGCCGATCTTAAGCGCGACCTGTCGCTCACGCTCGTGTTCGTGACCCATAATCTGGCGGCCGTCGGGTACCTGTCCGACCGGGTCGCGGTCATGTACCTCGGCAAGATCGTCGAGATCGTGCCGACCACGTCGCTGTTCACCGAGCCGATGCATCCTTACACCCAGGCACTGCTGTCTTCGGTCTCCGGACTCGGCGAAGACGGGACGATTGCCCGGGACCGGGTAGTGCTGAGCGGCGAGCTGCCTAGCGCGGTCAACCCGCCGTCGGGCTGCCGGTTCCGCACCCGCTGCCCTATCGCCCAGGACGTGTGCGCCCAGACGGAGCCGCCGCTCCTCGAGCTGGTGCCAGGACATAAAGTCGCTTGTCACTTCGCGGGCCGCGAGGCGGCAGCATGACCGCGGGCGAATCCCTCCGACATAAGAGCGGCAAAGGGCCTGGGCGTGAGGTCTCGGCCGGGCTGCCGCCCGGCCTGAACTACGGCCGAGGCGAATCGGACGAGGTGCCGCTCGCCCGCCGCTCGTTCCGCCGGCGGCTGCTGGCGCAGACAAACGCCCGCATCGGCCTGATCCTGCTGGGCGTGATGGTGCTGGCCTGCCTGTTCGGCCCGATTTTCTACCATCAGAGCCCAGTCAATCAGAACCTGGCGGTCGCGCTCGAAGGCCCGTCGGCCCAGCACGTGCTCGGAACGGACGAGTACGGCCGCGACGAGCTCGCGCGGCTGCTCTACGGCGGGCGCTATTCGATCACGCTCGGGGTCGTGGCGGTCATCATCGGCATCGCTATCGGCATGCCGATCGGAGCCGCGTCCGGCTACTTCGGCGGCCGGGTCGACCTGGTGCTCCAGCGGATCACCGAGGTCTTCATGTCGTTCCCCGGCATCTTGCTCGCGCTGGCGCTGGTAGCCGCGCTGGGAGTGAACCTGCAGAACATCCTGGTCGCCGTCACGGTCTCCTCGATCCCGGTCTTTATCCGGCTGGCCCGAGCCTCCGCGCTGACGATCAGGGAACTGCCCTACATCGAAGCCGCCCGGTCACTGGGCAGCTCGCGCTGGCGGAACGTCTTCGTCCACGTCATGCCCAACTCGATCGCGCCGATCGCGGTCCAGGCCAGCCTCCAGGTCGGGCTGACCATCCTCACCGCGGCCGGGCTCGGCTTTCTCGGGCTCGGGGTTCCGCCGCCAGACCCGGAGTGGGGCGAGATGCTCGGCGATGCCCAGACGGTCATTTTCCGTGACCCTTGGCTGGCGATCTTTCCAGGGATCGCCATCTTCCTGGTCGTGATCGGGTTCAACCTGCTCGGTGATGGCCTGCGCAGTGTGCTCGACCCGAGGGAACTTCGGTGAGATCCGGCGACGGCCCGCCCGGCCCGCGGGTGTCGGTCAATCAGCTCTGCCTGCCGGAAACCACGTTCGCCCAGGACGTCGAGCTTGCCCGCACCCTGGGCTACGACGGGATCAGCGTCGACGCCGGCAAGGTGCCCGTCGGGGCCGAATCCGAACTCGCTGAACTGCTCGCCGACTCGGGGTTGCGCGCGGCGGTGTGCTGCGGCCCGACCTGGTCGATCCTGCCGATGACCAACTTCCCCGAACCGGCCGACCCGATGGACCGGATCGCGCACATCCGCGCGGCGATCGGGCGGCTCGCCCGGTTGCGGCCCGCGTCGGTCTTCTGCGCACTGGGCGTTCCCACGGCTGACCTGGCGGATTCCTGGCGCGTGATCGACTACGGACTTCGGGCCATCCGCGACGCCGCCGCCCAGGCCGGTACCACGCTCAGCGTGGAGCCGATGACCAGGGAGGGCACCGGCCTGATGCGACAGCCGCTGGCCCCGTCCATCGATGCGACCCTCGACCTGTTTGAGCGGCTCGGCTTCGATGACGCCAGCGTCGTGGCCGACATCTGGCATCTGCATGACAGCGACGATTTCCTTGACAGCCTGCGGGCGAACGCTCATCGCATCTCCGCGCTGCAACTGTGTGACTACCATCCGCCCCGGACGTGGCGCGACCGGCTGATGCCGGGCGATGGCGCCGGGCATGTGCGGGCCGCGCTGCGCGCACTCGACGAGGGCGGCTTCGACGGCTGGCTGGACCTTGAGGTCTTCTCTGACGAGCTTTGGGCGCTCGGTCCGCAGGAGTTCATGCGCCGTGGTCGCGCGGCGATCAGCGACTGCTGGCGTACCCGGGGCGACGAGGCGGGATGAGCGATCCCGGTACTGGCTTCGGCCTGGACAACCTGCCGATGGGCGTCTTCTCCGTCGCCGACTCCGCACCCCGGATCGGCACCATGATCGGCGACAAGATCGTGGATCTCGGCCGGGTTCTCGACGACCCGGTGTTCCGCGAGCCGACCCTGAACGGCTTCCTGGCCAGAGGCCGAAGGTTCTGGGACGAGACCAGGGACGCGATCACGACGCTGGTGTGGAGCGGACAGGCCCCGCTGGTCAGCCGCCAGGACGCCGACATGCACCTGCCGGTGGCGCCGGGCGACTTCGCCAACTTCTACTGCTCGCTTGAGCACGCCACGAACGCGGGGCAGATCCTCCGTCCCGCCAACCCCGGCGTGGCCGCGAACTGGCGGCTCATGCCGGTCGGCTACCACGGCCGGGCAGGAACGATCGTCGTATCGGGCACCCCGGTGATGCGCCCGTCCGGCCTCATCAGGCCGACGTCGGGCCCCCCGATGTACCGGCCCACCCGCAAGCTGGACGTCGAGGTCGAGCTCGGCTTCATCGTCGGCGTCCCGTCGCCGATGAGCAACTGCGTGCCGGTGGAAGCGTTCGAGGACCATGTGTTCGGCGCGGTCATCCTGCTCGACTGGAGTGCCAGGGACATCCAGGCCCTTGAGTCGGTACCGCTCGGCCCGTTCCTCGGCAAGTCGTTCGCGACGTCGATCAGCCCCTGGATCGTCCCGCTGCACAGCCTGCGAGCGGCCAGAGTTCCCCCACCGCCGCGGAATCCGCCGCCAAGCCCGCACCTGCGGGAGCGGGAGTCGTGGAGTCTTGACATCACGCTCGAGCTGTCGATCAACGGCTGCCCGCTGTCCCGCCCGGACTACTCCGGCATGTACTGGTCCGCTGCCCAGCAACTCGCGCACCTGACCTCGAACGGCGCGTCGCTGCGCACCGGGGACATCTATGGGTCAGGCACGATCTCCAGCTGGAGCCCGCAGGGTCAAGGCAGCCTGCTCGAGCTGTCGAGGGACGGAGCCGATCCGATCCCGACGCCCGGTGGCACCAGGCCCGGTTACCTCCAAGATGGTGACTTCGTAGCGGTGTCCGCCACCGCCCGCACCGCCGCGGGCGCCGTCAGCCTCGATGAAGCCACCGGCGTCATCGTGCCGGCAGCACCTCGGCCCGGGCGGCCAGGGAGCCCGCGCCGGACCGCTACGAGGACCAGCCCGGAGCGCTGAGCGCTAGTACCGGCGCCATAGGATTCTCGGGCGAAGGACCTTAGCGTGGTTCCGTGCGGTCGACAGCCTTGTGGTTCACCGGTCCCCGGCAAGCATCGCTGAGGCCGGCGCCGGTCTCTGGCCCGGGACCTTCGGAAGTAACGGTCCGCGCGGCCAAGTCCCTGGTCAGCGCCGGCACCGAGATGCTGGTCTACCGGGGACTGGCTGGAGATAGCGACCTTAAGCCGCCGAACGTAGAGGGCAGCTTCAGTTTCCCGATCAAGTACGGCTACCAGATTGTCGGCGTGGTAACCGCCGCCGGTCCTGACTCAGGCTTCGAGCCCGGCGACCGGGTGTTCGTGCGCCATCCGCATCAGGAGCTATTCACGACCGCGACGCATTCGACCTGGGTCACGAAGATTCCTGACGCCGTGTCCGACACCCAGGCCGCTTTCCTCAACCTGGCCCGAGTCGCGCTGACGGCGAATCTGGACGCCGTTGTCCGCCCCGGCGAGCGCGCGCTGGTCATCGGGCAGGGAGTCGTGGGGATGTTGTGCGGGCGGCTCGCCCGGCGCACGGCGCAAGTCCTCATCGCCGTTGACCCGCTGCCCAGCCGCCGCGAGCGTGCGCTCGCTTACGGCGCGGACGCGGCGGTCGCGCCGGAGGATGCCCAGGCGGCGGTGGCCGACCTCACCGGGGGAGCGGGCGCCGACGTCACCTTCGAGGCCAGCGGATCGGCGGCGGCACTTCAGTCGACGTTCGCCCTGACCGCCGAGTACGGCACGATCGCCGTCCTGTCATATTTCGGCCGGACGCCGGTGCCCCTGGTGCTCGCGCCTGAGTTCCACTGGCGCCGCCAGGTGCTCATCTCCTCGAATGCCGGCACGCGCCCCCGCTGGACCCCGGAGCGGCGCACCGAGGCAGTCCTCGCCCTGCTTCCTTCGCTTGGAGTCGACGACCTGGTGAGCGCGTCCGTCCCGTTCAGTTCCGCCCCGGCCGCTTACCAGGCGATCGACCAGGCGCCGGATACGACGCTCGCGGTGCTGCTCGACTATGCCGAGGCGTAAGCGAAGCCCGCTTAGTGCCCGTCCGCGAGCTGGCCGCGCCAGGCGAAGGCCAGCGACAAGATCCCGATCTGCCGGGGGTCGTGCAGGTCTATTCCGGTGAGCTGGCCGACGCGGCCGAGCCTGAGCTGGACCGTGTTGGCGTGCACGAACAGTTCCTCGGCGGCCTTGCGCAGGCTTCCGCGATGCTGCAAGTAGGCCCGCAGCGTCTTGACCAGTGAGCCGTTGTGCTCCCTGTCATAGTCGGTGAGCGGCTTCAGGATCTCGTCCACGAACCGCGGCACCGCACCCGGCGGCAGGTATTTGAGCAGCGCCGCCGTCGGGCCGATCTCGTCGTGGAAGACGATCTGGTACTTGGCCGCCGACGCGAGCGCGATGTGCGCCTGGGCGAGCGCGGCCGGGGCGCTGCTGAAGTCGACGAATGGCTCGCTGATCCCCAGTGACCAGGCTGACGCCGCTGAGACCGAGCTGACCAGCCCGAGCACGGTGGCTCTCAGCTTCGCCGTCTCGGCGTCCTCCACCAGCAAGATGACGCCGTCCCTCTCGGCCGCCGCGGCCAGGCATCCGCGTCGGCGGGCCGAGAAGTTCAGCCGGTGCGAGGTAGCCGTCGCGGTGGCGTCGTCACAAACGCTGAGGAAGCCGATCCGCAGACGCTGGCCGACGGCGTCCACATAAGCGCCGACGTCGTGCGCTTGCCGGTCCGACAGCCGCCCGCTGACCAGCGCGTGCAGCATGCTCGGCCGGGAGACGTTCCGAGCGGTCCGGTCGGATGAGTCCGATTCGAGATCGAAGGCCAGCAGCGCGACGCTGTGCTTGACCAGGCCGGCGCTGACGAACGTCGGCTCGATCTGCGGCGTCTCCACCAGCAGGAGCCCGAGAGCCCGGTCCCGTCCGATCGGGTGCGCCGTCGCGTTCCCGAACGCGGTGTCAGGGGCCAGCCGCTTCAAGTGGGCCTGATCCCGCGATACGAGCAACTCGGTGATCTGGGACCTGAACTCCGCGCGACCTGAGAACGCCCTCGTCTTCCCGCCGATGAGATCCCAGACCAGCACCGAGGTGTGCAGGCCCTGCGCGAGCGTCTCGCAGATCGCCAGGACCGGATCCCCGGCTGACTGCAGCGCCAGTTCGGTCATGGTGCTGGTCGTGTCGTTGAGCAGGGTCAGTTCCTGACTCGACACCGCGCACGTCATCAGGCCGTCAACGAGGTCTGACATCCGGGCGGCCGCCATCGAGATGTCCAGGGCGATTCCCGCCAGGCGGGCGGCGGCGAGAAGGGTGTCAAGCACCCGCGCTCCAAGCTGCCCGCGCTCGTTCCGCAGCGCGCAGACGATGCCAACCAGGCGACCGCCGGCGATGGCCGGCACGAAGATGCCCGACCGCCAGGCCCGCTCGCCCTGCGACACACCCGGACCGACCCGCGGATCCCACAGCTCGGGCCGGTCGCTGACGTCATCGATGGTGACGGGAAGGCCGCACTCCCCCGTCTCGATGATCTGCGACCAGGCCGCATCCGACAGCCCGAGCCGGTCGGAGCCGGCCGCCGGGCCGACGCCGACCAGGCGGATCACCACCTGATCGCAGCCGGTCATCAAGGCGATCCGGGCGGACACGGCCCGGGCGGTTTCCGCCGGGCTGCGGAACCCGTCGTCCTTGCGGGCAGCGGCCGCGATCACGAGAAGTTCATTGCTGGCGGGCTCGCCGGCCGACACCTGGGCGCTGGCGCTTCTCGTCACTTCCATAGCTGCCCCTGTCAGTTATTTTGATTGGCTAGTGCTCAGACCCTTTCGTGGGCGTGCGATTGCAGGCTCGAAAGGGTTTCCAGCGCGAGGTGGTACTGCAGGTTCTCGGTCATCGCCTCGCGCAGCGGCTGGGTGAGCACGATCCTGGTGTAGCGCAGCAGCAGGTCAGGCTTGGCCGCGAGCTTGCGGGCCAGTTCCCATGACCGCGCCTCCAGGTTCTCGCGCGGCATCACCTCGGCGACCAGCCCCATGCTGAGTGCTTGCTGCGCGGTGACGACCTGGCCAGTGAGCATCAGGTAGCGGGCCCGGTTCAGGCCCATAAGCACAGAGAGCACGACCGCCATGCCGTCCCCGGGCACCTGGCTGCCGTACTCGAAGTGCGCGGTGTCCTCGAACGTGGCGTCATCGGCAGCGAGCACGATGTCGGACATGAGCGCCAGCTCGCAATGGCGCTTCGCCGGACCGTTCACGACGCCGATGATCGGGACCTCGATGTCCAGCAGCCTCGTCATCAGCCGCTTCGCGTTCCAGTGCACCCGGTCGAGCGACTCGGCCGTGATGGCCGCGCCGCCCTCGTTGTACACAGTCCTCGTGCTGCTCTGGTACGGCCCGGAGAACTCATCGCCCGTACCGGTCAAGATGATCACCCGGTTCTGGCGGTCGGCCCCGATGTCGGTGAACGCCCGGACAAGCTCGCCCTGCGGCCCGAGCCCCCACTGGAAGGGCCCGTCGTCGGTGTGCAGGCGGGCGTGCAGCACGCCATCGTGGCGCTCCATCCGCAGGCAGTTGTAGCGCTCCGAATAGTCAGTAAAGTCGGACAAGCTACTTCTCTTCCTTCCTGAGAACTCAGTTTATGCTTCTAGCGACATGAGTTCGTTGGGGT
Source organism: Streptosporangiaceae bacterium (assembly GCA_035511035.1). GTDB lineage: Bacteria > Actinomycetota > Actinomycetes > Streptosporangiales > Streptosporangiaceae > Chersky-822. Next base: position 31,367 of record DATKFV010000173.1, read on the forward strand.
TTTCGTCATCTTCGCACGTCATGGGGGCTAATACCCTGGTCCGCACGCCTTCGCCGGCCGTCGCATGCTGTGCTGGAGACCATTGGCAGCGGGCCGGCCGGGGCGAAACCATGTGCACCGACCCCAGCTACAAGGCCAGATACCGCGAGGGGCAGGCGGCCTGCGATGAGTTCTACGCTGCTACGCGGCGGGACCCTCATAACGGTGGATCCGTTGTATCCGCTTGAGTTCACCGCCGACCTGCTGATCAAGGACACCAAGATCGCTCAGATCGGCGCTGACCTAGCCGACGCAGACCCAGCCACCGAGGTGATCGACGCGCGCGGCAAGATCCTGACGCCCGGGCTGACCGACACTCACAGGCACGTGTGGCAGTCGCTGATCAGGTTCGTCGGCGCCGACTGGGCGCTTCCCCAGTACGGCCAGGCCGTTTTCGGGCGGTACGGCCCCAGGTACACCCCGGCCGACATGCATCTCGCGGTCAGCATCGGCCTGGCCGAGGCGCTGGACGCCGGAGTCACCCAGGTTTTTGACTGGAATCACAACCTGAACAGCCCGGCCCACGCGGAAGAATCGGTGCGCGCGCACGCCGAATCGGGGATGCGCACCGTCTTCGGGTACGGCGAGTCGGCCGCCGACTGGCTCGCCACCTACGGCCAGGACAGCCGGCCCGCTGGCTCCTACCTAGCTGACGTGCGCGCGGCTCACCGCGACCTGGCCGACGGTACTGACCGGCTCACTACGCTGGCCATGGCCGTACGCGGGCCGGAGAAGAGCCCGATGGAGATCGTCGCCGGCCAGTGGGCGCTCGCCAGGGAACTCGGGCTGCGGATCAGCGTTCATGTCGGCAACGGGGAGCGCGGCAAGCAACGAGCAGTGGCGAAGCTAGGCGCCAGCGGGCTGCTTGGCCCTGACATCACCTACGTGCACTGCTGCACACTGGCCGACGACGAGATCGCGATGATCGCCGACACCGGCGGCAGTGCCTCGGTGGCGCCATTTGTCGAGGCCAGCATGGGCCACGGACCGCTCGCGATCGGGCGCCTCGGCCAGGCGGGCTGCGAGCCCAGCCTGTCCGTCGACACCTGCACCAACACCGGCGGTGACATGTTCGGTGTGCTCAGAGCTGCGCTCGCGGCCGGTCGAGCGGACGGCTACGCGGCGCGGCCTGACCGGCCCGAAGTGGCCCTGACCTGCGCGCAGGTACTCGCCATGGCCACCATCAACGGCGCCAGGGCCAACGGCCTCGACCAGGTCAGCGGTTCACTTACGGTCGGCAAGCAAGCCGACATCGTCATGTTCGACACAGCCGCGCCGAACATGTTTCCCTGCGCGTCTTCACCCGGTGCCTCAGATCAGGCAGGCAGCGCGACCGCCGCCGTCGTGCTCGCCGCGCATGCCGGCAATGTCGACACCGTCTTCGTCGCCGGGCGGAAGCTCAAGGCCCGCGGGGAGCTGCTCGGAATCGACCTTCCCTCGCTGCGGAAACAGGGCGAATCCCGCCGGACGGCGCTGCTCGCCCAGTGACCCGTCCACCTTCACCACCGCGCCCGGCACCGGCCTTTGCCGGGCGACAGGGCCACGCGCCAAACTGGCGCCGCGAATGTGCGGCACACCATGTTATTGCGCTAAACGATAGTAAGCACACCATTACAGGCACGAGCGGGCCGTATTTAGAGTATCACGGACGGTTGGCCAACTGCGGCGCGGGCGCGGATTCGCGTTAATCCGGCCCAATCAGCAGGACGCATCTGTGAATGCACGAAAAGCCATTAGGAGGCATCCGTGATAATACGAGCGTCTGGTAAAGCGCTCGCGGCCGCACTGACAGCGGCCATGCTGATCGCGATCACCGCCTGTACCACCGCAAGCGGCGGATCAAATAATTCTTCTGCTCACTCTGGCTCGTCCAAGGACAACGCCACCCTCACCGTCTCGGTCGGCGGCGACCCGCTGGAGATTGATCCCGCCCTCATCGAATCCGGGCTCGGCACCCAGGTCGACATGCTCATGGCGCAAACCCTGACGACCTATTTCTACACTGGCAAGCTTACTGGCCTACTGGCGACAAGCTGGAAATCTAACACTTCAGGAAGTGCCTGGACCTTCAATCTGCGGCACGGAGTCAAATTTACCGACGGCACGCCGTTTAACGCGGTCGCGGTGCAGAAGAACATCGAGCGGCTGCTTGACCCGAAGCTGGCGGTCGTGACGAGCAACGACGTCGGCCGGTTCACCAAGTCAGTGACCGTCGACAGTCCTTACCAGGTCACGTTCAACCTGACCCAGCCGGTGCGCTACTTCCCCGAGGCGCTGAGCAACGAGACGGCGGCGATCACCTCACCGGCCTCGTGGACAGCGCCAGGTAACACCTACACCAATGCCAGCCACGTCGTCGGCACCGGCCCGTACAAGCTCGTCAAGTGGGTGAAGAACAACGAGGTCGTCTTTACCCGCAACGACAGCTACTGGGGCAAGGAGCCGTACTACAAGACGCAGATCTACCAGGCGATCACCGACTCTAATGCCAGGGAAACCTCGCTGCGAGCCGGCCAGATCCAGGTCGCCACTGGCCTTCCGGCCGCTGACGTCGCGTCGCTCAAGTCTGATTCTTCCCTTAAGGTCGCCGTCAGCTTCGGCACCAGAATCAACTACATCGCGCTGAACACGACCAGCACCGTAAACCCCGCGCTGCAGAACCCGCTCGTGCGGGAGGCGCTGAATTACGCGGTCGACAAGAACGCCATCGTGAAGAACATCCTGTTCGGGGCCGGCCAGGTGTCCACCTCGCCCGTCGTCAACGGCGCCTTCGGCTGGTGCCAGACCGGGCCGTACCCCTACGACCCGGCCAAGGCCAGGGAACTGCTGAAGCAAGCGGGCGAGAGTCACATGTCGCTGACGCTCATTACCCCGAACGGGCGGTTCCTGCAGGACTCGCAGACCACCGAGGCCGTCGCCGGTTACCTGCGAGCGGTCGGCGTCAAGGTCAACGGCCCGCTCGTTCAGGACAACGCCACCAACCTGGACCTCGTGATCCTGCCGCCGTCAAGCGGCGACTCCAACCCGCAGGCTGAGGCCTACCTCTGGTCGTTCGGGGCGGACTTCCCTGACGCCGCCGAGGGACTCGGCAACCTGTTCTTGTCCACCAGCATCCCGCCGAAGCCGGGTCTGAACTTCACCCACTACGCCAATGCTCAGGTGGACAAGCTCACGTTGGGAGCCGACGCGGCCCTCAGCCCGACCGTGGCCGAGCAGAAGTACTGCCAGGCCGAGAAGATCGTCTGGAACGCGGCCCCCGACATCTTCCTTTACACGGCCGGTCTGATCGTCGCCTGGAGCTCATCGGTGGATGGCATCACCACCGCCCCCAATAGCCTGGTCAACACCGTGTACGCGACCCCGGCAGGCTGACCGGCGAGCCATCGGCCGGGACCGAGCACGATGCCCGAAGTTCGGGCCGCCCGGTCCCGGCCGTCGGCGCTTCCGGCGAGTGGGCCCGCCCGGGCGGAAACTGACAGGGAGTGCTAGTGCTTCTGCTTCGCTTTATCGGCCGACGGCTAGTGCTCGCGGTGATTACCTTGGTCGGCGTAGCCACCGTCGTCTTTTTCCTTGTCCGCCTCATCCCGGGAAATCCGGCCCGCACGATCGCCGGCGTCGAGGCGACTCCCGCCCAGGTCGAACGGGTCAGCCAGCTCCTGGGGCTGAACCGGCCCGAGTGGCAGCAGTACGTGAGCTTCATGTGGAGACTGGTGCGTGGCAACCTTGGCACGTCCACCGCTACCGGAGACCCTGTCCTGGTTGATATCTCCGCGCACCTGCCCTTCACCGTCGAGCTGACGTTGCTGGCGATCGCGATCGGAATAATCGGCGGAATGGTGCTCGGCATCGCGGCCGCGTTCTTCCGCGGCCGCCCGGCCGACGCCGTCATCTCCTTCCTGGCGGTGGCGGGCATGTCGGTGCCTACCTACTGGCTGGGGCTGAACCTGGTGCTCCTATTCGCCGTGCACCTGCACTGGCTGCCGGCGTCGGGAGCGCAGACCCCGCTGAGTGTTGTACTCCCGGCCGTGACACTGTCCACGCTGTCGGTCGGCATCATCGCCAGGATGACCCGTTCAGCGATGCTGGAGGTCCTGTCCCAGGACTACATCCGAACGGCTCGCGCCAAGGGCGCCGGCCGGCTGCGGGCCGCGCTCCGGCACGGCCTGCCAAACGCCATCCCGCCCATCCTGACCGTCATCGGCGTGCAGTTCGGCCTCATGCTCGGCGGCGCCGTGCTGACCGAATCCGTTTTCAACTGGCCAGGCATGGGCCAGCTCCTGGTCAACTCGATCTTCGCCCGTGACTTCCCTGTGGTGCAGGGCTGCGTGCTGCTCTTCTCGGTCGGCTTCATCGCCGTCAACCTGATCGTCGACATCCTGTACACGATCGTCGATCCCAGGATCAGCCTCGCCAGCCAGCAAGGCGCCCCCCGCAAGCGCGTCCCGCTCGACCAGACCGCGTAGTCCGACCAGACCGCGTAGCGGCGCGGTGAGCGGCAGGGCGTCAGTGTTCTTCGTGGCACCTCCCGCTCACCCGCACGAGATAGCCCGTCTCCTGGCTGCCTCCACATCCGTCCGGCCCGCGACGCCCCGTGCCAGCGCTGGTCCCGGTGGCGACGTCGGCACCGGTACCGCGCCCGCATCTGTGCCGCTGCCAGCGGCAGGCAACCCGGATAGGAAGATCAGGCCGGTCCTGTGACCGGGCTGCCGCCTCCTCGTAGGCGCGGGCGGCTTTCTCGTTCCGCTCACAGGACTGGGCCAGCGACGTCCAGGCCGGCCCGGGGCGGAGTCCGTGACCTGACTGCCCGGCCCATCCGGGCCATCACCGGCTTGAGCCCGAGGCGACCGGCGATACCGCGGTGTGGTGGTGCCCCCAGGCAATCCGGGTCATCGCTGAGATCGGCGCACTCGAGTTACCACTCCGCGGTATCCCGCGGATCACGTCCCGCAAGCAGACCGACTCGACGCGCAGGCACGTTTGCAACCTGTCATCACATGACTATAATTCAGGTCATGACGATGATGATTCCTCTGGCGGACGCCAAGGCCCGGTTGTCCGCGGTGCTTGACGACGTGCGGGACACGCACGAACGCGTCGTGATCACCCGCAATGGCCGCCCCGAGGCCGTGATCATGTCCATAGCAGATCTGGAAACTCTAGAAGAAACCCTCGACCTGCTTTCCACGCCCGGCGCACTAGACGAGATCCGTATCGCCGAGGCCGAGATCGCCCGAGGCGAGGCCATCGGCGCTGACGAACTCCGGCGCCTGATGGCGGCGCGCACCCACAACGAGCGCAACGCCGGGTGAGCGACGAGGCCTACGCCCTGTCACTGGCTCCGGCCGCTCGCCGCGTCCTTACCGAGTCGCCCCCTCGCGGCCTGCCGGTCGCGGTCGCGGCAGCGGTGACCGAGTTCCTGACCGGCCCGCTGCTGGACAACCCGCACCGGGTCGGCAAGCCGCTCACACGCGAGCTAGCCGGTTACCACTCCGCGCGGCGCGGCGCCTATCGGGTGGTATACCGCATCGACGAACCCGCTCATGCGGTACATGTCGTACGCATCGACCACCGCGCCGATGTATACCGAACGCTGTAGCGCTGCCTTCCATGCGAACGCCGCAGACCAGGCTCGCGCTAGGTTCGGAAAAGGGCGGTGTCGTCGGGGAGGAGAGCGTGACCGTTGCAGGTGAATCTGGCCGTCGTGACGGCGTCGTCGCCGTCGCTATCGGTGATTAGATGCCGATGCCGGTGCCGTCGAGTTCGGCGTAAGTACACCACTCGTGATCTGAGGTCAGCATCAGGTCCAGGTCCAGCGCCGCTAGCAAGGCGAACACCTGTCCCCCGTTGCTGGTGTCCACGCCGACGAACACCTCGTCGAGCAAGATCAGCCTCGGCCCCTACGGCACGGTCTGATAGTGCGCGGCGTGCCCGCTAAGGCGGCGCGGGAGGTGCCTTTCGTGGCTAACTGGCCGGCTGCTGCCGGACTAGAACAGCTACGTCGGCGGCGGTGGCGGAGATGGCGATGGCGTCAGGGTCGGCCTTGACGGGGGTCAGGACGGGGCTGCGGCTGCCGTTTCCGGCCTGGCCTTGGGAGCTGGCGCCCCAGGCATGGACCTCGCCTGTGGTGGTGATCGCGTACGAGGTCGCGCCTGAGGTGGCCAGGCTCTGCTAGGTCACGCCGTCCGGCGCCGGGAACGGCGCCGGCGATGTTGCCGAGCGAGCCGCCCTCGCTGGCCAGCCGGACCCGGCCGGGCAGGCTGACCTGGGCCGGCAGGTCAGATGACTGGCCGGCGGTTCCGTTGCCGAGTTGCCGGCGGCTGTCCGGGCCCCAGTCGTAGTAGTTGCCGTTCTTCAGCACGGCGCCGGCGTTGCCGTAAGAGGCGGCGACGGCGGTGGCCTGGGCTCCGTCGATGCGGTTGACCCGGATCGGGACGTAGCTGGTCTTGGCGTTCCCGTCGCCGAGCTCGCCGGACGCGTTCGTGCCGCACGCGTACAGCTTGCCGGCGGCGTCGTAGATGGCGTGGTCGGAAGCCCCGGCCGCCGCCGTGACATGCGCGAAGGGGAGCCTGACCGGCCGGGTGCAGGTCGTCGCGCTGCCCCGGCACAGCTCGCCGCCGTAGTTGAGGCCCCAGCCCCAGGCGTGGCCGGTCGTGTCGATGGCCAGGGCGGAGTCGAACGGCATGACGTCGGCCGGGATCGACGCGATCGTGACGCCGGCCGGGAAGCGCACCCTGACCGGCTGGGCGAACGAGTCGTGGCGGCGGCCGTCTCCGAGCTGCCCGTGGGATCCCTGGCCCCAGGCGTGCAGCTCTCCGCTGGACAGCAGCGCGTAGTCGGTGGAGTTGGAGGTTCCGATCTGGGCGATACGGCCGGGTACCGTCATCTCGACCGGGCGCAGGCTGGTGTCGTCACCGCCGGGCCTGGCCTGGCCGAAGAAGGTTCCCCGATGATCCACGGCGCTGGACCTTGCCGCGCGAGCGGAGGCGGGCCCGGCCGCGGCGGCCAGTGCCGCGCAGGTCATGGCGGCGGCGGTCACGGCCATCAGGGACCTGCGCACGGCGAACGGCATTTTCTCTCCTTGGGCAGGCCGCCCGCCGGGCGGCTGATCCGTGCTTTGAGGCCGGCTGGCTGGCGGTAGCGCGGCAGGAAGCGGACACGAGCCAGGTCCGCTTCAGGCGGGCGGATGCGGAAGGGCCGGAGGCGGCTAAGGCTGCCGGCGCGGGCTCTCCGGCTTCGGCTGGCCCGCTGGCCCGGCTGGCGGCCAGGGCTGCGAGGGAACCACGCATGACACGATGCTCGCCGAGGCTAGCTACTAAGTCAAACGGAAAAATAGGCTTTCTGCAGGGACGGGTCGCGGCCGGTGGCCTGGTGCCAGTGGTCCGCGAATGCGATGACCTCGTGGTTCCGGCCGGCCTTAACTCAGCGGAGCCCGTGCCCTGTCGTGGCTTCTCTGCTCAGCTCAGCTTGCCGCACCCGCCGCAGGTCCAGCCCGCTGCCGCGGGCTGCCGATGCCCACGGGCCGGGCGACTCGCGCAAGACCACGGGACTGACCTGCGGATACGGCAGAACCAGGCTCGCCGCCGCTGCTGATCACGACCCCTGACACCGTGTGACGCTCGCCGCTTCCCGGTCCGCCAGCGCACCCATGAGGAATTCGATGTCTGCGGTTCCGACACCGCCGCCGCCATCAAGGTCAGCTGTCCCGGTCTCGGCACCACCCATGTGCGCGCCCTCGCCGCCCTGACCGCCCGCCGCCAGGAACTCCTGCACCGCGACGGCTTCGCGCTGCACGCCATCCTCGACCAGGCCGCCCTGCTCAGACCGCCCGCAGGCAGCTGCGTCATGGCCGGCCAGCTCAGCCACCTCGCCGGCCTGGCCGCCAGACCGAACATCACGCTGCAGGTACTCCCGCTGACCACGGCCTGGCCCATCCTCAGCCCGCCTTTCACACTCCTGGGCTTCCCCGGTCCTGGTGACCCGGACACTGCCTGCACCGTCAGCCACAACGGCCTGAACCACCTCACCCGCGACGACAGGCATGTCCAGGCACTGTGCGGCACGTACGCCATTCTCAGCAAGGCCGCTCTGCCAGCCGACACGAGCACGCTCCGCCGTCTCTTGCGTCGCTAAGTGGTCTGGGCCGTAAGTCCTTCGGGGGTTGACAGTCCTGGTGATCGCGGTGTCAGCGTTCAGGGGCCGGCGTTGGTCACGTGGAGGTCG
>DATKFV010000174.1:0-64688 GCA_035511035.1 Streptosporangiaceae bacterium
CCCGAAGACGCCGCAGCAAGCGGCCGGGATCCGCAGCGAGCCGCCGCCGTCGGAGCCGAGGGCCAGGGCCGCCAGGCCGGCCGCGACCGCCGCCGCGCCGCCACCGGTCGAGCCGCCAGCAGTGCGGCGCCGGTCCCATGGATTGCGGGTGGGGGGATAGGCGGCCGGCTCGGTGAACGGCCAGATCGCCAGCTCGGGCATCGCGGTCTTGCCGATCACAATGCAGCCAGCCGCCTTGAGCCGGGCGACCAGTTCGTCGTCAGCGGCTGCGGGCGTGTTAGGCGTCGCGGCCGACCCGCGCCTGGTCGGCTCGCCGGCGACGTCGATGTTGTCCTTGATCGCGACCGGCACTCCGGCGAGGGGCAGGTCGCCGAGCCGGGGGTGGCGGGCCAGGTCGGCGGCCTCGGCCAGTGCTGGCTCGGACCTGACGGCGACGAAGGCGCCGATTAAGGGGTCGAGCGCCGCGATCCGGTCCAGGTGGGCCTGGATCAGCTCGACCGGGCTCACCAGCTTGAGCCGGACGAGCCTGGCCATCTCGCGGGCCGACAGAGCGCACAGGTCCATCGGGGTCTCAGGTTCGGCGGGCATGGATCCTGGATACCGCGATTGCGCTGAGGTATCCCTCAGGTGCGGCGAGTCGGGCCGTGAATCGCCGGGCGGATTCAGCGGGAAGACTGGTTCGCTAGCCATGGGCGAGCTCCGACCTGATCAGCTCGGGCAGCACGGCCGGCCAGATCTTGTCGGCGGTGCTCGTCAGCTCCTCGAGCGTCCACCAGCGCCAGTCCGCGATGCCGTCGGAGGAGTGCATGGCGTCCACCCCCGTGATCGGCCGGGTGGGCTGGTCGGTCCTGGCCAGGTAGAGGCGCTCGTGCTGGCGGACGAGCGTGCCCGCCCATTCCATGGTGTGGCTGCGCTGGTGCACTTCCTTCTGCAGCGCGATGTCGGTCCAGCCGGTCTCCTCGGCCAGTTCCCGCAGCGCCGCCTGCTCGTAGCTCTCGCCAGGCTCGAGGCCACCGCCGGGCGTCGCCCAGTGCCGCCCGTTCGGCGGCCCGTCGTCGTAGCGCATCAGGAGCACCCGATCGCCAGGATCGAGCAGGATGACCCTGGCCGCTTGCCGCTGGGGCAGGGCCTGCGGGTCGGGGGAGCCGGGCTGCGGTGCATCAGCGAATCCAGGCGCCATGCCATCCATTCTGCCCGGCGGAGGGACTGGTGTTACCCCGACCCGGAGGTCGCGCTCAAGACGTCGGGTCGAGGACGCCGAGATCGACCTGAAGGGAGGGCTCTCGTCGCTTGCGGGGAGACCTCTCGGATCGGGGAACGTTCTCGTGTTCTCCGGGGAGCGTTCTCAGCGCCAGCGGGGAGCGCTGTCGTTCCGGGGAAACCTGCCCCCGGCATCTGACAAAACCGCTCCCCGGAACGAGAACGCACCCCGGTGAGGCAGGAAACGCTCCCATCAAATGCGACAAGCAACCGTGAAACGGAAGTCGCCCGTTCCGGGCGCGTAGAAACTCCGCCAGGGCCCACCGGCCACGTCCTTAGTCGCCTGCGATGCGGTAGCCGATGCCGGGGGTGGTGGTGATGACGGGCGGGTCGCCGAGCTTGCGGCGCAGGCGGCCGATCGTGACAGTGACCGTGTTGGTGAAGGGATCGGCTTGCTCGTCCCAGACTTGCTCGAGCAGGTCTTCGGCGCGCAGGAAGGCCGGGCTGGCCAGCAGGAGCGCTTCGAGCACGCCGAACTCCTTGACCGACAGGTCGAGCTGGCGCCCTTCCCTGGTCACGGTGCGGCGGAGCGGGTCGAGCTCGATCCCGGCGGCGCGGAGCACGCGAGCGCGGGCCGATGGCTGGCGGCGGTGCAGGGCGCGGATGCGGAGCACGAGCTCGGGGAAGTGGAACGGCTTGCCGAGGTAGTCGTCGGCCCCGAGGGCCAGGCCTGACACCCGGTCGCCTGGCTCGCCGGCGGCGGTCAGCATCAGGACCATCGCGCGCTGGTCGCTGCCGGTGATCATCTGGCAGAGCACGTCGCCGTGGATGCCGGGCAGGTCGCGGTCGAGCACGACCACGTCGTAGGAGTTGACGCCGAGCTTGGCGGCCGCCTCGAGGCCGTCGTGGGCAGCGTCGACGGCCATGCCCTGGTCGCGCAGGCCCTCGACGAGCACGTCGGCGAGCGACCGCGAGTCCTCGGCGACCAGGATCCTCACGCCGGGCTCCCGGTGGAGACCAGCGTCATGACCGCGACGGGAAGCTCGATGGTGACGAGCAGGCCGCCGGCGGCGCGGGCGCGGAGGTCCAGGCGGCCGCCGTGGGCCTCGGTGATGGCAGCCACGATCGAAAGGCCAAGCCCCGAGCCCTCATCGGAGCCGGTGCGGTCGGCGCCGAACCGGCGGAAGGGCTGGGCTAGCTCGGCCGCCTGCTGCTGAGTAAGCAAGGGGCCGCCATTTTCGATCACGAGCCGGGCGGTTCCGTCATCGGCCGAGGTCACGATCGTGATCCAGCCGCCATGGGTGTTATGGACGATCGCGTTGTCGATGACGTTCTCGACCATGCGGCGCAGCAGTGCCTGGCTGCCGGCCACCCAGGCGCCGCCAGGCTCGGCGTAGTCCGCCGCGGTGAGGTTCCTGGCCTCGATCGCGGCGGCCCGGTCGGCGAGGGCGGCGCTCACCACGTAGTCGAGCGGGAGCACGGCCCGTCCGGGCAGGTCGCGGTGCTGGGCCCTGGCCAGCACGAGGAAGGCTTCGAGCAGCGCGTCGACCCGGTCGAGTTCGACCCGCAGCCTGGCGGCGAGCGCGACCGTCTGCGGCGGCGCGGGCTCCGGCTTGGCCAGCGCGACGTCGAGGGACGCGCGCATGGTGGCCAGGGGAGTGCGCAGCTCGTGCGAGGCGTTGGCGACGAACCGGCGCTGCGCGTTGAACGCCGCCTCGAGGCGCTCAAGCAGCCCGTCGATCGTGTCGCCCAGTTCCTTGAGCTCGTCGCGCGGGCCGGTCACCCCGAGCCGCTCGTTCAGGCTGTCCTCGGAGATCCGCTGCGCGGTGTCGGTCATCTCCCGCACTGGCCGCAGCGCCCGCCCGGCCATGAGCCAGCCGAGCACGACCGAGAGCAGGGTCATGATCCCGAGCGCGATGAACGAGGCGAGGATCAGCTGATGCGAGATCGTCGAGCGCGACTGGGAGTCGGCCGCCACCTGGGCCTGGAGGCGGCGGACCTGGGCCTGCGCGTGCCGCAGCGCCGATCCGCTGCCGCTCGCGTAGACGTGAGTGCTCATGACGGCGGTCCGCGAGACGGTGACGCCGCCCGCGATCGTCAGGAGCAGCGCCCCTGAGATCACGAACATCCCGCCGTACAGGCCGGTCAGCCGGGCCCTGACCGACAGGCGGCGCCTTCTCATGGCCTTCAGCATGCCGGTACGCACCTAACAGCGAGATAACAACGACCGTGCCGCCCATGTTATGGCCGATCCCGTAGAACCAGGTCACGGCCGGTTTCCCCGGCCAGCCCAGGCTAGCGACCACCACGAAGGAACCTCCGATGCAAGCTCGCATTGAATGCGAGGGGCTGCGCAAGCGGTTCGGTACCGCGCTCGCGCTTGACGGCATGTCGTTCACCGTCCAGCCGGGCCAGGTCACCGGGTTCGTCGGCCCCAACGGGGCCGGCAAGTCGACCACGATGCGGGTCATCCTCGGCCTCGACTCACCCGACGAGGGAACCGCCCTCGTCGGCGGCAAGCGCTACGCGACCCTGCGCCAGCCGATGCGGTACCTAGGGTCACTGCTCGACGCGGGCGCGCTGCAGCCGAGCCGCTCCGCCAGGAACCACCTGCTCTGGCTGGCGCACTCCCAGGGCCTGGGCAAGCAGCGCGTCGACGAGGTCATCAGCCAGGCTGGCCTCGAGTCAGTGGCCCGTCGCCGGGCCGGAGGGTTCTCGCTCGGCATGCGCCAGCGGCTCGGGATCGCCGCCGCGATGCTGGCCGACCCGGCCGCGATCATGCTGGACGAGCCATTCAACGGCATGGACCCCGAAGGCATCGTCTGGATGCGCGGCTTCCTGAAGTCCCTCGCCGCGCAAGGACGCGCGGTCCTGGTGTCCAGCCACCTGATGAGCGAGCTCCAGGACACCGCCGACCACTTGGTCGTCGTCGGCCGGGGCAAGGTCATCGCCGACACCACGCTCGCTGACCTGCTGGCCAAGGCCTCGGGGGCCAGCGTCGTGGTGCGAACCGGCGCGGTCGCCGACGCGGCCGCCGTGGTCGAGCGCGCGGGCGGCACCGCGGCCGTCACCGGCGCCGATTCGCTGTCGATCTCCGGATTGGCCGCGGCCGACGTCGCCGCCGCGCTCAGCGGCGGCGGCGTGCCGTTCACCGAGGTCTCGGCTCACCGCGCGACGCTTGAGCAGGCCTACCTGGAGCTCACCAAGGACGCGGTGGAGTACCGGCCTGCGCAGTACCGGCCCGCCGAGTTCGGGGCCGACTCGGAGGTGACCCGATGACGGCCACGCAAGCGCCGGCACCGCCTACCCCGGCGGTGGCCGAGCCAGCCGGCAACGACGGCTTCGGCCGGATCCTGCGCGCCGAGTGGACGAAGTTCCACACGGTCCGCGGCTGGCTGATCGGCCTGCTCGTCGGCGCCGTCCTGATGGTCTTCCTCGGCGTGTTCCTGGCCAACGCCCAGATCGGCTGCCAGAACAACGGCGTGCAAGAGACCGGCCCGGCGTGCCTGCCGAAGGTACCGATCGGGCCTGGCGGCGAGGCGGTGCAGGACAACTACTACTTCGTCCGCCGATCGCTGACGGGCGATGGCAGCATCACAGCCCGGCTGACCGGACTGGCGACGCGGCTTCAGGGCAACTCTGGTCCGGCCCATCCGGTCGGCGGTCCGCTTGGACCGGCGGGCCAGCGGGTGACCTTGCCCTGGTCCAAGGGCGGGATCATGATCACCGCCAGCACGAAGCAGGGCGCGGCCTACGCGGCGATGCTGGCCACCGGCAGCAACGGTGTCAGGATGCAGTACAACTACACAGGCGACATCGCCGGCCTGCCTGGGCAGGTCTCGGCGGCCGCGCCGCGCTGGCTGAGGCTGGTCAGGTCGGGCGACACGGTGACCGGCTACGACTCGATCAACGGCAGGGTGTGGATAACGGTGGGCACCGTCACCCTGTCCCAGTTGCCGCGCACTATCCAGATCGGCCTGTTCGCCACGTCTCCCACGTTCGTCCGCGTGTCGAACTTCTTTGGCGGAGCGAACATCAACGCCAGCCCGACGACGACCACCGCCGTCATCAACGATGTTCGCCTGACCGGCTCGACGCCACTTGCCTCCTGGACCGGCATCGACGTGGGCGGATCCTCGCAACCAGGGCCACCGGACATCGGCGGCTACCATCAGGCGGGGGGCGCCTTCACGGTCACCGGTGCCGGCGACATCGCCCCGCTCGAGCCAGGACCAGGCAGCAACGTCCCGACGGCGACGATCTCGCAGAACCTGCTCGGCGCTTTCGCCGCGCTGATCGCGTTCGTCGTCGTCGCCTGCACGTTCATGACGTCGGAGTACCGGCGCGGGCTGATCAGGACCACCTTGGCGGCGGCGCCCAGGCGTGGTCAGGTACTGGCCGCGAAGGCCATCGTGACCGGCCTGGCCACCTTCGCGGTCGGCTTGGTCGCGGTTCTGTTCTGCCTCACGCTCGGAGTGGCCAAGGACCGGCGGGAGGGCCTGTTCGTGCTGCCGGTCTCCCCCCTGGCCGAGGTACGGGTCATCGTCGGCACGGCCGCGATGCTCGGGCTCATGGCGGTGCTCGCCGTCTGCATCGCCGCGATCCTGCGGCGCAGTGCGATCACGATCACCTTCGGCATCGTCGCGATCGTGCTGCCGTTCCTGTTCTCGGTGATCGGGGTATTTCCCGCGAGCGTGGGGGACTGGCTGCTCCGGCTGGCCCCGGCGGCCGGCTTCGCCATTCAGCAGAGCATCCCCCATTACGCGCAAGTCGCCAGCATCTCCGCGCCAGGCGGCGGCTATTACCCGTTGTCGCCCTGGGCCGGCTTCGCCGTTCTGCTCGTCTGGGTCGCGGCCGCGTACGTGCTCGCGCTGGTGCTGCTGCGCCGGAGGGACGCATGAGCCACGCCGCCGCGACTCGTCCTGCTCGGCTACCGGGAACCCGCGGCCGCGAAGGCGGCCTGAGCTTCGGGCTAGACGTGCTGCGGGCAGAGTGGACCAAGCTCCGCACGGTTTCGGGCCCCGCCTGGCTGCTCATCGCTACGGTAGCGCTGACCATCGCGGTCAGCGCGGCCGCGGCGGCGGCGACCAGCTGCCCGGCCCGCACGGTATGCCCGGTCGACACGATCAAGCTGAGCCTCACCGGGATACAGCTAGGCCAGGCGGTCGTCGCGATCCTGGCCGTGCTCATGATCAGCAACGAGTACAGCACCGGCCTGATCAAGCTCACCTTCGCGGCCGAGCCGCGCCGGTGGGCGGTGCTGGCGGCGAAGGCGCTTCTCCTGACCGCCGGGGTACTGGTCGCCGGCGTGCTCGCGGTCGGCGGGTCGGTACTAGCCGGGCACCTGATCCTGGCCAGCCACGGGTTCACGACCGCCCGCGGCTTCCCCGACCTGTCGCTCACCAGCGGCGTCGCGGTGCGCCCGGCGGTCGGTTCGGTCTTGTACCTCGCCCTGATTGCCCTGCTCAGCCTCGGCGTCGCCGCGATCATCCGCGACTCGGGGGCGGCGATCGGTATCGTGCTCGGCCTGCTCTACCTCTCTCCGATCGTCGTGAACTTCGTGAGCAGCACGACCTGGCAGCACCGGATCGACCGCTACACCCCGACCAGCGCCGGCCTTGCGATCCAGGCCACGAAAGGCCTCAAGCACCTGCCGATCAGCCCGTGGGGCGGCCTCGGTGTGCTGGCGCTATGGGCGGCGGCGGCCCTGCTGGCCGGCGCCGTCACCCTGAGCCTGCGCGACGCCTGACCGCGAGCCGCGCCGTGGTTAGGCGGCACCGCGGTAGCGGTCGATGACCAGGGCGGCGACGGCCGGATGGTCGCCGAGCGGGCGGGTCACCCAGTCGGCGCCAGCCGTCGCGAGCTGGTCATGGAAGTGCCCTTGGGCCAGCAAATAACTCGCGACCGCGACCTGCGCGCCAGTACTGGCGCGCAGGTCGGCCACGGCGGCAGAGACGGTCGGTTCTCCCGCCGCCGCGAAGGCGACCTTGACCGGGACCGCCAAGGACTCAGAAAGCAACTCGGCCTGCGCCCCGATCTGCGTGGCCGCCTCCGGGTCGGTCGACCCGGCCGCCGCGAGCACCACCGGGGTGCCGTCCGGCACGCCCGCCTCCGCCAGCCGATGGGCGAGCGCCGTCACCAGCAGGTAATCAGGCCCCAGCGGTCCGGCCACGCGCCACCCGTGGCCGGCGCCCGTGCTGGCGGCGGCCACGATGTCGGTCGTCAGGTGATACCCGGTCGACAACAGCAACGGCACGATCACCGCGTCCTCGCCTGCCGCCGCGAGCGCGCGGGTCAGCGACGGCTCGGCGTGCTGCACGAACGCCACCCTGATGTCGATCACCGGCGCCAGCCGCGTCACCTGCCGCGCCAGCGCCGTCACGGTCGAGACCGCGCCAGGATGGCTGCTCCCATGCGCCACCGCCACCAAGGTCCGACGCCCCCTACCTGAGCTGTGAACGCGGGCCGGAGAAGATCTTGGTATTCGCACTGGTCCAGTGTCCGGGATAATCTCAAGATCTTTGGTTGGGGTCACGCGGCGGCACCTGCCTCCCTGGCTGGCAGCGGGCTGGCTAGCTGGTCTCGCAGCCGGACTACCTCGCCGACGACGATGACGGCGGGGGAGCGGATCGACTCGGCGGCGGCGTCCCTGGCGACGTGGTCGAGGGTGGAGACGAGTACCCGCTGGTTCTCGGTGGTGCCGTCCTGGATGACGGCGACCGGGGTCGCGGCGTCGCGGCCGCGCTTGATCAGCTCGGTCCCGATCTGCTCCAGGTGCGCGACCGCCATCAGCAGCACGAGCGTGCCGGGGCCGTTCGCGAGGGCGTCCCAGTCGACGGTCGCGCCGGGCTGGGACGGGTCAAGGTGCGCGGACACGACGGCGAAGTCCTGGGTGATGCCCCGGTGCGTGACCGGGATCCCGGCGTAGGCGGGAACCGCGATCGCGCTCGTGACGCCGGGCACGACCGTGACCGGGACACCAGCGGCGACGCAGGCCAGCGCCTCCTCGCCGCCCCGGCCGAACACGAACGGGTCGCCGCCCTTGAGCCGCACCACGCGGTAGCCCGCGCGGGCCCGCTCCACGATCAGCTCGTTGATCTGGTCCTGCGTGAGCCGGTGCGCGCCCGGGGCCTTGCCCGCCTCGATGATCTCCACGTCGGGGTCAAGCTCGGCCAGCACGTCCCGCGGCCCGAGCCGGTCAGCGACCACGACGTCGGCCTCGGCCAGCAACCGCCGCCCGAGCACGGTCATCAGCCCAGGGTCGCCGGGACCGCCGCCGACCAGGGCTACCCCGCCGGCCTGACCACGGCTCTGGCTCGGCGGACTGGTCGGCGCGCGGCCGCGGTCCGGCACGCTGGTCAGGTCGCGGCGGCGCTGACGGCGGACCGGGAGGGTGCCCTGGGCGAGGGCGAGGCTGATCGCGGAGCGCAGGCGCTGGGAGCGGCGCGGGTCGCCGCAGGCCGTGACCGCGACGGTGACGTCGCCGTGCCTGGTGACGGCGGGCATGCGGGCAGCGGTCGCGGTGGCGTCGTCGGCGCGGACGCACCAGATCCTGGCTTGGTTCGCGGCGGTTGCTACGGCCGCGTTGACCTCCGGGTCGTCGGTGGCGGCGTGGGCCAGCCAGGCACCGGCCAGGTCGCCGTCGCGGTAGGGGCGGGGCACGACAGTTACCCCGAGGGTGGAGAACTCTTGGGCTATGACCGGGGCGATGACGGTGACATTCGCGCCTGCCTCGACCAGCGCCTTGGTGCGCCGGAGCGCGACCTGGCCGCCGCCGACCACGACCGCGTGCTTCCCGGCCAGGTCCAGCTCGATCGGGTACCCGGTCATCGGCTGGCCTCCGGGCTGACGCCGAGCCGCAGCGTGAAGCTCCTGGTGCACGACCCGCACGTCCAGCCGCCCGCGTCGGCCCCGGCCGGCCGCAAGGTCTCCTCCCCGCAGTACGGGCAGAAGAACGGCACTTGCCTTTCGCCGCCCGGGTCACTGTGCTGGCTTTGCGCCTCCGGGACGAGCCCCTTTGCCGCGGTCATGACAAAAGACCTTCGTCGGCCCGGCGGACCCAGGTGGCGAACTGCTCGCCGTCGGTACGGTTCGCCTGGTAGGTGCGCAGCAAGCGCTCCACGTAGTCGGGGAGCGCGTCGGCGGTGACCTTCAGGCCGCGGAACTTGCGGCCGAAGGCCGGGTCGGCGCCGAGCGAGCCGCCGAGGTGAACCTGGAAGCCTTCCTCGCCGTCCACGATCGAGCCCTTGAGGCCGATGTCGGCCAGCTGGAACCTGGCGCACGAGTTCGGGCAGCCGTTCAGGTTGATCGTCACCGGGGCGTCGAACTCGGGCAGCCGTCGTTCGAGCTCGGCGTAGAGGTCACGGGCTCGCTGCTTGGTCTCGACGATCGCGAGCTTGCAGAACTCGAGGCCCGTGCAGGCCATTGTTCCCCGGCGGAAGACCGAGGGATTGGCCTGGAGCTCGATCGCGCTGAGTTCGGCCGTGAGCTCGTCGACGCGGCTTTTTGGTATGTCCAGAAAAAGAAGTTTCTGCTCAGTCGTGGTCCGCAACCGTCCCGATCCGAACTCATCGGCCAGGTCGGCGGCCTGCCACAGCTGGCTGCCGGTCGTCCGGCCTACTTGCGGGGCGACGCCGATGTAGTAGTTGCCGTCCTGCTGGGCGTGCACGCCGACATGGTGCCGGGCGGCCGAGACCGGGGCCGGGGGAGCGGGGCCGTCGGCCAGGGTGAAGCCGAGGTACTCGCGCTCCAGGACCTCGCGGAACCTCTCGGCGCCCCAGTCGGCGACCAGGAACTTGATCCTGGCCCTGGTCCGCAGCCGCCGGTAGCCGTAGTCGCGGAATAGCCCGGCGACGCCGGCCCAGACGGCCGGGACCTGCTCGGGGGTCGCGAACGCGCCGAGCCGCTGCGCCATCATCGGGTTGGTCGACAGGCCGCCGCCGACCCAGACGTCGAAGCCTGGCTCCCCGTCCGGGCCGATCACGCCGACGAAGGACACGTCGTTGATCTCGTGCACGGTGCACTGGGAGGCGCAGCCCGAGATCGCGGTCTTGAACTTGCGGGGCAGGTTGCCGAACTTGTCGGGGTTGCCGGTGGCGACCGCCTCGGTCGCCGCCAGCGTCGCGCTCGCGTCGATGATCTCGGCGGCGTCGATGCCGGCGACCGGGCAGCCGAGGATGTTGCGAGGCACGTCGCCGCAGGCCTGGAGCGATGACAGGCCAACCTCTTCCAGGCGCTGCCAGATCACGGGGACGTCTTCGATCCTGATCCAGTGGAACTGGACGTTCTGCCGGTCGGTGAGGTCAGCGAGGTCGCGGCCGAACTCCTTGGCGATGCCACCGATCGCGCGGAGCTGATGAGAGGTGAGCTGGCCGCCGGGGATGCGGACCCGCATCATGAAGTAGCTGTCCTGGATGTCCTCGTCCTCAAGCATGCCGGTGCGGCCGCCGGGGATGCCCGGGCGGCGCTGGGTGTAAAGGCCCCACCAGCGGAACCGGCCCCGCAGGTCGGTCGGGTCGATCGACTCGAAGCCGGAGTACGCGTACCGGTTAATGATCCGGTCCCTGACGTTCAGGCCGGCGTCGTCCTTCTTGAAGCGCTCGGCCGCGTTGAGGGGCTCGAAATGGCCGAGCGCCCACTGGCCCTGGCCGCGCTGTAGTTTGCCGCCCGGCTGTTTGCTACTCGGCTGTTTGCTGGCCGGTTGTTTGGTGCCCGGCTGTTGGCTGGCCGGCTGTTCGCTGTCTGGTAGCTTGCTGGCCGGCTGTTCGCTGATTGCCTGCGTGGCTGGCATGGATGTCCTTCTGCTTCGTCGTCTCGGCGCACGGACGCTTCAGCGCACGCGGGCATGCTCGCGCGGCGCCGAAGGTGGCGGCTTGGGATCGGAAAATCAGCAGAAGGAACGACAGATCGCGGTCGAGGTTCGCAGCAGGTCGACGTGGCGTCGGCAAGTCAGGAGTAGCCCCTGGGCGGCTGGGCCTGTCACTGCGGCCTCCGGTGGTTTGCAGCACCGCTCGCTAGCGGCACATCCATCGCCGCGCCGATTCCGGCGGCACGGCATCTGCGGCACCACGGTGTGCTGCACATCGTTCTGACTACGACATTAACATCCGGCCCGCGTGACCGTCGACAGCTAAAAAGGTCACGAGGTCGTGCAGGTCAACGCCTGCGCCGCGTCCGGCATTCCGGTCCTCCGGCCAGAAGTCTGTAGCCAAACGGTGCTAACTGCTTCGACGGTGGCGTTTGCGCTCGCGCTGGCTGGTTAGCTGGAAGCAGCCGGGCCAGTTCGGCCGGCGGGTCCGGCCAGCGGACAGCTCAGCCGACCGGGCGCGCTGGCCCTGGGGTTGGGCATGAGCGAGCGGGCCAGGTGCGCCGGCCCGCGGAGTTGGGTTTGGATAGAGGTGCGTTGGCGGTGTCCTTAGTGGGTCGTATCATCGTCGGAACTTGCGGATCTCCTGGCAGCCTGCGCGCGCTGCGATACGCCAGGGATCTGGCCGCCAGTTCGGATGCTGTCCTGGTTCCCGTGCACGCCTGGGTTCCGCCCGGCGGCGACATGGCCGATCGGCGGGCGCCGAATCCGGTCCTGCGCAAGGTCTGGCAAGAGGCCGCCTGGCAGCGCCTGTGGGCGTCGGTCGAGGCGGCCTTCGGCGGGCCGCCCGACGGCGTCGAGATGAGCCCGGTCGTGGTGCGGGGGATCGCCGGAGAGGTCATCGTCGGCGTGGCCCGGCAGCTTGACGACGTGATCGTTGTCGGGGCCGGCCGCCGGGGGTCGCTGGCGCGGCTCTGCCACGGTCAGGTGGCCAGGTATTGCGTCGCCCACGCGGCGTGCCCGGTGCTCGCCGTTCCGCCGTCGCCGCTGGTCGGCTACGCCCGGCGCTGGACCGGGGTGCTCGCGCTGCGGCACCATTCACTGACCGCCGCCGAAGCACTCGACGGCGCCGAGCATAACGGCGCCTAGCTTCCGGCATCACCCTCACCCGGTAGTCCATCCTGAGCTGCGGGTACCCTTGACGGCCGTGCGGATTACTGAGTTCTGGCAGCGGATGGACGAGCAGTTCGGAGAGGTGTACGCGCAGAGTGTCGCGAAGGACTACGTGCTCGCCGGTCTTGGCGACCGGACCGTGCAACAGGCGCTCGCCGATGGCGAGGACGCCAAGGTGATCTGGCGGGCCGTCTGTGCCGCCTTCCCCGTGCCCGAGCGGCTGCGCTGAGGCCCGCGCCGTGGTCGCGGCTGATGCCGGGCACGCTGGCCGGCGGGTAGTGTACGTGTCGGGTGCACCGGGAGCGGGCAAGAGCACACTGGCCGGGCCGCTGGCGGCGCGGCTGCGGTTCGCGTTGCTGGCGAAGGACCTGATCAAGGAGACGTTGCACGACGGGCTCGGCGCGCCGGCTTCTGACTTGCAATGGTCGCGCCGGCTCGGCGGGGCGGCGATGGAACTGCTCTGGGCGCTCGCGGCCCAGGCCGCCGATGTCGTGGTCGAGGCTAACTTCCGCCCGAATAGCGAGTACGAGCGGGCCAGGATCGCCGCCCTCGCTGGCAACGGCGGCCGGCTGGTCGAGGTCTACTGCCACTGCCCGCTGGACGTCGCGATGGCGCGTTATGCGGAGCGGGCGTCGGCCTGCCACCCAGTGCACGTGGTCACGTCACTGACGCCCGAGTTCATGGCCGACTTCGACCGGCCCGTCGGCCTTGGTGACCTGATCGACGTCGACACGACTGCCCCCGTGGACGTCGCCGCGGTGGCGCAGGCAATCCTCGACCGCCTGGCCAGCGCCCCGATCCCAACTGAGCGGTCAGCACCCCGGCGATGACCGCCCGTCCCAGCGCGTCCCGGCTCTCCAACTCCTTATCCCCGTCCCAGCGCGCGTCCCGGCCTTCCAACTCCGCATCTTCGTCCCATCATTCACATCAGTCACAAACGGCTCCTGGGCAACGTCTTATCACTACGGAGTCTCAATCGGGTGACCGAGGCGGCTGCCATTTGAACCCGCCACCCCTCCCAATCCTCCGGGATCAAGGATCTTCGTTGATCCCGGCAGTTCGCCTGGGTGATAACCCGGCAAACGACCGTGATCACGAGGTGGGCGGTGATCACGGAGCGGTGGTGGGGTGCCCCGACCCCGACCGGGCTCCGTGATCACGAGATGGGCGGCGATCACGGAGCGACGGTGGGGCGGGTCGGTCCTGGCTGGGTTCCGCGATCACGCTGCCGAGCGAGATCACGGACGATCTTGTGGGTGATCCCCGCCCCCGCTCTGTCTTGAGTCGGCCAGTTGCTACCTCCGACCCCGAAGTTGAGGCCCCATCGTGGGTGCCTGGCATCGCGTTGGCCCGCAAGCCGTGCCCGCAAGGGCCAGCCTGGCACTGGAACCCTAACGCCGTGCCATCGTGGGAGCCGCTGCGGGGAGCGGGCGGTTTGGCTTGGATCGGCCGGCGAGTCGGCACCATGATCGAACAGTTGTTCGTTAAGCTAGGCCAGCCGAAGGCTTCATTGGGCTGCTTGACGAGCCGAATGAGGCTTGTCGGTGAGCGTCAGCGAATTGTCGGTGGGGGCGCGTAGCGTCAGCACAGACGAATTCGCATGACCTAAGAAGGCTGACGCACAGCCCTAAGATCCCGACAGGAGTTCACATGGCACCGAACGACAAGGCGGGCGGCATCAAGTCCGGTGACAGGGACAAGGCCCTTGAGACCGCGCTCGCCCAGATCGAACGGCAGTTCGGCCGAGGCGCCGTGATGCGGCTTGGCGATGACGCCCATGCTCCGGTCGAGGTGATCCCGACGGGATCGATCGCGCTTGATGTCGCCCTCGGCATCGGCGGGCTACCCCGTGGCCGGATTGTGGAGATCTACGGACCTGAGAGCAGCGGAAAGACGTCCCTGGCGTTGCATGCTGTCGCCAACGCGCAAAGGGGCGGCGGTATCGCCGCGTTCATCGACGCTGAGCACGCGCTCGACCCGGAGTACGCGAAGAAGCTCGGCGTGGACACTGACGCGTTGCTGGTCTCCCAGCCGGACACTGGCGAGCAGGCGCTGGAGATCGCCGACATGCTGATCAGGTCAGGGGCGATCGACGTTGTTGTGATCGACTCGGTCGCCGCTCTGGTGCCGCGAGCTGAGATCGAAGGCGAGATGGGCGACAGCCACGTCGGCCTCCAGGCCCGCCTGATGTCCCAGGCCCTCCGCAAGATCGCCGGCGCCCTAAACCAGACAAAGACGACAGCGATATTTATTAACCAACTTAGGGAAAAAATCGGTGTGATGTTCGGGTGTATGTCATATGCGACAAAAGTTACACTCGCAGACGGCACGCAGGAGAAGATCGGTAAGATCGTCAATCAGCGGCTCGACGTCGAAGTGCTGTCCTATGACCCGGACTCCGGAGAGATCGGGCCAAGGCGGATCGTCAACTGGTTCAACAACGGCGCGGCCGAACGGTTCCTGCAGTTCACCGTCGCCAAGTCGGGCGGCAATGGTCGCGCCCAGTTCGCAGCGACAGAGAACCACCTGATCCAGACCCCTGGCGGGTACCGGCCCGCCGGCGAACTGATCGTCGGTGACCGGGTCATCACGGCTGAGCCTAAGCTGCTGAGCGCGCAGCAGGTCCAGCTCATCCTCGGCTCGCTCATGGGCGATGGCAGCCTCTCGCCGAACCGGCGCGGCCGGTCGGGCACCAGGTTCCGGATGGGCCACGGGTCAGCGCAGGCGGCCTACCTGGACTGGAAGGTCTCCATGCTCGGCAACATCGGCTGCTCGAGGACGACCAACGCGAAGGGAGCGGTGTTCGCCGACTTCACTCCGCTGCCCGAGCTTGCCGAACTGCACGAGGCCGTCTACTTCGGCGATGGTCACAAGCACCTGGGCTGGGATTACCTGAAGGCGCTCACGCCGCTGGCGCTGGCGGTGTGGTATGCCGACGACGGCAGCCTCGCGGTCAGGTCGAAGGGTGTCCAGCTTCGCACGGCGGGCGGGTCGGGCCGGATCGAGATCTGCGTCGAGGCGATGAGTCCCGGTACCAGGGACCGGCTCGTCCAGTACCTGCGGGACACGCACAGACTTGATGTGAAGCTCAGGTCCAGTGGTGCCCGACAGGTCGCCGTCCTGCAATTCACCACTGACGCATCGGCGAAGTTCTGCCAGCTGGTCGCTCCGTACCTGCACCCGTCGATGGAGTACAAGCTGCTTCCCCGCTTCCGCGGGCAGTTCAACGTCGAGCCGGAATTCGTGCCTGCCGAATTGCGCCCGCAGCCGGCCCGCGTCTTGGACATCCACGTCAAGCCGGCGACCCGATCGATGAACAGGTTCGACATCGAGGTCGAGGGCGGTCACAACTACTTCGTCGACGGCGTCATGGTGCACAACAGCCCTGAGACGACGACCGGTGGTAAGGCACTGAAGTTCTATGCCTCGGTGCGGCTGGATATCCGGCGGATCGAGACGCTCAAGGACGGCAACGAGCCGGTGGGTAACCGGACCAAGGTGAAGGTCGTCAAGAACAAGATGGCCTCGCCGTTCAAGGTCGCCGAGTTCGACATCCTTTACGGGATCGGCATCAGTAAGGAAGGCAGCCTGATCGACCTCGGGGTCGAGCAGGGCATCGTCCGCAAGTCCGGTGCCTGGTACACCTACGACGGCGACCAGCTTGGCCAGGGCAAGGAGAACGCCAGGAACTACCTGCGCGAGAACGCCGACACCGCCAACGAGATCGAGAAGAAGATCAAGGAGAAGCTCGGTATTGGGCCGCGCCTGGACGCCGACGTCACCGGCCCGAACGGAGCAGGTGCGAACGGAGCCGCCTCGAACGGGGCCGCCCCCAACGGCTCTCGGCCGAACGGCTCAGGGCCAGGCGCTCCGGGTGTGACGGGTACATCGGGTGTGGCGGCCAGGCGTGGCGGCCTTGAGGTAGTGCCAGGACTGGACGGTGCCAGGTAGCTCACCGAGCCGCGGCAGGCAGCGCCGCAGCAGCCAAGGCGCTCGCAGCGGAGGCGCTCGCAGTAGGGGTGCTGGCGGGCAGCGGAGCAGCGGACCGGCGGCTAGGAGCGGACAGGACGGCGTCGGTGGTGCGACTACGGACACCGGCGCCGACCCTGACCTGTTCGGCCGCCCTGACTCGTCCGGCACCGACTCGTTCGCCCGGGCTGGCTCGGCTGATCCGCCGGCCGATCCTGAGTCGGTGGCGCGGCTGATCTGCTTGCGGCTGCTTACGGCTGCGCCGCGGACCAGGGCGCAGCTGGCGGAGGCGCTCAGGCGGCGCGGGGTGCCGCAGGACGCCGCCGAGACGGTGCTCAGCCGGTTCACCGAGGTCGGGCTAATCGATGACGCTACCTTCGCGGCGGCCTGGGTGGAGTCCCGGCACTACGGGCGTGGCCTTGGGCGGCGGGCCCTGGCCGCGGAACTTGGGCAGCGTGGCGTGCCGCGCGAGGACATCGACGCCGCCGTGAGCCAGCTCAGCCCGGAGGCCGAGCATGCCACCGCGCTGGCCCTGGTCGAGAAAAGGCTGGCCGGCACGGCCGGGCAACCTTATCCGGCGAGGGTCAAGCGGCTCGTCGGCATGCTGGCTCGGAAGGGTTACTCACCTGGTCTCGCCTACGGCGTCGTGAAAGAGGCACTCGATCGGGAGCGAATGGACGGGGCCAGTTCCGGCTCTGCGGCCGACGACGGCTTCGACTCTGAGTTCGCTGAGCCAGACGACTACGCGGGCGAGGACGTCGGCTTCTCCGACGCCATCGATGCCGGCTGAGCCTTGCCCTTCGCCGGGTGCCGGCTCGCGTCAGGGTCAGGTAAGACCCTTCGTCGAAGCTCGACTCGTTACAGCAACGGGCCACGATGTCGTCAGATCGGGGAATGGCCTCGGCGGCGGACCTGGTGACCTTGACCGTCGCGGGATGGCCGGCTTAGCCTCACGGGACAGTGAGGTTTACCCCGCACGTGCGGTTTGTTACGTAGAGATTGCTACTGACGAGCAGCTGGACGGCCGCTGACGACGAAGTGAGCGGGCCGTTCGGTCGCCTGATTGGCTTTGTAGGGCCTGGCCTTCGGCGAGAGGGCCGGTGGGCGCACGCAGGGCAAGAGGCCCGGAAAGGACAGGCAGCCAGCACGACGATGGCGCAGCTCAGCAGGCTTAGGTGAGCTGGGTCAAGCGGCATATGGTCTCGGTTTGGGCTGCTCGGCAGCATTGGCCTTGGCATATGGCCGGGCCGGGCCGGGGCGGTGCAGGCTAGGACGGTGCAGGCGGGCGGTGCTGGCCAGGCGGAGTTGACGGGCGCGCGGTAATCCTCGCTGCGACCAGATGTCAGGTGTCCGAATGCGGGCACCTAGGCGTCTAAGTAGCGAGCGAGAAAGGGGTGCGCCCAGTGGGAGATGGCGTAGCGCTGGTCCTGGCGATCGGCGTAGCCGTTATTGCCCTGCTCGCTGCTGCGGTGGTCGTTATCTACGTGCTTCATTCGGCCGGCGGCTGGCCGGGCAGTGGCGGCCTGCGCGATGGCGGGCGGGCCGGTGGCGGTCGGGCTGACGGTGCCTCGACGGACAGCGCCCGCTCAGGGAGTGGCCGGTCACGGGGTGGTCAGGTCGATGGCTCTCAGGCGCTGGCTCGGGCTGGCCGAGATGCCGCGGGAAGTGACGTCGCCGCTGACGTGACCGCTTCACCCGGAGCCGAGGCTGACGACACAGGCGCCGGTGCCCGTGGCACCAGCGGTGGCGTCAGTAGAGCGACCGGTGGCGCGGGCACGAGTGGCGCAGACCCGGACCAGGTATCTCGCGACCCTCGCGAGGCTGATGAGATCGGCGCTAGCGAGATCAGCGTCGGTGCGGACCAGGTTCGGGCGGACCGGATCATGGCGGCCGAGCAAGAGGCCGCGGCGATCGTGGCCAAGGCCGAGGAAGCGGCCGAGCAGGCCGCGCGGGCCCGCCACAAGCTGGACGAAGAAGTGCAGGCGGTGACCGCCCAGGCCAGGCAGTTGCGCACCGACCTTGAGCGACGCGAGGTGAGGATCGCCGAGCGCGAGCATCGGCTCGACGGCGAGCTGCGCAGGCTCGACCAGCTGAGCGAGGAGCTTGAGCAGGCCAAGAAGGACCTGGACGCCCGGCAGGCGACCCTCGATGAGATCGACACCAGGCAGCGGGAAGCGCTTGAGCGGGTCGCTGGTCTCACGGCCGATGAAGCCAAGACCGAGCTGATGGCGACGATGCAGACCCAGGCTAAGCGCGAGGCCGCCGTCACGATCAGGGAGATCGAGAACGAGGCAAAGAAGGAAGGGCAGCAACGGGCCAGGAAGATCATCACGCTGGCCATCCAGCGGGTCGCCAGCGAGCAGACCAGCGAGTCCGTGGTGTCGGTGCTGCACCTGCCGAACGACGAGATGAAAGGCCGGATCATCGGCAGGGAAGGCCGCAACATCCGGGCGTTCGAGACCGTGACCGGCGTCAACTTGATCATCGACGACACCCCGGAGGCGGTCCTTCTTTCCTGCTTCGATCCGGTGCGCCGCGAGATCGGCAGGCTGACGCTGGAGCGGCTCGTCGCTGACGGTCGCATTCATCCGCAACGGATCGAGGAGGTCTTCGAGCAAAGCCGCCGATCGATCTCTGACCTGTGCACCAGGGCCGGCGAGGACGCCCTTATCGACGTCGGGATCACCGACATGCACCCCGAACTGACCCAGCTGCTCGGCCGGCTCAGATACCGCACGTCCTACGGCCAGAACGTGCTCAAGCACCTCGTCGAGTCGGCCCACATCGCGGGCATGATGGCCAGCGAGCTCGGGCTTGACCCTGTCTTGCTGAAGCGCGGCACGTTGCTGCACGACATCGGCAAGGCACTGACCCACGAGGTCCAGGGCAGCCATGCCCTGATCGGCGCCGAGATCGCCCGCCGCTACGGTGAGAGCGAGGACGTGGTCCACGCGATTGAGGCCCATCACAACGAGGTCGAGGTCAGGACCGTGGAAGCGGTGCTGACCCAGGCCGCCGACGCGATCAGCGGCGGGCGCCCCGGAGCCAGGCGGGAGTCGCTCGAGGCCTACGTCAAGCGGCTTGAGCGGCTCGAGCAGATCGCGCTCGCCCAGCCAGGGGTCGAGAAGGTCTACGCCATGCAGGCGGGCCGCGAGATCAGGGTCATGGTCAAGCCTGGTGCCGTCGATGACATCGGCGCCCAGGTCATCGCCCGTGACGTCGCCCGGCAGGTACAGGACGAGCTGACCTACCCAGGCCAGATCCGCGTCACCGTGATCAGGGAGTCCCGGGCGACCGAGTTCGCGAGGTAACCGCCGGGCGGCGCCTAGCCGGGCTAGTCGCCGTCGCTGAGCTTCAGTTGCGGCACGTTCCTCGGCGTGAACCCGAGCACCTGACCGTAGAAGGAGAGCTCGGCCTCCAGCGAGGTGATCATCGAGTCGGCCCGGCGGAACCCGTGCGCCTCGCCATCGAACGCGATGTAGGCGTGCTTGATGCCGTGGGCAGCCAGGTCGGCGGCGATGCTCTCGGATTGCTCAGGCGGCACGATCGGGTCATCGAGCCCTTGCAGCAACAGCACCGGGCAGGTGTTGGCGTTGATGTGCCCGAGCGGCGCCCGCTCGGAGTAGACCGTGTCGAAGCCAGGCAACGGGCCGATCAGGCCGTCGAGGTACCGGGACTCGAAGTCGTGCGTGTGCTCGCTGAACTTGCGCAGGTCGGCGACACCGTAGTAAGCGACCGCGGCGCTGAACACCGGGTCGTGCACCGCTCCGGTCGTCACCGCCGCCAGCGTCGTCCAGCCGCCCGCCGAGCTGCCCCTGATGCCGAGCCGGCGCCCGTCCGCCTGGCCCGCCTTGGCGAGCGAGCGGGCCGCCTCCTTGGCGTCGGCCACGTCGACGATGCCCCACTCGCGATTGAGCCGGTTGCGGTACAGCCGGCCGTAACCGGTGGACCCGCCGTAGTTCACGTCGATGATCCCGATGCCCCGGCTGGTGAAGTAGGCCTTCTCCAGGCTCAGCAAGCCGGTGACGTGGCTGGTCGGCCCGCCGTGCACCCACACGATGTAGGGCGGCAGCTCCCCAGGCGGAGCTACGACCTCGGGATTGGACGGCGGGTAGATGAGGGCGTGCACGACCCGGCCGTACGGGCCTTCGAGCTCGACCTCGGCTGGCACCGGCAAGTACCGGCGGTCAGGCAGTTCGGTCAGCTCCGATCGCAGGATCGTGTACTCGCCGCTGGCCACGTCGACCTTGACCACGGAGTCTGGTTGCAGCGGCGCGCCCGCCACGAACGCGATCACGCTGCCGCTGGCGGAGACCCCGGTCAGGACCTCGGAGAACGGCAGCTCCAGGTCGGTCAGCTCCGAGGTCTCGGGGTCAAGCAGGCCGAGCCTGGACCCGCCGCGGCCGTGCCTGACCGCCAGGCGGCCGTCGCCGAGCATGGCGAACGGGCGTGGCCCGAGCTGCCAGATCGCGTCGGCGAACTCCTCGTCGGCCGGATACAGGGCCTGCGGCGGCTCGCCGGACAGGCCGAGCTGGTAGATGTTCCACCAGCCAGTCCAGTCGGTCGCCACGTACAGGCTCGAGTTGTCCCGCCAGAGCGGGGCCAGAACCGACTCGCGGTTACTGCCCTTAATCAGCCTGCCCTTGTCGGGCACACCGTCCTGCATCGGCGCGACCCGCAGCTCGGTGCCGTCCCATGGCATGTGCGGGTGGTTCCAGCAGATCCAGGCCAGCCACTTGCCGTCAGGCGACGGCGTCGGGAACGCGAAGAAGTCCGAGCCGGCGACCAGGACGCGCATGTCACCCAGGCTCGTCGAGGCGGACCCGTCGAGCGGCACCGCAACGATCGCCCGCCTCACCTTGCCGCCTGAGTGACTCTCCCGCACGCACCAGACCTCGCGCTGGTCAGGGGACAGGACGAAGTCGGCGTACCGCAGCTCGTCGCCGCCAGGCTCGGGGGTCAGCGGGACCGGCTGGCCCTTGCCCTCAGCGACCGCCCGCCCGGCGAGGTACAGCCGCTGGTCGCTGAAGTTGGCGAACACGATCGGCGGCTCGCGCTCAGGGTCCGCTGAGTCGGGCTCGCCCCCGGCGGCGGCCAGCGTTGCCGTCGCGACCGGCGATAGCACCGGCAGGTAGGAAAGGCCGCCGTACTCGTGCACCCGGGTCCTGGCGCTCCACGGTCCTGGCAGCAGCCGCTTGGTGGCGCCATCGGCGCCGCGTCGCACCACGGTCCGCCGTCCGCCGTCCTCGGGCTGGTCCTCCTGCCACCAGATGCTGCCGCCCACGACGATCGGGCTGGCGATCCTGATCCGGGTCGTCGCTACCTGGGCCGCGCTGATCGGTGAGGGCCAGGCGCCATAAGGAACCTGTGGCAGCGCCGGCTCGCCACTGGCCTCGTTACCCGCCGTGGCCGGTTCCTGCCCCGCCGTGACCGGTGTCCGCCCGGTCATGTCCGTGCCGTCACCGTCGTGCCGTTCCGCGGGGTTGCCCGCGCCCGCCGCCTGATCGGTCATCGCCGTCCCGTTGTCCGTCATAGGGATATCGTGCCTTACCCGCCTGGCGCGCTTCGCGGCGAATGCCGACAACGACCAGGTGTCTACTCAGCCTTGGTAAGAATAGGCCGGCAGGCCATTGACCCCGGCCGCGCAGGTAAAGAGCGCGCCACCACTGCGTCCTGGCCCGGCCGCAGTCGTGATGAAGAGCTGGTCGAGGTCAGGGCCGCCGAAGGCACAGCTTGTCACGAACGCGGCCGGCAACCGAACCACTCCGTTCAGCGTGCCGTCGGCATCGTAGCGCTGGATCACGCTGGCACCCCATACCGCGACCCAGACACCGCCATCGGCGTCGACCGTCAGGCCGTCGGGAACGGTCTCGCCGGCGCCGAGCCTGGCGAACGGGCGCCGGTCGCCTAGCTCGCCGGTCTCCGGGTCGTAGTCGATCACGTCGACCCGGTACGCCAGCGAGTCAATGTAGTACATCAGCCGCTCATCAGGGCTCCAGCCGACTCCGTTGGACAAGCCGATCCCGTCGTAGACCTTGGTCACGGTATGGTCAGGATCGAGCCGGTAGAAGGCGCCCCGGCCTGGCGCCTCGTCGTCGTCCATGCTGCCAGCGAAGAACCGCCCGGCCCGGTCGCAGGCGCCGTCGTTCATCCTCGTGTGCGGCAGCCCGGGCGCGGCCGCGATCTCGGCAATCGCGCCCGTCTCGGGGTCAAGGCCATAAAACCCATTACCAGCAGCCAAGCAAAGCGCACCCGCTGATGTCGGCACGACGGCGCCAACCGGCATCCCCACGTCCCAGGACTTGTGCACCCCGTCGGCGTCCCGGCGATGTACTCGCCCGGCCGGGATGTCGACCCAGTACAGCGTCTGGGTGGGTACATCCCAGTGCGGCCCCTCGCCAAGCTCAGCGTGCGGCAGCGCCAGCTCAGTCGGCTCAAGGATGACCAGGTTAGCGGCGTGCTCGGTCACATCGGCTCCTCTACAGTGCTAATCCCTGCGGCAGTGCTGGTCTCGTGCGGGGCTGGTCTCGTGCGGGGCTGGTCTCGTCCGGGGCTGGTCAAGGGCTGGTCCGGTCCAGCCCGGCTTCCGGGCTGAACGACGTCGGCGGCGCAAGGGGCAGGCCGCAGCGGTGGACAGACGATTTCAGCCGGAAGGAGGCCATGTCAATGCCTGGCTGGCCTGGTGTTTGGGCGGGCTTGGCCCGGTCAGCGTCTAACCTAGGTGCCATGCCGACCGACGTTCAGCGAACGTTCGCGATTCGCACCTACGGGTGCCAGATGAACATGCACGACTCGGAGCGGCTCGCCGGCTTGCTTACCGAAGCGGGATACCGCGAGGCCGCCGACGGGACCGAGCCCGACGTGGTGGTCTTCAACACCTGCGCCGTGCGCGAGAACGCTGATAATCGGCTGTACGGGAACCTGGGCCATTTGCTGCCAGTGAAGAACCGCCACCCGGGCATGCAGATCGCGGTCGGCGGCTGCCTCGCGCAGAAGGACCGGTCGGTGATCACCGACCGGGCGCCCTGGGTCGACGTGGTGTTCGGCACCCACAACATCGGCGCGCTGCCGGCGCTGCTCGAGCGGGCGCGGGTGCAGCAGCGGGCGCAGGTCGAGTTCGCCGAGTCGCTCGAGCAGTTCCCCTCGATGCTGCCGGCCAGGCGGGAGTCGCCGTACTCGGCCTGGGTCGCGATCTCCGTCGGCTGCAACAACACCTGCACGTTCTGCATCGTGCCGAGCCTGCGCGGCCGGGAGGAGGACCGCCGCCCCGGCGACGTGCTGGCCGAAGTCAAGGCGCTGGTGGACGACGGCGTGCTCGAGGTCACGCTGCTCGGCCAGAACGTCAACTCCTACGGAGTCGGGTTCGGGGACCGGTTGGCGTTCGGGAAGCTGTTGCGGGCCTGCGGCGAGATCGACGGGCTCGAGCGGGTGCGGTTCACCTCGCCGCACCCGAGGGACTTCACCGATGACGTGATCGCCGCGATGGCGGAGACGCCGAACGTGATGCCCGCGCTGCACATGCCGCTGCAGTCGGGCTCGAACGCGGTGCTCAAGGCGATGCGGCGGGCCTACCGCCAGGACTCCTACCTGCGGATCATCGACAAGGTCAGGGCCGCGATGCCGGACGCGGCGATCACCACCGACATCATCGTCGGCTTCCCAGGCGAGACCGAGGACGACTTCGCCGGCACGCTCGAGGTGGTTCGGCAGGCCAGGTTCGCGGGCGCGTTCACGTTCCAGTACTCGATCAGGCCTGGCACCCCGGCCGCGACCATGCCCGACCAGGTGCCGCCCGCCGTCGTGGCCGAGCGGTACGAGCGGCTCGTCGCCCTGGTCGAGGAGGTGGCGCTGGCCGGGAACCAGGCCCGTGTCGGCGACACGGTCGAGGTGCTGGTCGCCGACGGCGAGGGCCGGAAAGACGACGTCACCAGGCGGCTGTCCGGCCGCGCGAGGGACAACCGCCTGGTCCACTTCACCCCGGCCAGCCCCGCCGGGGGCGAGCCGCCCCGTCCAGGCGACATCGTGACCACGGTCGTCACGAAGGCTGCGCCGCACTACCTGATCGCCGACGACGTCCCGCTCGCCGTGCGCCGGACCCGAGGCGGCGACGCTTGGGACGCCCGCGGACCGTCGGCTGCCCCCGCCGGCGCGTCGGGAGGAGTGGCGGCGGGAGCGTCGGCTCCAGTGCTGCTCGGCATGCCGGCGGCCCTAACCCCCGCAATGGGCCATCCACGGGCCTCGGCTCTCAATCCGAGCCCCGGCGATGGGCCATCGACGGGCCAATAGGCCCCGCAATGGGACATCGATGGGCCTCGGTTGGCGGTCCTAGGCCCGGCAATGGGACATCGACGGGCCTACGGTGTCGGGGCATGGCGTGGTGAGGCCGCTCGTGGCGGTGATCGGGGCGACGGCGGCGGGGAAGTCGGAGCTGGCGCTGCGGCTGGCCGAGGCCTTGGACGGCGAGGTCATCAGCGCGGACTCGATGCAGCTTTACCGGGGCATGGACATCGGAACCGGCAAGCTCACCCTCGCCGAGCGGCGCGGGGTGCCGCACCACCTGCTCGATATCTGGGACGTGACCGAGCCGGCGAGCGTGTCGGAGTACCAGCGGCTGGCCAGGGCCGCGATCGAGGACATCGTGGCGAGGGGCCGGACGCCGATCCTGGCGGGCGGGTCAGGGCTTTACGTCCGGGCCGTGATCGACGACCTGGAGTTCCCTGGCACCGACCCGCAGGTCAGGGCGCGGCTTGAGTCCGAGCTTGAGCGGGTCGGGGCGGCCAGCCTGCACGCTCGGCTGAGCGTCGTGGACCCGGCGGCGGCGGCGGCTATCTTGCCGGGAAACGGGCGGCGGGTCGTGCGGGCGCTTGAGGTCGTCGAGTTGTCCGGGCGGCCGTTCAGCGCCACGCTGCCGCGGTACCAGGCGGTGCGGCCCACCGTTCAACTAGGACTTGACCTGCCCAGGGCGCTGCTCGATCAGCGGATCGAGGCGCGGGTCGGGCAGATGTGGCAGGCGGGCCTGGTCGGCGAGGTACGCGGGCTAGCCGGTCTCGGCCTGCGCCAGGGGCGGACGGCGAGCCGGGCGCTCGGGTACGCGCAGGTACTGCGCTTCATCGACGGGGAGTACGCGCAGGCGCAGGCGCAAGCCGAGACAGTGCTAGCGACCCGGCGATTCGCCCGGCGCCAGGAGTCCTGGTTCCGCCGGGATCCGCGGGTGCGCTGGCTGCCGGCCGCTGAGCCGGTCGAGACGGACGTCGCCCTCGAGGCCATAGAAGCCCTTGGTGCTGGAGGTGCTGGAGGTGCTTGAGTGATCGAGCCAGTAAGGGGCGGATCGGCATGGCGCCTGCGGCTAGCATCTGAGGCATGCGCTTCGCCAAGGGACACGGGACCGGGAACGACTTCGTCATCCTGCCCGACGTCGATGACGAGCTTGAGTTGGTGCCGGGCTTGGTGCGGCGGCTCTGCGACCGGCGCACCGGGATCGGGGCCGACGGCGTGCTCAGGGTCGTGCGGGCCGGTGCCGCCTCGCTCGGCGCGTCCGCGTCCGCGTCCGGTGGCGCTGGGTGGTTCATGGACTACCTGAATGCGGACGGCAGCGCGGCCGAGATGTGCGGCAACGGGATCAGGGTATTCGCCAGGTACCTGATCGAGCATCAGCTGGCGACCGGGCCGGAGATCGTGATCGGCACCAGGGCCGGGGTCCGCGCGGTGCGGTGCGGCGACGACGGGCAGTTCAGCGTCGACATGGGCCCGGCTCGGGTGACCGGGGCCGGGTCGGCCGTGATCGGCGGGAGCAGCTACCAGGGCGTCGCGGTCGACGTCGGCAACCCGCACCTGGCCTGCGTGGTGGACGAGCCGCTGGCGGGCTTCGACCTGGCTAGGGCGCCGGTCGTGGACCCGGCCGAGTTCCCCGATGGAGTCAACGTCGAGGTCGTGCGGATGGCCGGGGGCCGGTCGATCGAGATGCGGGTGCACGAGCGGGGTTCAGGGGAGACGCTGTCGTGCGGCACGGGCGCGGTGGCGGTCGCGGCCGCGGCCGCCACCGCCACCGGTGAGTGGCCGGGTGACGGCACCCTGGCCTGGGAGGTGCGGGTTCCTGGGGGCCGGCTGCGGGTGATCCCGAGCGCGACCGCCAGCGTGCTGGCCGGGCCTGCGGTGATCGTGGCCGAGGGCGAGATCGACGAGCGGTGGCTGGCCGGCGCCGGGGTGCCCGCCGACGCCTGGGGCACCTGGCGGCCGGCTGAGCGGCAGCAAGGTGCCCCTGCGTAGCGTTGGACCCCGATCGGCTGGCTCACGGCGTTCAGTGCGTGCCTGACTCGGCGATGCGCAGGCCAAGCGCTACGATCGCCCAGCCCGCGTGGCTCCTGATCGAACCGTTACGGGCGTGGCTGGCGGTCCTGGTCGGGCTGACCGCGCTGCGCGGCAACGTGGTGAGCTCGGCGTTGCGCTGACGGGCTACTTGCTCAATCTGGCGGCTGTACATGGACGTGTCCGTCCTTTCCTTACGAAGGTACATAAGTAGTGGCCAGCGGGTTAGCTGGCCTGGTCGGCCGCGGCGCGGCCGACCTTGATCGCCCCGCTGACCGTGCGGCATGTGAGGTGCAGGTCAACGTGGTCGGTGGTGTCGAGCCCGTCCTCGCCGGACGGCTCCAGGTCGCTGGTGACCTTGCCTGACAGCGCGGACAGGTCCAGGTAGACGCTCACGCCCCTGACGATGTTGAGCTTGACCTCGCCGGAGATGGTCTCGATCCTGGCCTCGCCGGTCGACAGGCCATCGATCTCGACCCGCCCGCTGCTGGAGCGGGCGGTGACGGAGCCGCCGGGGGCGCGGAGCTGGACCTTGCCGCTGACGGTCTGGGCGTTGACGTCGCCGGAGACCGGGCCAAGCTCGATCGAGCCCGATGCGGTCTTGACCTTCGCGGTCGCGGCCGAGGCGATCGTCACGCGGCCTGACACGTTGCTGACATCAGCTTCTCCGGTGATGGTCGCGGCCTTGACCTGCCCGGACGCGCTCTCGGCGGTCAGCGAGCCGAATTCGCCTAGGCACGTGATGCTGGCCGAGGCGGTCTCGGCGGTGCAGTGGGAGCCAGCCGGCACGGTGATGACGAACTCCAGGCTGGCGTCGATCATCCGCCAGCCACGGGCCTCGATGACCTCCAGCCGTCCGTCGGCGTAGTCCACGTGGACTTCGTCGGCGCAGTCGTTCGCACGGGATCCCGACCGGGTCGGCCGGACGTCCACGGTGATCTTCTCGGTCGGCTCGGCGGTGACCGTGATGGAGCCCGAGGCGAGCTTGGTGAGCAGGTCGATGGGCCCGTTTTGGGCAAACTCCCAGTGCGGCATGGCCTTTCCTTTCGTTGGGGCCGGTCTCTTAGTTGGGCCGGTGACCAAGGTCGCCGGTGAGGTGGTAAGCGGCGGCTTAGCTCCGGGCGAAGCCGGTGATTCGCTGCCCTGGTCCCGAGCGGTTCCGCTTCGGCTGCTGGCCGGAAGCGCCTGGAGCTTCCAGGGCCCGGATCGCTGCATGGGCGAGCCAGGAGTTGACCGACAGGCCGCTCGCTGACGCCTGGGCCTCGATCCTCGCCTTGAGCGCCTCGGACAGCCGCAGCGTCATCCGCGCGGTGCCCGCGTCGTCGGGGCTGCTCTCGGCCGGTGCCGCCGCTTCTTCGTGGTAGCCGACGGTGGTCACGACGAACTCAGGCTCGCCGCTGGTCAGCCGGACGTCGACGACCGTCATGTCCAGCCGGTCGGTGATCTCGGCCGCCGCGGCGGTCAGCACGTTCAGCAAGGTGAGCCGGACCGATGAGTCCAGCGCCTCGGCTAGCTGCTCGGCGAGCTTGACGACTTCGTCAGGGGCGAACCTGGTGAGCGAGCCCAGGTCGGTCCGCAGGCCCTCGACGTACGGTGACAACTCCATGACATCAGTATGCCGTCACTTATGACGTCAGTCAAGGATAATTTGACGTCAGTTTGACGTCGTGCGGCGCAGGTTGACGTCAAGGCGATGTCATCGTGACGTCAGCACGGCATTGGCCCAGCCGGCGGGCCACCAGACCGAGACGCCGTCGGCCCGGTAGAGGTACCTGAACCCGGTTTGCGCGAGGAAGTTCCGCAGGTGCTTGTTCGCCACCCAGAGCAACACCCAGCCGATGTGCATCCTGGCCGCGTTGCGAGCGGCGACCTGGTATTCGGCCTGGGTGAAGTTGTAGTCACCCCGCTGGGCGTCGAGGAGGTCGGAGTAGAACGGCTCGCTCTCGATCGCGTGCCTGGTCGAGATGGGAACCCTGGACAGCAGGGCGTCGGCGAGCGGATGCCCGTCGGACGTCGCCAGGACCTGGGCCTGCGGGACGAACGGCAGGCCGGTGATTCCGGTGCCGCCGCGAAGGCCGAACGGGATGTCGACGACGACCGAGCCCGAGTGGTCGGCGGCGATCGGCCGGTCGAGTTTCGGCATCGTGGTCGGCATGGTCTTAAAGTGGGGCGGCGTGCCGATGCCCGCCTCAAGGACGGCCAGCAAGAGGACGACGACAACCATCGATCGGGCGTGATAGCGGAGCCAGTTCACGGTGTACCCGGCGAGCAGGGCGACCGGGATGAGCCCGAGCTCGGCGATCCGAGACGGTTCGCGGAATCCGGAAAGGCCGGGAATCTGGACGAACCAGGTGAACGGCAGAATCGCCGACACCCGGACGCTGTCGAGCATCTGGGGCACAGGGGTGTAACTGCCGGACGGGAGGATGATGTCGGAACCGACCGCTAGCAGCGCGATGACGACCCAGAACCCGGCCAGCAGCCACGCGTTGCGCTTCCGCCAGGCAAGGACCAGCCCGATCAGCGCCAGCAGGGTCGCCAAAGCGCCAAACGTGCTGGTGTTCTGCGCATGGGTGAAGGTCAGGCCGAACGCGGTGATCCGGGGCGAAGGCAGGAACATGTCGGGGAGCCTGATTCCCTGCAGGTAGGCGCCGGAACTCAGGGTGGCGGGCGGGATCCCGGCCGCGTCGGCGTGCATGATCGCGACTAGTTGCGGAGCGGCGACGGCGAGCGCGATGAGGCCGGCCAGGGCAGCGACCGCGAACCTGGCCCAGCGGACCCGTCCCGGCAGCGTTCGTAGCCACAGCCAGGCTCGCTTCGGCAACGCGGGCTTGGCCGAAGGCGGCAGCGCTGGCGCCGGGACCGGGACCGTCGGGACCGTCGGGACCGGGACCGTCGGGACCGTCGGGAGCGTGGTCGCCGAGCCGTTCGGTTCGGCGGTCGCGGTCGCGGTGCCCGCTGAAGACGAGGCCGTCGCTGGTTGCTGCTGGTCGGCCGCGAAGGCGGCCGCGCTGCCGGTGATGGCGCTGGCAGGCGTGGGCGAGGACCTCGTCGGCGGGCTGAGCGTGTCGGCCGGCGGCGGTGGTTCCGGCGAGCCGAGCGAACTCCGAGGTGAGGCTGGCCCGGCTGGCACGCCCGCCAGGAGTACGCCTGAGGCTCGCGGTACTGGGCCCGGCCTGGTTCTTGGCCGCAGGCTAAGCAGCCAGGGCAGCAGCACGGTGCAGGCCAGGAGGGCGGTGAGGATTGCCGACTCCTGGTCGACCAGGAGGCTGCAGCCGAGCACGACGCCGAGCATGGCGGCCTGGCGCAGGCCGGGCCGGCGCCGCAGCCTGACCGCGGCCTCCAGCGTGATCGGCAGGAACAATGCCCCGGCCGCCAGGTTCAGGTGAATCCAGCTCTGATGGGTGAGGATGGCTGAGTAGCCGAAGAACGCGCCGGCCGCGAGCGCGCCGAGCTGCGACGGCAGCCAGAGCTTTGCCGCCCGCCACATCGCATACGCCATCAGGCCCGGCAGCAGCACCGACAGCAGTGTGAAGGCCGCGCTCGGCCCGAACGCCATCGTGACCGGGAGCATCACCAGGCCAGCCAGCGGCATCAGCGCGTGCATCCCCAGCGGGGCACCGACCGGAGCGGCGATGGCGCTGGTGAGCCACGGGTCGTGCAGATGGAGTATTGACTGCTCCATCCACCAAAATCCCCAGACATAACTGCCTGCGTCGCGGGTGTACGGCAGCTTGCCGGACAGGTAGGTCGCGTGCGGCCAGGTGACGGCGATGCCAACCGCCAGGTAACCGAGCAGGACGGCAAGATGGAGAAAGAACGGGTGCCGGAAGGCCCGCGCGATAGCCCCGAGGACAGGCTCAGGGGCGGTCGGCACCGCCTGCGGCGGATCAGCTTCACTTAGGTGCAATCGCACGAGTCACGATATCCGCATAGATCGGCCTGTGGCCGTTATCTTCACCAAAATTAACCATATCTAGTGCCGTAAGTACGCCAGTCGAAAGTATCGCCACTTGGGAAACGGTCGGCGACCTGGGCAGGTTCCGCCCGGATCGGTCATTCCCCGCGGCTCATTCCCGTCATCGGCGCTGACCTAAGCCTTGCCATAACTTGCCCAACACTGTGAACACTAGAGCAGGGTGCTGGCGGGCCTGGCGCGAATCGAGACGTCAAGGACCTCGGCCAGGTGGGCGACCGGCATTGGGGTGCCGGCACTGCGGGGGGTTCCGGGGGGTCGTCCCCTTGGGCCAGCCTCGGCCAGGGCCGAGGCGATCTGCATGGCGCACCCGGGATTGGCCGAGACGACCAGGTCCGCCCCGGTCGCGCTCACCGCGGTAGCCTTGCGGGCCCCGAGTTCCCTGGCGGTGCCGGGCTGGACGAGGTTGTAGATGCCCGCCGAGCCGCAGCACGTGCCCGCGTCGGCTACCTCGACCAGGGTCAGCTCGGGGATGGCCTTGAGCAACTCGCGGGGCTGGCTGGTGATCCGCTGCGCGTGGGCGAGGTGGCAGGCGTCGTGGTAGGCGACGCTGACCGGAAGCGGATGCCTCGTGGCGGCCGGTCCGAGGCGGACCAGGAACTCGCTCAGGTCACAGACCCGCTGGGACAGCGCGGCCGCGCGGTCCGCGCGGGCCGGGTCGTCGGCGAGCAGGTCGGCGTACTCCTTCATGGCCGAGCCGCAGCCAGCCGAGTTGACGACGATCGCGTCGACGTCCGCCTGCTCGAAGGTCTCGATCAGGGCGGCGGCGAACCTGGCCGCCTCGGCCCGGCGCCCGTCATGCAGCGACAGCGCGCCGCAGCAGCCCTGGGCTCTTGGGATCACCACGTCGCAGCCCTCGGCCGCGAGCACCCGCGCGGTCGCGATGTTGACCTCAGGGAAGAACACCTGCTGCACGCAACCGGTCAGCATGCCGACCACGGCCCGCCGCTCGCCCCGGGCCGCGACCCGTTCTGGCAGCCGGCCCCGAGGCGCCCGGCTCGCCGGGCGCCCAGGCGCGACGCGCAGCGCGGCGGTGAGCTCGGGGGCCAGCCGGCCGGCCGCGGAACTGCGAGCCATCAGGCGATCCACGCGGGTACGCTGGGCGGCCCTGAGCGGGCCCATCAGCACCCGCAGCCGCGCCGGGTAGGGGAACGTCGAGAAGATGGCGGCCCGCAGCGCGCGCTCTCGCGCCGACCGGGGCGGCAGCGACCGGACAGGCTCGGCCGCCCAGGCCCTCGCTGCCTCGATGAGCCGGTCGTAGCGCACGCCTGACGGGCAGGCCGGGACGCAGGCCATGCAGCCCAGGCAGCGATCCAGGTGACTGGCGGCCGCCTCACTGGCCACCGCGCCGTCGAGCAACTGGCCGATCAGGTGGATCCGCCCGCGCGGGGAGTCCATCTCGTCGCCCCAGAGCTGGTAGGTCGGGCACGAGGGCAAGCAGAAGCCGCAGTGCACGCAGTCGCTGACGATGTCGGTCAGCTCCCCCGTAGGATCGAGCACGGGCCGCGCGTCTTCGGAGGTCCGTCCGCTATCGGAGTGCGGCGTCTTGTCGGCGTCCACTAGATCCCCCCGGCGAATCGTCCAGGCGACAGCGTCCGTCCTGGGTCGAATTGCTGCTTGACGGCCCGCATCAGGCCAAGCGACGGTACCGGACCAAACAGGTCGACCTGCTCGCGCACCGAGGCCGGCGCCCGCAGCACCACGACCGTCGCCCGCGGCGGCACCCCGCCGCCGCGGCTGACCCCACCGCGACCGTGACCCGAAATCGGATTATCCAATTTCGGATAATCGGAAAGTGGGTTATCTGAGATCGGGCTATCTAGGATTGACTGGCCCTGGAGCCAGGCGGCGCGCAGGCTTGTCACGAAGCTTGCGATCTGGCCGGGGTCGGCCGACGAAGGGATTGCTACGTCTAGCAGGCCGGCGGCGGCTGAGCCGCCGATCACCAGGTCGAGGCCGGTCCGCGCGGCGGCCGCGCGGAGTTGGGCCAGCACGGTCCCGACGCGCCCGGCCCAGGAGGCGACCTGAAGCACGGTGTCGTCGGGCGTGGCCGCGGCCCGCGATCCCCACCAGGCTGGAGGCGCGTCAGACATCGCCACCGCCGTGCCGCCGGCCTCGCGGGCAAGCTGGTCGGCCAGGGTCTCGCTGCGCTGGGCGACGCCGGCTGGGTCGCCCTCGATGGCCACGCCGAGCATGATCGGCTCGTCGGGCCCGGTCCAGTCGAGCTCGGCCGCGACCGGGGCGATGGCGGCGGACTGCGCGACCGCGAGCAGCCTGGCGCAGTCACCAGGAGTCGCGCACGGGACGGTGACATAGCCGGTCGCGGCCGGCAAGGGGTGCAGCCGGAACGTGGCCTGGGTGATCAGCCCGAGGGTGCCGCGGGAGCCGGCCAGCAGCTTGCCGAGGTCGTAGCCGGCGACGTTCTTGACGACCTTGCCGCCTGACTTGGCGATCGTGCCGTCGGCGCGAACGATCGTGAGGCCGATCAGCAGGTCGCGGGGGGAGCCGTAGCGGAAGCGGAGCGGGCCGGCGACGTTGGTAGACAGGACGCCGCCGATGGTGCCGGCGCTTCGAGTTGCCCCGGACGGCAGTCGGCGGGCGGGGAGATCCAGCGCGAGCCGCTGGCCTGCCTTGGCGAGCACGGCGGCGAGTTGCTCGATCGTGACGCCGGCTTGCACGGTCGCGACGAGGTCACCAGCCTCGTGCTCGACTACCTGATTCAGCCTGGTCGTGTCGATGATCAGGTCGGCCCGGTCGGGCGGGTAGCCCCAGTCCAGCTTCGTGCCGCTTCCGCGAGGCACGACCGTCAGCCCGAGTTGCGCGGCGGCTCGCAGGACGGCACTGGCTTGCTCGGTGGACGCGGGAGCGGCGACCAGCCCTGGCTGCACGCCGGCGACGGCGTCGGCCGGGCCAGCCAGTCGCACCTCATCGCACGCTTGCGCGAGCGGCCCCGGGATCGAGTCGGTCGTCATCGGCACCGACCAGCCGCGAGTTTTTGCATCTAGAACATCTCCGCCTGCCCGGAGGCGACCAGCGGATGCGGGCCGCGCCTGATCCCCGGCGCCTCGCCGCACATGCGCGGGGTCGGGAACACCTTTCCAGGGTTGCACAGGCCCGCCGGGTCGAACGCGCAGCGGAGCAGTTGCATCGTGTCCAGGTCGTCGGCACTGAACATGCGGGGCATGTACTTGGACTTGTCGACGCCGACGCCGTGCTCGCCGGTGATCGAGCCGCCGTGGCTGATGCACTCGTCGAGGATCGCGCCAGACAGTTCCTCGGCGGCGACCGACTGGGCCGCGCTGGAGTCGTCGAAGAGGACCAGGGGATGCAGGTTGCCGTCGCCTGCGTGGAACACGTTCGCGACCCGGAGGCCGGCTGCGGCCGAGAGCTCGCTGATCCGGTCGAGAACGTCGTGCAGGGCCGTGCGGGGCACCACGCCGTCTTGCACGATGTAGGCCGGGCTGATCCGGCCCATGGCGGCGAACGCGGCCCGTCGCCCTCGCCAGATCGCGGCCCGCTCGTCCGGGTCGGCGGCCTGCCTGATCTCGAACGCCCCGGCTTGCTCGGCGAGCTGGCGGACCGCGGCGGTCTCCGCGCTGACGTCTTGCTCCGGGCCATCGAGCTCCACGATGAGGACCGCCCCGGCGCCTTGCGGGTAGTGGCAGGCGACGCTCGCCTCGGCGGCCTCGATCGACAGCGCGTCCATCATCTCGATCGCGGCGGGCAAGATTCCGGCCCCGATGATCGCCGAGACGGCGGCGCCGCCCTGGCCGGTCGTATTGAAGGCCGCGAGCAAGGTCGTGACGGCCTGAGGGATCGGGGTGAGCTTCACGACGACCTTGGTGACGATGCCGAGGGTGCCCTCTGATCCGGTGAAGGCGCCGAGTAGGTCATAGCCGGGGGAGCTGCCGGTGCCATCGCCGAGCCAGGTCAGCTCGCCGTCGGGGGTGACGATCTCAAGGCCGGTGACGTGGTGCACGGTGAAG
Source organism: Streptosporangiaceae bacterium (assembly GCA_035511035.1). GTDB lineage: Bacteria > Actinomycetota > Actinomycetes > Streptosporangiales > Streptosporangiaceae > Chersky-822. Next base: position 34,415 of record DATKFV010000174.1, read on the forward strand.
CCATGCTTGAGGCAGTGAGCGCCGCCTGAGTTCTCGGCGACGTTGCCACCGATCGAGCAGACTTGCTGGCTGGACGGGTCGGGGGCGTAGAACAGGCCGTAGGGCTGGGCGGCCTTGGTGATGGCGAGGTTGGTCACGCCCGGTTCGACGATCGCGCGGCGGCTCTCTGGGTCGATCTCGATGATCTTGCGCATCCGAGCGGTCACGATCAGCACGCCTTCGGCGCTGGGGAGGGCGCCCCCGGACAGGCCGGTGCCGCTGCCCCTGGCCACGAACGGGATGCCGGCGTGGGCGCAGGTACGCACGATCGCGGCGATCTGGTCGGCGGCTTGCGGCAGTACCACGAGGCCGGGGGAGCAGCGGTGCGAGGTCAGCCCGTCGCACTCGTAGGTGCGCAGCTCGAGCGGGTCGGTGATAACGGCGTCGGGGCCGCAGATGCTGGTGAGCTCGGGGATCAGGGCGCGGCCGGCGGCGGGGCCTGGCGCGGTCGATTGGCCGGGGAGATCTGGCCTGGTCTGTGTCATCGCGTCCGCTCCCGACCTTGCCTTCGGCGCTGCTTGCTCACGGCGCCGTAACTCCATCATCCCTAGCCGGGATCAGCTCGTGCCAGTGCCTACCGTCGGTTAGTCGAGGGTGTACCCGCTGGGCCGTCCGTCGCGGACAGCCCCATTTCGGATTATCCCATTTCGGATTATCTGATCTCGGGCTATCTGATTTCAGGCTAACTGATTTCGGATAATCCGAAATCGTTTTAGCTTGGCTGGGGCAGCCACTGGATGTCGTGGCTGGCTGGTTCGGCGGCGGCGAATTCGAGGAGGGCGGCGCCTTCGGCAGCGATGGCCGCGCGGTCGGCGGGCGACAGCTTAGTGTACGGGGTGAGGCGAAGGATCGCCTGGTCACGCTGCGCGGTGATCCGCCAGGTGCCGTGCAGGGTGCCGTCGACCAGGAACGTGCCCATGCGCCCGCCGTTGCCTGGGGATAGGGGCAGGGGGTAGCCGCCGGGGTTGACGCGGGCTCGGTCGGCGTAGGAGAACGAGACGTTGTCGTACTCGGGGAGGAATCGCGGCGGAGCCGGAGTGTCAGGTTCTGGCCTGGGCGCGTCGGGCAGGTCGAGCAGTTCGGCGCCGGCCGGGTCGCGGAAGGTGCGCAGCCGGGGCCGCAGCCGGTCGGCGACCTCGCGGAGCTTGCTGAGCCCTGACCAGGACTGGACGTCGGCGACGGTGGCCGGGCCGAAGGCGGCGAGATACCTGATCATGACCTCGTCGACCGAAGGGTCTTCGTCGAGTTCGTGGCCCAGCCAGGACTCGGCCAGAGACCAGCGGACGGGGCCGGTCTTGCCCCAGACCCCTCGCGGAGGTAGCTGGATCAGCGGGATCAGATAGCTGGCCGCGTAGCCGAGCGACGTAGGGTCGTAGCCAGGCCACTGCCCGGCCAGGAACCTGGCGATCTCGGTCCTGGTCCTCGGCTTCTCGGCGAGCAGGTCGCGGGCGGCGGCGAGCACGTCGTCAAGATCGAGCCCGGCCAGGTTCCTGGCGAACGCGTTGCTGAAGGCTCGGGTGAGCACCACCTGGGTGAGCGGACGCAGGACGCGGGCGTCCGGTGCCGTGACCAGGTGAATGGTGCCGCGCAGGCAGCCGATCCGCACGACCGCGCGGCTCATGACCAGGTCGCTGAGTTCGTTGGCGTCGAATCCGGCCAGGCGTGACCAGAGCGCTACGTAGGGCGCGTTCGGTGCCTGGGCTTGCAGGCCGACCAGGTGCCCGATCGCGCCGAACGCTGACTCGTCGTGGCGGTCAAGCAGGAACTGGCGGGCCAGCATGGCCCGGTTCAGCGCGCGATGGGTCAGGACGTCGCCGGGTCGGGTCATGACGCCACGCTAAGCCCCCACGATGGCCCGGATGCGGAGCGGCGGTATTCGTGAGGTTCTGCCGGATTTGCCGTTGGTAGAATTCCTCGCGGTGTCCGAGTGGACCGCCCGGCGGACCGGCAGGGGAGTGGCGGATGGAAATCCAGGAAATCTTCAGCGCGCTTCTGTCGCCCGTCGGCATGGACGATCCCTATCCGCTCTATGCGGCCATGCACGAGCACGGCCCGGCGATTCCGGCCGGCGAGGGGCTCGGCGGTGAGCAGATGGTGCTCGTGCCTGGCTACGAGGTGGCGAGCGCGGTCCTGCGCGACCCCTCCTACCTGGTGCCCGACGCCCGCTACCTGGACAAGGTCAATCCCGGCTGGCAGGACCATCCGTCGCTGGACGCGGACAGCTTGCTCACCCTGAACGGCGAGGCGCACGCGCGGGTCCGCAGCCTGATGGCGAAGGCGTTTACCCGCAGGCGGGTGGCTGAGCTTGAGCCGGCGGTCGTCCGGCTGACTGACGGGCTGCTCGACTCGATGGCTGAGCAGGGTGCGGACGGCAGCCCCGTCGACTTCATGCAGCAGTTCGCGTTCGCGCTGCCGGTCACCGTGATCTGCGAGCTGATCGGGGTGCCACCGAGCTTGCGGGCCGAGTTCAGGCCGCTCGCGCGGGCGCTGACCCTGACGCTTGAGCCGCTGGTCGATGAGGCCGGGATCGCGACCGCCGACGTCGCCGCGATCAAGCTTGCCGACATGTTCGCTGAGCTCGTCGCGGAGCGGCGCCGGGAGCCGCAGGACGACTTGCTGAGCGCGATCTTGCTGGCCGCTGACGCGGAGGACGGGCGGATCTCGGATAACGAGTTGCTGCAGAACCTGATCCTGCTGCTGGTCGCCGGCTTCGAGACGACGACGAACCTGCTCGGCAATGGCGTCCTGGTGGTGCTGGACGACCCAGCCGCTGGGGCGGCGGTGCGCGCAGGCGCGGTCACGCCCGAGGCATTCGTCGAGGAAGTGCTGAGGTACGACTCGCCGGTGCAGTTCACCGAGGACCGGCGGCCGACACGGGACATGGAGGTCGGCGGCCTGACCGTCCGGCCGGGCGAGCACCTGGTCGTGCTGATCGGCGCGGCCAACCGGGATCCGCGCCGTTTCGTCGACCCTGACCGGTTCTGGCCGGAACGCCCGGACGCCGGGCCGCTCAGCTTCGGCGGCGGAGCCCACTTCTGCATGGGCGCCGCCCTCGCCCGGCTCGAAGGCACGGTCGCCTTTCCCCGGCTATTCGCCCGCTTTCCCGGCATCGCTCTCACCGGGTCACCGGAGCGCCGCTTTGGGATCGTGTTGCGGGGCTTTGAGCACCTACCGGTCACGCTGGCTGGTTAGCGGCCAGGGAATCGCTCTTCTCGCCAATCGACCGCTTGGCCGGACTGGGCGTTCGCCCGTCTAGGCTACGCGCGAGCGCAGGTGCAGAGCTGCGAGCGGCTCCGCAACCGTTTCTCTTTTAACTGTGGATAACGGAAGGTGCTGTCCACAACCGAGAGTGCGGGTTCTCTTATCGGCGTCGAGTTTTGGCAGGCTGGCCGGATGTCCTACGATCTGGCTCCCGCTTGCCGGGAGCTCATCGACGCTCAAGCCGGAGTGTTCACGAGGCAGCAGGCACTTGACTCGGGAATGCCGCCGTCCGCGATCGATCGCCGGTTGAGAGGCGGTCGCTGGCAAACGCTTCACCAGGGGGTCTACGCAGCGTTCACCGGAATACCCCCGAGGCAGGCCGTCCTGTGGGCGGCCGTGCTGCGGGTCGGCCCCCAAGCTGCGCTGAGCCATCACACGGCAGCGGAGTTGCTCAGACTGCTCGACAAGCCAGTCGCCCCGATACACCTCACCATTCCGCACCGGCGGCGGGTACGCGCGGTCGCCGGGATGGTCATCCATCGCTCGCACCGGTTCGAGGAGTCAGTACATCCCAGCCTCCTCCCGCCTCGCACTCGGATCGACGACACCGTGCTCGACCTCGTCGCGCAGGCACCGACCTTTGACATGGCGTTCGCGTTCGTGTGCGCCGCCAGCCAGCGACGGCTGACGACGCCGGAGAAGTTGATGGAGGCGATGGGCGGGCGGACGAAGCTGCGATGGCGCGAAGACATGGGCAAGGCGCTTCACGACATAGCCTCTGGTGCTCATTCAATGCTCGAATACCGGTACCTGCACCGGGTGGAACGGCCACACGGGCTGCCGGTCGCCACCCGCCAGGCCAGGCTTTCCGCGGACGGACGAAGCCGGTACCTCGACAATCTCTACGCGGAATACGGTCTTTGCGTGGAACTTGACGGGTTTCAGGCGCATCCCGACGACCAGCGCTGGCAGGATCTGCGCCGGGTCAATGCCATCACCGAGGTGGGCGTCACCGTTCTTCGCTATGGCTGGGTCGACGTTGACCGCACGCCTTGCCAGGTGGCGAGGCAGGTCGCGATCGTGCTGCGTCGGATGGGCTGGCCGGGATCAGCCAGATACTGCGGAGCCTTGTGCGGGGCCAGGCCGCAACAAGCTTCCTTGGCTGGCCGTGATGCCTGCTCGTAGTATTCGGGCGGCCGGTGCTGTGAAAGGCTTCGTGGTCTGCGAGTGGGTGGCGGGGCGGCTGGGGCTATGCGTGGGCATTCGCGAGATGCGGCTGCAGGTCGCCGACGGAGTGCTTGATGCTGATCTTCGAGAAATGGCGCGCGCCGGCCGGTCGCTGGGGCTTCTCTGGGGAGAGTTCTCGCAGCGGGGAGCGTTTTCGTGCTCTGCATGGATCATTTTCGGCGCTGACGGGGAGCATGGTCGTTGCGGGGAAACTCGCCCCCGCTATATGACAAAACTGCTCCCCGGAACGAGAACGGTCCCGCGCAGCGCCGAAAACGCTCCCCGGATACGACGGCGCTGCCGGCTCCCGGGGGTACGACGGCGCTGCCGGCTCCCGGGGGTACGACGGCGCGCCCGGCTCCCCGAATCGACGGAGTCGTCCGGGAAGGGTACCAATTGCGCGGCTGGGGCTGGGTCAAGGGGTGAAGGCGGTGCGGGCGGCGGCGGTGCCGGGGCGGGCTAGCTCCCAGTAGCCGTAGCTGCCGCGCTCAAGGAGCTCGCGGCCGGCCTCGGCGAGGGTGCCGAGGGCGGCGAAGGCGAAGGCGCCGCCGACGGAGATTCGCTTGACGCCCATCGCGGCTAGCTCGGCGACGGGCGGGACGCCGGGGAGGGCGAGGACGTTGACCGGGAGGTCGACCGAGGCGATGAGTTCCCGCAAGTCGGCTGACTTGGTGATGCCGGGGGCGTAGAGGACGTCGGCGCCGGCCTGGGCGTAGCTCTGGAGCCTGGCGATGGTGTCGGCGAGGTCGGGGTTGCCGCGGATGTGGTTCTCGGCCCTGGCCGTCAGCACGAGGTGGACGGGGCCAGCGTGGGCGGCCTCGGCGGCGGCCGCGACGCGCTCGGTCGCGAGGGCGCGGTCGTAGACCTGATTGTCCGGTGCGCCGGAGTAGTCCTCGATGGAGCAGCCGGCCAGGCCCGACTCGATCGCGCGCCTGACCGTCTCGGCGACGCCGTCGAGGTCGTCGGCGTAGAGGTTCTCCAGGTCGGCCGACACCGGCAGGTCGGTCGCGCCGACGATCGCGGCCGAGTGCTCAAGGGCCTGATCGAGGGTGACCGAGCCGTCCAGTTGCCCGAGCGTCGCGGCGAAGCCGCTGCTCGTGGTGGCGAGCGCGGCGAAGCCGAGGGAGGCCAGCAGCTTCGCCGACCCGATGTCCCAGGCGTTGGGCATCAGCAGCGGGCTGGCGCCGTGATGCAGGGCGAGGAACTTTTCGGCCTTCTCGATCTGGGTTGGCATAACTCGAACTTAGCCGCAGCCGCCGACACTCGCACGCCCCGGCCGGCCGAACGGTCGAGGCGTGCGGGCATCGGGCCAGGGACGCTCAGGGCATGCGCTCGTAGGCGGGCAGGGTGAGGAACTCGATGTACTCATCGGCCAGCGCGACCTCCCTGAAGAGCGCGACGGCTCGGCGGTACTGGTGCTCGTCGTAGCCGTCGCCGAGCGTGGCGGCGATCTTGGCGAGTTCTTCGTCGATGATCTCGTTTATCAGCTTGTGCGTGACCTTCGGGCCTTCGGCGAGGTCAATGCCGTTATGCATCCACTGCCAGATTTGCGACCGGGAGATCTCCGCCGTCGCCGCGTCCTCCATCAGGTTGAAGATCGCGACCGCGCCGGTCCCGGCCAGCCAGTTCGCCAGGTACTGCAAGCCGACGCTGACGTTACTCCGCAGCCCCGCCTCGGTGATCTGACCGGGCGTGCTCTTCACGTCGAGCAACTGCGCGGCGGTCACCGATACATCGTCGCGCCGCTTGGTGAGCTGGTTGGGCGCGTCGCCGAGCACCTCGTCGAAGACCTCGCGGCAGATCGGGACCAGGTCGGGGTGGGCGACCCAGGAGCCGTCGAATCCGTCCCGGGACTCGCGGGTCTTGTCGTCGCGCACCTTGGCCAGCGCGACCTTGTTGACTTCAGGGTCGCGGCGGCTTGGGATGAAGGCGGCCATGCCGCCCATCGCGTGGGCGCCCCGGTCGTGGCAGGTCTTGACCAGAAGCTCGGTGTAGGCGCGCATGAAAGGCGCCGTCATGGTGACTGAGTTCCGCTCGGGGAGCACGAAGTCCCGGCCGCGAGTCCTGAACTTCTTAATGATTGAGAACAAATAGTCCCAGCGACCCGCGTTCAGCCCGGAACTGTGCTCGCGCAACTCGTAGAGGATCTCCTCCATCTCGAACGCGGCCGGAATCGTCTCGATCAGCACGGTCGCCCTGATCGTCCCCCGGGGTAGGCCAAGGGCATCTTGGGCGATGTTGAACGCCTCGTTCCAGAGCCTGGCCTCGGCGTGGCTCTCCATCTTGGCCAGGTAGAAGTACGGGCCCTTGCCCTTGTCCAGCTGGCGTTGCGCGCAGTGGTAGAAGTACAGGCCGAAGTCGAACAGGCTGCCGGACATCCGGCCGCCGTCGACCAGCACGTGCTTCTCGTCCAGGTGCCAGCCCCTCGGCCTGACCACGATCGTGGCCAGTTCGTCATCGGGGCGCAGCTTGTACTCCTTGCCGTCGGCGCTGGTGAAGTCGATCGTGCGGTCCAGCGCGTCCTTCAGGTTGAGCTGCCCGGTGACCATGTTGTCCCAGAGCGGGGTGTTGGCGTCCTCGAAGTCGGCCAGCCAGACCTTCGCGCCCGAGTTCAGCGCGTTGATCGTCATCTTCTGGTCGGTGGGGCCGGTGATCTCGACCCGCCGATCGACCAGGCCAGGAGCCGGGGGCGCGACGCGCCAGGTCCGGTCGGCCCTGATGTCCTCGGTATCGGGCAGGAAGTCGAGGCTGGCGCCGGCGATGATGTCCTGCTGCCGCCGCGCCCTGGCCAGCAGCAGCTCGCCCCGCCGGGGGATCAGCTCACGCTGAAGGCGTACCAGCAGGCCGACCGCCTCCGGGGTCAGGATCTCGTCGTACCGGTCCTTCATCGCGCCCGTGATCTCGACGCCGTGGCCGTAACTCATCCCGCCTGGCCTCTCCTTTTTTGCATGCCCTGGGCTCTTGGCCTTGATCTTGAAGCTTGTGCCGTGCTCCTACCCTGGGCTCTTACCTTGGCACATTCGTACCTGGCGGGCACATCCCGGCCCGCTGCGTTGTTATTGAGATGACGATGGGTGCCGGGCATGGCAGCATCAAGTGACCGCCGCAGAGGTGGCGGTCCCGTTCTGGATGGCAGATGACAGCAGACTTCGAGAAGTACAGCGCTGATGGCGCTGGCGATGAGGCCGAGATCTACGACGCGGGCCAGCTTGACCTAGAGGACCGGCAGGCGCTGCGCCGGGTCGCGGGCCTGTCGACCGAGCTAGCGGACGTCAGCGAGGTCGAGTACCGGGCGCTGCGGCTCGAGCGGGTGGTCCTGCTCGGGGTGTGGACCGAGGGAACCCTGGCGACGGCCGAGCACTCGCTTCGCGAGCTCGCCCAGCTGGCCGAGACGGCCGGCTCGCAGGTGCTCGACGGGCTCGTGCAACGGCGCGGGCGGCCGGACGCGTCGACCTACGTGGGCTCGGGCAAGGCGAGGGAACTGGCTGAGCTGGTGGCCGAGACCGGCGCCGACACCGTGATCTGCGACGGCGAGCTGACCCCAGGCCAGCTGCGCAAGCTTGAGGGCGTCGTGCGGGTCAAGGTCGTCGACCGGACGGCCCTGATCCTGGACATCTTCGCCCAGCACGCGCGGAGCAAGGAGGGCAAGGCCCAGGTCGAGCTGGCCCAGATGCAGTACCTGCTGCCCAGGCTGCGCGGCTGGGGTGAGTCGCTGTCCCGGCAGGCGGGTGGCCGGGTCGCCGGCGGCGGCGGGATCGGTACCCGTGGCCCCGGCGAGACGAAGATCGAGACCGACCGGCGGCGGATCAGGACCAGGATCGCCAAGCTGCGGCACGAGATCTCCGAGCTGTCGGTGGTCAGGGAGGTCCAGCGGGGCCAGCGCCGTCGGCGCGAGGTGCCGTCGGTGGCGATCGCGGGCTACACCAACGCCGGGAAGTCCAGCCTGCTCAACCGGCTGACCGGGGCGCACGTCCTGGTGGACAACTCGCTGTTCGCCACGCTCGATCCGGCCGTGCGCAAGGCGAGGCTGCCGGGAGGCGGCCAGTTCACGCTAACCGACACGGTCGGCTTCGTCCGGCACCTGCCGCACCAGCTGGTCGACGCGTTCAGGTCCACGCTCGAGGAGGTCGCTGACGCTGACCTGATCCTGCATGTCGTCGATAGCTCGGATGAGGATCCGAGGTCACAGCTGCGGGCGGTCAGGGAAGTGCTGGCCGAGATCGGCGCTCGCGAGGTACCTGAGCTGGTCGTGTTCAACAAGGCGGACCTGGCTGACGAGATCGTGCTCAAGGGACTCCGGCTCGCTGAACCGCAGTCGGTCGTGGTGTCGGCGCGCACCGGTGAGGGCCTGGAGGACTTGCTGGTGCAGGTCGAGCGGCTGCTGCCACGGCCGAACTCGGAGGTGAGCGTGCTGCTGCCATATGCCCGCGGTGACCTGCTGGCGAGGGCCCACAGCGAGGGGGAGGTGCTGAGCGTCGAGCACACCGGGTCCGGCACGGCCCTGACGGCGCGGGTGCCACCCGACCTGGCGTATGAGCTTGACCGGTTCGTGGTCACCCCGGAGTCCGGCTAGGTCCTCCGCTCAGCTGGCGTTCGGCCGTTCCTCGGCGTTCGCCCGGGCGTCAGCACTGCTGTATGGATTCAGTAGTGCATTACCTGCAGGCAACCGATATGGTATGTGGGTTCCCGTTGAGTGGACCGTGCAGTCACATATCGCGCTATCCGATTCACTAGCCGAGCTAATCGGCATCGGAGATCAGGCATGGCAGGTGAAGTGGTCCGAGCCGACGTCCCACGCTTGATGACCTCCGGTCATCTGCGCCTTGGGCCGCAGTATCGGTCCGGGGGCACGAGCCCCCGGACCCCCACGTCGCTGGCGCAGGTTGGCAGTCGGGCTTGCGCCCGGACGCGGCTACGCCATGGTGGCTCGCGAGGGGTCGGCAGATGATTCGTCTTCTCACCAATATCGGGCGATTGTGGACTGGCACCGAGATAGTCAGTAATACCGCCATATTGATGCAGGATGATCACATCGCCTGGGCCGGGCCCGCTAGCCAGCTCCCGCCGAGCCTGCCCGGCGTCATCGACGACATCGTCGATGTGGACCAGGTCGAGAACCTCGGCGGCGCCCTGGTCACTCCTGGCCTGATCGACGCGCACACGCACCCGGTCTACGCCGGCAACCGCTGGGCCGAACTCGGGATGCGCTCTGGGGGCGCGTCGATGACCGAGATCGTATCGGCGGGCGGCGGCCTGTCGTCGACGGTCACGGTGACCAGGGGGACCGACCCGTGGACGCTCTGCAACCTCGTCCGCGGCCGGCTGCGGGACTGGCTGCTCAGCGGTACTACCACGATCGAGGCGAAGACCGGCTACCACCTGACGAGGGACGGCGAGCTGGCCGATGTGCGGCTGCTGCGCTCGCTCGAGGCCGAGCAGGACATGCCGCGAGTGCACGCTACGTTCTTCGCGGCCCACGCCCTGCCGCCTGAGTACTTCGGCCGCCGGCACGACTACGTCGACGCGATCGGCAGCTGGTGCGGTGACGCGGTCACCGCCGGCGCCGACAGCATCGACGTGTACTGCGACGAGGGCCGGTTCAGTGAGCACGAGGCGCGCTGGATACTGAACGTCGGCCGGGCGGCGGGCTTGCTGCCGAGGATCCATGCGACCGGCGAGCCCAGGTTCGGCGCCGCCAGGCTGGCGGCCGAGCTTGGCTGCGTGTCGGCGGACCTCCTGTACAGCGCCGACGATGAGGACGTCGCGGTGCTGGCCAAGGCGAACGTGACCGCCGTGGTGTGCCCGGCGAACCTGTCGGAGACCGGTCGGACGCCGCCGGTGCGGGCGCTGCTCGACCGGGGGGCCAATGTCGCGCTCGGCTCCGGGCACTCGCCGGGCACCAACGGAGTCACCTCGATGCCGCTGGTGATCACGCTGGCGATCGCCAACCTCGGCCTGAGCGTCAGCGAGGCCCTGCGAGCCGCGACCGTCGGCGGAGCGCAGGCACTGCGGACCTCCGATCGCGGCGCGATGGGGCGCGGGCGGCTCGCCGACATCGTGGCCTGGGACGCCGACCACGAAGGCGCCTTCGCCTGGTCACACGGACTGCGTCCCTACCGGGTCTGGCGGGGCGGCGAGCCGGTCACCATCTGACCGTCACGGGCCGGCGTGCGTCCTCGACGGCGCGGTCAGGACACGGACTCCGCTGGCGAGCCTGCAGTGGCGGCTAGTTCCCCGTCGCTGGACTGTGGAGGCGATGGGCGCCACGCCCAGCGGGCGGGCCCGGCGATCACCGCCAGCGTGAAGGCGACGACCAGGTAGAGCCTGAACGCGCCGCGCACCGGGCCGCTCGCGGTGAGCAGCGGGACCAGGTTGAGCGCGCAGAACGAGACGAGGGTCAAGACCGGAAGCGGCCTGCGACTGCCGAGCAGGTCCCAGAGCAGGGCGCCGACCATGATGTCGGGGGTGTAGTAGCCGTGCGAGCCTGGGTCGAGCGCGATCCTCGCGCCCGCGCCGAGCAGCAGCACCGCAGGCCACCGGCTCCTGGCGATCGCGAGGATGGCGAGCGCGCAGGCGACGGTGATCTGGGCGGACCGGTCCCAAGGCGGCGTGCGGGCGGCCGTGACGCCCAGCGCTCGCAGCGCCGAGTCCGGCATGTTCGCGATCGTGTAGTGCAGCGCGCGCACGGTCATCGGGTCGGCGATGAAGAACGGCAGCCAGGCCGCCGCGATCGCGGCGGCCGCGCAGGCGGCCGCGATCAGCCAGGGCCTGACGCTGGCGACTATCGGCCGGGCGGCCTGGTCGGGTGCGCGCCAGCGGTCCAGGCCGCCGGCCAGCAGCAGGACCGGCAGGAAGATCAGGGCCCAGGGCTTGGCGTCGGTCGCCAGGCCGATGGCGAGGCCGGCGAGGGCCGGCCTGCCCTTGATGGCGGTCAGTACCGCGACCGTTGCCAGCAGCAGCGCGAGGGAGTCATCGAGGTGGCCGTAGGCCACCGCGAGTTCCTCCCAGGCCACCATGAACACGGCGCCGCCCGCCAGGAACGTCCAGGTGAACCCGCGTGAACCGGCCGCCTGCGGCCGGGCGGTGCGGGCGATCTGGCGGATGAGCGCGAGCGTGACCAGGCCGATCGCCGACATGACGACCTGGGCCAGCACGACGTTCTGGTACGGGCCGACCGGCTGGCCGGGGATGAGCGTCCGCAGCACCTGGGCCAGGCCGAAGGCGAGCGGGCCGATCTGCATGCCCGGATAGCTCTGGTACAGGTGCATGAAGCCAGGGCGGTTGTGCCCGTTGTAGTTCCCCGTGAACAGCAGGCTGCTGCCCTTGACGAAGAAGATCCAGGCGATGCCGCCGGCCGGAGCGAGAATGGCGAACCAGGCCGCCGTCCATCCCGTCAGCCAGAGCATCGGGCTGGTGGCGATCGACCGTACGCGCGACCGTGGCGGGACCGGGTTCACCCCGGATCCTCGGGGCTGGCCGGGTGGTGCGGGCCCGTCGGAGGCGGGCGGGGAATCGGCGGTCATCGCGTCCGTAGGGGGAGGTCAACTGGCGGTGAAGCCTATCAGCGGCAGTTATTACGACCGGGGCTACCTGAGCTACGTCATAGCAGGGATGCCATAGGCGGGATGTAATACGAGGCACTCTATAGGCTGGCTGCTATGGCAGTCTCAGCTACCAACGGGCGAGCTACAGCGGGGCGACCAGCGGCGCAGGATGCCGGCGCGACGATGGGTGGCCCGGCTGGCCTCGTCTTGATCGTCGGTGAGGAGGAATTGCTCGTCGAGCGTGCGGTCAAGGCCGCGCTCGCGAACACGACCGCCGGCCCTGGCGCATCAGCTGATCCAGGCGGCGGGCCGGACGTGCACGACGTGCGCGCGACCGAGCTTGGCGCCGGCGAGCTGTCGATGCTGGCTTCCCCTTCGCTGTTCGGCGGGGACATCGTGGTGATCGTCAGGGCCGCGCAGGAGGCCAGTTCCGCCGTGGCCACCGAGGTAGGCGAGCTGGCGGCGGCCTTGCCGCCTGACATCACGCTGATCGTGACGCATTCGGGTGGCGCGAAGAACAAGTCGCTACTGGCCGCGTTCCAGGCGGCCGGCGCGCGCCGGATCGACTGCCCGGCCGTCAAGAAGTTCGGCGAGCGGATGGACTTCCTTCGGGCGGAGTTCGCCAGGGCCGGGCGGAAGGCCGACGACGGCGGGCTGCGGTCGCTGCTCGACGCGGTCGGCACCGACCTGCGCGACCTCGCGGCCGCGTGCGATCAACTCGCCTCTGACACGACCGGGGTCATCAACGCCGCCGTGGTCGCGCGTTACTGGCGCGGGCGAGCGGAGGCGACCGGCTTCAGCGTCGCCGACCGGGCGCTGGAGGGGAACCTCTCGCAGGCGCTCGCGCAGTTGCGCTGGGCTCTCGCGGTCGGGACGGCCCCGGTGCTGATCACGAGCGCGCTCGCCCGCGGCCTGCGCACGCTCGGCCAGGTCGGCTCGGCTGGGCGCGGCAAGAGCGGCCCGGCGGTGGCCTCGGAACTCGGGATGCCACCCTGGATGGTGGACAAGGCGCGGCAGCAACTGCGGGGCTGGAACTCAGCTGGCCTGGCGCGAGCGCACGGGGCCGTCGCGCTCGCCGACGCTCAGGTCAAGGGGGAAGGCGCCAGCGCGGGATACGCGCTTGAGCACGTCATCCGGGTCATCGTCGAGTGCCGCTCACAAGACTGAAGGCGCTCGCGGACCGAATGTCGGCGAGCGCCCGAGCAGCTCGGGCCGGGCGCCGTCCGGCGAGTCGGCCGCCCTGCGGGAAGAGTCAGCCCTGCTTCAGGGCGGCGACGCGCTTGGCGAGGGCGGACTTGCGGTTCGCGGCCTGGTTCTTGTGGATGACACCCTTGCTCGCGGCCTTGTCGAGCTTGACGTAGGCGCTGTGCAGTGCCTGCGTCGCCTTGTCGGCGTCGCCGGCGTCGGTGGCCGTGCGGACGCCGCGCACAGCGGTCTTGAGCGAGGACTTGACGGCCTTGTTACGCTGCCGAGCCTTCTCGTTCTGCTTGTTGCGCTTGATCTGGGACTTAATGTTCGCCACGCGAAAGCCTCGCTAGATACTGGTGTTTGGGGTACTGATGTGTTTGGGGCACTGAGTGTCTGGTCAAGATCTGCCCGGCGGAAGCCGAGGCTGCGGTGACGTAGCGGCAAACGCGCCGACGACCGACTACGAAGGATATCCGAGAACCGGTCCGTGACTCAAACCAACTGGCTAAGGCACCGCTGGCCCGCACGAGGCAACCACGATCTGGCTGGGTCGCTGGCGCGGCGCCTGGGGACCAAGGGAAGGTCATAGCGTCGGCTGCTGGCGTGGGCATCGCCGTCGGCATGCGACCATAGACGGCGACAAAGAAGATCGGCTGGCGGGGCTGACCGGCTCGCGGCCTGTCCCGCCGGACGGGGTGCCCGGACCGGTGTCGCCAGCTGGCGAGCCGGGCTCGGGAGAGCCGGCTTCCACGTCAGGCCGGGAGGGTCCGTGAGGCTTGCCCGACCTGATAGCCGGGTCGCTCCGCCGCCTGGCCGATCAACTGACCGACTGGATAACCGTGCCACCAACGTCTGAACCGGCTAGCGCCGCCGCCCGCTCCGCGGATGCCTCGGCGGCGGTGCCCGCGCGCGCTAAGGCGCCGGCGGGCGAAGCGGCGCCGCCTCAGCCATCGCGCACCGACCAGGCGGTGATCAGGAACTTTTGCATCATCGCGCACATCGACCACGGCAAGTCCACCCTCGCCGACCGGATGCTCCAGCTCACCGGCGTGGTCGAGGGCCGCCAGATGCGCGCTCAGTACCTGGACCGGATGGACATCGAGCGGGAACGCGGGATCACGATCAAGAGCCAGGCCGTGCGGCTGCCCTGGCGGGGCACCGACGGACGGCACTACGTGCTGAACCTGATCGACACCCCCGGGCATGTCGACTTCAGCTACGAGGTGTCCAGGTCGCTGGCCGCGTGCGAGGGCGCGATCCTGCTGGTCGATGCCGCGCAGGGGATCGAAGCGCAGACTCTGGCCAACCTGTACCTGGCTCTCGACGCTGACCTGCACCTGATTCCAGTGCTCAACAAGATCGACTTGCCGGCCGCGCAGCCGGAGAAGTACGCCGAGGAACTCGCGAAGATCATCGGCTGCGATCCCGGCGACGTGCTCAGGGTCTCGGCCAAGACCGGAGAGGGCGTCCTCGAGCTGCTGAACGCGGTCGTCGCCCAGGTGCCGCCGCCCACCGGGGTGCTCGACGCGCCGGCCAGAGCGCTGATCTTCGACTCGGTCTACGACACCTACCGGGGCGTGGTCACCTACGTGCGGATGGTGGACGGCCAGCTCACCCGCCGGGAGCGGACGCTGATGCTGTCGACTCGCGCGGTTCACGAGACGCTCGAGATCGGGGTGATCTCGCCGGAGCCTGTGCCATCCGACGGGCTGGCCGCCGGCGAGGTCGGCTACCTGATCACCGGGGTCAAGGACGTCAGGCAGGCCAGGGTCGGCGACACGATGACGAGCGCGTCCCACCCGGCGACGCAGGCCTTGCCTGGCTACTCCCACCCGAAGCCGATGGTGTTCTCCGGGCTCTATCCGATGGATGGCGACGAGTACCCCGATCTCCGCGATGCTCTCGACAAGCTCAGGCTCAACGACGCCTCGCTCATTTATGAGCCAGAGACGTCTACCGCCCTTGGCTTTGGCTTCCGGTGCGGGTTTCTTGGCCTATTGCATATGGAGATCATCAGGGAGCGACTGGAGCGAGAGTTCGATCTATCGCTCATCTCCACCGCGCCTAACGTCGTCTACCGCGTCGTCATGGACTCGGGCGCCGAGGTGGTGGTGACCAACCCGAGCGAGTTCCCCAGCGGCCCTGGCGGCGTCCCGACAAGGACGGGTGTCATTGCCGCAGGCAAGATCGCCGCGGTCTACGAGCCGGTCGTGCGGGCGACCGTGCTCGCGCCTTCCGATTACATCGGGGCGATCATGGAGCTCTGCCAGTCTCGGCGCGGCGTGCTGCTCGGCATGGAGTACCTGTCGGAGGACCGGGTCGAGATCAGGTACACGATGCCGCTTGGCGAGATCATCTTCGACTTCTTCGACCAGCTGAAGTCCCGCACCAGGGGTTACGCCTCACTCGACTACGAGCCGGCCGGGGAACTCGAAGCCGACCTGGTCAAGGTCGACATCCTGCTCCAGGGCCAGCCGGTCGACGCGTTCAGCCAGATCGTGCATGCCGAGAAGGCGCGCGAGTACGGCCTGGCGATGACCGCGCGGCTGAAGGAACTGATTCCCAGGCAGCAGTTCGAGGTGCCGATCCAGGCTGCGATCGGCGCCAGGATCATCGCCCGCGAGAACATCAGGGCGCTCCGCAAGGACGTTCTCGCCAAGTGCTACGGCGGTGACATCACCCGTAAGCGCAAGCTGCTCGAGAAGCAGAAGGAAGGCAAGAAGCGGATGAAGACCATCGGCCGGGTCGAGGTACCGCAGGAAGCCTTCGTCGCCGCGCTGTCCGCTGATCAGGCCCCAGACAAGAGCCGCTGACCCCCGGACCCCCGGGCTCGAACAGCAACGTAGTCCCGCTGTTGTCGTTGGAACGACAGCTCCGGGACTACGTTGCTGTTGGCAGAGCGGGCGAAGCACGCTTGCAGGCGGGAGGGGTTCAGCCGTTGTTTGTGGAGAAGGAGCCGCTGTGGGCGGCGGCCCCGATCAGGGCGATGATGACGATGACGAAGATGATGGTCAGGAGCACGCCGACGTAGCCGAGGATGAGGCCGGCTAGGGCGATGCCGGCGCCTTGCTCGCCGGTCTGCTTGATCTGCTTGCGGGCCATGTGGCCGAGGATGATCGCCGGGATGCCCGTGAAGATCCCCAGGAAGACCTGGCAGACGCCGCAGATGAGTGAGGCGATCGCCATGCCGTTCGTGCTTGCCACCGGCCCGTAGGGCAGGCCGGGCTGGAAGACTTGCGGCGGGGCGCCGGGGATCCGGTTCGGCAGGTCGGCGGTCAGCCCGGCGAGCTGATCGTAGGTCTGGGCGTTCATCAGCGCGTTGTTGCGGGAGTCGTATTCCTCCCAGCTCAGCCGGCCCTGGGCGTGGGCGTCCTGCAAGATGGTGCGGACGCTCTCGCGGTCGGTGTCAGTGGCTCGCATCGACCCGTAGCCGCCGTAGGAACCGTACCCGCCGTAGCCGTTAGCTGCCATGCGTCACTCGTTTCGCCTCGCGCGTGGCCTTTAGCCACGCCGCGGATAGTTCGCCGCCGATTGTGCTAGTCAGCCTAATGGGAAGCACGATCAGAGCGGGCCGTTGGCGGTTCGGGCGAGGGTCTGCGGAGAGTCGTGTGCGGATTCTGGGGTGCAAGTCCCCGTGATCACGAGCCTCCGGGTGATCACGGGGACTTGAGTGCGGCTGGTTAGCCGCGGAGGGCTAGGACGATGATCACGGTGAGCAGGAGCGGGATCGCGAGGCCGAGGTAGCCCAGCACCAGGCCGGCGGTGGCCATCCCCGCGCCCTGCTCGTCGGTCCGGCGGAGCTGGCTCCTGGCTATGTGGCCGCACACGATCGCGATGATCGCGCCGAGGATGGGGACGAAGACCTGGCCGACGCCGCAGGCGAGCGAGATCGCGGCCATGGCGTTGGTGGCGCCGGTGCCGCGGACCTGGTACGCCGCGGGGCGGTAAGGGACGGGCAGGCGCAGGTCGGTCGTGAGCGATGCCAGCTGGTCGTAGGTCTTGGCCTGGACGAGGCTCGTCGACCTGGCGTCGTACTCGTCCCAGGTCAGCCTGCCGTCGGCGTAGGCCGACTGAAGCTCGGCGTGGACGTTGTCGCGATCGGCGTCGGTCGCTCGCATCCGGCCGTAGTAGCTGCTGGAAGCCATTGAAGCCCGGTCCTGTCGCTGCCCTCTACCAGAAAACCTGTTTTCAGGGTAACGCTTCCGTCGACTAGCCTGCGGATATGCGCAGCCCCAGGATCATTTCCGTCAATACCGGCACGATCACCGACATCGAGGTGTCCGGTCGCCCAAACCAGACGGCGATCGACAAGCGCCGCGTTGCCGGGCGGGTGTTCGCGGGCAAGCTGGGCCTGGCCGGGGACGAGCAGGCCGACAAGGACCATCACGGCGGCCCCGAGCAGGCGGTCTACGCTTACGCCAGGGAAGACCTGGACTGGTGGACCGAGCAGACCGGGCGGGAGTTCGGCAACGGCGAGTTCGGCGAGAACCTGACCACGTCGGGGCTCGACGTCACCGGGGCGTTCATCGGCGAGACCTGGCGGCTTGGCTACGACGTGGTCGTCCAGGTGACCGCACCGCGGATCCCTTGCCAGGTATTCGCGACATGGACGGAGGAACGACATTGGGTCAGGCGCTTCGCGGCGGCGCGGCGGCCGGGTGCGTACCTGCGGGTGCTCACCGAAGGCGAGGTCGGGGCCGGGGATGAGATCGAGGTGCTGAGCCAGCCGGAGGTGCGGGTGACCGTCGCCGAGGCAATGGATGCTTATTACGGCGATCCGGACATCATGCGCGTGCTGCTGACGGTGCAGGGACGGGGCGGCAAGTGGGACGAGATCGGGGAGAGCGTCCTAGGCCGGGTGCGCGTCTGACCGGGCCGGGTGCGCGTCTGACCGCGCCAGGACCAGCCGGCCGAGCGGGCTCGGACCAGGATGCCTAGCACTCCGCCGGACGGCGAACCGGTCCCGGCCGATGGACGGCTCGGCGCGGAAGCCCGAGCCGCCTTGTCGCCGGCGCCTTTTGGCGTCTATGTGCATGTGCCTTTCTGCCGGACCAGGTGCGGCTACTGCGACTTCAACACCTACACCAGCGCCGAGCTTGGCGGGGCGTCCAGGTCGGACTACAGCGCGCTCGCGATCGCCGAGCTCGCGTTCGCGCGCGGGGTGCTCGGAGCTCAGGCGCCCGTCGCCAGCACCGTGTTCTTCGGCGGGGGGACGCCGACGTTGCTGCCTGCTGGTGAGCTCGGCGCGATCTTGAAGGCGATTGACGCTGAGTTCGGGCTGGCGGCGGGGGCCGAGGTCACGACCGAGGCGAACCCGGAGAGCGTCGATCAGCGGTACCTGGGGCAATTGCGGGCGACCGGCTTCACCAGGGTCTCGTTCGGGATGCAGAGCGCGATCGGGCACGTGCTCAAGGTCCTCGACCGTGCGCACACGCCAGGGCGGGCGGCGCAGTGCGTGGCGTGGGCGCGGGCCGAGGGGTTCGAGCACGTCAGCCTTGACCTGATCTACGGGGCGCCGGGAGAGACGCCGGGCGACTGGGACGAGTCGGTGCGCAGCGCGGTCGCGGCCGGGCCCGACCACATCTCGGCCTACGCTCTGATCGTCGAGGACGGCACGAGGCTGGCCGCCAGGATCAGGCGGGGCGAACTGGCGGCGCCGGACGACGACGCGATGGCTGACCGTTACCTCGCGGCCGACGAGCGGTTCGCCGGGGCCGGGCTTGACTGGTACGAGATCTCGAACTGGGCGGCGGGCGCGCAGGCGCAGTGTCGGCACAACCTGCTGTACTGGACTGGCGGGAACTGGTGGGGGGTGGGGCCTGGCGCCCACAGCCACGTCGGCGGTACCCGCTGGTGGAATGTCAGGCATCCGGCCGCGTACGCGGACCGGGTCAGGGCCGGAGTGAGCCCTGGGCAAGGACAGGAGGTCCTGGCCGGCGACGAGCGCAGGATCGAGCGAATCCTGCTGACCACGAGGCTCGCGGCCGGGTGCGACGTGGCCGAGCTGTCGGCGGCTGGCTTGCGGGCCGCGCGGGCCGCGGTCTCCGACGGGCTGGTGCGGGGCGACTCGCTTGAGGCGGGGCGGGTCGTGCTGACGACGCCGGGCCGGTTGCTGGCCGACGCCGTCGTGCGCGGGCTCACCGACTGACTGAGCGACTGGCTGACTGAGCGGGCGCTGCGGCCTCTGCCCCCGGATCGGGGAGCTTTCTCGTGCTCTCCGGTGAGCGTTCTCAGCGCCTGCGGGGAGCGCTCTCGTTCCGGGGACACTTACCCCCGGCATATGACAAAAACGCTCCCTGGAACGAGAGCGCTCCCCGGTGAGGCAGAAAACGCTCCCCATCAAATGCGACAGACAGCTGTGAAACGGAAATCGTTCCGCTCCAGACACGAAAAGTTTGTTTCAAGAGCAGCGACATTGTCTGCCAGGACGGCGCGGTGGACAGACAATGCGGCTGCCGCTCGTAACGCCGGAACCCTCTAGGGGCGCAGTAGCTGGGCGCAGAGCCAGGACGGGATCTGGTAGAAGCGGCCCCGGCAGGCGGCGATCATGGCCGCGATCAGGTAGCCGAAGGTGACGAGCCAGCAGGCGGCGACGGCGGCCAGGCCGATGCCGAGCCCGAGCCACCATGAGTCGAGCGCGAGCAGGCCAGCGATGATCGCCGCGCTCAGGCCGTAGAGCAGCATGGTGAAGGCGGCGTTCATGGCCTGGACGGCGTGCTTGCGCAGGAACGCCGAGTCGCGCCTGCTGAGCAAGACGATCAGCAGCGGCGGCAGGAAGCCGGCCAGGCCGGCCATGACGTAGCCCACGGCCGCGCACGACCGCGCCAGGGTGGCGGAATCCACTGCGAGGTCGCCGGGCTCCACGAACAGGCCACCATGGCCGGCCGCCTCGTCCTCGCCGGGCTTCTCGTCGATCGGCGCCGGCTGCCGCGGAACCGGTACCGGTACCGGTACCGGAACCGGAACCGGAACCGGCAGGGAGGTGGCGGCGTGACGGTGGCGTCGTCGAGCGTGAGTCTGGCTGGAGCGGCCTTGAGCCGAGCCCATGTCGATTGCCCCCGGAAATTGTGGTCGAAGAATGCTGTTTCGGTAGAGATGACAACGCAGTCTGATCGCTGTGCGTAGATGAGCAGGCACTAACGGTGACCTACGTTAGCCCGCGGGGAAACCGAGCACGGTCCATACGGTGACTTGCCTGGGCTGTCCAAGTATCGTTCAGCCATAGACTTGGCACTCGGAAGCACTGAGTGCTAGAGCACGCTGTGCTGGGGCGGTCACGCCCGGCAGAGGCCGGAGCTAGGACGACCTGTACCACCACGGTCTGTGCCAGCCCGATCTGTGCCAGCACGGCAGGAGTGCGAGCGCCGAGTGCCAGGGGAGGTGAACGGGTGCTGGATGACAGGAAGCTGGCGGTGCTGCGCGCCATTGTGGAGGACTTTGTGTCCACCAACGAGCCGGTCGGCTCACGGGCGCTCGTGGACCGGCACAATCTCGACGTGTCTCCGGCGACCATCCGCAATGACATGGCCGTGCTCGAGGAGCAGGGTTACATCGTGCAGCCGCACACCAGCGCCGGGCGGATCCCGACCGACAAGGGCTACCGGCTCTTCGTCGACCGGCTGTCCGGCATCAAGCCGTTCTCCAAGGCCGAGCGGCGCGCCATCGAGACGTTCCTGGCCGGCGCCTACGACCTCGACGACGTGGTGATGCGGACGGTGCGGCTGCTGGCCCAGCTGACCAGGCAGGTCGCCGTGGTGCAGTACCCGTCGCTGAGCAAGTCGGCGGTGCGGCACGTCGAGCTCGTGCCGCTCAGCGACAGCCGGCTGCTGCTGGTCCTGATCACCGACACCGGCCGGGTGGAGCAGCGAGTCGTCGAGCTGCCGGCGAACTTCGACGAGGACTCCGTCACCCAGTTGCGAGCCGTGCTGAACGCCTGCCTCGACGGGCGCAAGCTCACCGATGTGCCCTCCGTTGTAGCCGAGCTGCCAGGACGGGTGGCTCCGCGCGAACGGGCCAACGCGGCCGCGGTGTTCTCTGTCATCCTTGAGACACTCGTCGAGCGCCACGAAGAGAAGATCGTGACCGGCGGCGCGGCGAACCTGACCGCCACCGACTTCTCACGGGGCCTGCGCGAGGTGCTTGAGGCGCTCGAAGAGCAGGTCGTGCTGATGCGGCTGCTCGGTGAGTTCGACGAGCAGGCAGCGGTCACGGTCAAGATCGGCGCGGAGAATGATGTCTTTGGCCTGCAAGGCACGTCGGTGATCGCGGCCGGGTACGGTTCAGCTGATCGTCCGCTGGCCAGGCTCGGCATCGTAGGCCCGACGAGGATGGACTATCCAACAGCGATGGGAGCGGTTCGCGCGGTGGCACGGTACACGGGCCAGATCCTGGCGGAGTCGTAGGGGATGAGCGTGGCAACGGACTACTACGCCGCTCTTGGCGTGAGCCGGGACGCGAGTGCCGACGAGATCAAGAAGGCATACCGGCGCCTGGCGAGGGAACTGCACCCTGACGTCAACCCCGACCCGGTGACTCAGGAGCGGTTCAAGGAGATCACCCAGGCTTACGAGGTGCTCTCGGATCCGAGCAAGCGCCAGATGTACGACCTCGGGGCCGACCCGTTCGCGCCCGCCGGCGCGGCTGGCTTCGGCACGGCCGGGTTCCCGTTCAGCGACATCATGGACGCGTTCTTCGGCGGGGCGGCGGGCGCGAGCCGAGGCCCGCGCAGCCGCGCCCGGCGCGGCCGTAACGCGACGATCAGGGTCGAACTGGACCTGGCCGAGTGCGTCTTCGGCGCCACCAGGGACCTGACCGTGGACACGGCGGTGGTCTGCCCGACCTGCTCAGGCGAGGGCACGGCCCCCGGCAGCCACCCCGTCACCTGTGACGTCTGCAACGGCCGGGGCGAGGTCAGCCAGGTCACGCGTTCCTTCCTCGGTCAGGTCATGACCTCGCGGCCGTGCCCTGGCTGCGGCGGCTTCGGTACCGTGATCCGCCGTCCCTGCCCAGAGTGCGATGGCGACGGCCGGGTCAGGACGAGGCGGACGGTCAAGGTGCGAATCCCGGCCGGAGTCGAGGACGGCACCCATATCCAGCTGGCCGGCGAGGGCGAGGTCGGTCCCGGCGGCGGCCCGCCTGGCGACCTGTTCCTTGAGATCGTGCAGCGGCCGCACGCGATCTTCGAGCGGCACGGCGACGACCTGCATTGCACGCTCACGATCCCGATGACCGCGGCCGCGCTCGGCGCGACGCTGCCGATCCAGACGCTCGACGGCCCGGCCAATATCGATCTGCGTCCCGGCACGCAGTCCGGCCAGGTCATCCCGTTGTTCGGGCAGGGCTCATCGCACCTGCACGGGCCCGGCCGCGGCGACCTCCTCATCCACGTGACCGTCGAGACGCCGACCAAGCTTGAGCCGGAGCAGGAGGAGCTGATCAGGCAGCTGGCCAGGCTGCGCAGCGAAGAGTCGCCCCCCGGCCGGTTCGCCCCCGGCGAGCAGGGGTTCTTCTCCCGGCTCAGGGATGCGTTCAACGGCCGCTAGCGATGACCCCGCCTCTGTTCGTCGGCGACCGGGCGGCAATGCGGGCCGACGTGTTCACGCTGACCGGTCCCGAGGGCCGGCACGCGACCACGGTCCGCAGGCTGACCCCTGGCGAGCTGGTCGACGTCACCGACGGCGCCGGCTACCTGGTGCGCTGCGTGGTCGTCGCCAGCCGTCCAGGCGAGCTTGAGCTCTCGGTCTCGCAGCGCCGCGAGGAGCCGCCCCCGGCCGTCAGCGTGGCGGTCGTGCAGGCAATCATCAAGGGCGACCGGGGTGAGCTCGCGGTCGAGCTCATGACCGAGGTCGGCGTAGACGTCATCGTGCCGTGGGCAGCGCAGCGCAGCATCGCCGTCTGGCGGCCAGAACGGGAGGACAAGGCGCTGCAGCGCTGGCGTTCCACCGCGTTCAGCGCGGCCAAGCAGTCGCGCCGGTCCAGGTTCCCGCAAGTGGCCGGCCAGGCTCAGACCTCCGAGGTGCTCGCCCGAGTCAAGGCGGCTGACCTGGCGCTATTGCTCGATCCCGACGCCGACCGCGGGCTCGCCGACGTCGAACTACCCGCGCAGGGTGAGATCGTGCTCGTCGTCGGGCCCGAGGGCGGCGTCAGCGAGGAGGAGACGGCGAGCCTGATCCAGGCGGGCGCGGTCCCGGCCAGGCTCGGCCCGACCGTGCTGCGTGGCTCGACCGCCGGCGCCGTGGCTGGAGCGCTCGTGCTCAGCCGGTCCGGCCGCTGGGCCTGACCCCCTGACGCCCTGACGCCCTGACGCCCTGACGCCCCGGCAGGCTCAGCTGCCGCAGGGAGTCTCCGAAGCCGACGGGTTCGGCTGCGGGGACACCGTCGCCGACGGCACCGGCGAAGGTGCTGGCGTCGCTGAAGGGGAGGGGTCGGGCGTCGTGTCCGCGGCCGTGCCCAGGCTCTCCGCGCCCCGATGCGCCGAGCCTGGCAGCTGAACGGCACGGACAGCGTCCTGCGCCGCGTCCGGGCTCAGCAGCGACTTCCCTGTCGCCTCCGGGCTCACCTCTGGCGACGGGGACACCGATGGCGTGCTGAGCGGGTCGGCCGAGGACGAAGGGGACGGGCTTCCAGAGGTCGTGCCGCTGCCCGTGGTCGGCGTGCTGCTGCTCGGAGACGGGCTCGCGGTCGACGAGGTCGATGGCGAGCCGCTCGGGCTCGGGCTGCCCGATGGCGAGGTGCTAGGCGACCCGGTCGGTGTCGGCGAGCAGCTAGAGGTGGCGACCGGGTGGCTTCCGGCACTGCCAGGGTTCACCACGCCGCTATTGCCGGTCGATGGGTACGAGGTCACGGACTTGACCGAGCGCGTGTGATGGCGGGGCGGGCTCGTCGTGCTTCCCTTGATGGAGCTGGTCGACGTGCCCCCGCTGGGCAGCGCGGCGACGGCCCACGATGCCGCGGTGACCACGAACAGCCCCGTGGCGATCGCGGCGGCCGGGCGCAGCCAGCCAAACCAGCCGGCCCGGTTCGGATCGGGCCTGAACCGCTCGAGCACCGCGCCGAAGGCGGTCGCGATCCAGCCCCCGCTGAGCCGAAACGCCCCCCACCAGGGTATCGAGGTGCCGCCGCGACCCGCGGCGGCGGACCGCCACGGCACGCCGCGCCGCGATCGGCGGGCGACGATCTTGGTACGGATCCGGTCGAGCCCGTCCGCGCCCGGCTCGACGGACTCGGCGGCGAGCCTGAGCGCGTCGCGGAGCGCGGCGTCGAAGTCGCGCTGGGGTGAACCAGAGGTCTCGCAGCTCATGCTTGTGGCTCCAGCACTGAGCGCAGCGCGGCCATCGCGCGGGACGTATGGCTTTTCACCGCGCCGCGGGTAATGCCCATGGCAGAGGCGATCTGTGCCTCCGACAAATCAGCATAGAACCGCAGCACGACCACTTCTCGCTGGCGGAGGGGCAGCGAGCCCAGCGCCTTGACTACTGATGAGCGGTCGAGCAGGGCCAGCGCGCCGTGTTCGGCGCTCGGCATGTCCGGCGGGGGCTTGGGCGCGTTCCTGTCCACCACGACCCGGTGCCGCAGAACCGAACGGGACCGGTTGACGACGGCCGCCCGCAAGTAGGCGAGTGCCTTCTCATTGTCGCGGAGCCGGTGCAAGCCGGCGTGCAACGCGACGAACGAGTCCTGCACAACTTCCTCCGCGGTCGACAGATCGTGGACAAGCAGCGCCGCCAGCCTGACCAGCGGCCGGTAATGCGCGCTATAAAGCTCCGTGATCGCTGTATCCGCATCTACCTGGGCGGTTTCCATCGTTGCAGTGGGTTCCTGTCCCGGGAGCGACGATGCCAGGCGCGACGTGACTTGAAGGGGCTGAGTCGGCACCTGTCCGAACGCGGAGCCCACCACCAAGGTCTCGGTCACCTTGTGATGACGCGCGGGCTGCCCGCCTGGTTTACGCACGGACTTCACAAACCGTGGCGTAGCTGCCGCTCGTCCTGCCTCGCCTCACACTCGCGCGCTCGATGACGACCCTGTCTTCGGGCACAGCCCCGTGGCCCGCGGCGACCGGGGGGTGCAAGGGCACGGGATGCTGGCTGCGGTGCAACCATATATGGACGCAGTGGGGTAGGCGAAGCACACGTTAGGATCGGGCCGTGCCTGATTGCCTATTCTGCCGAATCGCCTCCGGCGAGATTCCGGCTACGGTCGTGCTAGAAAGCGACCGTACCCTCGCCTTCCGTGACATAAATCCCATGGCTCCGGTTCACGTGCTGGTGATTCCGAAGGAGCACTATCCCAACCTGGCTACCCTGGCAGGGAACGAGAGCCTGCTCGCCGAAGTGGCGGCGCAGGCCGACGAGGTAGCCAAGGCCGAGGGAATCGAGCAGGACGGCTACCGAGTGGTCTTCAACACCGGTGGTCACGGCGGCCAGAGCGTGTTCCACGTGCACGCGCATGTGCTCGGGGGAAGGCAGTTGACGTGGCCATCTGGCTGAGGCGGAGGTAAGTGAAGAAGCAACCGAACGACCACGGCCCTGGCGCCCCCGGCGCTGGCGGCGGGAACAGCGGGCACGGGAACAGCGGGCACGGCAACAACGGGCACCATGGGCCCAAGGCCGACCGGGGCAAGGCCGCGCTTGACGGGGGAGCGGCGACTTCGCTGCGGATCGTCATTCCCGAGCCGCACTCGATGGTCAGCCTGCTCGGCTCGCGGGACGAATTGCTTCAGGTCATCGAGGAAGCGTTCGACTCCGACATCCACGTCCGCGGCAACGAGATCACGGTGACCGGCGCGGCCAGCGAGACCGCGATCATCAGCGAACTGTTCGATGAACTGACCCGGCTGCTGGCGAGCGGCACCGAGGTCACGGCCGACGTGGTCGAGCGCAGCGTCGCGATGCTGCGCCGCAAGTCAGGCGCTCGCCCGGCCGACATCCTGACCCTGGACATCCTGTCCTCGCGCGGCCGCACGATCCGCCCCAAGACGCTGAACCAGAAGCGCTACGTGGACGCGATCGACAAGCACACGATCGTCTTCGCGATCGGCCCGGCCGGCACCGGCAAGACGTACCTGGCCATGGCCAAGGCCGTCAAGGCGCTGCAGGCCAAGGAGGTCAACCGGATCATCTTGACCAGGCCGGCCGTCGAGGCAGGCGAGCGGCTCGGGTTCCTGCCCGGCACCTTGTACGAGAAGATCGACCCCTACCTGCGGCCGCTGTACGACGCGCTGCACGACATGGTGGATCCCGACTCGATCCCCCGGCTGCTGACCGCCGGCACGATCGAGATCGCGCCGCTCGCCTACATGCGCGGCCGGTCGCTGAACGACTCCTTCATCATCCTCGACGAGGCCCAGAACACCTCGGCCGAGCAGATGAAGATGTTCCTGACCAGGCTCGGCTTCGGCTCCAGGATCGTGGTGACCGGCGACGTGACCCAGGTGGACCTGCCATCGGGCCAGGTCAGCGGCCTCCGGGCGGTACAGGACGTGCTCGACGGGGTACCTGACATCTACTTCTGCAAGCTCACCGCCCATGACGTGGTCAGGCACAGGCTGGTCGCCGACATCGTCGATGCCTACGCTCGCCACGACGCCGCCAAGGCCGCGGCCGACGCGGAGCGACTTCCGGCGAACCGGGCCAGGCGTGATGTCAGCAGGAACCGGTGATCGTCAGTGTTTACCCGGGGGTCCGAACCCCCGGACCCCCACGACTGGTGGCTGGGCTAATGCGCATGGCGACCCGCCCCGAGCTGGTTTTGGGTTTTTTGCTGCAAATAAAGCGTTCGGAGCTTAAGTGAGCATCGAGATCGCTAACGAGTCCGGGGTGGACGTGAACGAGTCCGCCCTGGCGAGCCTTGCCCGGCACGTGCTTGACGAGATGCGGGTGCACCCACTGGCCGAGCTTTCGGTGCTGCTGGTCGATGAGCCGGCAATGACCGAGTTGCACGTGCGGTGGATGGGCGAGGAAGGGCCGACGGACGTGCTGGCCTTCCCGATGGACGAGCTGCGCCCGCCGCAACCCGGCGGCACCCAGGGCGAGCGGGACAAGGCCGACGCGTCCGGCATCCCTGGCCTGCTCGGCGACGTGGTCATCTGCCCGCAGGTCGCGGCCGCGCAGGCGAAGCAGGCGCGGCACGGCGTCGCCGACGAGATCGACCTGCTGTGCGCGCACGGCATCTTGCATCTGCTCGGATACGACCACGGCGATCCGGCCGAGCACGCCGCGATGTTCGGCCTGCAGGACCGGCTGCTCAGCTCGTGGCGGGCCGAGCAAGCCGAGTTGGCCGCCGACCAGGCCGAGCTAGCGGCTGGCGAGGACGCGGTGACGGGGGCTCCGGTGACGGGGGTTCCGGTGCCCGGGGGCGCGCTGCCTGAGGGCGCGGTGCATGAAGAGGCCGTCGCGGGTGAGGATAGGGCCGAACCGACGGAGTCTGGGTAGGTCTTCCTTGGGCTGGCTGATTCTCGCTGCGGCAGTGCTCGCCCTGTTCGCCGGGCTGTGCGCGAGCGCGGACACGGCGCTGCTCCGCGTCTCGCGGGCCGGGGCCAAGGAGCTGGCCAGCTCGGCCGGCGAGCCGTCGCCGCCGTTGCAGTCGGTGCTGGCGGAGGTACCCAAGTACATCGCGGTACTGCTGCTGACCCGGGTGGCCGCCGAGCTGACCGCGACGTTGTTCGTGGCGTTCGTGTTCATGCACTGGTTCGGGCCGCCCTGGCGCGGCTTCCTGATCGCGGGCGCGGTGATGACCGTGGTGATCTACGTGGTCGCGGGGATCGGGCCGAGGACGCTCGGCCGCCAGTACGCGGCCGGCATCGCCGACCGGGCCGCGTCGATCATGCAGCCGATCGTCAGGGTCATGGGCCCGATCCCGGTGATACTGCTCGCCGCCGGGCGGGTGCTCGGCCGGGACAACCGGCAGCCGAGCGGGCCGACCGGGGAGGAAGAGGATCTGCGCGGACTCGTTGACCTGCTGGAACGACGGCGGGTTATCGAGCCCGGAGAGCGGGCGATGATCCACTCGGTGTTCGAGCTCGGCGACACTATCGCCCGCGAGGTGATGGTGCCGCGGACCGACATGATCTTCGTGGAGAGCGGCAAGTCGCTGCGGCAAGCGCTGTCGCTCGCGCTGCGCAGCGGATTCTCCCGGATTCCCGTGGTCGGCGAGAACCTCGACGACGTGATCGGCATCGCGTACCTGAAGGACATCGTGACCAGGACGTACGACGATGAGGCTGGGCTGTCGTCGGAGCCAGTGAGCTCGATCATGCGGTCGGCCACGTTCGTGCCCGACAGCAAGCCGGTCGATGACTTGCTGCGCGAGATGCAGGCCAGGCAGATCCACGTCGCGATCGTGATCGACGAGTACGGCGGCACGGCTGGCCTGGTGACGATCGAGGACATCCTCGAAGAGATCGTCGGCGAGATCGCGGACGAGTACGACAACGAGAGCCCGCCGGTCGAGTGGCTGAGCCAGGAGCGGGCGCGGGTCACCGCGCGGCTGTCGGTCGACGAGCTGGCTGAGCTGTTCGGGGTGAAGATCGAGGCGGAGGACGTGGAGACGGTCGGCGGGTTGCTGGCCCAGCGGCTCGGCCGGGTGCCGATCGCGGGATCGACGGCGACCGTCGCCGGGCTCAGGCTCACCGCGGAGAGCCTGGCCGGCCGCAGGAACCGGATCGCTGCGGTGACCGTGCAGCGAGTCGGCAAGGGCGCTGGCCAGGACGGGTCGCCGAGTGACGAGGCGGACGGCGGCTCGGCTGGCGGCGCGGGCGGGGGCCGGAGTGATGGGACCGACGGCCGGCCTGGCGGTGCGTCGCCGGGTGGCTCGGGGCGGGATCCATCCGACGAGGACACCGACCAGTGGGCCTGGGCCGCCGACGACATCCCAGGCCAGCCCGCCGCCGAGCTCGCCGAGAAAGCCACCGAACTCGACGACCGCCGCCACTAGCCGTCTCACGGCGTGCCACCCGCTCTGGACCCACGCGCTGTCGACTCGCCCCCGGCAGCCGACTCACTCTCTGCTGACTCGCCTGCTGACGGTGATCGCCTCGCCGAAGCTGAGGCCGGATCGCCGGTCGTCGCGGGCTTGCTCGCCGAGGCGAAGGCTGGGTCGCCGGTCGTCGCGGGCTCGCCCGCCCGAGGCGGAGGCTGACTCGCCCGCCACTACCGACTCACCTTGCCAAAGCTCCGTGATCATGGAAAATCCGTGGTCACGGAAGTTCGATCGGGGTATGACACTGCAATCTTTCGTGATCACCCGGCCGGGATGATCACGGAATATAACTCGTGTTGGTGCTCTCCTTACGATCTTCCGCGATCACGCGCAGGTGCTTGATCATGGAGGATCAGTTGGGTTCGCGGTCTTGACGACCGCATGCGCGTTCTTGATCACGGAGGATGTGCTGGGTGCGCGGTCGCAGCGGGGGGACTTTGGTGTCGTTCTTGCGACAGCGACGTGCCCCCGCTGTTTGGGTCCGGGGCTGGCGGGGGCGGCGGGGCGGGGATGGCGGGGCAGTAGGCTCGGTCGGTGTGGATGATGGTGGGCTTGGGCCTGAGGATCTGAAGATCATTACGCTGGCCCGGTCGGCGCGGGCGCGGGTGGGCGCGGCTGAGGGGGCTGCGGTCAGGGACGAGACTGGGCGCACTTACGCCGCCGCTACTGTGGCTTTGCCTTCGCTGCAGTTGTCGGCGCTGGCGCTCGCCGTGGCCATGGCCGTGTCGAGCGGAGCCTCGGCCCTCGAGGCGGCTGCCGTGGTCAGCGATGGGCCCGGGCCAGACAACGCCGATGAGGCGATAGTGCGGGACGTCGGCCCGGACGCACTGATCGTCCACGCCGGTTCTGATGGCGCCGTGCGCCAGATCATTCGCACCTAGCCGCGGTCTTGACCTCGCCAGGTAACTCCGGCCGTTCTTCGGCCGGACCAGGTCATTCGGATGAAACTCACCCGGCCAATTCGTGTGGTCGTTATCGGGCTGCCGATCAGTCGGAGCATAACGTCGCTGGTGCGGCTGGTGCGGCTGGTGCGGCTGGTGCGGCTGGCGATCAGGATCGAGACGGCGGGGATGACCCGCTCGCGCCGCTGCGCGGTC